>NZ_JALNLQ010000022.1:0-9847 GCF_023337835.1 Lysinibacillus sp. Bpr_S20
TCGCACAGATAAAACATTTGTTGCTGCCGCTTTGCTTTCGCACAGATAAAACATTTGTTGCTGTCGCTTCGCTTTCGTACAGATAAAACATTTGTTGCTGCCGCTTTGCTTTCGCACAGATAAAACATTTGTTGCTGCCGCTTTGCTTTCGCACAGATAAAACATTTGTTGCTGTCGCTTCGCTTTCGTACAGATAAAACATTTGTTGCTGCCGCTTTGCTTTCGCACAGATAAAACATTTGTTGCTGCCGCTTTGCTTTCGCCATGCCTTTAGCCTTCGTTCCCCTATAGCTAATCCCCTAGGAGTCGCCAAGTCTCCTCTTCAATCAACTTTTATATGGTATACAATTGTCACCCCTACTACGATGCGCTATTTTTTCAACTTTAAATATCTATTTTCTCAATGTTTCGGAATGATAAATAGGCTACGCTTATACCGATAATAGCTAAAGTGATTGGTATGAAAATTATATCATACAGGGTGAAGTTGCCTGAATTCGATGATACGACTGATACAATTAATATAGATGATACAATCGTTGCCGGAATAGAGTATTTTTTCATACCAAAATACAATGGTATTAATGCGATGCATGATGATGAAACTGCATTCATAATCACAGCGGGAATTCGTTGTATTATGAAAGAAAGCGTTAATGTATCCGGAAGCAATTGGAAACTCTCACTAACAGTACAAAAAACTGCTGTTACAAAAATAGTCGATAAAATAATTGCACAAAAAGTAAAAAGAACAACAATGGCTAGCTTTGAAGCAATTAATTTTTTTCTACTTAATGGATACATAAATGCTACAGTGATGGTTCTATATTTGAATTCTCCAATAATGAATTTAGCGATTAACACACTAGCAAAAATAATAAATACTGCTCTTACACCTGAATCTATAAAGCCAAATGCCGCCTGATAATTTCTGAGATCTTGATCCCCTTCTACTTTAGTAATAAAGATAAGCAGAAATATAACACCTAGTATTATAAAATTTGCTAAAACGGCTTTTTTTATATATGAACCAATATGGTATTTTTTCATTTCTAGCCGCATTAAATTAAGCACTAGCTACACCTCCATTGATTAACTTCAAGAAATAATCCTCTAATGAGCTTGTTTTTTTGCTAATGCCCTCAATTTCAATATCATGCTCAATCAATGTTTTAGATAGCACCTTTTGGGAAGCCGTTGATTCATAAATTCGAATACAATAATCATCCATTAGTTTGAAGTTAGTAATGTTCAATTTACTTTCTATAATAAAGGCAGCCATTTTCGCATCATTAACAATCACTTCAATATAATCTGCTTGACTACGGTTGACAGCGTCCATTGATACTTCCTTAATTAATCTTCCATCTTTAATAACCCCAACTGTATCTGCCAATTGTTCAATTTCACCCAAAATGTGACTAGAGATAATAATCGTAATTCCATACTCTTTACAAAGCATCTTAAATAGCTCTCGAAGCTCTTTAATGCCAACTGGGTCTAGTCCATTAATCGGTTCGTCTAAAATAAGTAATTCCGGCTTCGTAATAATTGCACGTGCAATACCCAATCGTTGTTTCATTCCAAGAGAAAAGTCTTTCACACGCTTATTCTCTGTATTTGTTAACTTTACTAAATCTAGAACATGGGTTATCTCTTTCTTGTCATAATAGCCCATATATTCGCAATGTAATTCTAATGTTTCCTTTGCTGTTAAATCTTCATAAAAAATCGGGTATTCGATAATCGTTCCCATCCTTTTTAGCACATCGTATGAGCGGTCCATTAATTTTTCACCAAAGATTTCAATATCTCCACTCGTTGGCTTCGTAAGGTTTGTTAACATTTTCATGACTGTCGTTTTTCCGGCACCATTAGGACCTAAAAACCCGTAAATCTCTCCCTTTTTCACATGCATAGTCACAGCAGAAACGACTTCTTTTCCCTCAAACACCTTTGTAAGCTGATTTGTTTTCACAATATATGTCATGTAGATCTCTCCCTTAAATTTAGCTATCCTTATTATAAAAAATGAAGCTCTCTAATTTATTACTTGATTCTTACAAATTTCTTAAGTGCAGAAGAAAAGCTTGTAAAGCCATAAAATTGCTCTACAAGCGCGGCTGCTCAGTATGTCATTCGTTTTAAAGAAACTGTAAAAATAGTCTTCTCATATGGGATACTAGAAAGCTGGATAGAGCCCTCCATTAATTCTACAAGACGTTTTGTAATCGTTAAGCCAAGACCGCTCCCTTGAAAGGATTTATTTCTAGAATCCTCAAGCGTATACAATCTTTCAAAAACATTATCAATATGATATTCGTCAATCCCCTTACCACGATCCCAAACATCAATAAAAATAGTAGTATCATCATTTCTTACCGTGAGCCCAATGATGTTTCCTGCAGCACCGTAGGCAATAGCATTTGACAATAAATTATTCAGTACCCTATCTAACGCTTCTTCATTACCAAGGGCATACATGGACATTTCTGGTATTTCTATATCAATCTCTAATCCCATAGACGTGACCATATCGTAAAATGATAAAATATTTTTTCGGCAAATTTCACCTACATTAATTTTCGTCATTGGATAATCTGTATCTCCTGCCTCCAATTTTGCCAGGTCAAAAAATGTATGAATTATTTTTAATACTTCCAATGTTTTAGAATGAACACCAATGAGTAACCTTTGCCGCTCTTCATCACTAAGTGACTGATTAAGCTGCAGCATTTCCGAATAACCTAGTACAACTGTTAAAGGCGTTTTAAGATCATGCGAAATATTGGCCAGCATTTTTTTCATGGAGCTTTCCATTTTTCGATGTGTTGCCCGCACTTTTTGATTGTGATCTAACAACGCATTCATCACAATAAGTAGCTGCTGCAATTCCTGATTGACCGTCGACACTAAAATCTTTTCGTTCGATTGTTCATCAATGATTACTTGCAGTTTTTGATGCATGTATTGAATCGTAGCGTCCTGTTGCCTTTTTGCTCTCACCTGAAAAATAATAATTCCTACGAGTAACACCATTATCAGTAATAAAAATATAATCATAGCGTTTACCCTTCAAATTTATAGCCGATGCCCCAAAGCGTTTTAATATATTGCGGATTGGATGGATCGTCTTCAATTTTTTCACGTAATCTTCTTATATGTACATTAATAATGTTTTCATCCCCATAGTAAGCATCATTCCAAATCAATTGATAAATCTGCTGCTTTGTAAAAACACGATTACGATTTGTTACAAATAATTTTAAGATGGCAAATTCCTTCGACGTTAGCTTTAGCATTTGTCCATTCTTCTCTACCGAAAAATTAACAAGGTCAATCAATAAGTTGTCTACCTCTACTATATCTTTCTTATCCTCTTCTTGATTGGCGTATTTTGTAGCTCTTCTAATTGCGGCTTTGACACGCGCCGAAAATTCCAGCATCGAAAATGGCTTGGCAATATAATCATCTGCCCCCAACCCTAGGCCTAACGCTTTATCGACATCACTATCCTTAGCTGACATAATGATAATCGGAAGTGATGCTTGCTCTCGTACAATCTTTAAAACTTCTAATCCATTAAGTTTCGGTATCATAATATCCAAAATTACTAAATCGAAGGGATTGTTTAAACAATTTTGTAGTGCTTCTTCTCCATTTACGGCAGAGGTAACAAGGAACCCCTCCATCGTTAAATAGCTTTCTACCATTTCACGAATGGCTTGGTCATCTTCTACTAATAAAATATGCTTTTGCACCTTCACGCACCTCTTTCCAACATATCTATTGATTGCCATTTATACAACAGTCTACCACATCCGGACTTACCACCAAAAGTAGGCAAAAATTTTGGAAACTAGAAACCCTCCGTTTAAATCTGAATAAATAAATTTTATCTATACAAATTTCTGAGGTTTCTATATTTCATACCTAAAAAAACTGTCCTGCGAGCATTTTTATAACTCACAGGACAGCTTTTTTATTAATTATTCGACTTTTAAATCACATTGCTCTAGTGGAATCATTTTTGTTCTATGCTTAATTTTATAGCTAAGCCATAACAGCAAGAACAGTGGAATACCGATATACGAGACAAGGACTCCGTACCAGTCTATTGTATTACCCATAAAGGCATTGTAGTTTTGTCCAATAACAACAATCATACAAACCGTAAAGGCAAACAGCGGACCGAATGGAAATAGCTTTGCTTTATACGGCAACAATTTCGGATCTAAGCCCTGTACATCGAACGCTCGACGGAAACGGTAATGGCTAAATGCTATTCCTAGCCAGGCAATAAAGCCAGACATCCCGGAAGCATTTAGAAGCCACATATAGACCACACCATCACCAAAGAATGAAGCTAAAAATGCTAGGCAGCCTACTGCTAAAGTCGCCAATAATGCATAAATTGGAATACCTCGACGACTTAGTTTAGTGAAAAATTTCGGTGCATGTCCATCTACCGCTAATTGCCAAAGCATACGTGACGATGCATAAAGCCCTGAATTCCCTGCTGATAGCATCGCTGTTAGAATGATAGCATTCATCAATGAAGCAGCAAAGGCAATTCCTAAACGGTCGAACACCAGTGTAAATGGTGACACAGCAATATCTTCAGATAACAAACGTGCGTCTGTAAATGGAATCAGCATGCCAATTGCACCAATCGCTAAAATATAAAATAAAAGAATGCGCCAGAAAACCGACTTAACTGCTTTCGGAATATTTTTTCCAGGGTCATCTGTCTCGCCTGCTGTTATTCCAAGTAGCTCTGTTCCTTGGAACGAGAATCCCGCAGCTAAGAAAATACCAAATGTAGCAAGGAAGCCACCGTGGAATGGTCCATCACTGATAAAGAAATTCGTAAAGCCTACAGGAGCTTTTCCTCCTAAAATACCAAAAATCATTAAGAAACTAATGATTATAAAGATAATGACAGTTACAACCTTTATCATGGAAAACCAATATTCACTTTCACCATAGCTTTTTACCGATAATAGATTAAACGTTAAAACGACCGCAATAAATAAAACAGTCCAAAGTGCTGATGAGCTATCTGGGAACCAATATTTCATAATTAATGACACAGCAGAAATCTCTGCCGCAATTGTTATTGCCCAGTTGTACCAGTAGTTCCAACCAAGTGCAAAGCCTAGAGCTGGGTCTACAAATTTGGTAGCATACGTACTAAATGAACCCGATGATGGCATATAGGCTGCCATTTCTCCTAAGCTCGTCATTAAAAAATACACCATGATACCGATTAATGCGTAGGCGAGTAGTGCACCTCCAGGACCTGCTTGCGCAATGGCACCTCCACTAGCTAAAAACAATCCTGTACCGATTGTACCGCCTAATGAAATCATTGTAATATGACGGCTTTTTAATTCTTTTTTCAACTTCGGCGCTTTATGACCGAGCTGATTGACTTTTATCTCACTCACGTTATAGCTTCCTTCCTTTTATAAGAGGCAAAAAAATGCCATCACATGAACATTACTGTGATGGCTAAGTAAATCCTCTGTTCTTTCAAAATGATAGCTCAACACGTTGTTCAAACGTGACAGTTCTGTTCCTTTCGGAGACAGCCCCAGCATGAGGTTTTCAAGTCCCCTCACACTTCGGCAGTATTTCCTTTCAACTAATATCTCTAATGCTTGTCATTTCCATTAGCATACTCTTAAATACCGCGACCTCTACCTCACTATAAACATGAGGTATATAAATATTAAATTTATGATGGGTTTTAGTTTAACATACGACCTATGCCATTTCAATAACTCGAACAATGTTCGGTATTTTGTGAATTTTCCACTATTTTGATTAGTGTGATAAAGTAGTATAGTAATTCAATCAAAATTGTTCTAACAGGGGGGGATTTACTTGACTACACATGAACATACCGATACTTATTCAAGCAGGAAAATTAACTGGAAAGGTACAACCTTATTACTAGTTATCGGCGTAATTTGTATTGCTTCGACATTACGGATGCCGCTAACAGTGGTTGGACCTATTATTTCCTTTATCCGTGAAGATCTCGGCATATCTAATATACTAGCGGGCTTTCTAACAACGATCCCACTACTAGCATTTGCAATCATTTCTCCATTCGCACCAATTGTCGCACGTAAATTGGGGCTAGAAATAACATTATTTTTATCAACTATTCTTTTAGCGTTAGGAATTGTACTACGCTCCCTTGGCACAACTAGTTTACTCATAGTCGGTACTATGTTAATCGGCATAGCCATTTCATTCGGTAATGTACTAATTCCGGGATTACTTAAATTAAAGTTTCCCTATCACGTAGGTTTACTTATGGCATTTTTCACAATGTCGATGAATTTAACAGCTGGACTCGGTGCTGGCATTAGCTATCCTGTTGCCAGTTCATCACTTGGCTGGCAAGGAGCGCTGGCAATCGCACTTGTTCTTGTCGTGTTAACCATTTTAATTTGGATTCCGCAGTTGAAATTTAATAAGCCTGAACCGACTGTTAAAACAACGAAAGAACGTACACCATTATGGAAATCTCCTGTTACTTGGGCAGTAACGGGCGCTATGGGGTTTCAATCATTATTATTCTACACAACCGCCGCTTGGATTCCTGAAATATATATATCACAAGGATTAGCTGCAGATCGTGCAGGGTGGATGTTTTCCATCATGCAATTTTCACAAGTCCCAATGGCTTTAGTGGTGCCTATTATCGCTAGTAAAATGACATCTCAACGACCTCTCGTATTAATGTTTACTGTATTTTACTTAGTTGGCTTTATCGGAGTAGTGATGGAATGGAAGAGCCTCGCTGTACTGTGGATGGTGCTACTAGGCTTAGCTGGAGGGGCTTCATTCGCTTTAGCAATGATGTTCTTTACACTACGTACCCGTACAGCTTTTGAGGCAGCTGATTTATCAGGGTTTGCCCAATCATTAGGGTATTTATTAGCCGCAATCGGTCCAATCTTATTTGGTTATTTGCATGATTTATTCGGCGGCTGGAATACCGCGGGTTGGTTATTTGTCATCGTAGTATTAATACTCTTCATATGTTCATTTAGAGCTTCTAAAAATGAATATGTGAATTAATATCCGCCGGAGGCTTTAACTTCTTTCAGCGGGTGCTCGGATATCCTCTGAAAGAAGTTAAAAAGCACTAGTTTTAAACAAACCAGTGCTTTTTTTTATTTGCGAAAGACAACATTCAGTATATAAATAAAACAGTTCTATTCATACATTGGTTTCTGATAAAAATAGTTCGGTGTATTATAAACATTAACATAAGGCTTATGGAAAATATGCGTTGTAGCTGGTGAAAGAGGTGGGATCAACCACGTCCAATTGCCTGTAACTTTACGATCTATTGCTGCTTCTGTTTCCTCGAACAATTTAAATTGCTGTGCAGCTGTATGATGATCTACAATGCTGACACCGTCCTCTTTAAAGGAATGTAGAACTGCAATATTCAGCTCAACTAATGCACGATCACGCCATAGAGAAGCCTGTCTAGTTGTATCGAGATTGAAAATTTCTGCAATAGCAGGAAGCATATTATAACGTTCTTGATCCGCTAAATTACGTGCCCCAATTTCTGTACCCATATACCAACCATTAAATGGGGCGGCCTCAAAATCAATACTTGCCATTTGGAAGCGCATGCTTGAAATAATCGGCACTGCATACCATTTCAATCCTAACTTCTCTATTTGAGGAGATCCTGGATGACGAATTGGTACCTCGAGTATATATTCATCAGGAATTATAAACACCTGTGGCTCCTTTCCATCCACCTGTACAATAAGCGGAAGGATATCAAAGGCTGTTCTTTCACCTTGCCAGCCAAGTGATTCACATACTTTTGTAAAGTCAACTGAATGCGGATCACCAACGATCCCAGACTCCGTTTCATAGCCAGCATAACGAATTAGCTGATGATTCCATATACGAACTCGCCCTGGTGCAAAAACCGTTATTGTTGGGCGAATTTTCCCACCATTAGTTGCATACTTAATATGCTCAAGCAAAGCAGTGAAGATACCCTCTTCATTTGAAATATCACGGGCATCTACAACATGTAGCGATTGCCAAAACAATCGACCAATACACTTATTACTATTGCGCCAAGCCACTCGTGCACCAAAGATTAATTCTTCTGTTGTCGGTATATATTCGCCTGCTGTTTTAATTTGCTGTAATTTATTTTCTAGCCATGTTTTCGACTTATTTTGTTCTACTTGATAAAGTTCTAAAAACTGCTGTACTTCATGTAAATTCATATCGAATTCCTCCATCTACCCTCATATTAGAGGAATAGAACTATATTCACCACGAAAATATCTGCTAGAAAACATACATCTTTTATATATGAAATACTTTGTTCAATATTTAATATCATCTCTTTTATTTTTCTAAATTTATTTATGGATTAGGGTTCCCATTTTGAGTAGACATTATAAAAATTAGAGGAAATTACAGAGGAAAAACTATTGAGCATGGTTTTTTAATGAATTATATCTTGGCATAATTGCGTCCGGAATTGTCCTTTCGCTTAGCCTGTATTGAGGATCGACACGATGTCGTTGATTTTGGTAATGCCGTAGGACGTGGCATTTTACTGTTACAATCAATTAGCCGTTACCGCATGGATATGATGATTTTAGGCTAACACCCTACATGAAATCCCTTCCGATTCCGTGACATCCGTCAAAGGCTTTAACTTCTATGCCCAAGTATAGACAAGAGAAGCCTTCAGTCATTATCCCCATCTCAATATTTAAGAGTAGACGTTACTACCTGGGAATTAGAGATACAATTTCATTCATGAATGGTATCTTGTTGTCAGTATAGTTGGCATAAAAAAAGCATGTCGCACTAATGTGCAACATGCTTGATGACCCGTACGGGATTCGAACCCGTGTTACCGCCGTGAAAGGGCGGTGTCTTAACCACTTGACCAACGGGCCGTGGCTCCGAAGGCAGGACTCGAACCTGCGACAACCTGATTAACAGTCAGGTGCTACTACCAACTGAGCTACTTCGGAATAATGGTGGGCCTAAATGGACTCGAACCATCGACCTCACGCTTATCAGGCGTGCGCTCTAACCAGCTGAGCTATAGGCCCATTATTTTTGGAGCGGGTGATGAGAATCGAACTCACGACATCAGCTTGGAAGGCTGAGGTTTTACCATTAAACTACACCCGCATATGGTGGGTCAGGACGGAATCGAACCGCCGACACTTAGAGCTTCAATCTAATGCTCTACCAACTGAGCTACTGACCCGGAAAAATGGAGGAGGTAGAGGGATTCGAACCCCCGCGCGGTGTTACCCGCCTGTCGGTTTTCAAGACCGATCCCTTCAGCCAGACTTGGGTATACCTCCGGAAATATATAAATGGTGGAGCCTAGCGGGATCGAACCGCTGACCTCCTGCGTGCAAGGCAGGCGCTCTCCCAGCTGAGCTAAGGCCCCAACAATAAGGAAAGATGGTCGGAATGACAGGATTCGAACCTACGACCCCTTGGTCCCAAACCAAGTGCTCTACCAAGCTGAGCTACATTCCGATACTATTAGGCTTTTTTGGCGCGCCCGACAGGAGTCGAACCCATAACCTTCTGATCCGTAGTCAGACGCTCTATCCAATTGAGCTACGGGCGCAATTATAAAAAATGATGAGCCATGAAGGACTCGAACCTTCGACCCTCTGATTAAAAGTCAGATGCTCTACCAACTGAGCTAATGGCTCAAACTAAGAAATGAATGGCTGGGGTACTAGGATTCGAACCTAGGCATGACGGAATCAAAATCCGTTGCCTTACCGCTTGGCTATACCCCAAT
>NZ_JALNLQ010000023.1:0-8885 GCF_023337835.1 Lysinibacillus sp. Bpr_S20
AGGTAGATAGGTTCGAGGTGGAAGTGTGGTGACACATGGAGCTGACGAATACTAATCGATCGAGGACTTAACCAAAATGTTTGAAACATTCAATGCACCGTTTATCCAGTTTTGAAAGAATAAATTCTTTCATATGTCTAGTGATGATGGCAAAGAGGTCACACCCGTTCCCATACCGAACACGGAAGTTAAGCTCTTTAGCGCCGATGGTAGTTGGGGGCTTCCCCCTGTGAGAGTAGGACGTCGCTAGGCAATTTAGACAGTCAGCTGTATGCTGGCTGTTTTTTTTTATGAAAAACCTTAATAATTGATCAATAATTCCACAAAATTTGCCTAAAATAAGACGAGCTTAACTAATATTTATTCTAAATGCAGAAGAAAGATAAAAGGCTATATTTTTCACAGTATAAAAAGGGGAGAAAAAACTATCAAGGTTATCACTTCGAAAAGTCTGAATTGTCTTTCTTTTACAAGTTTCTTGACAGTAGCTTAGCACGTTGTTAATCTTACAATTAATATTCTTTTAACTATAGGAGGACGTTACGAAAATGTGGGAAACTAAATTTGCCAAAGAAGGTTTAACTTTTGATGATGTATTATTAGTACCAGCGCATTCAGAAGTATTACCGAAAGATGTTGATCTATCAGTTCAACTAACACCAAAGATTAAATTAAATATTCCAATGGTCAGCGCAGGCATGGATACAGTTACAGAATCTAAAATGGCAATTGCTATGGCACGTCAAGGTGGTATCGGTATTATCCATAAGAACATGTCAATCGATGAGCAAGCTGAGCAAGTAGAAAAAGTAAAACGTTCTGAAAATGGCGTTATTACAAACCCATTCTTCTTAACTCCGACTCACCAAGTTTTCGATGCAGAGCATCTAATGGGTAAATACCGAATTTCGGGTGTACCAATTGTTGATAGTATGGAAAGCCAAAAACTAGTAGGGATTATTACAAACCGTGACTTACGTTTTATTTCTGACTATTCTTTAAAAATTGACGATGTTATGACAAAAGAAGATTTAATTACAGCTCCTGTTGGAACGACTTTAGAGGATGCTGAAAAGATTCTTCAACAATATAAAATCGAAAAGCTACCAATTGTAGATGAAGAAGGTAAATTAACTGGATTAATTACAATTAAGGATATCGAAAAGGTAATTGAGTTCCCTAACGCTGCAAAAGACGTTCATGGTCGTTTATTAGTAGGGGCAGCAGTTGGTGTTTCAAAAGATACAATGATCCGTATTGAAAAGCTTGTTGAAGCACAAGTGGATATCGTAGTCATCGATACAGCTCACGGTCATTCTGAGGGCGTATTACAAACAATTCGCTCTATCCGTGAATCTTATCCAGAGCTTGAAATTATCGCTGGTAACGTGGCAACAGCTGAAGGTGCACGCGCATTATTTGAGGCTGGTGCAGATGTAGTGAAAGTTGGTATTGGACCAGGATCTATTTGTACTACTCGTGTCGTAGCTGGTGTAGGTGTACCACAAATTACAGCTGTTTACGATTGTGCAACAGTTGCACGTGAGCTTGGTAAAGCAATTATTGCTGATGGAGGCATTAAATACTCTGGCGACATCGTTAAAGCTCTAGCAGCAGGTGGTAACGTTGTAATGCTTGGTTCACTTCTTGCAGGTACTTCTGAATCTCCAGGTGAAACTGAAATTTTCCAAGGTCGTCGTTTCAAAGTTTACCGTGGTATGGGTTCAATTGGAGCTATGGAAAAAGGTTCAAAAGATCGTTACTTCCAAGAAGATGCGAAAAAATTAGTTCCAGAAGGTATTGAAGGTCGTCTTCCATACAAAGGGCCTTTATCAGATACTATTTATCAACTAATCGGTGGTGTTCGTGCCGGTATGGGGTATTGTGGTTCAGCAAACCTTGAGTTCTTACGTGAACATGCTCAATTTGTTCGTATGACAGGTGCAGGTCTACGTGAATCTCATCCACATGATGTTCAAATCACAAAAGAATCACCAAACTATTCGATGTAATATATTACTAGCAACTTTTATGCTCTCGAATCGTCTACAAAGATGACACGAGAGCATTTTTTTATGATAGAGAGTACGCACGGAACTTACTATATATGATAAAATGTCGAGGACAAGATTATTTTTTGGAGGGCTTTAAAGGTGAAAAAGACAATGAGCACTGTCATTCGCTTACTCCTAATTCCTGTTTTGTTATTTAGTGTTTTAGCAGGTATTCCAGCGAAGGCAAATGCAGAAACAGATTTAGGACTACACGTGGATGCTGCAATTTTAATTGATGCAGATTCAGGAAAAATTTTATATGAACAAAATGCAGATACTTCATTAGGTATTGCAAGTATGACAAAAATGATGACTGAATACCTGCTATTGGATGCAATTGAAGCAGGTACGGTTAAGTGGGATCAAGAGTATCACGTAACGGATTATACGTATAAAATGTCTCAAAACCGTGCATTAAGTAACGTACCATTGCGTAGAGATGGGACTTACAAAATTAAAGAATTATATGAGGCAATGGCAATTTACTCTGCAAATGCTGCAACGGCGGCTATAGCAGAAACAATTGCAGGTACTGAAACTGAGTTTCTAAAGCTAATGAATAAAAAAGCAGAAGAGCTTGGTCTTAAAGGTTATAAATTTGTGAATTCTACAGGTCTTAATAATTCAGACTTGTTTGGTATGCAGCCAGCTGGTACAGGAGTAAATGATGAAAACGTAATGCCTGCTAAATCTGTAGCTAAATTAGCATATCATTTACTAAAAGATCATCCAGACGTATTAAAAACGTCTAAAATTGCAAAGAAGAAGTTCCGTGAAGGTACAGATGATAGTATCGACATGATAAACTGGAACGCTATGTTGCCGGGATTAGCGTACAAATATGAGGGCGTTGACGGATTAAAAACAGGTACAACAGACTTTGCTGGACATTGCTTTACAGGTACAGCAGAGCGCAATGGTACACGTTTAATTTCTGTAGTTATGAAGGCAGTAGGAGAGGATCCAAAAAAAGCGCGCTTCGACGAAACAGCTAAATTGTTAAACTATGGTTTCTCACAATTCTCGAAACAAGAAATTGTCCCTGCGAACTATAAGTTTAAAGATCAAGAAACAGTAAAAGTTACGAAAGGTAAAGAAAAGAAAGTAGCGATTGCTGTTAAAGAACCAGTTTCATTTATGGTTAAGTCATCTGAGAAAGATTTATATAAACCTAAGCTGGTATTAGACAAAAAGAGTCTTGAAGCAGAGGTTAAGAAGGATACAGTTGTCGGGAAGGTAGTTATCGAGCGCTCAGAGGGCACAGATTACGGTTTTATTGACGGTAAGGACCTTAAAGCTAATGTTGTTACAACAGAGGCTGTAGAGCGTGCTGGAGGTATCTCATTATTCTTCCAAGGTATTGGTAGCTTCTTCGGAAACTTATGGAGTGGCATTACTGACTTTGTTGGTGGCTTATTCTAATAATCACTATAAAGAACACGTAGATGTTGTTTAAAACATCGCGTGTTCTTTTTCACATTTTTACGCTTTACTGCATACGCTATTAGGCGAAAGGATGTGGCTAAATGTGTGGCATTACAGGATGGGCTAGCTTTCAAAAAGATTTAAGAAAAAGTAATGAAGTTCTAAAATTAATGACAAAAACGTTAAATAATCGAGGGCCTGATGATGAAAATATTTGGTGTAGTGAGCATATTGCATTTGGCCATCGTCGGCTGGCTGTCATAGATTTAATCGGTGGTAAGCAACCGATGAAAAAAGTTCATGATGGTGTAAACTATGTCATTACATATAATGGCGAGCTTTATAATACAGAAGAATTAAGAAAAGAGCTTCAAAATCGAGGGCATGTTTTTACAACCCATTCAGATACGGAAGTATTATTAACGGCCTATATTGAATGGAAAGAGCAGTGTGTTGATTTTTTAAATGGAATTTTCGCTTTTGGTATATGGGATGAACGATCACAATCTCTTTTTTTATGTCGGGACCGACTAGGTGTAAAACCTTTGTTTTATACAGAACAACAAGACGGCTTACTCTTTGCTTCCGAAGTGAAAGCAATATTAGCTCATCCATTGATTAAAGCGACCGTTAATACGGAAGGGTTAGCAAATATTATGGCTGTAGGACCATCTAGAACGCCCGGAAAATCACTTTTTCAAAATATTAGCGAACTACGTCCAGGATATGCGATGCGTTTCTCTAGGGAGGGCATACGAGTTTGGCAGTATTGGCAGTTACAGAGTATACGTCATGAAGAATCATTAGAAGAAACGATCGATCATGTCCGCTTTTTACTCACGGACGCTATTGAACGGCAGCTTGTTTCAGATGTACCAATCTGTACATTTCTTTCAGGCGGATTAGATTCCAGCATTATTACAGGAATTGCAGCAAGCATGTTCCAGCAACAAAATAAAGGTAAACTGCATACGTATTCTATAGACTACGAGGATAACGAACGTTTTTTTAATCCACATGCATTTCAAACATCCACAGACACTTATTGGATTCAAAAAATGACAGATACCTTTAGTACAACACACCATGCTGAGGAAATTTCGCAACAACAATTAATCGATTTCTTAATAGAATCTGTCATCGTTAGAGATTCACCAGGGATGGCAGATGTCGATTCATCGTTATTATGGTTTTGTAAAGAAGTTAAAAAGGACTTTACCGTTGCACTATCAGGTGAATGTGCTGATGAAATTTTTGGGGGTTATCCATGGTTTACAGAAACGACTACAGGTTTTCCTTGGATTCGTTCACTGTCTGAAAGATCAACGATGTTGCAAGAGCGATGGCGTAAGAAATTAAAAGTTGAATCATATGCACAACAGGCTTATTCACAAACAATTGCTGAAGTACCCTATCTTGATGGGGAAAGTATTGAAGAAGTGAGACAACGTGAAATGTTTTATTTGAATATGGTCTGGTTTATGCAAACATTGCTGGAACGAAAAGATCGTATGAGCATGGGGGCGAGTCTTGAAGTTCGTGTACCATTTGCAGATCATCGTCTTGTGGAATATGCATGGAATATTCCTTGGGAAATGAAAAATTTAGGGGGTATAGAAAAGGGTTTGCTTCGTAAGGCAATGCAACATTTATTGCCAGAGGAAGTTTTATATCGGAAAAAAAATCCGTACCCTAAAACCTATCACCCAGTTTATACAGTCGGTGTCCAAAAGTGGCTAAGAGAGATAATGGAGAACAAAAATTCAATTCTTCATGAGTTATTTGAACGACAGAAGCTAATAGAGTTAATTGAATCGGGTGGCAGTTCTTTCAAAGTTCCTTGGTACGGACAATTAATGGCAGGTCCACAGCTGTTAGCCTATCTGGGCCAAATCCATACATGGTTTGAGCTGTATAATATTCAGCTAATTGAATCGTAATATCAATTTCTCCTTGCTGCATTTGGCCGCTGCCGCTTCGCTTTCGTACTTGGTGAAATTGCTGATATATAGAAACACCAATCAATCCTTTAACGTGAGGTTGATTGGTGTTTTTTCTTTATATCCCAACAGTTCATAAGCTTTTTGATAGAAGTTTCAATTTCACCTTCAGGTAAACCACCGAAACCTAGTAAAAATTGAGCTTGTGAAGGTGTTGTGTGATCTAGGCGATAATCAGATAATGGATAAATTCTGATTCCTGCATTGGAGGCAAGCTGCTGTAAATGTTTTTCAGACAAAGTATGCTGTACATTGAGTAAAATATGCATTCCTGCTTGCTCACCAGTAATGTTAATTTGATTAGAATAGTTTTCTAAAATAGAAGTAAGCTTTTCATGCTTTTTTCGATAAATCTTCCTCATGCGATTTAAATGCTTGGCAAAATGACCGTCACGCATAAAATTTGCTACGATATGTTGATCGAAACGAGGTACTGTTGATGAATAGTAGTTAAATACATCATTATAAGTTGCCAGTAATTTTGGTGGAAGTACAAAATAAGCAACGCGCAAGGACGGCATTAATGATTTAGTAAATGTACTCATATAAATCACTTTGTCATTTCGATCTAATGCATGAAGCGCAGGAATTGGTTTTCCAGTATAACGAAATTCTGAATCATAATCATCTTCAATGATGTATCGAGAGGAGCTTTGTGCAGCCCAATTTAAAGCCTGTGCACGTCTTGTAGCAGATAATACTGCTCCTGTAGGGAATTGATGTGATGGCGTGATATAAACAACGTCAGCGCTAGTTTTTTCGAGCTCATGGATGACAATTCCTTCATCATCGACTGCAATTGGATAGACTTTCCTTTTATGCTGGGAAAACATACGATGAATAGCTGAATACCCTGGGTTTTCAAGCGCAAAGCAAGTATCATCACCAAAGAGACGTAAAATCATTGGTAGAAGCTGCTCAGTTCCTGAGCCGATGACAATTTGCTCGGGGCTACAAATAACCCCGCGTGATTGAAATAAATAATTAGCAATCTCCGTTCGTAAAGATAGTTCTCCTTGAGGCTCACCTGTTAATAATAATTCCTTTGAGGCATCATCAAAGAGTTCTTTCGCATATTTCCGCCATGTTTGAAATGGAAAGGCATCAATATCGATAGAACCTGGATTAAAATCTATTTTGTAAGATTTTTTCTTAGGTTGCTCGTGTAAAGAAAGTATTGTGTCCTGCTGAATATATGGAAGCTCGTCAATTTCCTCTACAAAATAACCGACACGGGATTTAGACATAATATAGCCTTCAGCAAGTAACTGTGCATAGGCAATTTCAATAGTTGTTTGAGAAATATTCAAAAAATCGGCTAATTTTCTTTTTGATGGTAATTTTTCTCCTACTGCAATTTTCTTTGTAATAATAGCTTCTTTAATGCCGCTATAAAGCTGGTCATAGAGCGGTTTTTCACCTTTTTTTTCTAGTTGGAATAATAGCATGTCCATGTTCATTCCTCTTTCTGACCTTATGGTTATTTTGTAAACTGGATATTTTTATATGGTCAATTTCGATTATACTAAATTTCATCATAAAGGTGGAGGTTAGAAATCATGAAACAAACAGGTACAGAATTAGTAAAGCGTGGGATGGCAGAAATGCAAAAGGGTGGCGTCATTATGGATGTTATTAATGCAGAACAGGCGAAAATTGCGGAAGCGGCTGGAGCTGTAGCTGTCATGGCGTTAGAACGAGTACCATCAGACATTCGCAAGGCGGGTGGTGTTGCACGTATGGCTGATCCTCGTATTGTAGAGGAGGTTATGGGGGCTGTATCTATACCTGTAATGGCAAAAGCACGTATTGGACATATTGTAGAAGCCAGAGTGCTAGAAGCGATGGGTGTTGATTATATTGATGAAAGTGAAGTATTAACTCCGGCAGATGAAGAGTTTCATTTATTAAAAAGTGATTATACAGTGCCCTTTGTTTGTGGGTGTCGTGATTTAGGAGAAGCTGCTCGACGCATTGGTGAGGGAGCTTCCATGCTACGAACTAAAGGGGAACCGGGGACGGGTAATATCGTAGAGGCGGTTCGCCATATTCGTAAAGTGAATGCGCAAGTACGTAAGGTAGTTGGTATGACAGAGGATGAATTAATGACAGAGGCTAAATTGCTTGGTGCTCCATTCGAATTATTAAGAGAAATTAAGCATCTTGGCCGTTTACCAGTCGTGAATTTTGCAGCAGGTGGAGTTGCTACGCCAGCAGATGCAGCATTAATGATGGAGCTGGGGGCTGACGGTGTATTTGTTGGTTCTGGTATTTTTAAATCAGAAAACCCAGAGAAATTTGCTCGTGCAATTGTTGAAGCTACTACGCATTATAAGGACTACAAGTTAATTGCAGAAATTTCAAAGGAGCTAGGTGTTCCGATGAAAGGCATCGATATTGCACAGCTTAGTCAAAATGAGCGTATGCAAGAGCGAGGCTGGTAAGATGAAGCGAATCGGTGTTTTAGCATTACAGGGAGCGGTGCGAGAGCATGTGCAAATGCTAGAGTCTCTCGGATGTGAAGCTGTCTTAGTAAAACAAAAATCTGATTTAGAGAAGCTTGATGGACTTGTCTTGCCTGGTGGAGAAAGCACAACGATGCGCAAATTGCTGAATCGATACGAGCTATTAGAGCCAATTCGCACACTTGCAAAGCAAGGTTTACCGATGTTTGGAACATGTGCAGGATTGATTTTACTAGCAAAGGAATTAGTGGATTATGAATCACATTTAGCTGTAATGGATGTGGTAGTTGCACGAAATTCTTATGGACGTCAGGTAGATAGCTTTGAAGTAAAGCTCGATATACCTAAAATAGGTCCTGCCATTCCGGCTGTCTTTATACGCGCGCCACATATTGTTTCTGTAGGTGAAGGTGTTGAAGTATTAGCAGAGCATGACGGGAAAATCGTGTTAGCAAAAGACAATCATTTATTAGGCTGTTCATTCCATCCTGAATTAACGGCAGACGCACGTATTCTTGAATATTTTGTATCTTTTATGGTATGACTTGCAAAATCTCATTTCATATAGTACAGTATGGATAAAATTTAAATAACTGAACACGATGATGGGAAGTAGTAGCAAGCACGTTTTTTTTAGAGAGTCAGCGGGTGGTGGAAGCTGATAAAAGCACTTGTGAATCCGTCCTGGAGTTGCGCAGTCGAAGTGAATGAAGTAGGCTGTCGCCGGCTGAAATGCCGTTATGAAATAAGTGGATTAGACAAATTGTCTAGTCAATTAGGGTGGCAACGCGGGTAGCTCTCGTCCCTTTATGGGGATGAGGGCTTTTTTGTGTTTCCACTAACTATTTTCCCATCATTAAGAATCTACTGGAGGTATGACGATGTTAGATATTAAACGCGTGCGCGACAATTTCGCGGAAATTAAAGAAATGTTATTAACA
>NZ_JALNLQ010000024.1:0-5652 GCF_023337835.1 Lysinibacillus sp. Bpr_S20
GTAGGTCGGGTAACCGGCGCGAGGGTTCAAATCCCTCCTTCTCCGCCATTGGCCCGTTGGTCAAGTGGTTAAGACACCGCCCTTTCACGGCGGTAACACGGGTTCGAATCCCGTACGGGTCATACTAAAAAGCAGTAGATGGTATTACATCTACTGCTTTTTTTTGTATAAAAATAGCTTTTAAGATGCTAATCATTTTCTCTATACTAAATTGAACATCACAATATGTTCAAATAGAAGATTCTAGTACCTATTAAGAATAAAACGTCTACTATTTCTTGTAGACGTTTTATTCTTTAAACTCTTATTAGCATTCTTTCAAGTGAGCAACGTGCCTCTTCCGCAGTGTGAGCATCTACTTGAATACGATTATGTGGCTGCCCCTTGTCTATACGTTCTAAAGACCAAAGTAGATGGGGAAGGTCAATTCGATTCATTGTAAGACATGGACAGAAATTCTCATTTAAAGAGATAATCTGCTTATCAGGGTGCTGCTTGATCATACGATTCACAAGATTCATTTCAGTACCGATTGCCCATGCTGAACCACTCGGTGCCTTATTAATCGTATCGATAATGTATTTTGTAGAACCTGCATCATCTGCAGCGGCAACAACTTCACGATTACATTCAGGATGAACAATGATACGCATATTTGGATGTGCTTTACGTATAATTTCTGTATGTCGAACTGTAAAACCTTCGTGTACAGAGCAGTGTCCCTTCCATAAAATGACTTGAATGTTTTCTGGGGATTGATCTGTCTCAAGCGTATTTGTATGGGGATTCCAAACGGCCATATTTTCAAGCGGTATTCCTAAATCGTAGGCAGTATTTCTACCTAAATGTTGATCTGGTAAAAAGAAAATACGTGACTTTTGCGTAAATGCCCATTTAACCATTTCTTTAGCATTGGACGATGTTACGCAGGCTCCACCATGTCGCCCAGTAAATGCTTTTATGGCAGCAGTAGAATTGACATATGTTAGAGGGATCATAGTATCGCCAAAGAGTTCCTGTAATATCGGCCATGCTCGTTCTGTTTGATAAATATCGGCCATATCTGCCATTGAACAGCCGGCGCGCATATCAGGTAAGTAAACATGCTGCTGTTCAGTTGTAAGCATATCAGCTGTTTCAGCCATAAAATGTACGCCACAAAATACTATATGTTCAGCTTCCTTATTTGCTGCTGATAATTGAGCAAGCTGTAAGGAATCCCCTGTCGCATCTGCAAATTGAATCACTTCATCTTTTTGATAATGATGTCCAGGGATGAAGAGCTTACGACCTAATTTCTTTTTAATTGCTAAAATGCGAGATTCCATGTCATTTTTAGATAATGCACGATAATGCTCTGGTAGTAGTGACGTTTGTTGTAATAAACTAGTGATGGACAATGGAATTAGCTCCTTTCGTTTGTACAAGTGCACTAATATCAAAGGCTTTGACTGAATGTGTTAGCGCTCCAAGTGAAATCCATTGAATACCTGTTTCAGCATAGGCATTTAAATTATGAAGCGAAATGCCGCCTGAAGCTTCTGTAGCAATATGTGGGGGAACCGCTGAAAGCCATTCACGTATTTCTTCAGGGCTACGATTATCGAACATAATGATATCTGCACCGGCTGCAATTGCTTCATCTAGGTGTTTTTTTGTCTCAATTTCAACTTCGATTTTAATGGTGTGACCGATTTTTTCACGGGCTACCTGTACTGCCTTAGTTATACTTCCAGCAAAGGCAATATGATTATCCTTTAGCATTATCGCATCATATAACCCATTGCGATGGTTATAGGCACCTCCGATTCTAACTGCATATTTATCTAACATACGCATTCCAGGCATTGTTTTGCGCGTATCGCATATTTTCGCATTAGTACCGGCTGTTTCTCGCACTGCTAAATTTGTAGCTGTGGCAATAGCAGACATACGCTGAATAAGATTCAAAATTACACGTTCCCCTATTAATAACTTTTGAAGAGGTCCTTGAATAACAGCAAGAACATCACCATCCTGTACTTTATCACCATCCTTTTTATAGAGGATAATATCCATTGATCGATCAAGGAGAAGAAATCCATGTTTTATGATAGGAGCTCCGCAAAAAATGCCGCTTTCTTTCGCATAAAAAGAAAAAGATCCCTGTTGATCTGGAGAAAATATAAATTCACTCGATAAATCTCCATCGCCTATATCCTCATTAAAAAATAGCTTTAGCATTTCCTCGAGTTTGATGACATTCATATAATGAATTCCTCACTTTCATCTGTCCTTGTTGAAAAATGATCCAGCGGTTTACCCACTGATTTTCATTTTGTGGTTTATCTATGCGAATATGTGCTCCGCGTGTTTCTGTTCGTGTAATGGCTGCGTGTGCCATTAATGTAGCGACAGTATGCATCATGTAAAGTTCAAGTTCCTGTTGATTCAAACCATCTAGACGAACATGAAGAAGTTCTTGCATTGAGGGCAATTGTTGTACGAAGTGTTGCATATCGATAGGATTTCGCACAATCCCTAATGCGTGTGAGATCATATGCTGTAATTGTTTTTTGGTAAATAATAATGGCATTGTTTGTTGTTGATGTTTGTCATCAATCAAGAAATTATTTTGTTTACAACCTGTGTGAATAATGTATTGGGCTGTTCTTTGTCCAAACGTAATTCCTTCTAAAAGGGAGTTGCTAGCTAAACGATTGGCACCATGAACCCCTGTACAAGCAACTTCTCCAATTGCATATAGATTAGGGATAGACGTTCTTCCTTTATCATCAGCTACAACACCACCCATTAAGAAATGGCTACCTGGTGCTACAGGAATTAATTGATCTTGTAAATTAACATTATTGTCATAGCAAAGCACAGCAATTGTAGGGAACTTTTTTTCAAAGTGTTCAATATTTGAAATATCAATAAATGTTTCCTGCCCAGCTGCACGTTTATTAAATAATGCATGTGCAGTAACATGGCGCGGTGCTAAGTCCAATTGTTCATGTATGCCTTTCATTATGGGTTGACGCAGTGCATCGACAAACCTTCCACCGGCGCCTCGTACAGCTTCAGAGACTAATCCTTTGGCCTGCCCTCCACACCAAAGTAAGCTCGGATGAAATTGCATAAATTCCATATCACTGATGGCAGCTCCTGCGCGATATGCTAAAGCAATACCATCTCCAGTATTCGTAGCAAAGTTTGACGTAGAAGTATAAATAGCACCAGCACCGCCTGTCGCGAGGATGACATGATGGGCAAGGTATCGCTTCGTTCCATGCGCTCCTTTCGTTAGAACGCCTACACAAGCTCCAGCTTTATTCAATAAAAGCTCGTAAGCCATTTCATAGCAATTCACAACGGTATTCGATGTAAGTTGATTGAGTAAAAAATCTATCATTACTTGGCCAGTACGATCACCACCTGCATGTAAAATACGGTGATAACTATGGGCACCCTCTAAGCCTAGAGCCGGGGCTCCATCAACTTGTCGATCAACTGGAAAGCCCTCATTTAATAAATCACGCATAACTTCTGTGCCGTTTTTTATCAGTATTTCAACATTCCTTTTTTCATGATGATATTCACCAGCAGTCAACGTATCAGCAATGTGAAACTTTGGATGATCTTCTTGACTTGTAACGGTAGCAATACCGCCTTGAGCACGATATGAACTACTCATTTTAACTGAACATTTTGTCACTATCTGAACTTGAAAATGCCCTTCGAGTAGCCGAGCAGTCTGTAGTGCAGCAATGCCGCTACCAATAATAAGTACATCTGTCATTACATCCATACATATACCTTCTTTACAGTTGTCTTGACACATATCTTTACATAAAATAAAAGAGAAAACAAGACCTTGATGAACTAGAAAGGAAGAATAAGATGATTTATCTGGATTACGCTGCAACCTCTCCAATGACTCCCGAAGCTCTCAAAGCATATTGTGAAGTTGCCAATCAGCATTATGGAAATAGTGCAAGCTTACATGATCTAGGAGGACAAGCATATTACTTTGTTGAACAGGCGAGAGCTACTGTAGCAAAATCTCTTGGAGTAAATAGTGATGGTGTAATTTTTACTGGAAGCGGAACTGAGGGCAATTTAATTTCGATTTTGTCATTAGCTTTAGCGTCAAATAAAGGAATGCATATTATTTCATCACAAGCTGAACACACATCTGTACATGCGGCTTTAAATACACTTGAAAAAATGGGTTTTGTGGTCACAAAGTTACCTTTACAGAAAGATGGTTGTATACATGTAGAGCAACTAAAAGAAGCGATAAAGGAAGATACGGCTTTAATCACTATTCAACATGTAAATTCAGAGATAGGCTCTATTCAACCTATTGAAGAAATTGCCGAGATAGCAAAACAATCCAATATTCTCTTGCATGTCGATTGTGTACAGTCTTTTTGTAAACTCCCATTAAAACAGCAAGTAGATGCTATGACTGTTTCGGCTCATAAAATAAGTGGGCCAAAGGGATGTGGAGCTATATATATTAATCCTAAGCTCTGTGTTCCTGCATTAGTATCAGGTGTCACGCATGAACAAGGGCTAAGGGGAGGAACACTAGATACCCCGGCTATTGTTGCTTTTGCTACGGCTGTTGAAAATTATCAATATGAGCGTCAGCATTATGAGGCCTTACGTCGATACTTTAAGTCAAAATTACCTGAAACGTGTCAGATAATTGAGAGTGAGAAGCAATTGCCTAATATTTGTGGGGTATTGATGAAAAGAGTAGAGGGGCAATACGTTTTGTTAAAATTAAATGAGGTGGGGATATGTATTTCTACAGGAAGTGCCTGCGATATTCATAGTGAATCTGGTACGAAGGCTATTTTATCAATGGGTTATTCTACAGAAGCGGCTCGTCAATTTTTTCGGATATCTTTTGGTCCAGCAACAACATTAGAGGAAATTGATCGATTACAAATGGCACTTTCCGCAATTTAACTTCGTTCAGTAGGAGGAACTTAGTTTAAAAACGTGTGTTGTCATTCATGTAGGCTTAAGCACAAAGTTGATTTCGGACTTTCACAGGTTATTTAATGTAGTAAAGGATAAGATAAAAAGTGAAAACTTATGATAAAATAATATTGAAATGATAAATTAACAGGTATGTTCCTAATCTATAAAAGGATTTTTTATACCCATTTTTTGTAGCTGATTGGAGCTAAGAGCTACCCAATACTTCTGTAGCAGAACAAAGATGCCCAAAGAAAAAGTGCTTGGTTTTGATGTCTGAATGTAGGAAGAAGTAGCTTGTAGCGAAAATCAGCGTCTTTTTTTAAAAGTAAAATGGAGTAAAAATAGCTAATCAACCTATTAGATAAATTAATTGTTTTCTTTTAATTAAACAATTGTTATAATAAATAGCAGAGCGATAATCTCTCGTACATAACAAAAATATCTCCAAAAAGTAATAATTTCTTTTTTTTATAAAAAAGTGTTGCACAATGTGAGGAAACGTTATACAATAATTCTTGTCTTGAAGGACAGGTGATAAAAACTTCAAAACGAAATACATAAGGTTTTCAAATACGAAGTATATCGAAAACTGTTAATAGTCTAGTGATGATGGCAAAGAGGTCACACCCGTTCCCATACCGAACACGGAAGTTAAGCTCTTTAGCGCCGATGGTA
>NZ_JALNLQ010000025.1:0-4752 GCF_023337835.1 Lysinibacillus sp. Bpr_S20
GTCTAGTGATGATGGCAAAGAGGTCACACCCGTTCCCATACCGAACACGGAAGTTAAGCTCTTTAGCGCCGATGGTAGTTGGGGGCTTCCCCCTGTGAGAGTAGGACGTCGCTAGGCAATTTAGACAGTTAGCTGTATGCTGGCTGTCTTTTTTATATAAAATTATACAAATAGTAATATATCAATAGTAAAAAATCGAGAAGCTTAAATTAGCTTCTCGATTTTTTTAGTTATTTAATTTAGCAAAAATTAATCTTTATATAGTCAAATATGCTCATTAGTATTTAGATATTTAATTATGCTTTCATGTTAATTCCGGTGTAATATTACCCATAGCATAAAGAGGTAAAATTATGGCTTTTATAGGTATTATATATTAAAATAGGTAATAGTTATTTTTACATACTATTTGGATATAGATATGTAAAAAGTATAAGATAGGAGTGTAAATATTGATAATACTAGATAGACCTTATGTTTCGGACCTATTAGCGGACACAATTAGTAAGAATAAAATTCCGGTAATAAAATTAAATGAAGTTTTTATACCAAACGAATCTACTATAAATTTAAAAAAGGTAGACGATTTGTTGATTGAATTAGAGAAGGGGAATTCTCCAATTCTCTTTAACTCTGAAAATGGACTTAATATTTTATCAAAATATGCACCTAATCACTATTTAACAACTGTTACAGATATTTTGAAAAATAAAGTTACTTTCAGGAAAACATTAAGTAGACATTATAAAGATTTTTTTTTCACAGAAGTTTCTCTAAAAGAATTAGAAGAATTAGATCCTAGTGCTCTACCTTTCCCTATTATTGTTAAGCCTGTTATAGGGTATTCAAGTATAGGTGTACATCGTATTGATAAGGTAGAAGAATATCAAGAAACTATTAAACAACTTAAATTTGAAATGGAAGTTACAGGTTCAGAGTATCCAATCGAAGTTATTAATAATCAATCATTTATAATTGAAAAATTAATTGAAGGTGATGAGTACGCTGTTGATGTATATTTTACAGAAGATGGGGAACCTGTTATCTTAAATCTTTTTAAAAGAATGTTTAGGCATGAGAAAGACATGAGCGATAGAATTTACTATACGAGTAAGCAAGTAATAAATGAGTCTCTCAACAAAATTCAAGAGTTTTTAAGAACTATTTCATCGTTCTTCGCTTTAAAGTCTGCCCCTATACATATTGAAATTCGCATCGATAATGATGAACAGATTGTTCCTATTGAAGTAAATCCACTTAGATTTGCTGGTATCGGTACAAATGAACTTGGTGTTCATGCATATGGTGTAAATGCATGTGAGTACTTTTTTAAACAAGAAAAGCCTGATTGGGAAAATATAGTTAGTCAAATGGATGATTCAATTTATAGTTTTTGTTGTGCTGAAATAGATGCCTCTATTGATTGTAAGCAAGTTGTATCTATTAATCATGAAGCATTTAAACAAAATTTTGGTGAAATTTTAGAATATCGACCAATGAAAGTGAATGAAAGCTCTACTTTTGCTGTAATATTTCATAAATCACCGGATTTAAATGAGAATATAAGGTTATTGAATTTAGATCTGAATCAATATATAACATTAAAAGAATTGGAATTTGTTTAATTTTTATTGCAGATTAGGAGCGTTAATGATGTTTAAAGGTATGACAATTAGAAAGAAGATATTATTAAACGTATTAATGCCTATTGTTGTTATAAGCACAATTTTTAGTTTTGCCATTTTTTTCGTAGCTGAGCGTTTAATTGATGGGTATATTATTCCCCAGTTTGAAGAGAGCTTAACAATGAAAATGGAGGATTTTGATGAGCTATTTGATAAAGAATTAATCAATAGTGCTAAAACAAACAAAAGTGCATATCAAGAATTATTGTCTAGAGGAAATGCATATCAAGAAAAGTATGATTTAGAAAATGTGTACATTATGAGTAAAGTAGATAATAAAGAAGTCATTTTATTTTTAGGAAATGACGATAAGTATTTATCTCCACTAGCGTTTACAGATGAACAAAAAGCAGCGCTAGGCACAACTAAAATGGTTACTAGTGATATTTATATAGATGATTACGGTGCTCATAAGTCTACATTTTTACAAGTTCAAGGAACAGATTCTGTCTTAGGATTGGATGAAGATGCAGATTTTATAGTTGATTTAGAAAACTTATTAATAAAAGTGTGTGTATTATTAGGACTTGTATTTATTGTGGTAAGTGGTATATTAGCATATTTCACTGCTAAAAGAATTTCTAAACCGTTAAATGAACTTGTAGATTATACTAAAGTAATTGCGGCTGGTGATTTAACACAGGAAATAAAAAATACAAGTAATGATGAAATTGGTCAACTTGCATCAAGTTTTAATAGTATGCAAGTACAGCTAAAAGAAGTTATAGGTCATGTATCCTTAACAGCAGACTATGTAGCAAATGGGTCTAAAGAATTGACTCAAAGTATAGAGCAAGTGACAGAAATGACTAATCAGGTATCGGCAGCGATTCAGGAAGTTTCAGTAAGTAGCGAAATGGTAACAAATGGGGCTATTCAAAATCAAATTGCGATTAGAGAAATTTCAGAGGGTATAGTAGAAATTACGGAATCTACCACGAATGTCTCTGATGAATCTATTAAGACATCTGAAGAATCCAATCAAGGTAATAATGTCATTCAACAATCCGTACAAGGAATTGATTCGATTAACGAGCTTTCAAAAGCCTCTATGCAAATGACAGAACAAATGCATCAACGTTCTATAGAAGTGGGACAAATTACAAATGTAATTACAAGTATTTCAGATCAAATTAATTTACTTGCATTAAATGCAGCTATTGAGGCTGCCCGGGCGGGTGAATATGGAAAAGGGTTTGCTGTTGTTGCAGATGAAATAAGACATTTAGCAGAACAATCTGCCCAATCTGCTAATGACATTACTAAATTAATCTCTGAAATGCAAAACAATTCTAATGAATCTGTTGACGCTATTACGAGAGTAGTAAATGAAATTGATCAAGAGACTGTCGCAATAAGATTGGCTGGAGATACTTTTAAAAAAATCTCATCTCTAATTTCAAACATTAGTATGAGAACGCAATCAATTGCTTCAACAGTAGAACAAATATCAGCAAGCTCTGAACAAGTATTAGGGACTACTGAGACAACTGTTCAATCATTGGAGCAAACATCAGCAGGTACCCAAAATATTGCTTCAACTATGCAAGAGCAATCTGCTTTTATGGAAGAAATGCTTGGAACAGCCAATCAAGTAAATGAGATGGTTGAAAACTTGAAAGGTCAAATTGCACATTTTAAAATTAAGTAATATAAGCAATAACATAAACTAAGTTAAAAGGATTAGCTCTAACTTGAACAGAGCTAATCCTTTTACTATTTTTAGATCTGTATGCCAGTATCAAAGTTGTATGTAAATTCGACAAATTACTCATTGAATTCGTTCTAAATTTATATAACTCTTTATATAATGTAACGATTACCTTAAAAAGGAGAGGGAATTTTGTGGATTGATGGTGTTTTTTCTGGTGGTGGTTTGAAGGGATTTGCCCTAGTGGGGGCGTATCAAGTATTAGAAGCTGAAAATTTCCGCTTTAAACGAGTAGCTGGAACAAGTGCGGGGGCCATATTAGCTGCTTTTATTGCTGCAGGATATAGTGGGAAAGAAATCCAGACTATGTTAGAAGAGTTGGATGTACCTTCATTATTAGATCCAAGGAGAACAATATTACCATTCCCGTTTATGAAGTGGATTAATGTTTATCACCATCTAGGTTTATATAAAGGAAAAGCATTAGAAAAATGGTTTTTTCAGAAATTAGCGGCAAAAGGTGTTTATACATTCGGAGATTTACCTAGAGATTCATTAAAGTTAGTAGCCTCAGATTTAACAAATGGTAGAATGATCGTGTTACCGGATGATTTACAAATTTATCATATTGATGCGGACAATTTTTCGGTTGCAAGTGCTTTACGTATGAGCTGTGGTATACCATTTTTCTTTGAACCCGTTACATTAAAAACAGGAAAAGGAGAGTCAGTTATTGTAGATGGCGGTGTATTGAGTAATTTCCCGTTATGGGTATTTGATGATAGAGCAGGACGTAAAGTGCGACCGATTATAGGGCTTAAATTGAGTAGACGTAGAGAAGAGCAGCACCCACATGAAATTAAAAATGGATTAAATCTATTTGAAGCTTTATTTTCTACTATGAAAGATGCTCATGATGAAAGATATATTTCAAGACGGCATGAAAGAGATATTATTTTCATTCCCGTTGATGATTATAGCGCCACTCAATTCGATTTAGATGAAGAGACGAAAGAAACGCTTTTAGAAATTGGTAGAAACCGTACTATTCAATTTTTAAAAACGTGGCCAAGATTTAGATTATAAACTTTAAAAAAATGAATAAAACTATTGACGCTCTGTGAATTAGATGGTATTATATAAAAGTTGCTGTTGAACATGCAACTAGAACAATATAAAAATAAAATAACTGTTTGACATTATGTATAAAACATGTTATTATATAAAAGTTAACTCTTAACAAAGAGATAACAATTGTAAATGAACCTTGAAAACTGAACAAGCAAAACGTAATCAATAAAGTTTTTAGTAGCTAACTTTGAGTTAGTGAACAAAACAAAATTTTGGACATCAAACATGATGCCAGCAAAACAATTTGAGCTAATCAAATTTCTTTTTATGGAGAGTTTGATCCTG
>NZ_JALNLQ010000026.1:0-2447 GCF_023337835.1 Lysinibacillus sp. Bpr_S20
TTTTGGTTAAGTCCTCGATCGATTAGTATTCGTCAGCTCCATGTGTCACCACACTTCCACCTCGAACCTATCTACCTCATCGTCTTTGAGGGATCTTACTTACTTGCGTAATGGGAAATCTCATCTTGAGGGGGGCTTCATGCTTAGATGCTTTCAGCACTTATCCCGTCCACACATAGCTACCCAGCGATGCCTTTGGCAAGACAACTGGTACACCAGCGGTGTGTCCATCCCGGTCCTCTCGTACTAAGGACAGCTCCTCTCAAATTTCCTACGCCCACGACGGATAGGGACCGAACTGTCTCACGACGTTCTGAACCCAGCTCGCGTACCGCTTTAATGGGCGAACAGCCCAACCCTTGGGACCGACTACAGCCCCAGGATGCGATGAGCCGACATCGAGGTGCCAAACCTCCCCGTCGATGTGGACTCTTGGGGGAGATAAGCCTGTTATCCCCGGGGTAGCTTTTATCCGTTGAGCGATGGCCCTTCCATGCGGAACCACCGGATCACTAAGCCCGTCTTTCGACCCTGCTCGACTTGTAGGTCTCGCAGTCAAGCTCCCTTGTGCCTTTACACTCTACGAATGATTTCCAACCATTCTGAGGGAACCTTTGGGCGCCTCCGTTACCTTTTAGGAGGCGACCGCCCCAGTCAAACTGTCCGCCTGACACTGTCTCCTGCCCCGCTAAGGGGCATGGGTTAGAATTTCAATACAACCAGGGTAGTATCCCACCGACGCCTCCTTCGAAGCTGGCGCTCCGAGATCTCTGGCTCCTACCTATCCTGTACAAGTTGTACCAAAATTCAATATCAGGCTACAGTAAAGCTCCACGGGGTCTTTCCGTCCTGTCGCGGGTAACCTGCATCTTCACAGGTACTATAATTTCACCGAGTCTCTCGTTGAGACAGTGCCCAGATCGTTACGCCTTTCGTGCGGGTCGGAACTTACCCGACAAGGAATTTCGCTACCTTAGGACCGTTATAGTTACGGCCGCCGTTTACTGGGGCTTCAATTCGCAGCTTCGCTTGCGCTAACCACTCCTCTTAACCTTCCAGCACCGGGCAGGCGTCAGCCCCTATACGTCACCTTACGGTTTTGCAGAGACCTGTGTTTTTGCTAAACAGTCGCCTGGGCCTATTCACTGCGGCTCTCATGCGCTTGCACGCTCAAGAGCACCCCTTCTCCCGAAGTTACGGGGTCATTTTGCCGAGTTCCTTAACGAGAGTTCTCTCGCACACCTTAGGATTCTCTCCTCGACTACCTGTGTCGGTTTGCGGTACGGGCACCTCTCACCTCGATAGAGGCTTTTCTTGGCAGTGTGAAATCAGGAACTTCGTCCATACGGACTCGCCATCACAGCTCAACGTTACAGTGTGCGGATTTGCCTACACACACGCCTTACTGCTTGGACGCGCATATCCAACAGCGCGCTTACCCTATCCTACTGCGTCCCCCCATTTCTCAAACGGTGAGGAGGTGGTACAGGAATATCAACCTGTTGTCCATCGCCTACGCCTGTCGGCCTCGGCTTAGGTCCCGACTAACCCTGAGCGGACGAGCCTTCCTCAGGAAACCTTAGTCATACGGTGGACGGGATTCTCACCCGTCTTTCGCTACTCATACCGGCATTCTCACTTCTAAGCGCTCCACCAGTCCTTCCGATCTGACTTCAACGCACTTAGAACGCTCTCCTACCACTGACATCGTAGATGTCAATCCACAGCTTCGGTGAATCGTTTAGCCCCGATACATTTTCGGCGCAGCGTCACTCGACCAGTGAGCTATTACGCACTCTTTAAATGATGGCTGCTTCTAAGCCAACATCCTGGTTGTCTGTGCAACGCCACATCCTTTTCCACTTAACGATTACTTTGGGACCTTAGCTGGTGGTCTGGGCTGTTTCCCTTTTGACTACGGATCTTATCACTCGCAGTCTGACTCCCGTGTATAAATATCTGGCATTCGGAGTTTGTCTGAATTCGGTAAACCGGGATGGCCCCCTAGTCCAAACAGTGCTCTACCTCCAGTATTCTCATCACGAGGCTAGCCCTAAAGCTATTTCGGAGAGAACCAGCTATCTCCAAGTTCGATTGGAATTTCTCCGCTACCCACACCTCATCCCCGCACTTTTCAACGTGCGTGGGTTCGGGCCTCCAGTAAGTGTTACCTCACCTTCACCCTGGACATGGGTAGATCACCTGGTTTCGGGTCTACGACCACGTACTATTTCGCCCTATTCAGACTCGCTTTCGCTGCGGCTCCGCCTTCTAAAGCTTAACCTCGCACGTAATCGTAACTCGCCGGTTCATTCTACAAAAGGCACGCTATCACCCATTAACGGGCTCTAACTACTTGTAGGCACACGGTTTCAGGATCTCTTTCACTCCCCTCCCGGGGTGCTTTTCACCTTTCCCTCACGGTACTGGTTCACTATCGGTCACTA
>NZ_JALNLQ010000028.1:0-1365 GCF_023337835.1 Lysinibacillus sp. Bpr_S20
AAAAAACTTTGGAAAGAAATGTTCTGGTCAAGAAGTTTTTGTTTGTTAACTACTGGTGGTTCGCCCATTCATGTGGTTAGAAAATACATCGAAAACCAAGGAATGAAGTGAGGTGAAAGCATTGTTAGTCAATAAGGCTTATAAGTTCAAATCTACCCAAATAAAGAGCAGGAAATACTGATTGCGAAAACAATCGGTTGTTCTCGTTTTGTCTTTAATCACTTCTTAGGTAAATGGAATGACGTATACAAAGAAACTGATAAAGGTCTGACTTACAACGCTTGTTCTGCTCAACTGCCGCAGCTCAAAATGGAGCTAGAGTGGTTGAAAGAAGTTGACAGCATTGCTATTCAATCAGCACTTAAAAACCTCGCAGATGCATATAATCGCTATTTCAAAAAGCAGAATGACAAACCACGCTTTAAATCTAAGAAAAACAACGTTCAATCTTATACGACTAAGCATACAAACGGCAATATTGCTATTGTAGATAATAAGATCAAGCTACCAAAGCTCGGTTTTGTTAAGTTTGCCAAAAGTCGTGAGGTAGACGGACGTATTATGAATGTTACTGTTAGACGAAATTCAAGCGGAAAATACTTCGTGTCCATTCTTACAGAAGTGGAAATACAACCACTTGAAAAAGCTGATTCTGCTATCGGTATCGACCTAGGAATTACTGACTTTGCTATCCTTTCTGATGGTCACAAGATTGACAATAATAAGTTCACTTCCAAAATGGAGAAGAATTTAAAACGTGAGCAACGTAAATTATCTAAACGTGCATTAATCGCTAAAAATAAAGGAATCGATCTTCTTGATGCGAAAAACTATCAGAAGCAAAAGCGTAAAGTTGCTAGATTACATGAAAGAGTCATCAATCAACGGGACGACTTCTTAAACAAGTTGAGTACAGAGATCATCAAAAACCACGATATCATCTGTATCGAAGACTTGAACACAAAAGGCATGTTGCGTAACCATAAATTAGCTAAATCAATCTCTGATGTATCTTGGTCTTCTTTTGTATCTAAATTAGAATATAAAGCAACTTGGTATGGCAAAACAATCGTCAAAGTAAGCAGATGGTTTCCATCTAGCCAAATATGTTTTGATTGTGGACATCATGATGGCAAGAAATCGCTTAAAATAAGAGACTGGACTTGTCCTAATTGTCATGCAAACCACGATAGAGATATTAATGCTAGTAAAAATATTCTAGCTGAAGGCTTACGAACATTAGCCTTGGTTTGAAAAATCGAACCGTAGGAATCTACGGAGATAGCTTGGTAAATAAGAGAAACCGCTGTTGGTAAAGAAATACACCAACAAGTATGCTCTGTTCCCAAGAATCTCCCACTTCAA
>NZ_JALNLQ010000029.1:0-905 GCF_023337835.1 Lysinibacillus sp. Bpr_S20
CAGGATCAAACTCTCCATAAAAAGAAATTTGATTAGCTCAAATTGTTTTGCTGGCATCATGTTTGATGTCCAAAATTTTGTTTTGTTCACTAACTCAAGGTTAGCTACTAAAAACTTTATTGATTACGTTTTGCTTGTTCAGTTTTCAAGGTTCATTTGTTTAAATTGGTGGAGCCTAGCGGGATCGAACCGCTGACCTCCTGCGTGCAAGGCAGGCGCTCTCCCAGCTGAGCTAAGGCCCCATAAAATGGTCGGGAAGACAGGATTCGAACCTGCGACCCCTTGGTCCCAAACCAAGTGCTCTACCAAGCTGAGCTACTTCCCGTTAAATGTTATATTGGCGCGCCCGACAGGAGTCGAACCCATAACCTTCTGATCCGTAGTCAGACGCTCTATCCAATTGAGCTACGGGCGCTAATTTTAAAAATGGTGCCGAGGGCCGGAATCGAACCGGCACGGTAGTCACCTACCGCAGGATTTTAAGTCCTGTGCGTCTGCCAGTTCCGCCACCCCGGCACATTTGGAGCGGAAGACGAGGTTCGAACTCGCGACCCCCACCTTGGCAAGGTGGTGTTCTACCACTGAACTACTTCCGCATGTGCATAAGATTTATTTATCCTGGCAATTATGAAATTCTAAGAAATGGTGCGGGTGAAGGGAGTCGAACCCCCACGCCTTGCGGCGCTAGATCCTAAGTCTAGTGCGTCTGCCAATTCCGCCACACCCGCATATTTTGTTGGCAATTTAAATGGTGAGCCATGAAGGACTCGAACCTTCGACCCTCTGATTAAAAGTCAGATGCTCTACCAACTGAGCTAATGGCTCAAAATGGTGCCGGCTATAGGAATCGAACCCACGACCTACTGATTACAAGTCAGTTGCTCTACCTGCTGAGCTAAACCGGC
>NZ_JALNLQ010000002.1:0-699351 GCF_023337835.1 Lysinibacillus sp. Bpr_S20
AGGTAGATAGGTTCGAGGTGGAAGTGTGGTGACACATGGAGCTGACGAATACTAATCGATCGAGGACTTAACCAAAACGTTTGAAACATTCAATGCACCGTTTATCCAGTTTTGAAAGAACAACTCTTTCAATAAAGGGTTTCAAGATACGAGTAGTTCGAGGAAACGATGGAGAGAGGGAAGGAGCGTACTCAAGTACGTGACTGACTGAACGACAGAAGCTGACGAAGAAATACGACGTATATTGAAAGCCGACAATAGTCTAGTGATGATGGCAAAGAGGTCACACCCGTTCCCATACCGAACACGGAAGTTAAGCTCTTTAGCGCCGATGGTAGTTGGGGGCTTCCCCCTGTGAGAGTAGGACGTCGCTAGGCATTTAAAAAAAGTCGAGGATTTATTCCTCGGCTTTTTTCTATGAATACTTCATAGCTCTATAGAATATAAAGATGAAGTGTGAATGACTATTAAAGTATTGGAAATGTTAAAATAAGGTTTCTTTTGTATCTGAAAAAGCAGATGAAAGTAACAACCATGCATATGGGATGTATCGAAATTTGATACATCTCTTTTTTATGTACACCCGTTATTTGTATGAATTATAGGTGAAAGAATAAGTTATTCTCTATCTCAAGTAGCTGGCGCAATTGGCACAGCGATATTTATATCTAAAATGACAACAGGTACAAATAAATATATGGAAAGCGCGGCAAATCCAATGGATCCAGTTGAAAAGTTAAATGGTTTAACAGCTGGTTTCCAAGGGGCATTTACGCTTGGAGTAATCTTTATAATTGTCGCCCTTGTGGTATCGTTTTTCTTAAAAGGACAGAAAAAGAAAGTAAAAGCCGCTCAGCTCATATACAATGAAAATTAGAAGGGCCTAAATTTTGTATTGTAATTTAATATGGCTCATAAACTAAAGTTGTGGATGATATTTTGAAAATGTATGCCATGTGTTGATTGGAGTGGAGGCTGGGCGACTCCAGAGAAGGGCCTAGTCAGAACGGAAATCAACCAACCGTTATGTGATGAGCCTTAATATGGAGAGGGATGAAGAAATGGATCAGGGACAACTAAAACAACTAGCCTCATGGAGGCCTAGAGGTTTTATTCAATGGTTACTGACGGTTCTTGCAGTAATTGCATTTGCTTTTATTAGCATTCTGACATACTATATTTGGAATCCAAGGGGCCTTCCGAACATAATGAGTCTCCTTGGAGCGATTGCAATGGTTACGCCTAAGTTTTTATTAAGTATAACTGTTGTGATATTAATTTTAGTAGGGTTAGCTGTTTGGAGAAAAGCGTTAATAGCTTGGATAATCTTGATTCCTTTAGTTTTACTATTAAGTTTTCTAACCGTAGAGCCAATCATTAAAATGTCAAACTATGCTAAAAATGAAAATGTTTCCTCCTCCCTTATTTCTCATTTTTTTGGTAAGATAGAAATAACATCCAAATTCATACAGGATATCGTGTACGGAACAACTCCTGATGGTGTGGAATTAAAGCTTGATGTATGGCCAGCTCAAGGAGATTCAAAAAAATCACTTCAACCAGCTGTTGTAAAAGTACATGGAGGCGGATGGGTTGAAGGGAATAAAGGGAATACGCCAAATTGGAATCAATGGTTAAGTGAATTAGGATATACGGTGTTTGATGTGGAATATCGTATGCCTCCTCAAGCAGGATGGAAAGATGAAGTAGCCGATGTGAAATCTGCAATTGGATGGGTAGCAGAACATGCGGATACTTATAATATCGATCCCAAAAAAATAAACGTCATGGGAGATTCAGCCGGTGGAAATCTAGCTATGTTAGCTGCATATAGTATGGGAGATACAAAGTTGCCTCCTTCAATAAATGTATCAGCAGTACCTATCAATTCTGTGATTAACATATATGGACCGGCAGATATGACGGAGTTTTATAAAAATAATCCTAGTCCTGACTATGTGCAAGATGTGATGAGAAAATATATTGGGGGTACACCCTCACAATTTCCTGATCGTTATAAAATACTTTCTCCGATTAGTTACATTCAGGAAAACGCTCCTCCTACTATTACACTCTTAGGAGCAAGTGATCGAATTGTTCCAGAAGAACAGGCTGAAATTTTGGATAGGAAGCTAAAAGAAAATAACGTTCCCTATGAACTTTATCTTCTTCCAAGAGCCGATCATGTTTTTGATGCAGTACCCAATAGCTTGAGCGCTCAATTTGCTTATGAAAAAGTAAAAGCCTTTCTTCAAAAGAATAATAAATAAAATATAAAGGAGAGTAATTAAAAGGTTGTATTAATATGATTCTCCTTAGCGGGGGAAACGTCATTTTTTCCTTCTCATAAAAGAGTAGACAAATGTGTCCACCTGTAGAAGATGAGCATGAACATATCTATCCATATTGGCAAGCTATTCTTTTTATCATAATTTTGTAACTATCTTCATATAGTATTACTAAGCCTATGAAAGGAGTCGTTATCATGCGCATGCCGGCACTACCTAAAAAGAAGTCTCCTCCAAGGGAAGCACCAAGGTCATGGTGGAAAGTTGTAAAAGCGTATTTATCCAGAGGGAGGTTTTACCGTTTACCACCTCGGAATCGATAAATGAGCATTAAATGTTCGATGTAAAAAAAGTCGCCTAAATAGCGACTTTTTTATTCTAATAGAAATGTATTTTTGGTTGGACCGATTAAATAAAGTTCATGCATGGCTCGAGTGAGTGCCACATAAAGCAGCTTGCGATCAATCTTCGTATCGTAGAAAGGTGTATCGAAGGCAGCTACAATCACAGCATCGAATTCAAGCCCCTTTGCTAAATGACTCGGAACTACGAGCAATAATTCCTGATTGATAGACTCATTTTCAGTTAGAAGCTGAGAATCAATTTTTTTGTCTTTTAATGCTTGCTGCATTGAAATTGCCTCTGAAGTCGTTTTACAAATTAAAGCAATAGATTGATGTCCATTGGCTCGAATGGCTTCAAAAATTTCTTTAATTTGCATGGCATCAAATGATTGTGCCTGAACATAGGTAGGGACATTGCCATGACGAACTACTGGCTCAACTAATGGAAGCTGTTCATCCATTTGTGCTAAAACCTTGTTAGCAACCTCCATAATTTCAATGGTTGTTCGATAGCTTTTTTGAAGTGTTCTAAAGCTTGCTCTAGGGAAAAGATTTTGGACAGGTTCCCAGGCAGTAAGGGAACGATAGCTATGAATTCCTTGTGCTAAATCACCGACCATCGTAAACATATCAGTTTCAAGCCCGGTCTTTAAAGCAGCAAGCTGAAATAAACTATAGTCCTGTACTTCATCGATGAAAACGACACGCATTTTCCATTCATCTGGAATGCCCTTTATACGAGCTTGTAAATAATAAAGGGCGGCTAAATCTTCGAGCACCCATTGTTCTTTAAAATGTGCCTGTAAAAATTGCTGTTGCTCAAGATAATGCCATTCTGGTGCAAGCTCTGCTAAAAGCTCAGCATTTGTGAGAAGCGTACGATAGAGTGTCTTAATGTTATGTTTAGAGAATCTTCGCATATAAACGGTTGCAGTTGATTTTGCAGCGCTCTCAATAGCAGGAATACGTTCATCTCGCTCATCAATAAACTTAGTGACAACACGACGACGTTTGGCATCATCACGAATTCCATCAAGTGCTTTGCCAAGTGCCTCATCATATTTTTTATGGAGTGTATTTAAAATAGCCTGTTTCTTTTGACGGGCATGGCTTGCAAGCACTTTTTTAATATGTGCCAGTCTTTTTTCAATTGGCATATAAGAAAACTCATATAAAAATAGCTTTTTTAGATGTGAGGCACGCATAATGCAATATTTTTCAATGAAAACATCCTCAAATTGGTTGGCAATTTCCTGCTCGATCTTTTGAACATATCGTTCTATTACATCACGATAATAAAGAGAGCCCTTCATTTCGGATATCCAAGAATTTCTCTGTTGGGGTCCTCCCGCAACAAGAGATTCTAATTGTTCATTAGGATTTTGAAGTTTTAGTTTTAGCTTAGTCGCAGCAAGAACATAATCAGTAAAGGTTGTTTGACAAATTTTATCGACACCAAGCTCTGGTAAAACATCCCCAATATAATCGATAAATAACTTATTCGGTGCTAAAATCATGAGCTGCTCAGGGTTAAAATGTTCACCCATTGTGTAGAGGAAGTAAGATATTCGGTGTAGGGCAATGGTTGTTTTTCCACTACCAGCAGCACCCTGTACGATAATAGGCTGACGAAGATGTGCTCGTATAATATCGTTTTGTTCCTTTTGAATGGTGGAGACGATTTCTGTCAAACGCACATCTGCTTTTCCAGCTAATGCTTCTTGCAGTAATTCATCGTTTGTTGTTAAATCAATATCTCGTAAATCAAGCAGTTCACCATCATTAATTTTATATTGTCGTTTGGCAAATAGGTGTCCCTTATGGATTTCTCCACGAACATCATATTCCATATCCCCAAGGCGACCATCATAATAGACGTTTGCTACTGGTGAACGCCAATCGACGATAATAGGCTCGTGGGTTTCTCGATGAAACAAAGAAGTTTTTCCTATATAAAGAAACTCTTCTGGATCTCCTGTCTTTTGAAAATGAATTCGGGCAAAGTATGGCTTTTTTTGAATAGCCTCTAAGCCTTCCTTTTGGTTTCGAGCCATTTCAAAGAAACGTGCATTTGCTAGGATATTTATATAGCCTAAACTTGAATCTAAATAATCAAGATCTGCCATCGACTTACGAATATTCTCCTGAGCAGATTGCAAACCTCTTTGCGATTCATTTAAAATTTGCTGCATGTAATTTTTGGTGTAAGCTAATCGTTCCACTTCAGCCTGAAAATCTGGATGTTGTGCAGTCATTTTTTAGCACCTCCTATGTACTTACATTTTCAAGTAGATTCTCATACTACTATATAAAATATTTACCATCAAGTGAAATTGTATTAGGCTTATTTTGGGAGAAGGTAAACGGAAATTTAATGCCCATCAGCTAATCGGTTGAGGGTGGATAAAATAGGAGGTTTTCAGATTGGACATTTTTGCCCATAGAGGTGTTTCGGCACATTACCCAGAAAATACTATGGCTGCTTTTGTAGCCGCGTCAAAACTACCGATTACAGGAATTGAATTAGATGTTCATTTAACTGCGGATAGGGAGTTAGTCGTTATTCATGATGAAACAATCGATCGTACATCTAATGGCTCTGGCTACGTAAAGGATTATACGCTACAAGAACTTCGTGCATTTGATTTTGGTTCATGGTTTTCTTCTAAATTTGAGGATGAACGCATACCCACTCTAGGAGACATTTTAGAGCTATTAGCTGGTACCAATCACCTTATTAATATTGAGCTCAAAACCGATGTATTTCCATATGACGGGATAGAAGCACTTGTGATTAGGGAGGTTGCTGCATTTCAAATGACAGAGAGAGTGATCATTTCCTCCTTTAATCATGAATCTATTCAGATTGTCTCACAAAGAGCACCATATATTGAAAAAGCGGCACTGTTTGCAGAAATTTTAGTTGATTTTAACGGCTACACAGCTCAAATCCCAGCAGATGCTATACATGTCAGCTTACCTACAGCATTTCGAAGATCCATTCAAGAAGCTCTTAATGAAGGAGCAACTGTGCGTGTATATACAGTTAATGATGTCGAGTACGCAAAGCAATTACGACAGATCGGTGTACAAGGACTATTTACAGATGACCCGGAGAAAATAGTGTCTGCGTTGATAGGATAGAAATCGGAGCAGGTGATAGGAAAGCGATAGCGACGGAAAGAAGAGCCAAAGTGACGGATAGAAATCAGAGCGACGGAAAGAAGAGCCGAAGCGACGGAAATAACGGTCAAAGCGACGGAAAGAAAGTCAAGAGCGACGGAAAGAAGAGCCAAGGTGACGGATAGAAATCAGAGCAACGGAAAGAAGAGCCGAAGCGACGGAAATAACGGTCAAGGTGACGGAAAGAAGAGCCGAAGCGACGGATAGAAATCAGAGCGACGGAAAGAAGAGCCGAGGTGACGGAAAGAAAGTCAAGGTGACGGAAAGAAAGTCAAGAGCGATGGAAAGAAGAGCCAAGGTGACGGATAGAGTGGCCAGGGCGACGGAAAGAAGAGCCAAGGTGACGGATAGAGTGGCCAGGGCGACGGAAAGAAAGCCGAGGTGACGGATAGAAATCAGAGCGACGGAAAGAAGAGCCGAAGCGACGGAAAGAAAGTCAAGGTGACGGATAGAAAATCAAGAGCGACGGAAAGAATCGTCAAAGCCGAGGATAGAGCAGCGAAAAGCGTGGATAGAATAGTCAAAATCGTGGATAGCCTCGCCAAATCCGCGGATATTCGCTATGCGTGAGCTTTTTCGGATTTAACGCGCTGAGGATGTATGAATGTCAGTGCGTTAAATCCTAGTATACGAAGAATATAGCAGATGGAAATTCAAGTTCTTACCATTTTACGCGATTTTCTTCGATACTGCCTAGCATTTGTTTGATGACAAGTGTTTCGCCATTGTCTAGTAATATGGAGCCATCGTAGTAGCCAAACATTTGATGAACTTCAGATTTTATGAGGCCAGCTTTTGTTACGGCAACACGCTCGAAAAATGGGGAGAATGTTAATGAAACTTGGTTAGTGAATTTAGTCTTAATTTTCCATCGTTGCATTAAATCCTCTTGATTATATTTGAACAATACATCTTCATGTATTTTGGTCATTTTGCCTTCGACGAAAACTGCATTTTCGGTCATGCCAGTTCCATCTGTCCACTTGCCGCCTAAATTGAGTCCGATTCGTCTACCTCGAACTCGCTGTGATGCCATTCCCCAAGTCCATGTGGATTGGCGCGGCCAAACGCCACGACTGTATTCTAGTACAGAGAAATTTTCCTCGGAGGAAAATGTAAAACGGCGAGTACCAATCGACACTAATCCAGAAGTAGGAAGTATATGATGCTTTCCTGTAAATTGGAATGTTTTACGATTCCAAGGAATGACTACATTCAATGACTCATCTGTAGGCGGATGCTGAATGACAAGCTTTGCACATAAGGTATCTCCATCAAAGTCCGGGATCGAAACGGATAGGTGAGTTTCATTTTGTACATATGTCATATCGATCATCATTTCACTATTTTTGAAGGTTACTGAATCTAGTACCTGTGTAGGCATTTTTAACTTTCCACCAAATGGAATTGTGATTGTTTTTTCAAAGTAGCGTTGTGTTTCATATTCAAGGAAATAGACGAAGCAGACCGCTGCGTAGTCGAGATGGCTAATAGTAGCTGAGAAGATGATCTCATCACCGTAGACACACCAATAATTCCATTTCTTTTTGCGCATGATATGGCCACTTAAATTGCTGTTTATGAGAGGTTTGCGTGCAAATCCGATGGCAGCTGGATTTAAATTACCTTTTTTATCGCATAAAAGAGTAGGTTGTATAATTTCTTTCTCAGCATGCTGCTTCACATTTAACATCCCTTCTGGTTCATAAAATAAAAATCTATAATTCCATACCCTTATTGTAGCAAAAACTATCTTAAAATTGGAAAAGTTAGTGCCAATTCAGACCACATTCGACATTTTTATGAATAAGGACCTAGCTAATAGAATTTCCTCCTTATACATATGTTGAACTAAGGAGGGGAAGCGTGGCAAAAATGTATAACAGACAGGCTGCTGTGCAGTATGCAAACTTGTGGTGGAACAGGCGTAATCCAGCATTTCCGAATTTTACTGTTGATTGTACAAACTATATATCCCAATGTTTACTTGCTGGAGGAGCACCAATGCGGGGGGCTCCAAACAGGGGGAAAGGTTGGTGGGTTCAACATGGAAATTGGAGCTTTAGCTGGTCTGTTGCACATTCCCTTAGATGGTATCTGGAAGGTTCGACAACGGGGTTGAAGGGTAAGCGTGTACAATCTGCTGAAGAATTAGATCTTGGAGATATCATTTTTTTGGATTTTCAAGGTGATGGAAAGATTGATCATTCCGTCATTGTGACGAGTATCCAAAATGGTGTTCCTTATGTGAATGCACATACTTCCGACAGTATTCAACGACCTTATTTTTATGAAGATTCTACGGCCTATACACCAAGCATGACTTATTACTTCATTCATATAGAGGATAGTTTTGCTTAAGGTGATAGCAGTGTTAAAGCTCATGGTTTTGTGATAATGTTAAGGGTAGGAGATATTCATTTCGCCTTGGCGTAATTGTTGTTGTTGTTGTTGTTGTTGTTGCTGTCGCTACGCTTTCGCACAGATAGACAATGCGTCCGGATGTTGAATTGTGCCCGCACAATTCATCCTTTGAAAATCCGTGATATCCGCCAGAGGCTTTGGGCCAACACGGTGTTGATTACTCAGTCGTTGCCTCACGACGTGGCGTACTTAGACTGAGTTCCTTTATTTCAGTAGTTGTCTGGATACCCAAAGAAAAGGAATTATATCTGAATGAAGATAAATCTTAATTATTGTAATGGTATAGAAGGAGATAAGAGTAAATGAGCGAACAATTTTTGACTGTTAGGGATGCGATTATTGAGCGTCGTTCTATTAAAAAATTTAATGGAAAGCCGGTAGAACGTGAAGATTTATTGGCCATTATTGACGATGCAGTGTGGGCACCGAATCATGGAAATCGAGAGCCTTGGCGTTTAGTCGTTGCTTGTGGTAAGGAGTTAGAGGCTCTTCATAATTTATTGCGTGATCTAGCGATACCGAAATGGCAGGAGCTTTCAAGTGAAGATTTAACGAAACAAATGACGAAATTCACATTACCAGGTGGCTATGCTTTTGTCATCGTTCCAGAGGATGCTCGACAAAAAGAGCGATTAGAAGATTACGCAGCGGCAAGTATGTTTATTCAAAATATTCAATTGCTAGCATGGGATAGAGGAATCGGTTCATGTTGGAAAACACCTGGGTTCCTAGATAACCCAAAATTCCGCGAAGCTCTAAAGGTTCAGCCGGGAGAGCGCGTCATTGCGATGTTACAGGTCGGTTATTTTGACGAAGTACCAAAAGGGAAAGAACGCAAAAAATCAGAAGATATCGTTACGATTTTTGGAGAGTAACATAGTAAAATCCCCTCATTAAAATTGATGAGGGGATTTGTCATTTTATTTTTGTAATGCAGCTACTTCGAATAAATAATCACTTAAAACACGTAATCCTTTATCGAAGTTTTCTAAATGGAAATGTTCATTTGGTGCATGGAAGTTTTCGCTTGATAAGCCGAAGCCCATTAGCACTACCGGCAATTCTAAAATTTCATCAAAGGCAGCCACGATAGGGATTGATCCTCCTCCGCGTGTGTAAGCAGTTGGCACGTTATAAACTTTTTCGTATGAGCGACCAGCAGCTTGAATAAATGGATGATCAAATGGTGTTAGGAATGGACGACCTTTATCGAATTCTGAGATTGTCACCTCAACGCCAGTTGGCTTATGTTTTTCAATATGTGCTTTTAATAGTGCTACAATTTCATTAGGCTCTTGATTTGGCACAAGACGGCATGTGATTTTTGCACCAGCCTCAGCAGGAAGTACTGTTTTAATGCCTTCACCTGAGAAGCCACCAAACACACCATTGACCTCTAATGTTGGACGTGCCCAAGTGCGTTCTAAATAGGAATAACCAGCTTCACCGAATAACTCCTTCACGCCAACTTCTTCCTTCACGGATTCTTCATCAAAGCCAAGTGCACGGTAAGCTTCACGTTCTTCTTCCGTTAATGATAAAACCTTATCGTAGAAGCCCTCCACTTGAATAGTGCCATGCTCATCACGGAAAGATGCTAAAATGTCAGCTAATGCATGAATAGCGTTTTGGACACCGCCACCGTAAAGACCAGAGTGAAGGTCACCTTTTGCACCACGAACATCAATTTGAACCCCGGTTAAGCCACGTAATCCATAGCATACCGCAGGCTTACCAGGACCATATAAACCTGTATCAGAAATCAAAATTAAATCGGCAGCTAGTTTCTCCTTATGCTCTTCAACATAGGCAGGAAGGTTAGGGCTACCAATCTCTTCTTCACCTTCATAGATGAATTTCACGTTTACTGGTAAAGTGCCCGTTGTTGCAAATAATGCTTCAATCATTTTTAAGTGCATAAACACTTGTCCTTTATCGTCACTAGCACCACGTGCAAATAGTTTGTTATCGCGGATTGTAGGGTTGAAAGGCTCAGTGTCCCATAAATTTAACGGGTCAACCGGCTGAACATCATAATGACCGTAAAATAGAATAGTTGGTTTACCCTCAGCATGTAACCAATCAGCATAAACAACAGGGTGACCTGCAGTTTGCGTAATGGAGATATTCTCAAGATTTAGCTTTTTAAAAGCGTTTGCTAGCCACTCAGCGGCATTTTGTATATCTCCTTTATGCTCTGATAAAGAACTAATACTTGGAATACGTAAAAATTCATTTAATTCATGTAAATGTGCTTCGCGATGTTCTGAGAAATACGCATCTAATTGCTGTAAATTTGTCATCTAGCATCCCTCTTTTCTAATATTTCGATAATAGAAATAGTATAGCATAATGTGGTTGGGGAATCTTGTTATAGCAATGGTTTCTAACGTTTTAATTAATGCTTTGCGTTACAGATAGTATAGCATTATGTGGCTGGGATTCTTGCTATAGCAATGGTTTCAATATTATTTTTTTCTAGGTATATAACAAGTGAAGGTGGGAAGAGGGATTCAGTTCAAAGGGGGTTTTAAATGTCTTCTACGACAACTTTAATCGAAGACTTCAACGTTTTTTATCGCTTTGAAAATGTATGGAATGGTTGCAACGCTGATGAAATGAATACGTTGATTTCACCGGATAAAGTAGTGCGGTGGGTAGGACCTGGTAATGATATTTCAGATTGGGGATACGAAGAGACTTGTAATGGTTGGGTAGTATAAACATTATGAAGGTCATGATCCAAAATGGCATTTTAAAGAATTGCATATTACACCTGGATCTGAATTATCTCAAACTAACCACTCGTATTTGAGTGGTTTTTATTATGCTCTATGAAGCGGGGGAGAGTCCATCTTGGTATCGATTTATTGGATCTGGAAAACTCATATACAGCAACATACTTATGGCGTTTTGTGAAATAAGCTTATCTATGAACTAAAGTAGAGCGGTCTTTAGCAACATAAAAAAAGCTGAATGAGAGAGATCATTCAGCTTTTAGTATGCTTACTCTCGAATAACCAATAGTACACCACTAAAGATTAATATAGTTCCAATCCAAAAGGGTACGCCGATTTGTTCTCCTAGTAATAGCCATCCTAGGAAGGTGCCGACGATTGGCTGAAAGAAGAAAAATAAACCTCCACTTGCGGCATTCAGCATCTGTAATCCACGATTCCACAGTAAGAAGCCGCACGCTGTAGAGATAACGCCTAAGTAAAGTAGGCCACCTAAGATGGATGGTTCTAACATAATGTGGAAGTCTAATTTTAGTAGTCGTGGAATAGCTAAAGGTGTTAAGACAATGATAGCGACAAGTGTTCCATAGCTAGTGACAACGATTTGTGAATACTGCTCCGGTACCCGTTTAATAAGAACGGACATCAGTGACCAAGTTAGGGCAGCAATTAGTAGAGCGACTCCACCTAATTGATATGATGAATCAATACGTGCACTACCTACGATCATATAGACTCCGAATGTCGCAAGAATAATAGAAACAGCTTTTTTTAAAGTGATTTTTTCTTTTAAAATGAATCTCGCAAAGACAACCATAAATGCCGGTGTCGTTGCTGTAATAATGGCTCCCATTTGAGCAGTAGACAGCATAGTACCTATTTCTTGGGCAACGATAGAAATCGTATTTCCGATGAACCCAATCATAAAGATTAACAGCCAGTCACGCTTATCAATTCGCCATGATTGTTTTGTAATAGTGCCAATAATGACCAAAGCAATGATTGCAATCATATAGCGCAGCCATACTAATTCTAAAGGTGGTACGGTATCGACAACTACTTTAACTACTACATACATGCCACCCCAAATGCTAGCAGCAAGTGATAAATATAAGGAACCTAATAAAGTTTTTTTCACGTTTTCCCCTCCGTTATCTCTAGATAATACTGTCCATAACGGAGATATGAAGATTCTCCGTTAAGGGAGAATCACTTCAGGTACATCGTGTTCGAATAATGGTGAGAAGATCATAATAGCCAGCCCCCTTTATAGTATTTCATTTATCATATAACAATTTTTTGAATTTGGTTAGAAAAAAATGGTCTGAATCAGATGAATTACCAAATTCAAATAATCCAATCAACTTTGCCTGGCATAAATGTATCTGTCGCTTCTGACGCATGTCAAAAAAGAATATTGAATCTCCTTTTTACATAGTTTTCTTCATTTATTTTTATAGATAATTTAAGGGAAAGTTATTGAATATACAATAAAAAAGAAGAGGGATGGGCGAGTTATGGAGCTTTTTTTCGAATAAAAAGTATAGTAATAAAACATTATTTACGAATATTACAAGTGAAAGCATTTAAGCTTACATGATTGTAATGTAATTGAAAGCCAATACGATAGAGTGTAATACATTATTTTGCGAGAATATGTATAGAAGCAAGAACAAGAAGCGGAGGAATACACAATGAATGAAAAATTAGAAGGCGTATACGAGGAATACAATCGTTACATATACCATTTATGTTTAAAACTTACTCGCAATAATGTAGAAGCTGAAGATTTAATGCAAGAAGTATGGGTAAAAGTTGTACGCTATGAGAATAGCGTTGCCGAGGTAGAGCATATTAAAGCTTGGCTAACAACAATTACAATGAATACATTTAGAGATCGCTATCGTAAAAAAACACGACGCAGTAAATACATGATGAACCAACCTGAAACATTAGACGTACCGATTTTAGATTTGGTTCCCAACAATGACATTTCAACAGAAGAAAAAATTGAAAAAGATGTTGTTACTAAATTGGTACAGGATAAAATGGGGCAATTAGATGCAATCTATCGTAAAACATTATGGTATTTCTACATAGACCAATATTCACTTGCTGAAATCTCTTCAATTATGAAAGTTTCAATTGGTACTGTGAAATCTCGTTTATTCCGTGCAAAAGCTCGTTTGAAGGAAATGCTAATGGCTGATGTATCCATAGTAGAGTCAGTGTTGCCAGCATAATGAAATGCATTGGTCGCACTAGCATAATTACTTAGACGGAAGGATTTGTTCGGCCAATTCGATAAAAGGTGCATTGCAAAACTATTTTGCGATGCATCTTTTTTTTATGGATTTTTATCGCCGATAATCCGAGATCAAATCCTAATATTGTGTAAAATTTGTCCAACTTAAATTGGAATTCGCCGCTAAAACTGTGAATTGAGCTGCTAACCAAAGGAGAAACGCCGCCAAAATATAAAGTTTCGCCGCTAACCAGGTAAAGAACGCCGCTAAACCTCGAAATTCCACCGCTAGGTACTAGACTTCCAAAGGAGCCAGAATCGCTGATAAAACACCGAACATCGCCGGTAAAAGAGCCAGAATCGCTGATAAAACCTCAAACATCGCTGATAAAAGCGAAGGGGAGGGGCAATCATCTAAGAAACCGTGCGAAAAGAAAAACACCTTAAACAGTTAGATTGCCCATCTAACTGTTTAAGGTGTGAAAATGAAGCTTTTACTCATATCGATTTTGTTCAGCATTGAGTAATTTTGAAAAAATATCACGCAATGTTTGTACTTCCTCAGCTGACAGCATCCCAAACATATTGTGTATAAGGTCGCTTACTTGCTGACGGGATTCTTCCAAAATATCTTCCCCATCAGCTGTAATTTTCAATTGAGATGCTCGTCGATCTGTTGCATGCTGAGTTTTTTCAATAAAGCCAGCATTAATCAGCTTACTAGTTAAAACAGTGACACCGCCTGTTGTCACTTTTAACCGATCAGCAATGGCAGAAGGGCGCTTTGGTCCCTCCTGCGATAAGTAGTCTAAAATTAAAATATGGGATTTTGAAAAGCCGAGTACATTATGATTATTCCACTCGTTTGCCCATTTACGCTCAATGGAAGATACTACTTCAAATAACGAGGTAATGGCTCTTTCTTTTTCTTGATCCATATAAGGTCAACTCCAAAACTGTTTTAACTTTCTTGTGCTAATCTTGTCATCGCGTCTAATTCATAGGCACGTACTTTACGTGGAATAAAACGACGGATGTCCATCTCATTGTAGCCAACTTGAATGCGTTTTTCATCAATTAAGATAGGGCTTCGTAACATTCTTGGATGAGCTTGAATGATAGCAAACAACTCTTGAATAGAGAGCTGGTCAATATCAACATTTAAATTTTTGAAATCATTTGAGTTAGTTGCAATAATTTCGTCTGTTCCATCCTCAGTCATGCTTAAAATTTCTTTAAATTCGGCAAGTGTTAGTGGATGTGAAGTAATACGTTTTTCTTTATATTCAATGTTGTGATCTTTTAACCATTTTAATGCTTTTCTGGATGAAGAACAGCTCGCTTGTGAATAAATAGTAACTGTCATTCTTCATTCCCCGCTTTCTTTTTTAGGATTATATATTTAATATATATCTTATTAGTAAGTTAATTAGGTTATACACATATCTTACTAGTAAGCTATATATAAATCAATAGTTATTTGAAAAATTTTATACAGAAATGAATTTTTTCTTCTACACTAAAATATACGCACCAAAGAGCGAAAAGTTTCACAAATTCGGCTTACAATGATGTAAGTTTACTTCATATAAATAATAGAACTTCATAGAATATCGGGAGCTGCTCTAATATAGAGAGCAATAGTCTGATTTAAAGGAGATAGATATATTGTTAATCCACTGATTATTTTTATGATTAAATGAAGGCTTTTATGCATAGTTAAATAAATTTTTGTTTCAAAAAAGAATGGTTTGGAAAGCTTGGGGAGTAGGGGAGCGCACATACTGCTAATGTTAAGTAGAAGAAGCGCACAGGTGAGCGAGAGATTTGTTCGGGTAGGCCGAAAAAGTGATCGGGTCCACCGAAAAACTGCTCTGGTAAGCCAGAAAAGTGATCGGGTACACCGAAGAACTGCTCGGGTAGGCCAGAAAAGTGATCAGGTGAACGGAAAAACTGCTCGGGTAAACGAGAGAACTGATCAGGTACCCCGAAGAAATCCTTAAAATAATCGCTCGAGTATAGTTCCTGACAAACGTTACCCATACTCGAGGCACAAAAAAGAGGGCAGCTCAGTGTGATCCTTCAATCACACTGGGCTGCCCATATTAATACTATTTTCTAGCTTTGTTGTCCTGAAGTAAACCAGTCTTGGACATTCCAAACCTTTGTTGCTAAACCTTCGTAGAAATCAGGTTCATGGCTTACTAGTACGATTGTGCCTTTGAATTCTTTCATGGCACGTTTTAGTTCTTCTTTTGCATCGACATCCAAGTGGTTTGTCGGTTCGTCAAAAATAAGCCAGTTTGCTTCTTCCATCATGAGTTTACATAAACGTACTTTAGCTTGTTCACCACCAGATAGAGAATTAAGTGGGCGAGTAATATGCTCAGTTTTTAGTCCTGCGCGTGCTAATGCTGCACGTACTTGTGCTTGCTCCATAGAGGGGAAAGCGTTCCATACATCATCAATTGGCGTAATTTTTTCAGCTTTTACTTCTTGTTCGAAGTATGATGGGTAAAGATAGTCACCGCGAATCACTTTTCCATCTAGCGGATTTATTTTGCCTAGCATTGTTTTTAATAATGTTGATTTACCGACACCATTCATACCGACTAAAGCAATTTTTTCCCCACGTTCAATAGCAAATGTTAGTGGAGGTAGTAACGGCTTTTCTTTGTCATATCCAATGACTAAGTTTTCAGCCTCTACTACATAACGACTAGAAGAGCGTGCCTCTTTAAAGCCGAATTCAGGCTTAACAGCTGTTTCAGGACGGTCGATACGCTCTAAGCGGTCAAGCTGCTTGGCGCGAGATTTTGCACGACCAGTAGTGGAGTAGCGCGCTTTATTTTTCGCGATGAAATCCTCTTGTTTTTTAATGAATTCCTGTTGTTTTTCATAGGCATCGATATGCTGACGTTTATTGATTTCAGCAAGTTCTAAAAACTTTTCATATGTCGCAGTATAGCGAGTCAATTTTGAAAATTCTAATTGGAAGATAACATCTACTGTCTCATTCATAAATTCAGTATCGTGCGAAATTAATAAGAAGGCGTGTGGATAGTTCTTTAAATAGTTTTTCAACCATGTAATATGCTCTTCATCTAGATAGTTCGTTGGCTCATCTAGTAATAATACTTTTGGTTTTTCAAGTAATAGCTTAGCTAGCAAAACCTTTGTACGTTGACCACCGGAAAGAGCAGCAACATCACGTTCCAAGCCGATTGCATCAAGACCAAGACCTCGCGCAACCTCTTCAATTTTCATATCAAGAGAATAGAAATCTCCTGCATCCAGAGCATCTTGCACCTCAGCCATTTGCTCTAGTAAATCTTCTAATTCTTCAGGTGTTGCCTCAGCCATTTTTCCTGTAATTTCGTTGAGTTCTTCTTCTTTTTTATATAAAGGAAGAAAAGCGTCACGTAATGCATCACGCATAGTTCGTCCAGCTGTCAATACAGTATGTTGGTCTAAATAGCCGTAATGTGTTCCTGGCAGCCACTCAACTTTACCTGTATCGTGGATTGTTTGGCCCGTAATGATGCCCATTAATGTTGACTTACCAACACCGTTTGCACCTACAAGACCAATATGATCACCTTCAACTAGACGGAAGGAGACATCTTTAAAAAGCGTGCGGTCACCGAAAGAATGACCTAAATTTTCAACTGTTAATATTGCCATATATATTCCTCCGAGATAGCGGCTGTATACCGCTAGATATTAAAGTTCTGCTAATTGTTTATTTAATTCAGCTAGCTTTGTTTCCATATTTGCAAGACGTTGCTCTGCTTTTGCTACTTGATCATTATGACCTGTAGATTCAAGCTTCTCAATGTCGCCTTGTAAATTCATATAGTCCATTTTTAGCTCTCTAATTTGATATTCAATATCACTTTTTGATGGCATGGTGATTGCTCCTTTATGTGTTTATTATAATGAATGCGTGTAAAAGCGATGGAGGTTTTTTTATCCCCCACCGCTTATTAGTTACTATCAATCGGGTACTTATGTTGCTTGAATCCACTTCGTATAATTAAAGATAAACGAAAGTGAAAAATTCTACTATATTGTATCATATTCACCTTCAAAGAATCACTAAGTAGAAGCGATATTGTGGCGATCGTAAGCGAAATCTAAAAGCAATGACTGTAATGCTTCATTATTACTTGCTAAATTGAGCTGGCGTTGTTTTTTAACAGCTCGTTCGCTTCGAGCCTCATGTAATAAAAATTCCATGACTGCGTTTTGAATTTGTGATTGCTTCATTTTACGACCTAGTCCAAGGTGAATAAAGCCGTTCTGTTCGCGTGGGAAGGCGTGTAATAGCTCTGCCTCAGTTTGTGCAAGGGTAATACAAGGTACACCATAAGAGGCGATTTTGTAAGGTGTATAGTTAGCATTACAAATAATAACATCTGCTTTTGGTAATAGTTTGAGGAGTGCATTTTTATCACGTAGAATGGCAGTATTACGACGACTGAGCACCATCATTTGCAAATCATCTGTTGCATGTTGATAGCTATCATCAATCATCACTGTAATTTGTAGTGGGATTTGTAGCTGCGTTAAGTGTCGAAGAGTACGGTATGTTAGGTTATGCTCGTCCCCATCCTCAAAAGCAACAACAATATGAGGTGGGTTTTCAGGTGTTTTACATTCTGGTCTATCCTCAAAATTTTGAAAAGCTTGTGGTAATGCGAAGTTGAAACTACCACCAATATAATGGGATGGTAAATAATCTTTAACTTCTTGATAGAGTGCTAGCAATACACAGTCACAGGCTTGACCACCCTCACCAAAATCATCAAAATGAATGATTGTTTTGCAGAAAGGTCGTAAATTTTGAACTTGCCAGCTTTCAGAGTTACGGCCATCTCTTACAATTAAATCAGGCTGAATACTCTTCATTTGCTTTGGTAGCTCATCGAAATGTTCAAATAAGATTGGCGAGAGATTTTCATTCATTAAAATTTGAATTCCATCATTTGAAGGGGTTTTGACAAATATGAAAACTTTTTCATTTGTAAGTTGCTTTGCCAGCGTGGCCACCCGTTCAAAAGGATACAGCCCTTTATCGATACAGCTTTCAATAATGAAAACAATCGTCTTTTTTAGTTCCATTTTTTGAGTTTCGTTTTGCAAATGTATCCCATCCTTTCATCCGTCTATTTAAACTATGGTCAATGATGGGCAAGTATGTGTAAAAAATTAGGATTAGATAATTTATGACATAATGTGAAAAAGAGGAGGATAGCTGCCTGCCTGAAAATAGTTTTTCAAAACTCCTAAAATTAAATAGCTCCCTCATTAACCGATAAATAAAGTAGAGTTTGTAAAAATATACATAGGATATATTTAGCTTTTCAGCAAAACCTTTGTTCCAGCAGTACGACTACTGGGGTGAACGATCTTTAGAAGGAGGTACAATCAATGGGAATGCGCGCAGCGATTGTTGTAGGGGCTACTGGATTAACAGGTACCTCTTTAGTAGAACAATTATGTGAAAATGATGAATATGTTTCAGTTACGGTTATTACACGAAGAGCGCCAGCATATACGCATCCAAAGCTAGAAGTTAAAATTCGTAATTTTGATGCTTTAGAGGAAAAAGATATCGAATTTGCACATGAGCTATATTGTTGTTTAGGGACAACGATTAAAAAGGCAGGATCTCGTGAGGCATTTGAGAAAGTAGATTTTGAATATCCACTAACTATTGCCTCATTAGCCAAAAATCGAGGGATCCCACATATGCTAGTTATTACAGCTATGGGGGCAAATGAAAATTCTCCATTCTATTATAATCGAGTAAAAGGAAAGCTTGAACATGATCTTATGGAGCTAGGCTTACAGAGACTTTCGATTATTCGTCCATCTTTATTGGTTGGGGAGAGAGAAGAATTTCGCTTTGGTGAAAAAGCGGGAGAGAAAGTTTTAAAGCTGGCAAAACCACTATTAGTTGGTCCTTTAAAACGTACGAGAGCTATAGAAGCTTCTCAGGTTGCGAAGGCGATGCTAGTTATTGCACTGTACGGCGATAAACAGCCGGTTACAATTTACCAATCTCAGGAATTGGCTCAGCTAGATTTTCCCGAAGCGCAGGATGAGGATGTTTCAAGGGAGCAATTATTTAATTGGGAGAAGCGCAAATCATTAAGTCCTAGCGGTGAAGAAGATAAAGTAAACCGTGAAGTCTTGATTAATCGAGGTAAATTTAAAATAGAAGAAACCGTTGTAGATAAGGAAGTAAAATTCCAACGTCGTGAGGATAAATAAAGGTCCATCATCGAAATTTCTTTATTAAAATGTATTCAATGCAGATAAGTTGATTGGAGTGGAGGCTGGGCGACTCCTTGGGGATCAGCGTCACAGATGAGACCCTGCAGCGAAGCGAAGCGGCTCATCGGACGCCCCCAGGAAAGCGCCCAGCCGGAACGGAAATCAACTCCACGTTATGAGCCAAATATTATTTTAATAACTTTTAGAAATCATATTTCTTGTGTAGACTACGTTCCGCCTAAAGACTGAATTTACGGTTTTAACCACTACATTTCTTTCCGTGCCTCTTTTCATTTGTTACAATATTATTGTAGAAGATAAATGTGGAGGCAAAGTGAAAATGAAAATTTTACTCGTTGATGGCACGATGTTCGGTCGTAAAACAGGTGCTATTTTAGAGCAAGTGGAGCAATATATTAAAGAATTAGATGCAAGTTTCGAATTAGAAATTATGCATTTTAGTCAATATAAACATCAAATTGTAGACGGTTCGCCGTTAAATGATGATATGAAGGAAATGATTCAAAAGTTCGAGGAAGCGGATGCGTATATTATCGCTACACCGATTTTCCAAGCATCAATTCCGGGTGTATTAAAAAATGCATTTGACTTCTTACATCCGAAAACAATGCGTTATAAGCCTGTATCGATCGTGGCAAATGGTGGAACGTATCAACACCATTTAGTAGTAGAAAATCAGTTGAAACCAATTTTAGACTACTTCCGTGCACTTGTAACTCCGAACTATGTATACACACACACATCTCATTTTGATGCAGATAATCATATTGTCGATGAAGATGTTCATAATCGTTTACGTGAATTGGCGCGTGTTTTTGTGCAGTATTGTGAAATGAGCAAAACATTGCCGAAAGAACCGATTGATCAACATTAATATAAAATCTTTATCCCTTGCGCGGTGGAAGGAAATCACTGTGCAGGGGATTTTTCTTTTCAAGTATTCTTTTATGATGTGATAAAATAGAACTTTAGTGAAACGGAAGGGAGGGCTGCTCATGCAGGACATCGCTATACTAGAAAAACAACGCTGTAGTCTAATATTGACTAATAAAGCGAAGGAAGCGGTAGAGGAATGCTCAGCAAATGAGCATGCCTTTTTTGCCTTACAAAAAACATTCACCGTCTATATCGAAAAGCGCAAAGCAAAAACAGTTGGTGAAACATTTTTATCGATTTATTTTAATGCGGAGCAAAATGAAAAGTTAACGGACGTCCTTGCAGAGAAAACAGCCATTATGGATTGTGTGCTAAAGGTTGAAGGATTATTAGCTACAAATATTCGTTTTGTACATATGCGTGGCCCCATCAATACAAACCGACGCTTACCGGCAGCATTACAACTTGTCACAAGACCTAATAATGGAGCAGGGATTCCGCTTGATCTTCATAAAAAAATAAGAGAGCTACCAATAGCCGAGGAGCGCACAGAATATGTGAAAAAGCGTATTTCGAGCTGGGAAGGCTATTTAAAAATTCAAGAACGCGATGCGACAATTGATGATATTCATACAGAATTTAAACAAAGCTATTTTAATGAGGATTTTACTAGGCTAACCATTGTCTGCCCTTATATAAAATCAAAGGAATGGAAGAAGCTTGAAGGATTAAGTGTAAGCATTCAAGGGGTACGCGGTGAAATTGGACAAGTATTAAAGGCTAGTGCAGGGAAGCAGACAGTAGAAATCGACTTAAAGCCTTTTGTGCAGGATTTAGCACGTAAAGATCATCTTAATCTTCGTTCAAAGCAAGCGAGCTTTAGTAATTTTGCGACATTGAGTCAAATAAGACGATTACGCAATGGTTTTACAAAGCTAGAAAAAGGCGAGGCAGTTAACCCTAGCTTAGAGACGATCCTATTCGAAAAACGTCCAACTGTCCGAACAGCAAAGCTTCGAGAGGATATTGTTTTTCACAATAATTTAAACGAATATCAGCGACGAGCTGTTTTAGGAGCACTGTCTGTTGAAGATTTGTATGTCATTCAAGGACCTCCTGGCACAGGGAAGACAACCGTTATTTCTGAAATTTGCCAGCAAAATGTCAAGGCGGGTTTAAAAACTCTCGTAGCTTCTCAATCAAATCTAGCCGTAGATAATGCTTTAGGACGACTTCTTTCTAATCAAGAAATTCGAATTTTACGCTACGGTAGAACGGAAAGTATTGAAGAAGAGGGTAAAAAATTTATAGAGGAAAATGTTGCGCTTCATTGGCGTGAGCAAACACTCTCAGCGATTGAAGAGGAAATCACAGCTTTTACTGCACGTGAACAGGAACTAAAATCAAGTATTGTCAAAGCTGAAGAAGAGCTAGAAAAGCTTGAGACATGGCTTGAGGAGCTAACGAAAGAAATAGCTGCGAAAGAACAGGCTGCAATTGACGAGCCAATTTTACAGCAGGAAATACAGGCGTTAAAGAAAGAATTAAAGGCTGCAAAAGCTGAACAGCAGGAAAGCGAAGCACATAAAGAGCATTACGAAAAACAGCTAGCGCAAATTGAACCGGCTGTAAAGAAGCTTGAGCAAACCCTTGCTGAAAGCCCATCTATAGAGCAACTAAAGCTTACGATCGAGGAAACGACACAGAAAATTGAGCAATTGGAAGCAGCTGCTCAATATAAGGAGCTGCAAGAGCAAAAGCAGCATCTAACACTGCAGTTCAAAGATATCCAATCGAAATATGAAGAGGAAAATAAGCGTCTTCAATTAATGAAGGAAGCCGAAAAATATATCGGTACTTTAACGTCCTATGAGCGAATCGAACGATTTTTACAACATTATCAAATTCGCCCGTCCTATGTGCTGTCACAGCAAATTAGTCGTTTGCAACATTTAGAGGATGCCAAAGATTTAGAGGCGTGGGCAACCATCAATTCACGTCTACAAAAAGCGATTGCAAAGCTGGAGTCGTTGGTATCTGATGAAGAAAAAGAACGTGCCCTTGCTAAAAGTAGAGTGCAGCAAGTTCAATCGTTTTCATTGCAAAATCTAACAGGAGTTTTTGCGCAGCTCAATACAGCGTTTCAGGATGATCAAACACCACCTGCCGAGCAAATTGAGAGTTTCTTGCTCGGATTATATATGCGTCGTGATTTTGTCTGGCAAAAAGGCGTAGCTCTTAAACAACAACAAGAGCACAAAGATCGGGAATTTGAGTCCTTACGTAAAGGTATTGGTGGCTTAATACATCAAGAATGCGCAATTACAAGCTTTGATGTTCAAAGCATACAGCGACAATTGCAGCCATTTTTACAGCATACAGAACGACTACAGCAGCTAGCAGAGACATTCCATATTGATGCTGAGCCAGAAGATTCTGTAGAGCATTTAAAAATGCTTGTTTCACAATCGAAATCTTCTCTTCAAACAGCACATCAACAGCTAGAGGCGGTAGAGTATGCTAATACACAGCTCCTACCAAAGAAAGCAGCCCTTCAAACAGCGCAGACTAGCTTACAAGAGGTTGAACAACAGCTAGCGCAATTAGAAGAAAATATAAAAGAAATTAATATAGCTGGATTGAAGAAGGAGAAGCAGCTCTTAGCCTGCACAAAGCTCTTACAATCAACACCAGAGCGTACTCACAAGGAAGTAGAGGAAGCAATTGCATCCTCCAAAACAGCCATCGTGGAATTACAACGTAAGGAACAGCAGCTACCTCTTCGAAAAAAATTACAAGAGCAATGGCGTGACAAGCTACATAACGCTACAGAATATGATTTAGATGAAATTCGTAAATTATATGTGCGCCATGCGAATGTTATCGGTACAACATGCGTCGCTTCAGCAAGTAAGGAATTTATGGAGAACTACCCGACATTTGATGTTGTCATTATTGATGAAGTATCAAAGGCCACACCACCAGAGCTATTATTACCGATGCTTAAAGGTAAAAAAGTTATTTTAGTGGGCGATCATCATCAATTACCTCCTCTACTTGGAGACGATACATTGGAGGAAACGTTAAAGGCGATGCTCGATGAAAATCCAAACTTTGACGGCGCGCAAGAGTTGAAAAATTTGCTGCGTGAATCACTATTTGAACGCTTATTTAATAATCTACCGCAAACGCATAAGCAAATGCTGGCATTGCAATACCGAATGCATGAGAAAATTATGCACAGTATTACACCATTTTACGCGAAAGAAGAAAATGGTCTACAATGTGGTTTACCAGATTCAGATGCAGCGCGAGACCATTGTCTTGAAGGACAATTTGTTAACCGTGATGATCATTTGCTATGGGTTGATATTCCAACCGAGAAACCTTATTTAGAGGAGCAAGTAAAGGGTGGAACGAGTCGTTACAATGAAGGTGAATTGCAAACAATTCGACGTATTTTAATCGATTTGAATACATCTGTTATTGAAGCGAAAGCAGCTGGACGGATGCCTAAGGATGCACAAAAAAGCGTTGGCGTTATTAGCTTCTACGGGGAGCAGGTCAAGAAAATTAATCGCCTTCTGCAACAAGAATTACAGCTACCACATCTTCAATTTAGAACTGGGACAGTTGATAAGTTCCAAGGTATGGAGATGGACGTTATATTAGTTAGTATGGTACGTAATACGCCTAAAGGGGGAGACGTTGGCTTCGCAAGAGATTATCGCCGCTTAAACGTCGCCTTATCTCGTGCGCGAGAGCTATTATTACTTGTCGGAAGTGCTGAGATGTTTGCCAAACGTGCGAAACATCCAGATACACGAGAGATGTACAGTAATCTGTTAGAGACAGTGAAATCCTATAACGGCTTACGTAATCATGAAGGACAGGTGATATAGATTGTCAAAATTGCAACAGCGCTTAATACGTGAACTTCAGCAAAATCGCAATATTAAAATCGTCAAAACCGATGAATGGAGCATCCCAATTCGAACAGTAGAAGTAACCTATGAGCCAGTTCGTCGTTCCACAATGGATGTTTTGATGTCGATGTTGTTAATCAGCATACAGGAAGCGGATTTTGCCAATGCACAGGATTTAAGTGAGTTATTACTAGTCGATCCGTTATTTATTGAGGATTTAGTATCGAAAATGTCTCGAGTAAGTCTCATTGAGCAAAAGGAAGGCTTCTATCGATTGACATCTAAAGGACAGCAGCAACTGGAACGTGGTATTTTTGAAGAGGAGCTAGATGTAGAAATGGCTAATCTTTACTATAGCCCATGCCATCTTACATTTCTTGCTGTCGACGAAGACAATATGGAAGAATACGACGACCTACCAGAGCTATATCGCTATGTAGATGAAGAGGCTGAGAAGCAAGAGCATTTTGAAGAAGCAATGTTAATAGAAGCATTACAGCAAGAGGATGACAAAGAAGCTGTAGCAGGAGCCTCTCAAAAAATAATTGCCAAAATTGTTCAAACCGACGCTAAACAAATCAATGATAGCCCATGCCTAGAATTTGTCCTGCACGATAAAGAACAAGATATTTTATTCGTTCGTATATGGAATACGCTGTTAAACCAATGGGATTCACACCTAGAACAACAGCTCACAGAAAAAGAACAACTAGAGTGGCGTAAGCAATACTTATAAAACAAAAAACGAACGCGTGATGCGTTCGTTTTTTTTGCGCTTTTCGAGGTGTTTGTCGATAAAACGGAAAAGTTGGGTGATAAATTATAAAAGTTGGGTGATAAATTATAAAAGTTGGGTGATAAATTATAAAAGTTGGGTGATAAATTATAAAAGTTAGGTGATAAATTATAAAAGTTGGTCGATAAATTCAAAAAGTAAGGCGATAAAATAGTAAAAGGCCTCGATAAATTTTTGAGCGTGCATATATTATTACTAAAAAAGGAGGGGATCGATGTTTACGATTAGTTTATGTATGATTGTCAAAAATGAGGAATGTATTATTGAAAGATGCCTAGACTCTGTTCAACATTTAGTGGATGAAATCAATATTATTGATACAGGTTCAACTGATCGTACAAAAGATATCGTCCAAAATTATACCTCTCGAATTTTCGATTTTGCCTGGTGTGATGACTTTGCCAAAGCTCGTAACTTTTCCTTTCAGCAAGCTACGAAAGATTTTATCTTATGGCTCGACGCTGATGATGTGATCACAACAGAACATCAGCAAAAGTTCCTTCAGCTTAAGCAGTCGCTGTATTACCCTAATGTCGATGCAGTTTCTATGGATTATTATGTAACACTCGATGCCGATGGTTGTGTCGAAGTAAGTGAAAAAAGATTTCGGCTTGTAAAACGTGCACGTAATTTTCAGTGGCAGGGTGCCGTCCATGAGTATTTAGATATAACGGGCCAGCTCTATCATAGCGATATAGCAGTTACCCATTTGCCAAGAAAAAGTGATATTCATCGCAATATTACTATTTATGAACGTTTAAAGAAAGAAGGGCACCCATTTTCAGCTAGAGAAACATTTCATTACGCTAATGAACTCAAAAATCATCATCGATTTTTAGAAGCTATCAATCACTATCAGATTTTCCTTGATTCCACAAAAGGCTCTGCTGATGATCAAATTCAAGCTTGCTTCAATTTAGCCGATTGCTACAAACAGCTACAAAATTCAAAACAAGCCACACAAGCTATTTTACAATCATTATTATATGATCGACCAAGGCCAGAAGCATGTTGTCGAATTGGTCACTTTTTTATGGAGCAATTGAAAAATAAAGAAGCTATTTACTGGTATTCGCAAGCATTACAGCAGCCTATAGAACAGACAATGGCCATTCACAACTATGCTTATTCCACATGGCTTCCGCATTTTCAGTTAAGCTTGCTATATAATCGCTTGCGTCTCTATGAAAATGCATATCAGCATAATGAGGCAGCGCGTAAATATAAGCCAAAGGATCAACGGATACTAGACAACCGCAAATACTTGTTAAGTCAGTTAAAGAAGTAAGCCGTTATGGAAAGGGAACATCAATAAAATTAATATATATACCGTAACCAATTAACATCGATACAAAAACAACAATCGTCATAAAAATCACATTCCGAGGTCTGAAAGTTCGAGCATCCATTCATTCATCTCCTTTAAAATTCGTGAACATTCTGTTAACTCAACATATGTTTTAAGAGATTGAGTATGACGTTCACGTATACATTTTTTTGAAGCATATAAAAGAGCAAATTCACAAATAATGTGGATTTGCTTTTTACATTGATCGTCTTATTCAATCAGACCCCATGGTGTACCTGATCACTTTTCAGGGAAACCCGATCAGATCTTGAGAGTACCTGATCACTTTTCGGGGAAACCCGATCAGATCTTGAGAGTACCTGATCACTTTTCGGGGAAACCCGATCAGATCTTGAGAGTACCTGATCACTTTTCGGGGAAACCCGATCAGATCTTGAGAGTACCTGATCACTTTTCGGGGAAACCCGGTCAGATCCCGTGAGTACCTGATCACTTTTCGGGGGAACCCGATCAAATCTCGAGGGAAGCTGATCACTTTTCGGGGAAACCCGATCAGATCCCATGTGTACCTGATCATTTTTTCAAGCTACCCGATCATTTTCGCTGTCTTAACCAATTCTCATTAGTTTATAACCCGAAGTATGAGACAAATCGTGTTTTTTCTATTTATACAGTAGAGTAACTAGCAACGATAATGTATAATTATTATTTTTATCAAAGATTTAATAGTTTTTAGAAAAGGAGAAATAGATGAAGAAAATAGTATTTTTTGTGTTTTTATTAATGGCGATGTCTTCTGTTTCAGTTTTTGCTGAGGGGACATATGAGGACGAAGTATTATCTAAAGCGGAATTATGGAAGGAAAATAGTAAGGTAACGATTTGGGGGGAATATAAAATCGAAGTGCCAAAAGAAGCCACTTATGAATTTACTTTTACGGATCCAACCGCGAGTTATACTACTCTGGATCTTAACATTGGTTGGGGAGCGTTAGTTTCAAGAATGGAGACATCGAAGTATGATGGGGATAAATCTAAAACGGTTCATAGGATTCGTTTGAAGAAAGGCACATACGATGCACATCTTTATAATAAAGTATCAGAGGTTTCTTACAAAATAGTGAACGATATAAAATTAGATACAGAGCCAAACAACGATTATGAAAGTGCCAATGTCATTCCACTGAATACAGTTATCTATGGACGCAACAATCAAAATTCTACAGATCATGATTACTTTCGATTTACATTAAATGAACCGAAGAAAGTTACATTGCAGTTAAATGAACAATTTATAACAACGCCTGGGGATAAATACAATGCTCGTTTAATGGATGAAAAGAAGAAAAAGATTTTAGATTTAAATGCAAGTTGGTACGTAAATAGTTCCTCAGCATATTTGCCAGCGGGAACGTATTATATAGAAATTAGTACAGATCCATATCTAAGCGTGAACAAAGACTATCAATTTACTGTGAAAACAGAGAACCTTCCAAATACAGTCGTTGAAGCGTTATTTAGACCTACGATTTTACAATATAATCAAACGGTATCAGGCATTGTTTCAGTAGCTAAAGATTACTTTGATTTTGATGAGTATCAAGTGAAGCATACAAGTAAAAATCCATTTGTTATTTTTACGACGTCGAACAATCCAATAAGTATTGAGCTACGCAAATGGGATGAACAAACATCATACTATGAACCTACTCCCTATAAATATACTGCTAATGGAAATAAAGCTTGGTCTCAGCAATTGCCTGAAGGAAACTATCAGCTAGATATTACAACGAATGCATCGATGAACAAAGATATCGATTATACAATCCGTTATGAGTCTATTCTTTTTACAGATGTGACAACGAACCATCCTTACCGTCTGCAAATAGAAGAATTAGCGAATAAAGAGATTGTTAAAGGGTATGGCGATGCAATATTTAAACCGAATGACTCCATTTTGAGAAAACATGTTTTTTCTATGATTAGTCGTATTGAAGGATTTGAGCTTGCACCTATTCGAGAAATGAAAAGCTTTAAAGACTTAAGTGATCAAGACAGCTACTATGAAATCATTAAACCATTTTATGAAGCTGGCATTATTGATGGTAGTGGAGACAATATGAACCCCAATCAGTATCTTACAAGAGCACAGCTTGCAAAAATACTGGTGAATGCTTTTGATTTACATTTAGTTGGAGAACCCGTAGCCTTTAAGGATGTCCAAGCTACAAATGAATTTAATCCATATATTCAAATTTTAGCTTCGCATAACATTACAACAGGTTCAAATGGTAATTTTATGCCTAACCAGCCAGTAAGTCGCCAACATTTTGCCGTTTTTTTATCTCGTACATTAAAAATGCTAAATAATGAATAAAAAGATACTTCCACATGTAGAGCAAAAGATCAAGAGTAAGACACTAGCCTTTGTAGACTTTAATGTTTACGAAGGTTTATTTACTTGTATGGCCTTACTCTATTCTGTTGAGTAAAATGACAATCAATATTTGTAAGTTACCATTTGTACCAGATGATGATAGCAACTTGTAATAGGTCGTATAGGTGTAACCGATCGCTATATGCTATATTTAGGATATGGATTGTAAGAAAGGGTGTTAAACGGATGGCAAAGAGCCTTGTATTAGCAGAAAAACCTTCAGTAGCACGCGATATTGCGAATGTATTGAAGTGTCATAAAAAAGGAAATGGCTTTTTAGAGGGCGATAAATATATCGTAACGTGGGCATTAGGGCATTTAGTAACGCTAGCCGATCCAGAGAGCTACGATGAAAAATATAAAAAATGGAATTTAGAAGACCTACCGATGCTACCAGAGCGTCTAAAATTAACAACGATTAAACAGACGAGCAAACAATACAATGCAGTAAAATCACAGCTTACTCGTAACGATGTAAACGAAATTATTATTGCAACAGATGCTGGTCGTGAGGGTGAGCTTGTAGCACGTTGGATTATTGAACGTGCGAAAGTAAATAAGCCGATTAAACGTTTATGGATTTCATCTGTTACAGATAAAGCCATTAAAGAAGGATTTGCTAATTTAAAACCAGGTAAAAACTACGATAACCTATATGCTGCTGCGGTTGCTCGTTCTGAAGCGGATTGGTATATCGGATTAAACGCGACACGTGCATTAACGACAAGATTTAATGCACAGCTAAACTGTGGCCGTGTTCAAACGCCAACTGTTGCGATGATAGCTGCACGCGAAGATGAAATTAAAAACTTTAAACCACAAACGTACTACGGTATTGAAGCACAAACAGATTCGTTAAAGCTTACATGGCAAGATGCAAATGGTAATTCACGTAGTTTCAACAAAGAAAAAGTGGACGTTATTGTCAAAGCACTAGGCAATCAAGATGCAAAAATTGCTTCAATTGATCGCAAGCCGAAAAAATCATTTGCCCCAGGTCTTTATGATTTAACAGAATTACAGCGAGATGCCAATAAACTATTTGGCTATTCGGCAAAAGAAACATTAAATATTATGCAAAAGCTATATGAATCTCATAAAGTGCTAACATATCCGCGAACAGATTCACGTTATTTATCATCTGATATTATAGGCACATTACCTGAGCGTCTAAAAGCATGTGGCATCGGCGAATATCGTACATTAACGAATAAAATTTTAACAAAGCCGATTAAAGCGAATAAATCATTTGTGGATGACAGTAAAGTGTCTGATCACCACGCGATCATCCCAACTGAGGGCTATGTGAACGTATCTGCATTCAATGATAAAGAGCGTAAAATATATGATTTAGTAGTAAAACGATTTTTAGCTGTGTTATTCCCAGCGCAAGAATATGAGCAATTAACCGTCCAAGCACAAATCGGGCATGAGAAATTTATTGCTAAAGGGAAAACCGTTATCAATGCTGGTTGGAAAGAAGTATATCAAAATCGTTTTGATGATGAGGAATCAACGGATGATGTCAAAGAACAACTGCTTCCTCGTTTAGAACAAGGACAAGTATTAAAAACAAAGCTAATTGCCCAAACATCTGGTCAAACAAAGCCACCTGCACGTTTTACCGAGGCAACATTACTATCAGCGATGGAAAATCCTACGAAGTATATGGAGACGAACGACAAGAAGCTTGCAGATACGTTGAAATCAACTGGAGGATTAGGGACAGTTGCAACACGTGCAGATATTATCGAAAAGCTATTTAATTCATTCCTAATCGAAAAACGTGGCGGCAAAGAAATTTACATTACATCTAAAGGTCGTCAGTTGCTTGATTTAGTGCCAGAAGAATTACGCTCTCCAGCGACAACAGCCGAATGGGAGCAAAAGCTTGAGTTAATTTCAAAAGGTAAGCTGAAAAAAGATGTGTTCATCAACGAAATGAAAAAGCACACGAAAGAAATAGTTACAGAAATTAAAGCGAGTGATAAAAAATATAAGCATGACAATATCTCAACAAAATCCTGCCCTGATTGTGGCAAGCCAATGCTTGAAGTCAACGGTAAAAAAGGCAAGATGCTTGTTTGCCAAGATCGTGAATGTGGTCACCGTAAAAACGTATCACGTGTCACAAACGCAAGATGTCCACAATGTAAGAAAAAGCTAGAACTACGCGGTGAAGGCGACGGCCAAATTTTCGTATGTAAATGTGGTTATCGTGAAAAGTTATCTGCATTTGAAGCCCGACGTAAAAAAGAGGGCGGCGGCAAAGTAGATAAGCGCAGTGTACAAAAATACATGAAACAGCAAGAAAAAGAAGCAGAACCTTTGAACAATGCTTTTGCAGATTTGTTAAAAGGGATGAAGTTTGATGAATAGTTATAAATAAAAAAAGCGGGAGTGTTAAATAAATTAACATTCCCGCTTTTTTGTTCGTTATAAACAGAAATTTCAGAAAATATATTGAATTAAGAAAATAAGTATGCTACTGTATGTAACATGAAAATGAAGTTTAAACTTCAAAAAATAAAATGAGAAGGATGTACTTCTTTGATGGACAATCAAACAATTCAACAAGTCATTCAACATAAATATCAGGAACTTTCAAAGAGTCAGCAAAAGGTAGCGATCTTCATCCTCAAAAATTTGCAGACTGTCGGTGTTCATTCTGCTGCATATGTCGGGGACAAGGCCGGGGTAAGCGAAACGACGGTTATCCGCTTTTGCTACGCGATAGGATTATCGGGTTATGCTGAGTTGCAGCGGGAGATCACGATGCATTTATTCAATGACGGAAAGGCAAGTAGCTTGCAAAATTATTTGCAATCCAAGCAGGCACTATTTGAAACGCCACGTTTTTATGAAAAAACGATGGAAAAGGATGCATCGAGTATTTTAAATGTTGCTAAAAATATTAACGAGGAAGATTTTGATCGTGCTTCGTACCTACTGCATACGAAGAAGAAAGTCTATATTGTTGGCAATGGGTCCTCCCGTTTAGCGGCACAATGGCTGCATTTTACATTAAATATGCTACGTCCTAACGTAGTTCTTTTAGATTTTGAAACTAGTGAAATCGTTAGGGCTTTACAAGAAATTGATGAGGATAGTGTGGTCATTATTTTATCGTTCCATCGTTATTTTAAAGAACCGATACAATTTGCGGCTGAAATTCAAGGGAAAAATTGTGAGATTATCGGTATTACAGATTCTAAAATTGCACCTATCACGCAATATGCAACGATAACCTTTGTGAATGAACAACAAGAAATGTCTACGATTGACGCAATGCCATCATTGATCTCATTTTTAAATACACTAATTGCAGGTATGACTGCACAAGATCACGACTATTATGAAAATCAACGAATAAAATATGATGATTTCCAAAATAGCTTTTTAGCAAATCGATGGAGTTGAATACTATGAATCAAGTTTTACAAAACTTACAGCCGAGATTGGCTGATATTTTTACACATCTTCATGAGCATCCGGAAATTAGCTGGCAGGAAAAGAAGACAACGCAATATATCGCCAATATATTGAAGGAGGCACAGATGGAACCTCAGTTGTTTGAGGATATGACGGGATTGTATGTAGATATTGGGGAAGGGATACCGAGAGTCGGATTTCGTACGGATATTGATGCACTATGGCAGGAAGTTGATGGCAAATTTCAAGCTAATCATTCTTGCGGTCATGATGGTCACATGACGATGGCTATTGGAACGGCACTGGTGTTAAAGGACATGGAGCATTTACTCCCCGGCGCAGTACGTATTCTTTTTCAGCCTGCTGAAGAAAAGGCACAGGGTGCTCGTGCATTCGTTGAGAAGGGACTTATTGATAATCTAGAATACTTATTCGGTGTCCATGTTCGCCCGTTAAAAGAATTACAAGACGGAACGTATGCCCCAGCATTGTACCATGGTGCGGCAAAGCTTTTTACTGGGACCATTATTGGGGAAGAGGCACATGGCGCAAGACCTGAACTCGGTATTAACGTCATTGAGGTAGGGGCCGCAATTGTCGAAGGGTTACAAAAAATATGGACAGACCCCAACGTCTCTGCGTCAGTCAAAATGACACAATTTAATGCAGGAGGAGCTTCTACAAACATTATTCCGGGAAAAGCAACATTTAGTATTGATGCACGAGCACAAACAAATGAAGTAATGGAAGCAATCACGATTGGTGTTGAACGTGTAAAGGCATCGGTGGAAGCGATGTATGGTGCCAAAATTTCTTTAAATGTAGATGCTCATATTGTTGCTGCGTTAGTGAATGATGAGGCATTACAACATATGAATTCAGCTATTGTCGATACGGTTGGTGAAAAAGCATGCGCTTCACCAGTCGTCACTCCTGGAGGAGAAGATTTTCATTTTTATACGTATGAGCGTCCGAACCTTAAAGCAACAATGCTTGGCTTAGGTTGTGGTGTAACACCAGGATTACACCATCCGAAAATGACGTTTAATCGAGAGCGGCTTATTACGGGAGTGAACATTATCACGAGAGCTATTTTACGGGCTTTATAGGCCCTAGCCATCAATAGGGGATAAAGAATAGAAAGAAGTGAGAGTATTGATTGACATAAGGGAAATAAAGACAATTAAACAGCTGGAGCAAGTTCAGCAATTGGAATATAACGTTTGGGGAATGCCTTCAATTCCCATTCATCAAACTTTAACGGCTGTAAAAAATGGCGGTATCGTTGTTGGTGCCTATGATGGTGATCAATTGGTTGGCTTTAGCTATGGCTTTTCAGGATTTCGAGAGGGCAAAAGCTATTTATGTTCCCATATGTTGGGGATAGACGAAAATTACCGCTCCAAAGGAATAGGTGAACAATTAAAATATGCCCAGCAAGCTATTGCTATTGAGCGGGGCTACGATTTAATGGTGTGGACGTTTGATCCGCTGGAAACAAGAAATGGTTTTCTTAATCTGTCAAAATTAAATGGTATTTGTTATACGTATATAGAAAACTGCTACGGTGAAATGCAGGATGGATTAAATAAAGGACTCCCTTCAGATCGTTTTGAGGTGTGCTGGTATATAACCTCTGATTACGTAAGTAAAAATGTTTCAATAGATACAGATGGCGCCATACCAGTTGCAAGCTGTGTACAAAATGAACAGGGATTCCTACGTTTAGAAATAACTGAAAATTTAAAATACGATAGAGATTTATATACGCTACCTGTACCAAAGGATTTTCAAGCATTAAAGCTGCAAGACCCGGCATTAGCATTGGACTGGCGCTTTAAAACGCGACATATTTTACAACGGTTATTTGCACAAGGTTATGCGGCTATTCAATTGCAGCAGCAAGAACATTACAACGAATATGTCCTCGTAAAATTAGAAATTTTAAATCTGGAAGGAGCAAACCAATATGAAAATCACGGAAATTACCATTAGACATTTAAAAATGAAATTAAAAGAACCATTTACAACTAGCTTTGGCACATTTGAGGATAAAGATTTTTTAGTTTTAGAGGCAAAGGATGAAGCAGGAACAATCGGGTGGGGGGAATCTGTAGCGTTCCATTCTCCTTGGTACAATGAGGAAACATTACAAACGAACTGGCATATGCTGGAAGATTTTTTAATTCCTCTTATTTTAAATAAAGAGCTTCAGCATCCGGATGAGGTCAATGAATTATTTAAACCAATTCGCAAAAATAATATGGCGAAATCGACTATTGAAGGTGCAATCTGGGATATTTATGCCCAACAGACGAATCAATCACTGGCAGCTGCACTTGGCGGCAAAAAGGACAATATTGAAGTAGGGATCAGTATCGGTATTCAAAAATCAATTGAGGACTTAGTAGCGTTAGTAGATGGTTTTGTTAAAGAAGGCTATAAACGCATGAAAATCAAAATCAAGCCAGGTTGGGATGTAGAAGTAATGCGTACATTACGAGAAGCGTTCCCTAATGTGGCATTTATGGCGGATGCGAACTCAGCTTATAGCCTGTCAGATGCTGAAACACTTAAGCAACTAGATGCTTTTAATCTAACTATGATTGAGCAGCCATTAGCGTCAGATGACATCATTGACCACGCAGCGTTGCAAAAATTAATCGATACGCCAATCTGCTTGGATGAAAGTATCCATTCATTGGAGGATGCACGTAAAGCTGTTGAGTTAGGCAGTACTAAAATTATTAACATTAAGATTGGTAGAGTTGGTGGCCTAACAGAAGCGAAGAAAATACATGATTATTGTGAGGCAAATAACATTCCAGTTTGGTGTGGAGGCATGCTGGAGTCTGGTATTGGTCGAGCACATAATGTGGCGTTAACTACATTATCGAATTTTATTTTACCTGGAGATACTGCAGGCTCAAGTCGTTATTGGGAAAAGGATATCATTGACCCAGAAGTTGTAGTGAAGGACGGCTATATTGAGGTTCCTCAAAAAGCAGGTATTGGCTATGACGTAAATAGAGAGACGATCGATATGTTCACGGTTGCACAGAAAACATATAAATAAGAAGTATATTTCGTTAGGAAGCCTATGAATATAATTGATTAGATAAGCAGGTGTTCTATGAAAAAAAGTTGGCAGATAGGTGGCGCATTTGTAGGATTAATCGTTGGTGCTGGTTTTGCTTCAGGACAGGAGATTATGCAATACTTTACGAGCTTTGGCCTTTACGGTATAGCGGGAGGAATTGTGGCCACAATTGCATTTGCCTTTTTAGGGATGAGTTTAGCGCAATTAGGTGCAAATTCACAGACAACATCTCATAAAGAGGTTATCTATCAAATTGGTGGACGTTATGTTGGGGCTATATTAGATATTGTCATTACATTCTTCTTATTTGGTGTAGCAGTTGTAATGTTTGCTGGATCGGGGTCAACATTTGAGCAAATGTTTGGGATAAACCCGATGATTGGCAGTGTTTTTATGGTCATCATGACGATTTTAACATTGCTATTAAACGTTAAAAATATTATTAATATAATAGCATTAGTGACACCATATTTAATGGGAATTGTGTTTATTATTTTAATTTACTCCATATTTACAATGGATTTAACAATTGCAGAACAGAATGTGTTAGCGAAAGAGCAAACATCTGCGGCATCTAATTGGATACTAGGTGCACTTCTCTACGTATCTTATAACATAGCTGCTGGTACTGCGATGTTAATCGTTATGGGGGGAACAGTAAAAGAGCGTAAGATTGCCGGTTTAGGCGGTTTTCTTGGTGGTTTAATGCTCGGTATTTTAATCATACTTATTAATATTGCCTTGTTCGTTAAAATGGATGTGGTTGGTGGGACGGCGATGCCAACATTAGAGCTAGCAAAACAGATTCATCCTGTAGTGGGTATCTTAATGTCTATTGCTTTATTAGGCATGATGTACAATACAGCTGTAGGAATGCTTTATGCATTTACAGTACGCTTTATAGCGCCTGACCATCAATATTTTAAAATAGGAATCGTGGTGATTGGTTTAATAGGCTTTGTGGCGAGTTTAGTAGGGTTCACGACATTAGTTGGAAAGGTATATTCAACAATGGGGTATTTAGGCTTTGCATTAATCATTGCGATTATCATCTCGTGGCTACGTAAAATACCAAAAGCTTCATAACTATGTTTTGAGATTCTCTAGTGTTTTTGTACAGCGCTAGGGAATTTTTTTGCAATTTTAGTCATAAAAATAAGGCGTGAAACATACAATAATTGTATGTTTGTTCATTCGGGATGTTTTCTGAAATTCTGCTTTATGTAAAATAAATTCTCGTAATTTTAAATAAAATCTATTTTGTTGCTAGACACTAATTTTTCTGGGTGCTATATTAATGGTGTCATAGTTTTTTAATAATTAGGAAAATAAAGGGTCGTCATAATGTTAAAACTTACGTTATAGTGATGTGCCATACAAGTGATTTCTAATAAATTGTTCCAACATCGGAAGTTTGGGATGACATTTTCTTAAAACGTATACCATGTAAATAAGTTGATTGGAGTGGAGGCTGGGCGACTCCTTGGGGATCAGCGATAGGGGAACGAAGGCTAAAAGCATCACATCCTGTGATAACGCCTTCGTGACCAACATCGTGTTGGCCCGAGACCCTGCAGCGAAGCGGATGTTTTCTGTGCGAAAGCGAAGCGGCAGCAACAAAGCGCCCAGCCGGAACGGAAATCAACCACACATTATGGCCATGACCTAAAACCTTTTCTAATTATAAGAGGTGATGGAGTAAAGAGTAATAAGAAGGATGATAGATGCCTATGGTAAAGAAAACATTAAAACAACGTATTGTTGACGCTTCTGTAGTGCTATTTCAGCAAGATGGCTATCACAATGTAACTGTTGATCGCATTGTTGAATATATTGGTGCATCAAAGGGTGGATTTTATCATAATTTTAAATCGAAAGATGAATTGTTGTATGAAATTCACGATGTATTTATTTCATATGTGATTAAACAGTCACAAGAGGCATATGACAAATACGATACACCAATTACACGTTTATGTGCGATGCTGCAAACACTGACCAAAGTATTTGATATGTATCAAGCACATATTACTGTTTTTTATGAGGAAAGCCGTTCATTACCTGAAGAATATAGTGAAATTATTCATGAAAAACGAGATCAATATCGGGATATTTTACAAAAAGTCATAGAGGAAGGCCAGCAAACAAAGGATTTCCGTACAGAACTACCTTGTACTATTGTAACGATGGCTATTGTGGGGATGATTAACTGGACATATAAATGGTTTAAGCAATCGGGTCCTTTAACAATGGAGGAAATTACAGAAGTCTTTACGGATATGGTATTGCGTGCGATTGTCACTGAACAAGCAATGGATGAAGCCGTTCAATTTATGGTCAAGGGGGAGCCAGCAGTAGAGACTGGTTTTATTAATACTTAAAACAAACCGACTAGTCGGTATTAACTTCTTTCAACCGGTCTCAACCCCCGTTGAAAGAGAGGATGCGTTAGCACTACGCTTTCGCGCAAAAAACATTGTGTTGGCCCAAAGCCGATTCCGGACGCAATTATGCCGAGGCATAATTGATTTTTTACAACTATCATCTGAAACGAAATCCGCTATGGCAAATTAAACATTAGGGGGACTGGGGATGAACTTTGAACTAACGAAAGAGCAAGTGATGATTCGAGACATGGTGCGTGATTTTGCTGAAAATGAAATTAAACCGTATGCTCGTGAGGTTGACGAGACATCGACGATGAGAATAGAGAGCTTTAAAAAGATGGCAGAGCTTGGCTTATTAGGAATCCCGTTTCCTGAAGAGTACGGTGGGTCAGGTGGAGATACGGTATCCTACGCACTTGCTGTTGAAGAAATCGGTCGTGCATGTGGCGGTACAGGATTAAGCTATGCAGCAGCAGTTAGCCTAGGTGCTTCGCCTATTTACAATTTTGGTACAGAGGAGCAAAAGCAGGAATGGCTAGTTCCGTTAGCGAAAGGGGAAACATTAGGTTCGTTTGGCCTAACAGAGCCTAATGCAGGTTCAGATGCTGGGGGGACACGGACAACAGCCGTAATTGATGGTGATGATTACATCATTAATGGTGAAAAATGCTGGATCACAAATGCTGGCTATGCACGTCAAATTATTGTGACAGCAGTGACAGGTAAACGTGAAGATGGGAAAAAAATTATCTCATCTATCATTGTACCAACTAACACTCCTGGCGTAACGATCAACTGCAATTACGACAAAATGGGCGTACGTGGCTCCAATACGTGTGAGATTATTTTGCAAAACGTTCGTGTACCAAGGGCTAATCTATTAGGGGATGAAAAACGCGGATTTAGCCAATTTTTAAATACGTTAGATGGAGGGCGTATTTCCATTGCTGCATTATCTGTAGGAATTGCACAGGCGGCTTATGAGAAAGCATTAAAATACGCAAAAGAACGTGAACAATTTGGTGCACCCATATCAAAACTTCAGGCAATTCAATTTAAATTAGCCGATATGGCAATGGAGATAGAGCTTGCGCGTACGTTAGTACATAAAGCGGCATGGCTTAAAGATCAAAAGAAACCATTCGGGAAGGAAGCGGCAATGGCAAAATTATTTGCTTCTGAAATGGGCTTCCGTACTTGTAATCAAGCCATTCAAATTCATGGTGGTTCAGGGTATATGAAAGAATACGACGTAGAACGTCATCTGCGTGACATTAAGTTAATGGAAATCGGTGAGGGAACGTCTGAAATTCAACGTCTCGTTATTTCTCGTCTAATTGGCTGTTAATCATCTTAAGTAGCATAAATAAGGAGGATTTTCATGGCAGAACTTGTGTATCAAACTATTGGTCAATTGCTAGATGAACAATCTGAAAAGTATCCACAGCGGGAAGCATTAGTGTATGCAGACAGGGATTTACGAATGACCTACGAGGAGCTCAATCGGCAAAGTCGTTTGGTAGCTAGAGGGTTGATGGCTCTTGGAATAGAGAAGAGTGAGCATATTGCAGTATGGACGACCAATGTCCCGGAATGGGTGCAGCTACAATTTGCTACAGGTAAAATGGGTGCTCCAATCGTCACTGTAAACACTAATTATCGTTCAAGCGAGTTGGAATATTTATTGAAGCAATCCGATGCAAAAACGATTATTTTAATTGAAAATTATCGAGACCATTCTTTTATGAATACACTGCAAGAGTTATGTCCAGAGCTTGATCATTGTGAACCGGGTAATTTGCAATCAAAGCGACTACCCTTATTGAAAAATGTTATTTTAATTGGCGAGACAAAATACCCTGGCGTGCTAAATTGGTCTGATGTGTTATCTGCTGCAGAGCAAATAACTGAAGAGCAATTAGATCAAAGACAGCAGGCACTTCATTATGATGATGTTATTAATATTCAATATACATCGGGAACAACAGGTTTTCCGAAAGGTGTTATGTTAACGCATTATAACTTAGTCAATAATGCGATTAATATTGCAGAATGTATGCGTTTAACTTATGAAGATCGCTTGTGCATTCCTGTCCCATTCTTCCATTGCTTTGGCTGTGTAATTGGGACATTAGCCATTACAACGAGTGGCGGAACGATGGTACCAGTTCAGGAATTCTCACCTACTGAGGTGCTACAAACTGTTGAAAAAGAGAAATGTACGGCGCTACATGGCGTACCAACGATGTTCATTAGTGAACTTAATTTACCGAATTTTTCGTCTTTCGATCTATCAACGTTGCGTACGGGAGTAATGGCTGGCTCTAACTGTCCTATCGAAGTTATGAAAGCTGTTATCGACAAAATGGGGATGAAGGATGTTACGATCTGCTACGGGCAAACAGAAGCCTCACCTGTTATTACACAAACAAGAGCTGATGACCCACTATTGTTAAAGGTAGAAACCGTGGGCCGCGCATTGCCAAATCTAGAAGTTAAAATTGTCATTCCTGGTACAAACGAAGAAGCTGCGCCGAATGAACAAGGGGAGTTATGTACGAGAGGCTACCATGTCATGAAAGGTTACTATAAAAACCCAGAAGAAACGCTTCTTGCAATAGATAAAGATAACTGGCTGCATACAGGGGATTTGGCAACGATGGATGAGGCGGGCTATGTACGTGTAACAGGTCGTTTAAAAGATATGATTATTCGGGGCGGTGAAAATTTATCGCCTAGAGAAATTGAAGAATTCCTTTATACACATCCAAAAATTGCAGATGTACAGGTTGCGGGCGTTCCTGATCCCGTTTATGGAGAAGAAGCGGCAGCTTGGATTATTTTGCGAGAAGGAGAGCAGGCAACAGAAGAAGAGATTCGAGATTATTGTCGGGATAAAATTTCTAGACATAAAATACCACGACATATTTTCTTTATCGATGACTATCCGATGACTGCATCAGGAAAAGTTCAAAAGTATAGATTAAGAGAGAGTTTCGGTGCAACAGTGAAGTAAGGAGGGGGCAGTGTTATGTTCAAGAAGGTTTTAATTGCAAATCGTGGAGAGATCGCTAGACGTGTTATAAGGACATGCAAACGACTAAATGTTCAAACAGTTGCGGTGTATTCCGAGGCAGATGCTGAAAGCTTACATGTGAAGGACGCGGATGAGGCGTTCTGTATCGGAAAACCACCTGTTGCACAAAGCTATTTAAATATTGATCGTATTCTTGAAGTGGCGAAGGAAAGCGGTGCTGACGCTGTTCATCCCGGCTATGGCTTATTATCAGAAAACGCTGAGTTTGCTAAACGTTGTACGGAGGCGGGCCTTGTTTTTATTGGACCAAGCGCGGACGTTATAGCTTCGATGGGTAGTAAATTAGAAGCACGGAAAACAATGAAGGCAGCAGGTGTACCAATTGTTGAAGGTGTAGAAGCACCTTTGAAAGATGTAGCAGACGCTATAGAAATTGCATCCCGACTAGGCTATCCGATTATGTTAAAAGCCTCTGCTGGTGGTGGGGGTATCGGCATGCAGCTCGTTGAAAATGCAGAGGAATTGGCAAAAGCCTTTGAGGGCAATCAAAAACGTGCACAGTCATTCTTTGGTGATGGCACGATGTATATGGAACGTTTTATTGCGAATCCTCATCACGTCGAGGTGCAAATTATGGCGGACCATGATGGCAATGTCGTCCCACTATTTGAACGTGAGTGCTCGATTCAACGTAGAAATCAAAAAGTAGTTGAGGAAGCACCATCTCCTTTCATTTCTGAAGAAACAAGAAAACGTATGCTAGATGCGTCGGTCAAGGCAGTGCAACATATTGGCTATGTGAATGCCGGCACGATTGAGTATTTAGTAGATGCAGAGCAAAACTTTTATTTCTTAGAGATGAATACGCGTTTACAGGTGGAGCATCCCGTGACTGAGGAAATTACAAATCTGGATCTTGTAGAAGCGCAATTAAAGATCGCGGCAAAACAACCGCTGGCATTTACGCGCGATAGCATACAAAGAAAAGGACATGCGATTGAAGTACGCATTTACGCAGAAAATCCGTCGACCTTTTTCCCTTCTCCAGGGACAATTACTGCTTTTGAATTGCCTACAGGCGAAGGCATTCGCCATGAATGTGGCGTAGAGGCTGGCACTACGGTAACACCTTTTTACGATCCGATGATTAGCAAGTTGGTAGTGTGGGGAGAAACACGAACAATTGCCTGTGAAAGACTTATTGAGGCACTTCAAGCGTATAAAGTAGAAGGAATTCAAACAAATATTCCAATGCTACTGAAAACAGTCACACATGAACAATTTTTAAAAGGCTATACAACTACTAAATTTGTAGATGAATATTATCTACCTCAATTAGCAGAGACAAAATAAATACATTAAAGGCATTCGCACTTTAATAACGAGTGCGAATGCGTTATCTAAAACATTAATGACACTTGGAGGGATTGACAATGGCAACAGTGAAAGCGAGTATGGCAGGGACAGTATGGAAAATCGTTGTAGCAGAGGGCGAGAAAGTGACAGCAGGACAAGATGTAGCAATTTTAGAGTCGATGAAAATGGAGATTCCAATTGCAGCAGAAGAAGATGGCGTGGTTACAAAAATCATTGCGAGCGAAGGGGATTTTATTAACGTTGATGATGATATTTTAGAAATCGAATAATAAGGAGGTTTCTTTATGCAGCTACCAAAGCATGTAACGTTAAAGGAAGTAGGTCCCCGTGACGGTTTGCAAAATGAGAAAACGCATATTGCAACTGCCGATAAAGTACATCTAGTAAATTTACTTAGTCAAACTGGATTGAAATATATCGAGGTCACTTCTTTTGTACATCCGAAGTGGATTCCACAGCTGGCTGATGCAGTGGAGGTACTTCAAGCCATTAAACGCCAAAAAGATATCACATATGCGGCACTAGTACCGAACATGCGTGGCTTAGAACGTGCATTGCAGGCTGAAGTAGATGAAGTGAGCGTGTTTATGTCGGCCAGCGAAAGCCATAATCAAAGTAATATTAATAAATCGATTAATGAAACATTTCCGATCTTACAGGAAGTTGTGGTAGGAGCAAAGGCAGCATATAAAAATGTACGAGGCTATATCTCAACAGTGATTGGGTGCCCGTATGAAGGCTACATACATCCAGAAAAGGTTTTACGAGTAACGGAGAAATTATTCGAAATGGGCGTCGATGAAATTTCACTTGGTGACACGATTGGTGTTGGTGTACCGACACAGGTGGAAAATCTTTTAGAAGAATTGCTAAAAAGATATCCTGCAGAAAATTTCGCGATGCATTTTCATGATACACGTGGTACAGCACTAGCGAATATTGTTCAATCTTTAGAAATGGGCATTACGAAGTTTGATAGTGCGCTTGGTGGACTCGGAGGCTGTCCGTATGCCAAAGGAGCATCAGGTAATGTAGCCACGGAGGATTTATTGTATTTATTAGATGAAATGGGTATTAAAACGGGTGTAGAACGGAATAAAGTGCTAGAGGCGGCACTCTTTATTGAACAGAAACTAGGAAAGGACGTTGCTTCTAAACAAATGGCGATTGTCCGTAATGAAAGGAGTGCGAGTCAATTATGACGCAACTCGTTCGTTTTGAGGTAGTAGATCATTGCATTGGGCTTATTACACTTTCAAGACCTGAAGCGGCGAATGCAATGTCTATACAATTACTCCAAGAACTTAGCACGACACTCGACAACATAAATGGCGATCCGGCAGTGAGAGTCGTCTTACTAACGGGAGCAGGGGAAAAAGCTTTTTGCGCAGGCGCAGATTTAAAAGAGCGTAAAGGGATGCCAGACCGACAAGTAAAGCAGATCGTGCAATTAATCGGGGCAACAGTGGCAAAAGTAGAGGCACTCGCTCAACCAGTTATCGCCGTACTAAATGGTGTTGCTTTTGGTGGTGGGCTCGAACTAGCATTAGCCTGTGATTTACGTCTGGCTGCTGCCCATTCAAAGATAGGTCTTACGGAAACATCTCTCGGCATCATCCCAGGGGCAGGAGGTACACAACGACTTCCACGATTGATTGGTATTGGAAAAGCGAAGGAATTAATTTATACAGCACGTCGATTAAACGCAGAGGAAGCAAGAAGCTACGGTATTGTTGAGTATGTTTATGAGGGACATGAAATACTTGAAAAGGCACAGCAGCTTGCACTTGAAATGGCCAAAAATGCGCCACTTTCTTTAGTACAGGCGAAAATTGCCATGAATCAAGGTGTTGAAGTAGATTTAGCTACGGGCTTAAAAATCGAATCACTTGCATATAATGCTCTGATTCCTACAGAAGATCGATTAGAGGGCTTACTAGCTTTCCAGGAAAAGCGAACACCGCAATATGTAGGGAAATAAAAGGAGGCATTTAACCAAAAGGCAAAGTCATGGCTAAATCAAAAGTTGAAGATAATCTATGCCACGATTACAAGTTAATTGGAGTAGAGACTGGGCGACTCCTTGGGGATCAGCGATAGGGGAACGAAGGCTAAAACCATCACATCCTGTGATAACGCCTTCGTGACCAACATCGGTGCTGCTGCCGCTACGTTGCACTCACGCTTTCGCGCAAAAAACATCTGTTGGCCCGAGACCCTGGAGCGAGCAACGCGAGTGAAGCGGCTCATCGGACGCCCCCAGGAAGCTCTGCTCTGCGCGAAAGCGAAGCGTCAGCGGCAAAGCGCCCGGTCGGAACGGAAATCAACCTCACACTTTGTTTATGATCTGAAATCTAAGTGAATTTATTATAATTATGGAATGTAAGAGAGAAGAAATACGAAGGGTAAAGTAATTATGCTAAGGCGTAACCGATTTGGGCAAAAGGAGGAATTAACGATGAGCAATGTACCGACAGAAAATACGACGAAAACAATGAAGGAACAAATTTTAGCAGGGGGCCTGCCAAAATATCACGATAAAAATGCACAGCAAGGAAAGCTATTTGTACGTGAACGACTCGAATTATTACTAGATGATGGACTACAATCGGAGGATGGCTTGTATGCAAACTGCTTAGCAGGTGACTTACCAGCAGATGGCGTTGTAACTGGAATCGGTAAAATCCATGGCCGCACTGTTTGTGTATTAGCGAACGATTCGACGATTAAAGCTGGCTCTTGGGGTAAACGTACAGTAGAAAAAATGATTCGTATTCAGGAAACAGCAGAAAAGCTAAATTGCCCATTGTTGTATCTAGTCGATTCGGCAGGTGCACGTATTACTGACCAATTGGAAATGTTCCCTGGTCGAAGAGGTGCAGGACGCATTTTCTATAATCAGGTGAAGCTTTCAGGTAAAATTCCCCAAATATGCTTACTGTTTGGACCTTCCGCAGCAGGAGGTGCATACATCCCTGCATTCTGCGATATTGTAGTTATGGTAGAGGGTAATGCATCGATGTATTTAGGATCTCCACGTATGGCAGAAATGGTTATAGGTGAGAAGGTAGATTTGGAAACGATGGGTGGAGCGAAAATGCACTGTTCTGTTTCCGGTTGCGGAGATGTGCTTGCTAAAACAGAGCAAGAAGCAATTGCCTATGCTCGTAAATATTTAAGCTATTTCCCGAACAATTATGCGGAGCGCAGTAAGGTAGAGGCTCCAAAACCACCAGCTATATTTGATAAATCGATTGATGAACTAATACCGAAAAATCAAAACGTTCCTTTTGATATGTATAAGCTAATAGAACGGATTATTGATGAAGATTCGTTTTGTGAAGTGAAAAAATTATTCGCTCCAGAATTAATTACAGGACTAGGACGCATTAATGGGCAATCTGTCGGAATAATCGCCAATCAACCGCGCGTCAAGGGGGGCGTTTTATTCCACGATTCAGCTGATAAAGCAGCAAAGTTCATTTCACTTTGTGATGCGTTTAATATTCCGCTTCTTTTCCTCGCAGATGTACCGGGCTTTATGATTGGTACGCAAGTTGAAAAAGCAGGGATTATACGCCATGGAGCGAAAATGATTTTTGCAATGAGCGAGGCAACTGTCCCTAAATTAACGGTCATTGTCCGTAAGGCATATGGTGCAGGGCTGTATGCAATGGCAGGTCCTGCTTTTGAGCCAGACTGTTGCATTGCACTATCCAATGCGCAAATTGCTGTAATGGGTCCTGAAGCCGCGGTCAATGCAGTTTATGCCAATAAAATTGCTGAACTCCCAAAAGAGGAGCAAGCAAGCTTTATTGCAGAAAAGCGCAAGGAATATCAAGAGGAAATCGATGTCTATCGCCTAGCTTCCGAGCTTATCATTGACGATGTCATTGAGCCAAATGATTTAAGAAAAGCACTCGAATCACGTTTAGAGCTCTATATGTCAAAATATCTATTATTCTCGGAACGTAAACATGGAGTAAATCCAGTATAAAGCATGAAAAAATGCTGTCTCAGTTAATGGAGGCAGCTTTTTTATTGTGAGCTTTTCTTTCTAATTGAACCTGGACAGACGTATAGTATAAGGGGAAAAAATAAAAACGTTTGACCTAACTTATTTTTACCCCTTGCTTGGTGAAGAGGTGCATATTAAAATGATGAGAGGATCAAGGGAAGTAGGTGGTATAGGCATGGCAAAAAATAATATACAGGGTAGTGCCAAGCTACCGTTACCTTATCGTTCACTGATAGATACATATTATTTACCGATAAAGGTAACAGGTTGGATATTTTTTTGCATCTATTCCGTCATAGCTTTTTATAAACTGGTGATTGATCGTCTAGTGAATGTAGTCGTGATTTTGTTCCATGGCGAATACTCTCTTGGTGATTTAGGGCTGTTTGATTACAGCAACTGGCAATTAACGACGAATTTTGTTCCCTTTGATACAATTCTTCGTTATATAAATTACTCTCAGTATTTTAATTTTGACATCATTATTATTAATTTGCTCGGCAACTTATTAATATTTACTCCAATGGGCTTTTTACTACCGCTATTATCAAAAAAGTGTCGTAAAGCTTGGAAAGTTATTTGTATAGGCTTTTTCTCTAGTCTAGCGGTAGAAACCATCCAGTTTATTTTTAGAGTTGGATCGGCAGATATCGATGATCTGATTTTAAATACCCTGGGAGCATGGCTTGGCTACCTAGCCTATAAAAGTATATTGATTAAAAATAGATAAAACAGTCCTTACTAAAGGGCTGTTTTTTAGTGGCGAATTAACACCATAAACTATTAAATGAATAGAATATCACAAGCTTATGAAGGTCTATATGCCTTATTTATCGAAATTTATTTATTTCTTTAGAAGCTTAGTATTCATTTACTCTTGAATTTGATTAAGAAAATTCCGATAATTAGGATACAGAAACTATCATATTTATTACGTAACTTTCATATTAAATTAGAAAGCCGAGGTGAATCATATGAAACTATCAAGTTTAATAGAACTAGAAAGAATGTCATCACAATATAATCGTAAAAAGATTTTACAGCGAAAACAAGCAGATGATGCATATCGAAAAAACTCATTGTATTTCCAGCCAAAGAAAAATCCGTTATTGCTTGAGCTCGAAAATCTACTTTTAGGGCGTACAGATCAAGATCTCTACGAGCAGCAAAAAGAGGAATCTAAAGAAGTCACGCCTCGACAGCAAACAATCATGCAGGATTTACAACAAACGAAAAAGAATGTGCTCGCTCATGAGCAAACGCAAAAAGCTGAAGCTCTTGAATATTCACAGATAGAGGATTTAGATGAAGAAGCGCCTTTTGGAGATGATGTGAATGCCAATGAACTGTTCCAAACGTTAGAGAAGGTAAGGACTGCAGCATTAGCACCCGCACAGCCATCACCACAGGATTTACGTGTTGCGGCAAGTGCAAATGCTCAATTACTTCACATGCAGGGGCAACTAAATGATCAAGAGTTAGATGAAAGGGAGCCTTCTTTTGTACGTGAAACTATTGAAGTTAAAGTACCTGAACGTTTTTTGAAAGAATTGAAATTAGACCCATTTGCAGATACAATTTTCGGTAAGAGTTATGCAGAGGCCTATAAGGCGCGAACATTTAAATACGCTTCTGAAAAATATGCGACTCATATACAAATGGCGAAAGACGGCTATCAACCAGGAAATGACCCTAAGTTCTCTATGATAGCCTAATGCTGGAGATGGGAGTTTTTTTAACATGGCTAAAGCAAAGCATGCGAAAACAAATGCAATAAGATTATTGGAGCAACAAAAAATACAATTCGAAGTAATTGAATATGAGACTGGTGACGGTCAAGTTGACGGAATTTCGGTTGCTGAAAAAATTGGCCACCCAGTTTCTCGTGTTTTCAAGACATTAGTAGCAAAGGCAAGTGCACAAAAACTTTTTGTATTTGTTATTCCTGTAGCAGATGAGCTCGATTTAAAAGCTGCTGCAAAGGTTGTAGGAGAAAAGAAAATCGACATGCTCCCAGTCAAGGAATTACTTGGCTATACAGGCTATGTGCGAGGCGGATGCTCTCCAGTCGGCATGAAAAAGCTTTATCCAACTATCATCGATGCATCGGCTCAAGAGCAAGAGGAAATTATTGTGAGTGCCGGGAAAATCGGCATGCAAATCCACGTACAACTAGATGATTTAGTCGCCGTTACAAAGGCAAAGCTCGCACCAATTACCACTACCCAAGCATGATAGGTTGGGTAGTTTTTTATTGGGCTTTTAAGTAGTAACAGTTGAAAAAGATTGCTTGGTTATGGTTATCCGCTTGGCGATGTGGAAGAAACGCTTAGGTTACTTGGCAAACTGTTCAGGTAAGCAAAGAGTTCGTTCGGGTAGCTCGGTAAATTGCTCGGCTAAGTCGAATAAGCCCTTTATATCCGTTCAATCTCGATAGTCTGAATGCTTTTCCTTTACATTGTAAATACGCATATGGGACCTCCTGTAAATAAGAAAGTATACGTTCATGATTGCATGAACGTATTTTTTTATTAAAAAAGAACAATAATGTGCAATTAATTAGTTTTGAAGAGCACTTAAACAATAAAAAGAAAAACAAAAGTATAGTGTAGTTAAGGTAATTCTCAGACGGAAAGGGGGGGATGTTTTGAAAGTGTTAATTGTTTCAACGTCAACTTTATTTATTGAAGCATTACAAATAGCTATTCGTGATAGGCGTTCAACTTGGCAAGTAGATACTTATCAAATTCAAACTCCTATATTTGATCAAACCTTGATGAAAAAAATTAAAGAACAATGCCTTGATATTGTGGTAGTGGAAGCAACTAATCAACATTTTACAATGACAATTGATAGTTTGAAGAAATTAAAATGTCCAGAAATAGACATCATGTTACTTGTGGATTCAAGGATGGGTGAGGTCTACCATCACCTAAAAGATGAAGAAAGGTGGACCAGTGTTACTAAAAATACAAGTCTGGACGAATTTTTAATATTGTTGGAATCATTTGGATGTAATATACCTGATTTACCAGATGTCTCTTTAAGGGAGGTGGATAAAAAGATACTAAAAGAGTTAGCGGTAGGTCACTCATTTGAATTTATCCAACGTACACAAGAGCTATCGGCTGAAGAAATAGATCAGTCACTTTATCGAATTAATACTTATTTTAAAGTACCAAATTATATAGAATCCATTGTTAAAGCATTTGAACAGAAAATAATTACAAATTGAACATGCGAAGGAGGAAAATTAATATGAAAAAAGTTTTAGGTCTTTTAGGTGGATTAATTATTGGCATCGTTGTTATTGCTATCATAAAAATGGTTAATTAGGAGAGATGCTTTATGACATTTAAAATCGAAAATTTAAATAAAAGCTTTGGTGATAAAAAAGCAGTAAACAATATTTCAATTCGATTAGAAGAAGGGCAAATATTAGGCATGCTTGGTCGAAATGGTGCCGGAAAAACAACTACCATTCGAATGATGTTAGAGTTAATTCCGAAAGATAGTGGACAAATTTTATGGAAAGGAAAACCTTTCTCCAAGAAGAACTTAAAAATTGGTTATTTACCAGAAGAGCGTGGTCTTTATGCGAAAATGAACGTTTTAGATCAAATTATTTATTTTGGTATGTTAGAAGGAATGGATAAAAAAGAAGCTAAAAGAGAGGCCCTAAAATGGTTAGAAAAGCTTGAAATCTCTTATGCAGCAAAGAAGCGCACTGAACAATTATCTAAAGGAAATCAGCAAAAAGTACAATTAATTACAGCAATTATACATGATCCGGAGTTTATCATATTAGATGAACCTTTCAGCGGGTTAGATCCAGTCAATGCTGATATGTTAAAAAGTGTTGTAAAAGAATTAATCGCTCAAAAGAAAACAATTATTTTCTGTAGTCATCAAATGGATCAAGTTGAATCATTTTGTAACCAAATTTGTATTTTGAAAGATGGGGATTTAATTGTGTCAGATCAATTATCAGCTGTAAAAAAATCTTATGATTATCGTTATTTAGAATTAGATACAACAGCTAACATTAAAGATTACTTAGCTTTGAAACAATATAAATTCACACAAGAAAATAATCGTTATAAATTGCGTATTCCACGAAATGATAAAATCCATCAAACGATTCGGGAAATTGATGAAAAGTTTGATTTACAAGGAGTTTCATTGAAAGAACCAAGTTTACATGAAATCTTTATTGAACGAACAGGGGGGGCGTAAATGCGCAATTTTAGCATTGTATTTAATAACGTTTTCAAAGAGGCTGTAAAAACAAAGGCATATTTATATATGACGATTGGTTTAGTAGGATTGAGTTTACTTCTCTTTGCCTCACCATCTATCATGAAAGTCTTTACTTCGAACAGTCCGGATGAGACTTATAAAATTGTCAATCAAACATCTTTAGAACTATCTGAAAAAGAGTTAACAGGGTTAGCCGGAAGCTGGACAATAGTAGAAAATGCGAATATAGAAGACCTAAAAGAAGATATAAAAACTAAGGAATTAACTGGATTCTTTGTATTAGAAGATCAAACGAATGTAATGCAATTGAATATCTACATGCCGAAAGTAAACAATGAAGTGCTACTTACGTTAGAATCTTATATTAAACAAAAGAAAGTAGCGTCAATTGTTGCTAAACAATCGATTGACACGGGTGTCGTTCAAGAATTGAATACACCACTCCAAAGCAGTGTTCAATCGTTATATGAAACAGAACCAAATGCGTTGTTTATTATTTACGGTTTAATAACTATTATGTTCTTTTCTATTTCAATATACGGTAACAACGTTGCAACAGCGATTGCATCTGAAAAATCTTCACGTGTCATGGAAGTCATGATTACAAAAGTGGCACCAGTCCCTATGATGTACGGGAAAATTTTAGGCATTGGTTTAGCTAGTTTAACACAATTATTTATTTTTATGGGTGCCCTTTTATTATGGGCAAACGTAGGTATTTTTGAAGTTCCTGAAGGCTCGTTTGTACAAGCTGTAATGGAAACTATTACATGGGGAACAGCAGGGTATATTCTTATTTTCTGTACCATTGGATACTTTATCTATGCAACTTTGTATGCAATTGTTGGATCCATGATAAGCCGCCCGGATGATTTAGCAAGTGCATCGATGCCAATTATGATTATATTAATGGCGAGTTTAGTAGTAGAGATGCTCTTTGTAGTGGATTCTCCAGAAGGAACGATGACGAATATAACTTCTTACATTCCATTTACGGCACCAACGAGTGTATTGATTCGTATTGTATATAATACGATTTCACCAATCGAAATTGCTGTTTCGCTATTAGTAATGATATCTTTTATTGCTTTATTTGCAGCAGTGGCAGCGAAAATCTATCCAAAAGGCGTTTTAAAATCAGATAGCTTAACATTTAAACAACTAATTCAATTTAATAGATAGTCCTGCGATTATAAGAACAAAATGTCAAGATCTTTTGTTATCAAAGGGCAAAAAGAATAATTGCTCTAGTTTATAGCAAAACTTAAACAAAATAGTGAACAGCCCGTAGCCACAATTGCTGGTTATGGGCGATTTTTGTACGTGGTAGCACGCGATGGGATGAACTTGTGGATGCATTTTTATATGGAGATTCTTGTAGAATGGAAGGATGAAATAGAATTTCCAGAAGAAATTAAAAGTACAGAATTTTTTAAAATGAAATATAATGGTCTTATAGTAAAATGTTAGGAGTATGATAAATGGATGTACTAACAGGAAAAATGCTACTAATGAGCATTATTCAGTTTTCTATGATGCTATTTTTCTGTACATATATTTTAGACTTATATTGGTCAAAAAAACAGTTGATTACTATTATAATTATTATATTTTTGCCAACTTTTTTGTTGTTCCCGTTTATTGGTGCGTGGTCAATGTTATATTGTTTATCGCTATTAGCTATCATGATGTATCGAGAAACAAAAGTTGTTATGAACATTCTTCATGTGTGTATGGCACTGATACTTTTAGTAATAGGGGACAATATTTCTAACATACTGACTTTTCGGTTGTTTAATGGGATAGGGAATGAGCAACTATCAATAATTAGTTATTTCTTTTTTTATATAGTATTTGGTCTAATATTTGCTTTTTGTTACAAAAGAATTGTGAAATATTTGATAAGTCGCTGGGTAATTAATAGCTTTGTTTCGTATATTTCGGTATTCCTTGGTATTACAACAGTCGTTTTTATGTACATCAATATCATGGCAATAGACTATGACAATTTCTATGAAAGTGTTCAAAATAATTTAGCGATGTTCCTAATTTATTTTGTATTACTTTCAATTAGTGTATTTGTCGTTTTATATTTAGCATTTAAACAATATAAAATGAAGCAACGTGAGCAAGAAATGAAAAACTTCGAATCCTATGTTACATCAATTGAACAAATTAACCAAGATATGCGCAAATTTAAACATGACTACATTAATATTTTATCTTCACTGCGTACATTTATTGATGATAAAAACTATGAAGGTCTACATACATACTTCTATGATCATATTTTAGAAGCGAATCATCATGAACAACTAAATCAACAAGCGATGATGATGCTAAATAACTTAAAAATAAACAGTTTAAAAGGGTTAGTGACCACGAAAATTTTACAAGCCCAATCACATCATGTACCGTTTTATATTGAAATTGTTGAGGAGATTACTGATATTGATGTAGATCCAATTCTTTTAAATCGCATGGTCGGCATTCTACTAGATAATGGGATTGAAGCTGCACGAGGAGTTGAAAATGGCGAAGTACGAATGGCGTTTATCCACATGGGTGAGGTTGTCTTATTAGTTGTGAGTAACACATTTGATAAGAAAATAGCTATAAAGGTACATGAAATTTATCAAGAAGGCTTTTCAACAAAGGGAGAAGAGCGAGGTTTAGGCTTAGCTAATTTACGTCAAATGACAAATGATTTACATAACGTCAATTTGAACACGAAAATTAGTCCTCCTTATTTTATTCAAGAAGTCGGGTTTCGAAAGGGATAGATAGTATAAAAAGGTGATTAAAGTGGATATAACGATTGAATTTCTACTAATAATAAACATTATTCAATATTTTATAATGCTCTTTTTCTGTAAATATGTATTAGACTTAAATTTTTCAAAAAAACAATTTCTATTTATTATACTTATGCTATTTTTACCAACAGATATATTATTTCTATTTATTGGACCAATATCTACCTTATACTATGTATTGATATTAGCAATCATGATTTATCGAGAAACAAAAGTTGTTATGAACATTCTTCATGTGTTTATGGCGCTTATTTTTTTAGTAATTGGCGATAACATATCGTATATAATTGCTTTTCGTTTACTTAATGAAGTAGGAAATGAGGAGCTAATTGTAATCGGCTATTTCTTATTTTTAATAGTATTTGCCATAATATTCGCCTTTTGTTACAAACGAATTTTGAAATATTTGATTGATCGTTGGGTATTTAATAGCTATGTTTCGTATATTTCGGTATTCCTTGGTGTTGCTACAGTCGTTTTTATGTACATCAATATCATGGCAATAGACTATGACAATTTCTATGAAAGTGTTCAAAATAATTTAGCGATGTTCCTAATTTATTTTGTATTACTTTCAATTAGTGTATTTGTCGTTTTATATTTAGCATTTAAACAATATAAAATGAAGCAACGTGAGCAAGAAATGAAAAACTTCGAATCCTATGTTGCATCAATTGAACAAATTAACCAAGATATGCGCAAGTTTAAACATGACTACATTAATATTTTATCTTCACTGCGTACATTTATTGATGATAAAAACTATGAAGGTCTACATACATACTTCTATGATCATATTTTAGAAGCGAATCATCATGAACAACTAAATCAACAAGCGATGATGATGCTAAATAACTTAAAAATAAACAGTTTAAAAGGGTTAGTGACCACGAAAATTTTACAAGCCCAATCACATCATGTACCGTTTTATATTGAAATTGTTGAGGAGATTACTGATATTGATGTAGATCCAATTCTTTTAAATCGCATGGTCGGCATTCTACTAGATAATGCGATTGAAGCTGCACGAGGAGTTGAAAATGGCGAAGTACGAATGGCGTTTATCCACATGGGTGAGGTTGTCTTATTAGTTGTGAGTAACACATTTGATAAGAAAATAGCTATAAAGGTACATGAAATTTATCAAGAAGGCTTTTCAACAAAGGGAGAAAATCGAGGTTTAGGCTTAGCTAATTTACGTCAAATAACAAATGATTTACATAACGTCAATTTGAACACGAAAATTAGTTCCCCTTATTTTATTCAAGAAGTTGAGTTTCGAAAGGAGTAGATAAGATGGATATTATTATTTGCGAAGATGATATAGCTCAATTAGAAAGAGCAAAAAAAACAATCGAAAACTACGCTATGATTGAAGACAATGGGATGAAAATTGTGCTGGCCACTACAAATCCTGATGATGTTCTAGCATTTTTAGAAAATGATAAAGCTGATTGCTATTTTTTAGATATAGATTTAAATCACGAAATTACAGGTATTGCATTAGGGACTAAGATTCGAGAAAAAGACCCTATTGCTAGTCTAGTATATATTACAACACATGCAGAAATGAGTTATCTTACATTTATTTATAAACTGGCTGCGTTAGATTTTATCATTAAAGATCACCCAGACTTGTTAAAAGATAAATTATTATCTACTTTGAAAGAAGCGCATCGACGTTATTTAAAAATAGGGGAACAAGATAACATTCAAAAATTTCAAATTAAAACAACAGGGCGTACTCATAATATTGACTTTCAAAATGTTTATTTTTTCGAAGCTTCCCCAGGCTCACATAAAATTATTTTACATTTAGAAAATGAACATCTTGAATTTTACGGTCGATTGAAGGATTATGAAGATTTACATGAAGATTTTTATCGTTGTCACAAATCGTTTATTGTAAATAGAAGCAAAATTAAAAATATCGATTCAAAGGAAAGAATCATTTTTTTAGATAATGGTGAAGTTTGTTATGTCTCAACTCGACTTATTAAAGGTTTAATGAAGTAAGGGCAAAATTTGTAGCCTTCTCTTTTAGTGAATGTTGTTGCTAAAAAGAGAAGGCTATATTTTTTTCACCCTCTGTAGGTTTTCATTTTTTAAAAGGTTCCTTCATATAATGCAAGGCATAAGAAAAGGGGGAGCGTTATTGAACGGAAATGTGACCTACTATTATGGACACGCACTGACTGGGCAAGGAATTAAACATTTATATAAAGAAATGATGGATGAAGCTGAATTAGTTTATATTTTGCAGGGTGCACCGACGTTTAAAGGATCAGAGCTTCTTAAAGAGCTGGGGTATTATTATGTGAAGCAAGGCTTTGCGGTGGAATGGTTTAAGCATGCGTTGCTGGAGGATATTGTTGAAGCAGTGTATGTTCAAGGATGTAATCGACTATTTGTATGGTCATCGGGGTGGGGGATTGAACCGATTCTCCTTGGCACAAAGCATCGGGTGATGTCATTTTATGATTGTTTAGAAGAAGTCCAACTTGAAAAGGTTGGTGAACAGCTTGCGGATGCAATGACGGAACGAGAGTCATGGCGCGAGAAGTGTATTTCAAAGCTTAATAGCGCTATAAAGATTCATGATGATTGGGAAGCTGTCACACAAAGCTGCATGAACTGGCAGGCATTAAATGATCAGGTTGAAAATTTAAAGACAGATATTTTCCAATCAATGGTCTTAAATAAAACTGGTATGCGCACGCATCGCTTACTCGGAACATTAACACCGAGGGGGGCTGAAAATACAGTAGATAGCATAACAAAAAATGTAGCTCGAAGATTGATGATCAAAGGGAAGCCCGGTACGGGGAAATCTTCGTTAATGAAAGGTTTAGCAGATGAAGCCAATGCGAGAGGGCTCGATGCGCAAATTATTTGGTGTGGCTTGGATTCAAACTCTGTTGACATGGTTATTATTCCGGAATTGAATTTTTGCATCTTTGATAGTACAGATCCACATGTCTTTGAACCTCAGGTCGGAAGACAAGGAGATGAAATTTTCGATATAGGGGTACATTGCGCAATTTCACAGGAAGCAGAAGCTAAAATTGAAGATATTCGGGCAAAGTATAAAGAAGCAATGCAGGATGCAATGGGTTATTCGAAGCGTTATGCGGAAGCAGAGTATATGGTCCGTCGATTAATCGATAATTGTGTATCATCATCTCTTTGGCGAGAAAAAACTGCCCCACTATTCGAAAGATTAACAAAGTAATTTTTCTACTAGCATGCTTGTGCTACACTAGGAACTAGAATAGTGTTCCTAGGAAAGGATGATACGCTTGTCAAAAGTATTGAATGCATTTTTAGATGAAAACCTACAAGCCTTACGCAATCAAGGCTTATACAACGAAATTGATCCAGTAGAGGGAGCAAACGGCCCAACTATTCAGGTACGTGGCAAAAATCTAATTAATCTATCCTCAAACAACTATCTTGGCTTAGCAACGAATGAAGATTTAAAGCGTATTGCAAAAGAAACAATTGAGATATACGGTGTGGGGGCTGGAGCAGTCCGTACGATTAATGGCACACTTGATTTACATGTAAAATTAGAGGAAAAGCTCGCTAAGTTTAAAGGAACAGAGGCAGCGATCTCTTACCAATCAGGTTTTAACTGTAATATGGCAGCTATTTCAGCTGTTATGGATAAAAATGATGCGATTCTTTCAGACCAATTAAACCATGCATCGATTATTGATGGCTGTCGTTTATCACGTGCGAAAATCATTGCCTATCATCACTCTGATATGGACGATTTACGTGCGAAGGCAAAGGAAGCAAAAGAATCAGGCTTATACAATAAAATCATGGTCATTTCTGATGGTGTATTCTCAATGGATGGTGATATTGCAAAATTACCAGAAATCGTTGAGATTGCAAAAGAGTTTGATTTAATAACATATGTCGATGATGCACACGGTTCAGGTGTAATGGGTAAAGGAAAAGGTACTGTAAAGCATTTCGGTTTAGAAAAAGAAATTGATTTCCAAATTGGTACACTTTCTAAAGCAATTGGTGTTGTTGGTGGATATGTAGCAGGTAAGAAAAATTTAATTGACTGGCTGAAAGTACGTTCTCGTCCGTTTTTATTCTCAACGGCATTACCACCAGGTGATGTTGCTGCGATTACAGCGGCAGTGCAAATGCTAATTGACTCAACGGAGCTTCACGATAAGCTTTGGGAAAATGGCGATTATTTAAAAGCAGGTCTTGCTAAACTAGGCTTTAATATTGGTGCATCTGAAACGCCAATCACACCATGTATTATTGGTGATGAAAAGCTTACGCAGGAATTTTCTCGTCGCCTATTTGAAGAGGGCGTCTATGCTAAATCAATCGTTTTCCCAACGGTTCCAAAAGGCACAGGACGTGTTCGTAACATGCCTACAGCGGCACATACAAAAGAAATGCTGGACGACGCTCTAGCAATCTATGAAAAAGTAGGCCGTGAACTAGGCGTTATTCAATAAAAAATGGGGCTGCCTCAATAGGAGGTAGCCCCTTTTAGTTTTATATGGATAAATAAGGCAAAGTGATAAATAAGGCAAAGTGATAGATGGGTCAAAGTGATAGATAGAAGACAGAGCGACTGATAGAAGAGCCGAAGCGGATAGAAGAGTTAAAAGCGTGGATAGAACCGTCAAAAGCGTGGATAAAAGAGCCAAAGTGACGGATAAAAGAGCCGAAGTGACGGAAAGAAAGCAAAGTGACGGATAGAAAGGCAAAGCGACGGAAAGAAGAGCTGAAGTGACGGATAAAAGAGCCGAAGTGACGGAAAGAAAGCAAAGCGACGGATAGAAAAGGCAAAGTGACGGATAGAAGAACCAAAGCGACGAAAAGCTACCCCGAAATGCCGGGGTAGCTTTATTTTAAGTGAGTGACTTTCGCTGTTTGTAGCGTTCATCTGTATTCATTCATTGACGATCGGTTACATCTTTTTTCACCATTGTGATATTACGTAGTTGCTTTATAGATATTGCCCCCGCTAATGCGAGCGAGACTTTTAATTCATCATATAAATTTGTCATTACTTTTTCGACGCCTTGCTGTCCTTCTAATGCAAGTCCGTAGACGAAGGGACGACCTATGGCAACAGCATCTGCTCCTAAGGCGAGTGCCTTAAGAGCGTCCATACCACGATACACACCGCTATCTAAAATAACAGGAATTTGTCTCTTTACGGCTTTTACAATGCTTGGGAGTGCGTCAAGTGAACCAATTACGCCATCCAATTGGCGACCGCCATGGTTCGATACGATGATACCGTCGATGCCGTTTTCTATAGCTAGCTTGGCGTCTTCAGGGTGTAAGATTCCTTTTAATAAAATAGGGAGATTAGAACGGCGCTTTAATTCACGTACATTCTCCCAATTTAATGTTGGATGGAAGATATTTTGCAAAACACCCTGTATATATGACTCAAATGAATCATCTGGTAAGGAAGCCGTAAAAACAGGGTCATTCATATAGTTTCCTCGTGCATACCCAAGCTTTAATGGTGAAAATTGATTGCGCACATCTTCTTCACGCCAGCCAAGCATGACTGTATCTACAGTTAAAACAATAGCTTCAAAACCAGCAGCCTCGGCTCGAGCGGCCATACTATAGGCAATTTCCTCATTTGTTGACCAATATAATTGAAACCATTTAGTAGCCGCGGGAGCCGTTTGAGCTACATCTTCAAGTGCGTAACTTGAAACTGTACTTTGGATATAAGGAATTTTTAATTGCTCAGCTGCACGTGCAACGGCAAGCTCTCCTTCTTCATGCGCCATTTTGTTCATGCCAACAGGAGCAAATAAGAACGGAGTTGGATGTACTTTTCCGAATAGTTCAACCGATGTGTTAATACTTGAAACATCATGTAAAAAGCGTGGAATAATAGAGTATTTTTCAAAGGCTGCACGGTTATTTCGCAATGTTTGCTCACCGCCAGCACCTGAACGGATGTAGCCAAACGGACCAGCTTCCATCTTGTCTGCAACGGCTTTTTCTAAATCTGCAAAGCAAATAGGGAAGGGGGCTTGGGCTTTAATATTTTTTAACAGTAGATCGCCATCTGTTGTTTTTGTCATCGAAATCCTCCTATTAATCTTTTTTTAGTTTCACGGCAAAGCGGTTACCTATCGATTGAATACTTTGAACAAGGATGATTAGGATAAACACTGTCGCATACATCACATCGACCTCATAGCGTAAGTGTCCATAACGGTATGCGAGATCACCTAAACCACCAGCGCCAACCATTCCTGCCATGGCTGTTGCTCCAATAAGACCGATTGTGGCAATCGTTAAACCTAAAATAATGGATGGGCGAGCCTCACGTAGTAGGACATTCCAAATGATATGACGGCGTTTAATGCCCATTGCTGTATAAGCTTCCACAACACCTGGATCAACTTCTAAAAGTGCAGTTTCCATAAGTCGCGCAATATAAGGCGCTGTATATACAACAAGCGGCACGATAACACCTTTTACACCAATAGTTGTGCCGACGATTAGCTTTGTGAACGGTAAAATGAAGAATAGTAAAATAATGAACGGTACAGAGCGAATAATATTAATAAATAAATTGAAAAATTGATAGAGAAATTTATTTTCAAACGATTGCCCCGGACGAGTCAAAACGATTAATAGTCCTAAAGGAATCCCAATTAAAATAGAGAAGAATAATGAAATCCCGACCATTTGAAAGGTTTCGATAATAGATTTCCAAATAACATCTGACCAATCTGCAAAGAAGCTTTGTATACTATTCATGTAATTCGCCTCCTAACTCCTCAACGTCTACCCCGTTTTCTTTAAAATACTTCAGTGCCTTTTCTACGATATGCGCCTTACCATGTAGATGCACGACAATATTACCAACAATGCCGTTTTTTAATTCAATGATATTGGCTGTTAATATATTTGGTTGTACATCATAGACTTTGCTCACTTCTGCAAGTAATGGTTTCCCTGTACTTTCACCAAGGAATGTTAAACGAATCACACTTCCCGAGACATTTAATTGCTTGATAAGAGAAGGAGATAAGTTGCGTTGAGATATGGTATTTAAAAACTTTCGGGTCGTTAAATGCTGAGGCTTTGAAAAGAGTTCTATAGCAGATCCATTTTCCACAACCGTCCCTGATTCAAGAACGGATACATCATCGCAAATTTTTTGAATAACATTCATTTCATGTGTAATGAGTAAAATAGTGATGCCCAGCTCACGATTAATTTTCAAGAGAAGATCAAGAATAGCGTCAGTTGTTTCGGGGTCGAGAGCACTTGTTGCTTCATCACTGAGTAAAATCTCAGGTTCTTGGGCAAGGGCCCGTGCGATAGCGACACGTTGCTTTTGCCCCCCTGAAAGCTGACTAGGGTAACTATCTAATTTCTCTGTTAGGCCAACAATTTCTGCATATTTTGCAACGCGTTGTTTCACCTCAGAGTCACTATAGCCAAGAAGCTTTAATGGTACCGAGATATTGTTGTATACGGTTGCTGTTTTTAAAAGGTTAAAATGTTGAAAGATCATGCCGATTTTTTGACGGGTTTTACGAAGGTCGTTAAGAGAAAGGGAAGTAATATCTACATGATCAATCAATACTCTTCCTGTTGTTGGACGCTCTAATAAATTGACACAGCGTATAAGGGTACTTTTTCCGGCACCACTGTAGCCAATAACTCCATGGATTTCACCTTTTTTGACATGCAAGTTAATACCATCTACTGCTTTGACGATACCTTTTTTAGTTTTAAATTCTTTTGTTATATTTTCTAATTGAATCATCTGTGATATCTCCTTTCTAAGCCCTTCTATAAATCAAGAATCTGCTAGTCTCGCAGATTCTTGATTTTATGAAAGGTCCTTAATTGTTACTACCAGCCTGGAATAACAGAACCTTTGAATTCTTCTTCAATAAATTTGCGTACTTCATCCGATTGATAAGCTTCAACAAATTTCTTTATTGTTGGATCATTCTTGTTTTCTGCACGTACCACAATGTAATTAACATATGGAGAGTCAGTAGATTCTAAAAGAATGGAGTCTTTTTTAGGATTAATGCCTGCATCAAGAGCGAAGTTCGTATTAATTGCTGCTAGATCTACTTCACTAAGCTGCTTTGGAATTTGTGCAGCCTCTAATTCAATGAATTTCAAATTCTTTTTGTTTTCTTCCACATCGCGAATAGATGCTGTTAAGTCTGCACCGTCTTTTAATTTAATATAGCCTGCCTCTTGAAGGACGAATAGGGCACGGGCTCCGTTTGTTGGGTCGTTTGGTAATCCGAATGTTGCACCATCAGGAACTGCATCCAATGATTTATATTTCTCAGAGTATATGCCCATAGGATTTAAAATTGTTTTTGCTACTGGCACTAAATCTGTATTGTGATCTTTGTTAAATGCATCGAGGAATGGCTTGTGTTGATAATTATTTACATCAAGATCACCTTCGGCTAACGATGTATTTGGTAACACATAATCAGAGAAAGTTTTTAGTTCTACCTCTAAGCCATTTTTTTTAGCAACTTTTGCGGCAACCTCTGTAATTTGTTCGTGTGGTCCAGAAGTTACACCTACTACAATCTTATTCTCATTAATAGCCTTACTTTCTTTACTATCTTCTTTAGAACCACAGCCTACTAATGCAGCTACCAGTGTGAGACTCGCTAAACCTAATAAAATTTTGTTTTTCTTTTTCATGAAACATACCTCCAAAGTTGTATTATCGGTTTGTAAAAATAAAAAAAACCTTCTTATAAACTAAGAGAGGCTCATGAAAAATTGTCCTCTCTTATCTTTCAAACGATGATCGTTTGCAGGATTTAGCACCTTCCTTAAAAAAGGAGGTTGCCGAGCTTCATAGGGCCAGTCCCTCAGCTACTCTTGATAAGAGATTTATAATATTTTTTTGTAAATCCGATAGAACTAATATAAATTATAGGATATTGTAAGTCAATTGAATTTTTAAAATTTTTTATTTTATTATAATATTTAGCCGCGAAAGAATTGCTAAAACTGTCCCATAGCAAGTTTGAAACAGTTTTTCGAAAGTAGGGGATTGCAATGCTCATGAGCTAAAATAAGTTTAATTTTTCAATTCTGCTGATTGCTTCGCGTAAGCGGTCTTCGCTAACAAGTAAACCAACCCGTACATAGCCTTCGCCGTATTGACCGAAGCCATTGCCTGCAGCTACTGCAATATCAGCTTTGTCTAGCAATATATCGGTAAATTGTTCACTCGTAAAACCAAGTGGAACAGGGAGCCATGCAAAGAAAGAGCCTTTTGGTGCTGTGACTTGCCAACCAATTCGCTTAGCTTCTTTGATCAGGACGTTTCGCCGGCGCTCATAAGTCGTTCTTAGCTGATCAGCACAACTCTGGGAAGCAGTAAGTGCAACTGCCGCGGCTTGTTGCACTGCAGGGAATTGACTACAAAATAGATGATCTTGAATAAGGTTAATGGCTGCAACAATATCAGGATTACCAACTGCAAAACCTATGCGCCAGCCTGCCATATTATACGTTTTGGATAATGTATACATTTCGATACCGACATCTTTAGCACCATCAGCCTGCAGGAAGCTGATAGGTTGATTGCCGTCAAATCCAATCGCCCCGTAGGCAAAATCATGTGATACGATGATGTTATGCTTTTTTGCAAAGCGTACTGTTTCCTCGAAAAATTCTAGTGTTGCAGTACCTCCAGTTGGGTTGTTTGGGTAATTCAAGTAAAGAAGCTTTGCCTTTTCTTTAACTTCATCGGATAAAGCATTATAATCAGGCAGGAAATTGTTTTCTGCAAAAAGTGGCATGACTTCAAAATTAACATCACCCAATACGACACCAGATAAGTAATCTGGATATCCGGGATCAGGTAATAGCATTGTATCACCGGGATTTAAAACGGCTAACGGTAGCTCAACAAGGCCAATTTTCGTACCACCGAGAATAGCAACCTCTGTTTCAGGGTCAATATCCACATTGTATTGACGTTTGTAGAAGTCTGCTGCGGCCACTCGTAATTCTGCTATGCCACGAAATGGAGAGTATTTATGATTTTGAGGATTTTCTGCCGCCTCCTGTAATGCTTGAATAATGTGTGAAGGAGTGGGTTGATCTGGATTTCCTTGACCAAGATTGATAACATCACGCCCTTCAGCAAGAGCAGCGTTTACTTTTTGCACAAGTGCTGCAAAAAATTGAGTTGGGAGTTGCTGTAGTTTTTTTGAGAATTCCATGCACGACCACCTTTTTCAGAATATAATAATTATTAAAGATATGATGCACATAATATTACTTTTTTTAGTAATTGTCTAGAGCCTAATAGTATATGAGGTGAGGAAAATTGAACAAAGTCTCGTATTTTATCGTCAATGCTTTTACTACAGAGCTTTACAAGGGAAATCCCGCGGCAGTCTGTTTACTAGATTCAGCAATACCTGATTCAACCATGCAGAAAATGGCTCAGGAGATCCCCGTACCAACAACAGCTTTTGTTCAAAAGAAGGATAATGATTTCTCTCTTAGATGGTTTACGCCAGCGAAGGAAATACCGATTTGTGGACATGGAACAATCGCTAGCGCTTTTTTGCTCTGGAAACTAGGAATTGTACCCGTGGATTCTCCAATTATATTCCAGACTGTAAGTGGCCCTTTGCAAGCAAATTGGTTGAATGAACTAGTTGAGATAACAATTCAAAAGTATCGATTAGAAGAGATTGAATGTCCTTTGGAGCTTGAGGAATGGCTTGGTGTGAAACCAATATATGTGGGGAAAACAGAGTTGGATTATATAGTGGAGCTGCGTCACGAAGAGGATATTGCAGATTTTAAAGCTGATTTTGATGCGATGAAACAGTTCCCTGTGCGTGGTGTTTGTATAACGAGTTGTTCTAAGAATGAAGGGATTGATATTGTCTCAAGATTTTTTTCTCCAGCACAAGGCATTGATGAAGACCATGTAAATGGTTCCACTCATGGTGCGTTAGGACCGTACTGGTGTGAAAAATTATCAAAAGAAAGCATCGTGAGCAAACAGCTTTCAAAACGCGGTGGTGTATTGTACGTTACACCCAAAATAAAAGATGTTGCAATTGCGGGTTCGGCGATTCAAGTATTAAGTGGTGAAATATTCATCTAAAATCGTTGTAGTATAAAATATAAAAAGTACTGTCTTGAGGAGGCATAACAATGAAAATAGGTTGTATCCAATTAAACGTAGGCTTTGGCAAAGTAGAAGAAAATTTTGCTCGTGCAGAGGACAAAATTCGTGAAGCGGCAAAACAAGGTGCAGAAATTATTGTGCTACCGGAAATGTGGAATTCAGGCTATGCACTTGAAAGATTATCTGAGCTTGCAGATGTGGATGGAGAGCGTTCGAAAGCATTTTTATCAGCTTTGGCAAAAGAGCTTAGCGTACATATTGTTGGTGGCTCTGTTTCAACGAAGAAGGGCGATAAATTTTACAACACAATGTATACGTTTGATAAGAATGGCGAGTTAGTAGGTGAATATAGCAAGGCACATCTTTTCCGCTTAATGGACGAGCATTTATATTTAGAAGCTGGGGATGAAATGAATCGCTTTGCCCTAGGAGATATTGAGGCTGCAGGCGTAATTTGCTATGATATCCGCTTCCCGGAATGGCTACGCGCTCACGCCTTAGAGGGTGCAAAAGTATTATTTGTACCGGCACAATGGCCGACACCACGTATCGATCATTGGAAAACGTTGCTGCAAGCACGTGCCATTGAAAATCAATGCTTCGTCATCGCTGTTAATCGAATTTCTAGAAAGGTAGAAAACTTCAATGGTCAATCAATGATTATTCAACCGTGGGGCGAAGTACTTTGGGTTGGCGCAGAGGACGAAGAAGTAGCTGTCATCGACGTGGACTTTTCGATTGTCGATGAAGTACGCGGCCGAATTCCTGTTTATGACGACCGCAGACCTGGATTATACAACGGAGTAGTTACTGAAAAATAAAATCTGGTAGCACGCTCAAGAAACAAAGTAATCTTGAGTGTGCTAACCGATGAATATCGCCGCTAAACTGATGAATATCGCCGCTAAACTGATGAATATCGCCGCTAAACCGATGAATATCGCCGCTAAACCGATGAATATCGCCGCTAAACTGATGAATATCGCCGCTAAACCGATGAATATCGCCGCTAAACTGATGAATATCGCTGATAAATCGATGAACAACGCTGATAAACCTGCGAACATCGCCGGTAACCCAATCAACAACTATAAAATTAGTTTTTTTCCTCAATTAAAGAATTAGCAAGCAACATAAATTCAAGTGTAATGCGATTATGGCCCTTCATAAAATTTTCCCCTAGGAGACTTTCAAGCTTTTTTAAACGATGGTAGAGTGTTTGGCGTACGATGAACAGTTGGTTGGCTGTTTGTTGTTTGGAGCCATTCGTTTGCAAGTATACCTGCAGCGTTTCTAATAGCTTACTATTATACTTTTTGTCGTATTCAATAACGGGCTGCAAATAATCTTGAATTACTTCCTGTAGGTTTACTTGCATCTGTAATTTATAGATGAGGTGATATAAATGTAAATCATCGTAAAAATAAGATGTTGTTTGTACTTTACTGCAAATATACAATGTTTCGAGTGCCGTTTGATAGCTCTTTGGGATTTCTTCTACATCTGCCACAACTTTGCCAATTGCGACTTGATAACCTTGGACCATTTGCTTCTTATAAAAATCGGTTTTTTGAAGGGAAGAAACTAATGTATTTAATAATTCGCGACTCGATTTACTATCCTTCGTATGGAGTAAAATAAAAATGACATAGCTTTTTCTTTCGAATAAAAATGGAATAAATCCATTTTGCTCGAAAAGGTTTCGATAGTAGAGCTTACTATAGACAATATCTTCTTGCACTTTAGAGACGGCATTAGGAGTGGCTAAAATAAAAACGGCACTGCTAGAAAGTTTATAGTTAGAATGATGCGTGACGATAAATTTATAAATTTCCTCTTTTGATAGTTTTTGATCGATCCAATCCGCTAAAATGGAGGCATCCTCAATGTCCCTTTTCTCTTCAATATAAAATTCTCTCATTAACAGCTGTGCTAGCGCAGTCGCTGTACGGTCTAAAATAAGTAATTCGAACTCTGAGAATAGACCATCCTCTCTATAAAGCGTTAAATCTGCGTAAAGCTGGTCAAAAATAAAGATTGGTTCATTTTTAAATACAGGTGCTGATTTTTTCACCGTTAAAAGTTGTTGGCGCTTATTATGCGGCATATTCGGGAACAAGATAGGCTCGCGACCTTTAATTGAAAAGATAATTTGTGTCTTTAATTCACTATACATATTTTGTAAAATGTCTTCTGCGTTTTGCCCGAGTAGAGCATTTTTATTTAATGTTTGAGAGTAAGATTCTAAAGTAGAGATCATTAAATATTGCTGATTCATAATTTGACTATGTAAATCCTGTGTAATGCGGACAAAAGGAACAGTATCGTGAAAAACGATAATAGGGAAGTTGTGACGGTTAGCAAGAGCTACAATTACTTCGGGGATATTCCGGATGTAGCTGCCGTATTCAATGCACAATGCGGCGCAATTTTTATTGATTAAGGATTCTACAAAAAAGATAAAATCCTCTATGCGTTGTTGAAGGGTAATCCCTGTTGTTAAAACTAATTCATCACCAGCTAAAAAATTATCTACTTGTATATTTTCAATGACATGGGCCCACTTAACAATTCGTAATAATCCATCTTCACCAGCTACGACCTCGGCACTTTGAAAGTATGTGTTTTCTAATACATCCTTTACTTGAAGCTTAAATTGACTCATTTTATCCTCCTTCCTTTTAACATAGATCGTTATTCGGTTTTCTTTATTACGTGTGATTTTTGCTTAAATAAACGTGAATATCGTTTCTTGAGAATGTTTAGTCTATTTTACATTATGTTTAAAACAAATGTATAGAATTTTACAGTTTGTCTATACCTTCGTTTCTGTATAACATGTAAAATTTTTGTAAACGTTAATCCAATCTAATAAAAGAGGTGGATGTGTATGGAGCAACAGACGCAATTACAGAGAGGGTTAAAGAAAAGGCATATGACGATGATCGCTATTGCCGGGGTTATCGGAGCCGGTCTTTTTATGGGGAGTGGCTCCGTGATTAACTTAGCAGGACCTGGCGCAATTTTATCTTATATCTTTGCAGGTATTATCGTTATTCTTGTCATGCGAATGCTTGGAGAAATGGCAGCTGTCAATCCAACAAGTGGGTCTTTTGCGCATTATGCACATGAAGCAATTGGTCCGTGGGCTGGCTTTATGATTGGTTGGTTATATTGGTTTTTCTGGGTTGTTGCGATTGCTTTAGAGGCAACGGCAGCTGCTGCGATTATTCAATATTGGTATGATGGGATTCCGTTATGGCTACTAAGTCTTTTACTAACAGTTGCACTTACTTTAACAAATGTCCTTTCCGTAAAAGCTTTTGGTGAATTTGAATATTGGTTCTCTCTTATTAAGGTTGCAAGTATTATAGCGTTTCTGGCACTTGGTGCATTTATTATCTTTGGGATCGCGCCTAATTTTGATGCGGTGGGTACTTCCAATTTAATCGGCGAGGGAGGCTTTTTACCGAATGGTTTCGGCTCTGTCTTGATGGGAGTAGTCATTGTTATTTTCTCCTTTATGGGCACAGAGATTGTTGCGATTGCGGCAGGGGAATCTGACGAACCGTTAGCAGCAGTGACAAAAGCTACTAATTCAATTACTTGGCGTATTTTGATCTTCTACGTTGGGTCGATCACAGTAGTTGTCACATTATTACCTTGGCATTCCTCTGATATTTTAACAAGTCCCTATGTAGCAGTGTTGGATTACATCGGCATTCCGGCAGCTGCGCAAATCATGAATTTTGTTGTCTTAACGGCGGTTTTATCGTGCTTAAACTCCGCGCTTTATGCGACATCGAGAATGGTATTTTCTTTAGCGGAAAAGGGGGAGGCCCCAAAAGCATTTTTGAAATTAAATAAAAAAGGTGCACCTGTTAATGCCATAATAACGGCGACATTCTTCTCTTATATCGCCGTTATTATGAACTATGTTTCTCCAGATAAAGTATTTATGTTTTTACTTAGTTCATGTAGTGCAATTACGCTGATTCTTTACTTAATCATTGCTTTTTCACAATTAAAAATGCGCCGGAAATTTGAGAAAGAAAACCCGGAGCTATTAAAAGTGAAAATGTGGTTGTTCCCGTATTTAACGTATTTCACAATACTGGCTACAACAGCATTACTAATCGCTATGTTCTTTATTGAATCGATGCGTTCACAAATTTTATTTACATGTGTAGTAGTGACAGTCGTGATGATTTTCTATTTAGTTACACAAAAGAAAAAGGCGTCAGACCCAGTAGATGAAGCGAGTTCTATTTTCCAAAAGGAAGAATTAGATTTTGAATAACATAATTGAGGAGTGGGGAAATTATGACAGTTCAGCAAAAAGTGAAAACGCTATCACATTTTATCAATGGTGTTGAAACAGCAGGTACTAGTGGTCGTTACTCGGAAGTTTTTAATCCAACAACAGGAGAAGTTATTGCACAAGTTCCATTTGCGACTAGTGATGAGGTAAAACAGGCTATCCAGCTAGCGAAGGCAGCCTTCCCATCATGGAAAAAGACATCGATTGGTAAACGGGTCGAAGTATTGCATCGTTTCCGTCAGTTATTAGTAGAAAGACAGGATGAGCTCATTGAACTCATTTGTGAGGAAAGTGGGAAAACGAAGGAAGATGCTAAAGGCGAAATTGTTCGTGGTATTGAATCTGTAGATATGGCAATAAGTGCCCCGCAAATGCTGAAGGGGGAGTACTCGGTTAATGTAGGTGGCAATATTAATGCCTTTTCTGCAAAAGCCCCACTTGGAGTTGTTGCAACAATTGCTCCATTTAATTTCCCTGTTATGGTGCCACTGGCGATTACAAGTATGGCAGTTGCGGTAGGGAATGCCGTTATTTTAAAGCCGTCTGAGCGTGTGCCAATTTCGGCATTATATATAAGTAAGTTATGGAAAGAAGCAGGACTGCCAGATGGGATTTGGACAGTCATTAATGGTGATAAAGAGGCGGTTAATGAACTACTAGAAAATAAAGAGATTCAGGCAATTTCATTTGTTGGATCGACGCCTGTTGCAGAGTACATTTATCAAACAGGAACAAAGCACAATAAGCGTGTTGCTGCATTTGGTGGCGGGAAGAACTTTATGATTGTTATGCCAGATGCAAATCTAGAGCAAACAGCAAATGCCTTTTTAGGTGCAGCATATGGAGCGGCGTCACAGCGTTGTATGGCCATTTCAGGAGCAATCGTCGTTGGGAAAGATACTGAACAACGCTTTACAGAGATATTAAAGGAGAAAATCTTGCAATTAAAGGTTGGCCCATATACAGATGTTGAGGTAGACTTTGGCCCAGTTATTACACAGCAATCAAAAGATACCATTCTTCGATATATCGATGGTGCTATCGAGGAGGGAGCTAATCTTGTAACGGACGGTCGAAATCCGAAAATATGCGAAACGTCTAACGGCTTTTACCTTGGTCCGACATTGTTGAATAATGTAACGCCACAGATGACTATTTTTAAAGAGGAGGTTTTTGGTCCTGCACGGATCGTTGTAGGCGTTGAAACTTTACAAGAAGCGATTGATTTGGTTAATGATCACGAACTTGGGAATGGTGTCACGATGTTTACGAGTAGCGGATCGGCAGCGCGTAAATTCCAAGAAGAAATTGAAGTAGGTATGGTAGGCGTTAATGTCCCGATTCCGATTCCGGTTGGCTATCACAACTTTGGCGGATGGAAGCGTTCTAAGTTTGGCGAAGGGCACATGTTTGGACCTGACCAAGCACGTTTCTTTACGAAAGCAAAAACAATTTCTGAACGCTGGCCAGATGAAACAGAGGATACGACAAGTTCATTCGCGTTCCCAAGCAATAACGATGTGAATAAGTGAAACTAACTAAAGGGGTGTATAGATATGGTTCAAGTAAATCTTAAAAATGATATTTTAAAGAAAGATGAACAATATGTATGGCATTCAATGAAACCTTACAATCCACAAGCAACCTATGTAGTAGAAAAATCAAACGGTGCAAGGATTGTTGATACAGATGGCGTTGAATATATCGATGCTATGGCAGGATTATGGTGTGTAAATGTAGGCTATGGACGTAAGGAATTAGCAGATGTTGCACACGAGCAGATGATGAAAAACGCCTATGCGCCTTTATCACAGGGGCATTTACCAGCGGTTGAACTTGCTGAAAAGATTAATGAAATGCTTGGTGGAGATTATGTTATTTTCTTCTCTAATAGTGGTTCAGAGGCGAATGAAACTGCGTTTAAAATTGCACGTCAGTATCATCAACAAAAAGGAGAAAGCTCTCGCTATAAAATAGTTTCTCGCTATCGTGCCTATCATGGCAATTCTTTTGGAGCATTGGCTGCGACAGGGCAAGCGGAACGAAAATATAAATATGAACCATTAGCACCTGGCTTTGTACATGTAGCACCACCTGATCAATATCGAGAACATGAAAGTGAAACACTAGCTCCGACAGATTTAGCAAGCGTAAAGGCTGTCGATAAGACGATGACATGGGAGCTAAGTGAAACAATAGCCGCAATGATTTTAGAGCCAATTATTACAGGTGGGGGCGTTATTATGCCGCCGGAGAACTATTTAAAGGGCATTGAAGAAGTATGTAAAAAACATGGGGCTTTAATGATTGTAGACGAAGTTATTTGTGGCTTCGGTCGAACAGGTAAGCCATTTGGATTTATGAACTACGGTGTGAAACCAGATATTATTACGATGGCAAAAGGGATTACAAGTGCCTATTTACCATTATCAGCTACAGCGGTTAAACGGGAAATTTATGAGGCATTCACTGGGTCTGATGCATACGGTTATTTCCGTCACGTCAATACATTTGGAGGATCACCAGTCGCATGTGCGGTCGCATTAAAAAATATTGAGATTCTCCAACAAGAAGCATTGTTTGAAAGATCTACTGAGGTTGGAGCAACTACCCTTCAAGCACTTCAGAAAGCATTGGGCACTCACCCGAATGTTGGGGATGTTCGAGGCAAAGGTTTATTAATAGGCATCGAGTTAGTGACAGATAAAACATCGAAGGAGCCTTTACCAGTAGATAAAGTAAATGCTGTTATTGCTGCATGTAAGGAGCAGGGGGTTATTATAGGTAAAAATGGAGCAACTGTTGCAGGCTTTAATAACGTATTAACGTTATCTCCGCCACTAAATATTGTACAAGAGGATCTCGATACAATATTAAAAGTTGTCATTGATAATATCCGTAAAGTGGAGCTTTAATTAGTGTATAAAATATAAAAGTTAAGCTGTCTCAAAAGTTGTAGTAAAACTTTTGAGACAGCTTTTTTAGTGTTTTATAGCATAAGAAAGGCTAAGCGTAATATGAGTATGAATAAAACTCCTCCTGTTAGAGCAAGTAATAATCAATTTCGCCTTGGCGTAATTGTAGCTGTCGCTTTGCTTTCGCTACAGATAAACAATGCGTCTGGATTTTGAATTGTGCCTGCACATTTCATTCCTTTCAAAATCCGTGACATCCGCCGGAGGCATTATCTTCATTCAGTAGGTGTTAGACGTTCGCTAAAAAGGAATCATATCAGTGTTCATCTAATCACCTTCAAAGGTATGAGTCTTCTACTGAATGAAGATAAAATTCTCTTTTTTAAAGTATCACAATTCACCTTACTCTTTTGTTGTTTTAAACATGTAGCCACTATATGATTTGTAAATAATCATCACAATGCCTATTAACATGAAATTTGATATGAGTGAACTTCCGCCATAGCTTAAAAATGGCAATGTCATACCAGTTACAGGTAAAAGGCCAATTGTCATACCGATATTCTGTGTAATTTGGAAGGCTAATAAACTAGAAATCCCTGCTCCCATCAGCGTCATAAATGGATCCTTTGCTTCTACTGTAATGAGAACAATACGGTAAATGACAAAAAATAAAAGCGTAATGACAAATGCACCTCCGATGAATCCGATCTCTTCAGCAATGTTTGCAAAAATGAAATCTGTATGCTTTTCCACGACATATACATCATTTTTCATGTAACCTTTTCCAGTAAACTGTCCTGTACCAATTGCCGAAAATCCCTGCCTTGTTTGAAAAGATGAGTCTGGATATTCATGAGGTTGCAACCAGCCATAAATTCGAGAAATTTGATGTCCTGATAATTTATTTAAAATTTTATCTGTAAAAAAATCATTGAATTTTACATAAAGAATAACCACAACGCTAAGAATTGATACTGGGATAGCTGTAAAGATGATCAGTAATTTTTTTTGCATACCTGAAAAGAAAAGCATTGGTACAATCATCGACATATAAATCATTACCATGCCCGTATCAGGCTGCTTATAAACAGCAAGCATAGGCGGAAGAGTGAGAGCAGCAATTATGAAGAGGAGTCGCATATCGGTTAAAAAGGTAGGGCGCTCATATTTTTCTCGATGGGCAACAATGACCTTACTAACAACGATTAGAAGCGCGAACTTTAAAAACTCTGAAGGCTGGAATGATCCTAACACTGGAACTTGGTACCAACGCTTCGCTTCATTTACAGTTCTGGCTATACTCTCGGGTGCAATAAACAAGCCAAATGTTAACAAGACCATCGCCCAATAAAATGGCCAGCCAATCTTTTTTAGTTGCTCAATATCAAGCGTAGCTACTCCATACATAACTAAAAATCCGATTAGGTAATAAATAAACTGCTTTTTAATAAACGAGCTTGTATACTGCTCAAATACCGTACTACTGGAATGAACAAAGAGACAACTAATGATACCGAGCAATGTCAAGCTAATGACTAAACCTTTATCTAATTTATTGATTTGTAACACGCAAACACCTCTCTTTTGATCAATGAAAACATTCGTAGCTGCCGCTACATTAACACTTTGTTGAATGAAGATAAACCATACTATTAATAGACAACGATAGAAAATGCGGAAGGTTGCGAGTTAAATGATTATTGTGATTATTGTAGGGTTTAAATCGATTTTACTATTTTGTTCATTTACCATCTAAGTCTCTACGTGTGTGTTTGTAGGATTTTTAATATGACATTTGATCGATTCGTTTGTGGGAGTAAAGTATTGGGAGGTTGCTCGCGAATGCTGAGGATAAGATCTACTTTTCGTGCAATCTTTACAAAAACATAACACTAGCTTTATATCTTCATACTATTATTATTGGTAAGAGTTGGAGAAGGAGCCGAGGGAGATGCATTTTTTTCGATACATAATGGTGAAGGACAAATTACTTATATTGATGTTTGTTTGTGTACTATCGAATATTTTGTTAGGTATTTTTAGTATTGATTATTTACGAAAAATGTCATGGCATGCAAGTGAAAGCTATTCAGAAGGACTTGTACCGATTGGATGGTTAAATGAACTTGAAGAATCACAACGACAAGTAGATTATTTAGTGGATTCAGCTGGAGCTTATCAAGAAATGACGGTCATTTTAAAAAATGCTGAGCAGCCTTTAGATCATTTAGATAGTCTAGAAATCGATAAAAAAATGACCCATCAGTTGAATAAATTTAAGGCATTATTAGCACAGCAGGTAGCATTGATCGATAACTATAAGCAATTGGGTCAAAATGAACAACGACAATTTTATGTTCAGTCTTATTTGCCTGTAAGTAAACAAAGTCATTCATTATTAGAAGAAACGCAAAGCTATTTAGTTCAGAGGGCTAAGGAACAGCAACAAGCCTACCAGAAAGATGTGCAATTTGGTTATTGGTTATTAGGCGGAGTATGTTTATTTGTTGTTTTATTAGTAATCTGTATAGGGCTCATCGCCACAAAAGCTGTGAATATACCAACTCGTCAATTGAAATCATTATTAAAGCGTGCAGAGCAAGGGGATTTCACAGCGAATGCTAGCTATGTGGCGCAGGATGAGCTTGGCGAGGTAGTATTGTCTTACAATCAAATGGTAACAGAGGTGAAAAGACTCCTTCATACAGTATCAAATAGTGCACATGAGGTTGAAGAAATGACCGGGAAACTGCACGAATCGTCCGAACAGTCGTCTAATACGACGCACAAAATTGCAAAGGATGTAAAGTCTATTTCTCATTCAACGGCTGCTTCTACGGAAAAATTAGCTTCCAATACAGCATCTCTAGAGGAAGTGCTAAATGGTGTGCAAGTAATATTGGAAAAAGTACAGGTAGTAGAAAATTTTGCTCATAAAACGGCACGTAATGCAGAAAGTGGTACGGAAATTGTACAGGCAAATTTAACACAAATACAGGCTATAAAGCGTGCAGTTGAAAAATCGAATACAGCTATTTTTAATCTTGTAGAAAGAGCAGCTACGATCGATCAAATGGTCGAAGAGATTGAAAAAATTACCGCTCAAACAAACCTCCTAGCCTTAAATGCATCTATTGAGGCTGCAAGAGCAGGGGAGCATGGTAAAGGTTTTGCGGTTGTGGCCAATGAAGTTCGCAAGCTTGCGGAGCAAACTGTTCATGCAACGCAAACGATCACGTCCATTGTACAAAACATTCATTTAGATTCTAGCTATGCTGTGCAGATGATGGAGGGGGTGTTAGTGGCAACAGAAAAGGGTGTGCAAGTTACAGGGGATACGGCAACAAGCTTTGATCAAATTTTAGAAAAAGTACATACAATGAAGCCATATATAATGGAAGTATCAGCAACCGTTCAAGAAATTGCCGACCATACGAAAAAGGTTAGTGAAGATGCGTTGATGCTAACAGCATTTTCTGATACGAATGCGGCATCAACTAAACATGTAGCTGTTCTAACAGCCGATCAATTAACTGCTCAGCAGCAATTCCATGATTATATTAAAGAACTACATAAAGTATCAAAAGTTTTACAAATAGCCGTAAACCGTTTCTCCATTTAATTTTATGTTGTCCTAAAGTCAGGGACCTTTCTTTGTTTACAAAGAAGGTTCTTTTTTTTGACAAGTAGGTGAGCGTTTCATGTTATAGAACAAGAGAAATAAATAAATAGATGTATTCTTGGGATGTACATATGTATTTTGTTTATTTTATAAGCACAATATTTCGGAGGCCCCATATACTGATGATAAAGGATTTTTTATTCTGTTTTTAAAAATTGAAAATATTATGGTTGTATTTTTAATGTGAACAAATTATAATGATATTCATCGGAAGTGTTAGTAAATCAATGTTTGTTTATATATTATTGTACTTTCTGAAAGTACAATTGTTCACAGGTGGAGGTTTGGAGAAATGAAAAAGATAATGGTTACAGGAGCACTAGGTCAAATAGGTTCTGAGCTTGTAGAAAAACTTCGTAGTATTTATGGAGAGGACAATGTATTAGCGACGGATATTCGGAAGCTTGAGCATTCTAAGGGTCCATTTGCAGTGTTGGATGTGACAGATGGACAAAGAATGCATGATCTGGCGAAGGATTTTGGTGCAGATACAATGATGCATTTAGCGGCGTTATTATCAGCAACAGCGGAAAGAAATCCGTTACTGGCGTGGAATTTAAATATGGGTGGCTTAATGAATGCGTTAGAGGTTTCGCGTGAGTTAAACTTACAATTTTTCACACCAAGCTCAATAGGCGCGTTCGGCCCATCGACACCGAAGGATAATACGCCACAGGATACATTACAGCGACCAACAACAATGTATGGGGTAAATAAAGTTGCGGGTGAGCTATTATGCGATTATTATTTCGACCGTTTTGGTGTAGATACTCGTGGTGTGCGCTTCCCAGGGTTAATTTCCTACGTAACTCCTCCGGGGGGTGGTACGACAGATTATGCAGTAGAAATCTTTTATGAGGCGATCAAACAAGGTAAATATACTTCCTATATCCAAGAAGGTACGTACATGGACATGATGTACATGCCAGATGCATTGCAGGCTATTGTAGATGTAATGGAAGCCGATAGTAACAAACTAATACATCGCAACGCCTTTAATATCACTGCAATGAGCTTTGAGCCATCTGAAATTGCAGCGGAAATTAAAAAGCATGTACCACATTTCCGTATGGATTATCATGTAGATCCAGTACGTCAAGCGATAGCAGATAGCTGGCCAAATTCTTTAAATATAGAAGCAGCGCAAAAAGAATGGGGCTTTAAAGCACAGTATGATTTAGCAAAAATGACAGTTGATATGCTAGAAAAATTAAAAATCAAGCTACAAACAAAAGCTTGTTCATAAATAAATATTCCCAACAATCGGACGAAGAATTTAGTGTTCTTCGTCTTTTTTTATTTTGTAGGGTAATCAAGATTAGGATGACATTTGTTAAACGTATCTATGTAAAAGGTTGATTGGAGTGGAGATAGGGCAACTCCTCGGGGATCAGCGATAGGGAACAAAGGCTAAGAGCATCACATCCTATGATAACGCCTTACAAATGTTTTATCTGTGCGAAAGCGAAGCGTCAGCAACAAAGCGCTCAGTCGGAACGGAAATCACCCCCAGTTATGCGAATAAGTTATTTTAGAAAAAGTTAACAATAAAAAGAAAAATACTGGAATATATAGCTTAATTTGCGATTTTAAAATATAATCGTATTCAGAATATTAATAGTATTCTATTAAAATACTATTAATATTTCACAAAGGTAAAAAAGGGAGTTCACAAGAAGAGGGGATGGATGATTTTTATGATGCAAACGCCGTTAGTATTAACAAGCTTTTTTAAACGGGCAGAAACCTATTTTGCGAGAAAGACGATCATTTCTCGGACAAGCCCACAAAAGATTCATCGTTTAACCTATGGGGAATGGGCGAAAAGGACACGTCGCTTAGCAGATGGGCTTACAAAACTAGGGATGACAAGAGGGACGAAGATCGGCTCCTTTGCCTGGAATCAGCATCGCCACTTAGAAGCTTATTTTGCAGTACCGTGTTCTGGCGCTGTTTTGCACATGGTGAATATTCGTTTATCAGAAGAGCATTTAACTTATATTATTAATCATGCAGAAGATGAGATTTTAATGATTGATGTGGATATGCTACCAGTTATTGAAAACATTGCGTCGGAGCTTAAGACAGTGAAACATTATATTATTATGACGGATGAGGATACTTTGCCAGAAACGACATTACCGAATGCCTTATCCTATGAGGATTTATTAGCAGCAGCAGATGAAAACTTTGAATTCCCAGAGGATATAGGGGAAGAAGAACCTGCTGGCATGTGCTATACGAGTGCTACAACGGGAAATCCTAAAGGGGTTGTTTATTCACATCGAGGTTTAGTACTACATAGTATGATGCTGAGTATGTCTGATTCAATGGGCATTTCTGAGCGTGATGTTGTGATGCCAATTGTACCGATGTTTCATGCAAATGCATGGGGTTTACCATTTGCTAGTGTCAATGTAGGTGCTACACAAGTTTTACCTGGCCCGCAATTCACATCGGCAATCATTTTGGATTTAGTGGAGCAGGAGAAAGTTACATTAACTGCTGGAGTGCCGACAATTTGGATGGGAGCGTTACAGGAACAGGAGAAGCGTGAGCGAGATATAAGTTCGCTACGAGCTATTTGTTGTGGTGGCTCTGCTTCACCTACTCGACTTATTCGTACATTTGAAGAGCAGTATGGTATTCCGTATATCGTCGTGTACGGAATGACTGAAACAACGCCGATAGTAGCGCTATCAAATTATATGTCTTGGATGGAAGAATGGCCAATTGAAAAGCGTATTGAATCGCGAGCAATGCAAGGAATGACAATGGCCGGTATTGAATCGAGTATTATAAATGACAATGGAGAAGTGCCATGGGATGGTGAGACCATGGGAGAGTTACGCTTGCGGGGTCCGTGGATTTCACACGAATATTATCGTGATGAACGTACAACTGATGCGTATCGAGATGGTTGGTTATATACAGGAGACATTGCGGTACGTACAGAGGATGGCTTTATCAAAATAATGGATCGTACAAAGGATTTAATTAAATCGGGTGGGGAGTGGATATCCTCCGTTGATTTAGAAAATGCGTTAATGACACATGATGCGGTTTTGGAAGCGGCAGTTATTGCAATTCCACATGTCAAATGGCAAGAACGCCCGCTAGCTTGCGTAGTGTTGAAGGAAGGAATGTCAGTAAGTGGAGAGGAGCTTCTTGCATTTTTAGGAAGTCAATTTGCAAAATGGTGGGTACCGGATGATGTAGTATTTTTAGATGAAATTCCAAAAACATCAGTTGGGAAGTTTTTGAAAGCTAAGCTTCGAGATAATGTAGCAGAAATTTATCCGAAATTAGCTTCATTCGTATAGTTAAAAGAGCGATTTCCACAAAAGGAAGTCGCTCTTTCATTTTTTATCTACTTAACATTTGGAATACTTGTTCCACGTCTTTGTCTCCGCGGCCAGAAATATTGATAATAATGCTTTCTTCCGAAGATAATGTTGGTGCAAGCTTAAGGGCATGGGCAACTGCGTGGGAGCTTTCAAGTGCAGGAATGATCCCTTCAACTTTTGACAGCACTTGGAATGCTTCGAGCACCTCTTCATTCGTCACGGTTACATATTCTCCACGACCAATTGTTTTTAAATAGCTATGCTCTGGGCCAGCTCCAGGATAATCTAGTCCAGCGGCAATCGAATAGGTAGGTAGTGGATTGCCCTCTGCATCTTGCAGTACTAAACATTTGAAGCCGTGTAATTCACCCGGTGTGCCTTTATTTAATGTGGCAGCTTTATCAGGTTCAATACCGATGAGGCGAACATTTTCATCTGCAATATATTCTGCAAACGCACCAATCGCATTACTACCACCGCCAACACAAGCGAGTACTGCTGCTGGTAGCTTGCCTTCTTTTTCTAAAATTTGTTCGCGACTTTCACGGCTAATGACCGATTGAAAATGTTTGACCATTGAAGGGAATGGATGAGGCCCAACAGCGGAACCTAGTAAATAGAAAGTCGTTTCATAGTTTTCAACTAAATCAGCAAATGCTTCATCCACTGCATCTTTTAGTCGTCCTTGACCTTTATCAACAGCTACTACCTTGGCACCAAGAAGCTCCATACGGAAGACGTTTAGTGCTTGACGTTTTGTATCCTCTAATCCCATATAAATGGTGCAATCTATCCCGAACATTGCACAGGCAGTTGCTGTTGCTACACCATGCTGTCCCGCACCTGTTTCGGCGATCACACGATTAGCACCCATGCGCTTTGCCAACAAAATCTGCCCAAGAACGTTGTTAATTTTATGTGAACCTGTATGGTTAAGATCTTCACGCTTTAAATAAATTTTTGCGCCACCTAATTGTTTTGTTAAATTTTCAGCAAAATAAAGTGGAGATTTGCGCCCAACATATTCACGGAAATAATAATCTAGCTCTTTATTAAAGTCTTCATCGTCTTTATACTTTTGGAAGTTTTCATCTAAAATAGTTAATACATTTTGAAGCTCATCAGGAACAAAGCTACCTCCAAATTCACCGAAATATCCTTTTTTCTCTGCTACTTTACTCATCTACTCTCGACTCCTCTTTCTAATTTTCCCAATAAAAAAAGTCACTACAATCCTTCTATAAAAAGGACGAGTAACCGTGGTGCCACCTTCATTCGCAAAAATGCGCGCTTTCGTACTCCGGTAACGGGGAGTAATTTCGTCCTCACATTTGATGAGGCTGCTCCAAAGTCCATTCACAAGTTTGTACTACTGATTTGCACCAACCATCAGCTCTCTTTAAGTACGACCTCTTGCTACTATTCTTTTTCCTAGCATTTGTTGAAATGAATTGTAAAGTATTTTCAGAATAGTGTCAAAGCGTGCTGTGCAAATTATTCCCCTGCATAATTGTGCGAGCCCGCTGAGAAAAATTAACGGGCAAGCTATGTTATGAAGGATATAATGCATTAATTACTAACTGATAAAGTTCTTTAATTCTTTATACGGTTACGTTAGAAACTATAATGAATGTATTAAAAGAAAGGAGAAATCTTAAAATCATCGGGGTAAAAGAAAGCGTGACTAAAATAATAGAATGATACATTGCGTTGTTTTCCGAAGCATCGCTCGCCCGCGGAAAGCGAGCGGAATGCTTCGGAAAACAACAATAGAGTCAAAGCGCCAAATGAAAAAAGCGAGGTATTCGACGATTTAATCGTTGAATACCTCGTAATGTGAGAAGATAGGGACATTTTCAGTGCCCTCGATGAAACCGTCCTCTTTTTATTAAATACGGCTCGATAAGATCCGTCAGTTAAATCAAGTTTTTGAAGTTTAAGCGTTTATTCAGTGCATACATAATCGGCGCACCTACTGCTAAGACAACAAATTCACCTGCAGCAACAGTTAACCATGTCCAGAAGAATGGTAATTCTAATGCTAAGTTCAATTCAAAAGCAATGATAAACATTGTGCATGTAAATAAAAATGTATTGATGACTAAACGTGCCCAAATATTTTTGACAATCTTACAAATAAGAATGAACAACCCAAGGGTAATCATCGAATGGCCCACACCGAAGACTAAATCGTACATGCCGAGTGGTGAAAATATATTGGAGATAAATACACCAATAATAATTCCGACGGCAAAACGGGGATTGAAGGCAACTAAATGGTTAAACATTTCAGATAGACGGAATTGTACCTCTGTAAAGCCAAATGATCCGACTAATAATGTAACAGCAATGTAGAGTGCTGCAATAATGCCGCTCGTTGCTAAAAATTTTATTTTCATATTCATTTCTCCTTAGTTTTTTTACGTGGGATGGTTACGAACCACGTGAAGCAAAAGCAATCATATCAATGTTCATGCTTACTTGTAAATAGCGATGAGTAAAAAAAACGCAGAAATTCATAGTGCTAAAGGTAATATTTTGCTTTTGTCATTGCTCATTAATAAGACAGGTGTGTATGAACAGGATTTGAATTTTGAATCCATGACAAGGGGCTTGTACACTTGTTTCTTTACAGATGGAATGAAATTGGACTATAGATGAGAAGCAACCACTAAAGGAGAGTTCAGCCATATCAAAAAAGAACTGTTCTAAGCAGTTCTTTTAAAGTGACCGTTTTAGTAGTTTTTTAAAACACGAAAAGCTTGAGCAAACTTTTGGGCAAAGATTAGTGGGGGTTCTATTGATTGAAAATGAACGTATAAAATAACGGGGTCCGAATATATCCAGTGATTATGAACAGCACTTATAATCAAATTATTTTCAGCAAGTACCTTAACAAACGGAGGTAATTCCTCTTGGAGTACTACAACTTCACCTAAGTTAAGTGCATTCCCATATATATCAAGCGATTCGAATGTAATCCCAGCATGAAGTGCACTACGACTTGGGCGACCTTGAATCTTCACATTAAGGTTGCGATTCAGTTTTACTGAGCATACGCCATGTTCCATAGAAGCTTTTCCGTTTACAATCTGTGCAAATTTTGTACACATATCTTGAAAGCTTTGCATTTAGACACCCCTACTTTTTTTAAGGAGGAGTCTTGGAGTGGAAGTAGTAGGTCAAAATATCACGATTTTAATAGAACAGGTTACTCCTCTAAAATATTTTTAATTTCCTCTATTTCAATAATAATATCGTCTAGTTGTTTCTTGAATTCATCTGTATATTCTAATTCTCCATCTAATTCTTTTGTATATTCTAAGGCATTTAAGGCAAAATCAAGAGCAAATGCAAATAGACTGTCGCATAGATCAGAAATGATTGTGTCAATATTTCCTAAACTTGCACTTTGATTCTCTTGTGAATAAGAAGGCTGATTTACATTGATTTCATCATTATTCATAGTATTCCTCCTTTTTGAGAACAGCACTTTGTCTCATTTGCATCATATGCATGACATGTAAAAAAGGAGACTAGAAAGGACTATTATGTGTTGAAAAGTTAAGCCACATCTGACTAGGTGTGGCTTTTTACTATGCGTTGAAAATGTTTCGAAAATGGATTGTTTTGCAAAAACGATTGCGTAGAAGAACTTAAAATAATTATCAGAAATAGGCTTTTTTATTATTGACAAATTAATTAATCAATAATATTGTTTTGTTAATTGATTAATTAATTAATAAAAATCGTTTGGAGGTCTAACATGTTAAGAATAGAGAATTTGGTTAAAAGTTATCAAAATGGTCGTGAATTGCTTTATGCATTAAATGCTGTTTCATTGTCGATTGATGATGAGGAATTCGTTGTCATTCTAGGTCCTTCTGGATCCGGTAAATCTACACTGCTTAATGTAATTTCTGGTTTAGAGCAACCGGATTCAGGAAGTGTCACTTACGATGACTATGAGATTTGTGGATTAAATCAAAAAGAACTGACGCTATTTAGACGTGACAAAACGGCTTTCATTTTTCAAGCCTATTATTTACTCCCGTTTTTAACTGTAGAATCTAATATTAAAATGGGTGCTGATTTAAAAGGGAACAAAAATATTTCTGACATAATTGATGCTTTAGGACTTGGTGGATTAGAAAAACGTCTTCCTTATGAACTTTCGGGGGGACAACAACAACGAGTGTCTATTGCCCGTGCATTAGCGAAAAAACCGGATTTTTTGTTTTGTGATGAACCAACTGGAGCATTAGACGAAGAAACGAGCAAACAAATCTTAACTTTTTTGAAGCAGCTTCAAAAACAATTGAAATTTACCATTATTATGGTAACGCACAATGCTAGTATTGCTCAAATTGCAACAAAGGTAATCAAAATGACTAGCGGAAAAATTGTGGAAGTAACTAACAATGCTCATCCACGGGATGTTAATGAAATTACATGGTGAGAGAGGGAGTACATTTAATGAAATTTAAAAAACAGTATCCGCTAGTACTGGTTGTTGTCTGTGCAGTATTTATTTGTACGTTACTGGTTTTCTATCTTCAAAGCATAGACTCCATAAAGAAGGTACTTGCACATCAAAATCAGCAAGACTTTACGCTTACTCTACATGATGAGGGAATAATAACGGACCTTTCCAATAAGTATTCTTTCTCGTATGATCCGATGACATATAAAGTCATTTATGATGAAAAAAATGTATATCGTATTATGCAAAATACGCGCCACATTGATATTCCACTATATTCAGAAGGCGTTGCGCCCCAAAAAACAACTGAAATTGCAATAGATAAAAATTTTTCGCAGGACAATAAATTAGCATTAGGAGATCCAGTTACTATTGGCAATACAACATATTCAATTAGTGGGATTTTTACTTTACCGGACGCAATTTCACCACTGGTAGCTGATAATGGTGTTGGCTACAAACCTACTACTCAAGCATTAATTTTATGTAGTGAAGAAGTTTACTCAAATTGGGATGAACAGGAGAAAACAAGTTATGCGGGCCGCTTTTTAGAAAGTGTTTCTGAGGAACAGAAACAAACTAATCTAGAAGAAATGCTTATGGATTCACAGGTAAAGTCTGTGATGAGTAAAGAGGATAATCCACAAATACTTTCTGCATTAAGCGCAAAAGAAAAAATGTTTAAGATCAGTCTTATTAGTGCTTTAAGTTTCTTTGGTTTAACTGTGTTGGTGTTGCTTATTACTATCGTTATCCAGAGTATAACGGAGACGAAATCAACTATGGGTGTTTTAAAAGCACTTGGTTACGCTAGAATACAAATTGCTAAAAGATATTTCCTAATAGGACCTTTTGTGTTAATAGGCGCAGCTGTAGGATATTTAGTTTCCTATGTAGTTAGTCCTCTGTTCATTAATAGCATGAATGCTACATTTCTCGTGCCAAATGTTACACAAAATTTTGATCCTGTACAATTCATATTGTTTACAACAGTTCCCGCGCTGTTTTTCTTGGTAATGGCTTTTGTGATTGCGATATTCTCCTTACGTAAACCGCCATTAGAAATGATTCGTAATGGAACATCAGTAAAATTAAATTTCCTAGTTAAGCGAATAAGGATAACGAACCCGTTTAAAAAAGCAGTCTTTAAAGCCATCGTATTAAATAATATTCTATTAGTCTTTTTGGCCTTACTCACAGGCTTTATGGCTAGCGCTAATTTACAGATTGCTTTTTCTTTGCAAGCAATGTCTGATAAGGTATCCTCATTAACATTTAAAGGATCTGAATATAAAAGTAACGTACGATTCATTGAGGCGAAGGAAATGAAATTCTTAGACGCTGAAACACCTTATTTTTCAGAAGATTGTAAAATAGAGTTTCCAGATGGTGGCGTATTAAATAATGGCCAATTCATGGCTTTATCTAGTAGTCTTTCTCGCTTTAAGCTCTATAGTATACAGAAGCAGGAGACTATAGATATTTCCAAGCAGGAAGGCATTGTTGTGAATGATTGGATGCGTAAGAAATATGATTTGTCGGTTGGGGATACTGTAAAAATTTATGTAAATAATGTTGTTTATCAGTTACCTATAACGGCTATTGAGCAATCGGTATATGGGGAAGTAGTTTACAGCAATATGGACGTTGCCATCCATACGGGCCTTTTAGAAAAAGAAGAATATAATGGGGTATTTACTAAAGACAATGTCGAGTTTGACAGCAAGCGGCATCTGTTTGTTTCAAAATTTGAGGACGTATTATATGCAAGCTCTCAGCAAAAAGGTACGTATTTTGCACTGTCCTTTCTTTTTATCATAATTGGCTTGGCTTTAAGTATTTTAACGATTAGTATTGTCATGAAAATCATTATTTCCTCTAATCGTAAGTACTTAGCGATGATGAAAGCATTTGGCTATACAAATTTAGAATGCAATCGTATTGTCTTGTCTGGCTTTCGAATAATTGCCTACATCGGATTTATATTTGGAACCCTCTATGCTATTGTTGTAACTAAAATTTTATTTGGCTTATTGGCAAAAGCGTCTACCATAGCGATACCAATGACACCAGATAGTAAGGCAATAGCTCTTTCTCTTGTGATCTTTGCTGTTTCATACGAGGTCATTATGTTACTCTATAGAAAAAGCATGAATGCAGTATCGTTGCAGGAGGTTATGATGAAATGAATAAACGCCGCGAACAGAAGGAAGTTAGACGAGAGCAAATTCTAAACGCGGGCTTGGATTTGTTTATTAGAAATGGTTATCAAGGGACTACCACAAAAGAGATAGGGGATTCAGTAGGAATTAGCCAAGGATTAATGTTTCATTATTTCGGCTCTAAAGAAGAGGTATACCTTGAACTTTTGAACCGGGCTAAAATGGCTGATATTCATATTTCTGAAGAGGAATTAGAACAACCTTTAGTGTATTTAAATGCTATGGTTACGATGATACTAGATTCTTTTAATACTTATCCATTATCGGCAAAATTATTTATGTTAGTTGCTCAAACACTAATTGCAAGTAACTTACCGGATTCTATTCAACAAGTTGCTAGCGATCTGGCCGCATCTGAGAATTTCGAACGTTTAGTAAAAGAGGGTCAAGTTAAGGGAGTAATACGAGATGGTGATCCTAAAGCACTTGCAGGTTGTTTTTATTCAGCCATTCAAGGTGTTGCTCAAACGTACGTATGCTTCCCTGATATTCCGTTACCCCAAAGTAGTTGGTTAGTAGATATTTTGAAGAAGTAAAAGCGAAAAAAATACTGTTTGATGGCCTGACTTTTCTTATAGGGAATGTCAGGTTTTTTGTGTTTTACATAGATTTGGTATAGAAATTAAATGTCAGAAAAATAACTTCGCGAATTTGTCGAAAATATTTTTGTTATGTTAGAAAAAGAAATCAGTTTATAGAAATAGCGTAGTTTAGTAGTTTAAAGCGACAAATTTAGTGAAAAAATAAAATATTTTGTTAAATTTAAATGTCAGAACATTCATAATGTTGTTGACTAAGCTATATAATAAAGATAATATAGCGATACGTTCACACTTTGTTTGGATAAAGTGTGATAAATATCAAAGATAATATCGGGGGGATTATTTATGAGAAGTAATTTAAAAAAGCTTTCGTTCCTGTTATTTGGATTAGTTTTAATGCTTGCTGCTTGCGGTAGCAGTGGCTCTAATTCATCGGATTCGAAAGAGAAAGAAAAGAATAATGCCAGTGAGAGCAATGCAGATGACAAAACGTATAAAATCGGGATTACTCAAATTGTGGAGCATCCATCTTTAAATGCTGCGACTGATGGCTTTAAAAAGGCAATTGAAGATTCAGGGTTAAAAGTTGACTACGATCCACAAATAGCGCAAGGAGATAACAGCCTTAACACGACGATTGCAAACAATCTAGTAAGTGCCAACGTAGATTTGATTTTTGCAAACTCTACGCCTTCTGCACAAGCAGCAGCGACAGCTACTAGTGATATTCCCATTGTCTTCACGTCTGTAACAGATGCTGTTGGCGCACAGTTAATAGATTCAATGGAGAAGCCAGGGAAAAATGTAACAGGAACGATCGATTTACATCCTGATACTATTTCGAAAACAGTGGCATTCTTAAAAGAATTAGGCGCGAAAAAAGTAGGTATGGTTTACAATGCTGGTGAACAAAACTCAGTAGCACAAGTAAAAGAAGTGAAAAAGGTCATGGGCGAGCAAGGCCTAACAGTAGTTGAGGCATCTGCGGCAACTTCTGCGGAAGTAAAACAAGCTGCGGAATCATTAATCGGTAAAGCTGATGCATTCTATATCATTACTGATAATACAGTAGTTTCGGCTCTAGAGTCTGTCATTGATGTAGCGAATGCCAATAAATTACCACTAGTTGTAGGAGAGCTTGACTCTGTTGCACGTGGGGGCTTAGCTGCATATGGTTTTGAATATTATGACATCGGTTATGAAGCGGGGCAAATGGCTGTGAAGATTTTAAAAGGTGAAGCAAAACCTGCTGATATTCCAGCTCAATATCCACAAAAGTTAAAACTAGTCATCAATAAAAAAGTAGCAGATGGTTTAGGAATTGAAATTAAAGATTCTTGGGGTGCAGAGCTTTTAGAAAAGTAATGACCTAATTAAAACGAAGCGGGGGAGAACTAAAACTGCCCCCGCTTTATCTTCTTTTAGAGTAATAGTTTAAGGGTTTTTATGTAAGTTTTAGATCGGGGAAACTCCTATTAAATTGGTACATCATCATAGTGTAGGGTTGATTTCCGTTCCGACTGAGCGCTTTGTTGCTGCAGCTACGCTTTCGCACAGATAAAACATTTGTAGCTGACGCTTTGCTTTCGCTACAGAAAACATTTGCTGCTGCCGCTACGCTTTCGCACAGAGCAAAGCTTCCTGGGGGCGTCCGATGAGCCGCTTCGCTGCAGGGTCTCGGGCCAACAGATGTTTTTTGCGCGAAAGCGTAGTGCTAACGTAGCGGCAGCAGCATTGATGTTGGTCACGAAGGCGTTATCACAGGATGTGATGTTCTTAGCCTTCGTTCCCCTATCGCCGGTCCCCAAGGAGTCGCCCAGTCTCCACTCCAATCAACTTATATAAATTGAGTAGTATTAATATATATCATCTCCAACTTTTGGTGATGAGCTCATTATTTGAACAAATGGATTTGGTGAAAATTCCCGTGTGAGAGTATGGGGCCCATTCAGGCAACATGAGTGTTGGTCAAGAAGATTTTATCACAGAAGACGTTGCACTAATTTCATCTTAGAGAATGGATCTCAGGTAAGAATTTTTAATGAAAAATAGTTTAAGAAATTATGAGGGGATGATTCAATATGTTTTTAGCAATATTTGGTGCAATGGAGCAAGGGATCATCTATGCGATTATGGCACTTGGTGTGTATTTAACATTCCGCGTGTTAGATTTTCCGGATTTAACGGTTGATGGAAGCTTTGTAACAGGGGCGGCTACAGCAGCGACGATGATTCTGCTTGGCTACCACCCTATCTTAGCGACTTTGGTGGCAATTGTTGCTGGATTTATTGCTGGATGTATGACAGGAATTCTTCACACAAAGGGGAAAATTAATCCTCTATTATCAGGGATTTTAATGATGATTGCTTTGTATTCTATTAACCTACGTATTATGGGATCAACGGCAGAAAATACGATAGGTCGTCCAAATATTCCACTATTAAATTCAGAGACTTTATTTTCAAAGTTTCAAGCATTTTGGAGTAATTTAGGAATCGATACGGTATTAAATAACCTACTAAAAGGCTTCGGCGTACAGAAACTACCAGGAACATGGAGCACGATCATCGTCGTGTTAATCATCACAATTCTAATAAAGTTCATTGCAGACTGGTTCTTGAAAACAGAGATTGGTCTGGCTATTCGAGCAACTGGTGATAATAAGCGTATGATTCGTAGCTTCTCGGCAAATACAGATACACTTATTATTCTAGGGCTAGGACTTTCAAACGCACTTGTCGCATTTTCAGGTGCTTTAATCGCACAATATTCGAAGTTCTCGGATGTAAGTATGGGAATTGGGATGATCGTTATCGGCCTTGCATCTGTTATCATTGGTGAAGCAATTTTTGGTACAAAAACGATTATGCGTACAACTTTTGCTGTCATTGCTGGAGCTATCATTTACCGCATTATTCTAGCATTAGCATTACGAGTAGATTTCCTTGATTCTGGAGATATGAAATTAATAACAGCTATCATTGTAATTATAGCGCTGATTTTACCTCAATTTATTCATAAGAGTAAGGAGCGCAAACGCAAGGTGAAGCGCGCAGCAGAGAAGACACGAGTAAAGAAGCCGATTGAGCAGGGAGGGAAAGGCCTTGCTTAAATTACATGGCATTAATAAGATTTTCAATGAAGGTACCCCTGATGAAAAAATAGCACTTGCAGAAATTAATTTGCACTTAAAGCCAGGGGATTTCGTCACAATTATCGGTAGTAATGGTGCTGGTAAATCAACCATGATGAATATGGTTTCTGGCGCATTAACACCAGATTTCGGCACGGTTTCAATTGATGGGAATGAGGTAACTCCTTTACCAGAATATAAACGTTCTCACTATATCGGTCGCGTATTCCAGGATCCAATGGCTGGTACAGCACCAACAATGACGATTGAAGAAAATTTAGCATTAGCTTACTCGCGTAATAAGAGTAGAGGGATGCGTTTCGGTGTTGATAAAAAGCGTCGAGAATTTTTCAAGGAATCCTTACAGATGTTAGGCTTAAATTTGGAAAATCGCCTCTCTGCAAAAGTCGGCTTACTTTCTGGAGGGGAGCGTCAGGCGCTATCTCTTTTAATGGCAACATTCACGAAGCCTTCGATTTTATTGCTAGATGAGCACACGGCTGCACTTGACCCATCCCGTGCAGAGTTAATCACACGTATTACGAAATATTTAGTTGAGAAAGACAGCTTAACGACGTTAATGGTCACGCACAATATGCAACAAGCATTAGACTTAGGGAATCGCCTGATTATGATGGATAAAGGTCAAATTATTTTAGAGGTTGGCGAGGATCGTAAGCATGAATTAACCATTCCTGATTTAATGGCAGAGTTCGAACGTATCCGCGGTGAGAAAATGAACTCAGACCGTGCGTTACTAGGATAATAAATGATAAAACGCTCATACTTCGGTGTGAGCGTTTTTCTGCTAGATGTCGATATTTTTAGGAAGTTGGGTGATAAATTAAAAAAGTTGGTCGATAAATCGATAAAGTTGGTAGATAAACTAAAAAAGTTGGTAGATAAATAATCAAAAGTTCTCGATAAATATGGGAAAGTGTTTGCATTATAATCTAGCGAAAGGAGGTGAAAACATGTTACTGAAAAAACGGGAAATTTCATCGAAACAACTCATATTAGAAATGCTTGAAAGGCGATTGCCTAAATCTCACCCAAAGTCTACTTACTATTCAAGAAATGTTAAATAGAACAAGAGCAGGGTATGCAGGTGAGCAAAGAGTAGATCAGGAATGGCAAAATATCTATTTGGAGCATATGTATTATTTATTGCATGATGTTGTGCTAAAAGCTGAAGGTGGATCCATACATCAAATAGATACATTATTGATGTCGCAAAATTTTATTTTAATAGTGGAAATCAAAAATATCGTTGGTCATATAGAATATATGGAAGATCATCATCAATTTATTCGGATTACTTCTGAAGGCAAAGTCGACGGCTTTCGTAATCCCTTTGATCAAGTGAAGCGGCATGCTAGGTTTTTGCGTCAAATTTTTCAAAAAGCGGGCTATCATATACCGATTATATATATGATTGTCTCTGCAAATCCGAATATGATAATGACGTCCAGTTTATCGGCGCAGCCTATTATTCATGTGAGTGGCTTGGCAGAAAAGGTAGAGCAGTTGTTTTTACGCTATTCACGAGTCTGTTTGAGTGAAAAAGATTTAGAACATATCGTTGAACACATTCTAAAGAAGCATGAACCAACACAATGGATACCAGATATCGAGTGGGGTGAACTAAGAAAAGGGGCATTATGCTCGCAGTGTGAGTATCAGCATAAGGTACGGTATTTCTATGGGAAATGGCGTTGTAGCAAGTGTCAACGGATAGATAATAAATCGATGCTAGTAGCATTACAAGATTATCAGCTAATGCTGGGAAACAATATTTCTAATGAGCAATTTCGTAATTTTTTTGATATTGACTCAGAGAGAATAGCTTATTACTTATTGAAAAAGTTAAAGTTTGAAGTGGTTGGTGAAAATAAAAATAGAAAATATATAATTCCTGCTAAATTATTAGATTAAATGTAAGCGACGCAAACTATCGGTGCGGTCAGATAGTGTCGCCAGTAAGGTAGATGTCGATATTATTGGAAAGTTGGGTGATAAATTAAAAAAGTTGGTCGATAAATCGATAAAGTTGGTAGATAAACTAAAAAAGTTAGTAGATAAACTAGAAAAGTTGGTGGATAAACTAAAAAGTTGGGCGATAAACAATCAAAAGTTCTCGATAAATCTCAAAAGTGCCTCTATAAACCTAAAAAAGCCACACTCACATAGCAAGTGTGACCCTTTATTATTAGACTAATAAGCCAAATAGTTGGATGTCGTTGTTTACTTCTTTGTATTTGAATCCGAATTCGTTCATGCGTGCGAGTAATCCTTCGTAATCTTTACGATTGCCAAGCTCGATACCGACTAAGGCAGGACCACTTTCTTTGTTGTTTTTCTTTGTATATTCGAAAGTTGTAATGTCATCGTTCGGTCCTACAACGCTTGTTAGGAATTGGCGAAGTGCGCCTGCACGCTGTGGGAAGCTTACGATGAAGTAATATAGTAAACCTTCGTGGATTAAAGATTTTTCTTTAATCTCCTGCATACGACCGATGTCATTATTACCACCACTAATGATGATAACGACTGATTTCCCTTTAATTTCCTCTTTATAAGAGTCAAGTGCTGCTACAGACAATGCTCCTGCAGGCTCTGCAATAATCGCGTGTTTGTTATAAAGATCTAAAATCGTTGTACAGACTTTTCCTTCTGGTACTAATACAATGTCGTCTAAGTAGCGACGACAAACATCATAAGTGTGATGACCGACGCACTTTACCGCAGCACCGTCTACGAATTTATCAATCCAATCAAGTGCTACTGCACCGCCTTCTTCAAATGCAGCCTTCATACTGCCCGCCCCAGAAGGCTCTACACCAATAATTTTGCTAGTAGGGGAAAGGTTTTTCACATAGGCAGAAACCCCTGACATTAAGCCGCCGCCACCAATACTACCAAATACGTAATCAATCGGCTCCTCTATATCATTCATAATTTCAACTGCGACTGTTCCTTGCCCAGCAATGACATCAAAATCATCAAATGGGTGAATAAAGATTTTATCGTGTTCATCACAGTGAGCTAATGCACTTTCGGCAGCATCATCAAAGGTATCACCTGCTAAAATAATTTCTGCATAATCTCGACCAAACATACGCACCTGGTCAATTTTTTGCTTAGGTGTTGTTTGAGGCATAAAAATACTTGCTTGAATTTTCAATTGTGCGCAGGCGTAGGCAACACCTTGAGCATGATTGCCAGCACTTGCGCAAACAACGCCAGCTTCACGAGCCTCTTCTTCAATTTTTTTAATCTTATAATAGGCACCACGAAGTTTAAATGAGCGTACATGCTGTAAATCTTCGCGTTTAAAATAAATATTAGCTCCATATTTCTCGGATAAATAGTCATTTTTTTGTAGCGGCGTGTGCACCACTACGTCTTTTAAGAAATGATGTGCAATCAAGATATTTTCTACTTGCACAGTTCTAGTGTCAGCAGCTTCCATAGTATCCATCCTCCGTTATACGTTTAAAACATTTATCTATGATAGCATATTTTATTTGCTTTTGGTTATTAATTTTTAGTAAATTCTAAATTTTCGGTGTCTACTTAATAAAAATGTAGAATAATTAAATTTCTTCGAGAATATTTTGTAGAAATAAAGGATACACCTATTTCCTCATAACGAAAATGGTCAAGCATATACTAGAATACCTTAGGACAAGTAGGAGGGTATGTAATTGGAAATCATTCAAGGAATTCTATCTACATACATTCAATTTTTCGATTGGGAAATGTGGAAAGAGATCTTATCTGACCCTGTATCTTGGGGGTTAATATCGACACTAGTGATAATAGAAGGTTTACTCTCGGCAGATAACGCACTTGTATTAGCCGTGCTAGTGAAGCATTTGCCAAACAAGCAACGCAAACGAGCATTAATGTACGGTATGTTGGGCGCCTATTTTTTCCGATTTTTATTTATCGGGATAGGGGTTTATTTAGTAGAGTTTTGGTATATTAAATTGCTAGGAGCTCTGTATTTAGGCTGGTTATGTGTCGCTCATTTCTTACAGATTGGGGAAGCGGATAGTGCTAGGGAAATGAAAAAATCAGGGCTGATGGTTCGTCTTTTCGGAACGTTTTGGGCAACAGTCATTTCTGTAGAACTGATGGATATTGCTTTTTCAATTGATGCGATTTTTGCTGCTTTTGCGATATCCAATCAAATTTGGATATTACTAGTCGGGGGAATGCTAGGTATTTTAATGATGAGGACTATTGCTGGCTTATTTTTAATCATTATTGAAAAAATACCAGAATTAGAGGCGACAGCGTTTATTATTATTGGAGTTATTGCCCTAAAAATGCTAGCCAGCGTTATCGGTATTCACGTTCCACACTATATGTTTTTTGTTGTGTTAATAATTATTTTCTTTATAACTTTCATTATTCATTTTTTAAAAAAGATGAAGGTTGCTTAACAATAAAACGGTTCTGTTCTCAATGGAGAGGACAGAACCGTTTTATTGTTAGTTTACATATTGATCAGGATTTATAATATAGAATTTTTCAATATTAAGCCAGCTTTCACTCATTGGCTCACCGTTATCGACGCGTTTTTCTGTTTCTTGCATCATCCAAGCTGTTTGGGATGCATGTGCTTTTAATGCGTTCACTTTATCCGCCTTCATTTCACGAATATCAACGATAACATGCGGCTCTCCATTTTTTTCAATGGTATCATTTGCAAAAGCACAGCCTAACACTTGTGGACGTGCAGCTTTTGGCATACGACGAACAGCTTCTACTACGGCACGCGCTGTTGCCTCGTGGTCAGGATGCACTGCAAAACCAGGTAAGAATGTGAAAATAAGTGAAGGCATTAACTCTTCTATTAAACCTTCAACAAGCTTTACCATTTTTTCATCGTCTTCAAATTCAATCGTTTTATCACGGAAACCAAGCATGCGTAAATCCTGTATACCCATAGCATCCGCTGCTGCGACAAGCTCTTTGCGTCGAATTTCTGGCAAGGATTCACGTGTTGCAAAAGGTGGATTTCCTAAATTACGCCCCATTTCGCCCAAAGTTAAGCAGGCATATGTAACAGGTGTATTCATTTTCTTTGTATAGTAGGCAATTGTTCCAGCAACTGAAAAAGCCTCATCATCTGGGTGAGGGTAAACAATTAAAATATGACGTTGTGGTTGTAAATTCAAAAAGTCGTCCCCCTTAATAAGTAAATGGCGTTTCGCTAATTTCTAGTGCAATCGCCAATTTACCTGAGTAGTCTAGTCCAGCCATTAATAAACGGCCTAAATCATCTAATTCAAAATGTGTGATGCCTTGAGCATAAACCCAGCCATGCGCCATTTTTAACCCGACACGATGGGGTGAATCATCTACCACTTTAGCAAGTTCATAGTTGATTTTTGCATTGCGAATAAAAGCACCTGCATTGAAAAATTTCTCATCATAGTGTGCTGCATAAGAACCGTTTGTCGTCTCAAGATGAATATAAACGTCTTTGTTGGCGAAAGAATTCAATAATTCCTGCAACGTCTTTACTTGTACTTCTTGCATCTTAACACTCCTCTCGATTGTTTCTCCTTTAAGTATAGTAAAAATAATTCACAAAGGGAAATTGAATGCCTAAGTAGTACTACATCAACGATAAACTTCTCCTTAAAGGAATCTCGAAGGCTTGTTTAACTTCTTTCAGCGGGGTCCCTAAACATCCACTGAAATAGGTTAAATCCTATGAAAAGCCTGAGTAACCAATATCGTACTGTGCTGCCGCTTCGCTTTCGAATCCACTGATCTAAAGCTTCCGAACGTTTTTGCCGAAGCATAATTGATTACACCTTTTAATCTATGAAGATTTTTTAAGCAAAATTCTTGAAAAAACTATAGAAATATATCAATATAATGAATGTGAAAGCAATTTTGTACAAAATGTGTCGTTTTGTATTGTATACGGTTTCACAAATGAAAAGATACTGAACATGATTTCTTCCTTAACTGACGGAAAGGCAGCGTATAATGTTGAAGGGAATTTTAACTAGGTAATAACGAATTCTATCTTGGTACAATAGATGACGTTCCTTCAACATGGTTATGTATAGCTGTAAAAAGGGAAGAAGACGGAAAGCTCATTATCATAGTATAGTAAAAAAGCCACGATTCTCTTTTATGACGGAGAATCGTGGCTTTTTATATTTAGTGGTTTATGGGGGTATGTATTTTTTTAATATCGGTTGAGTTTTCGTTCAATGGAATCTAGACGATTGTTAAGATGTGATAGATGCTTATGCATTTGTCTAAACTGTAAATTTTGATTTTGCGCGTCTGATGTTCTTGTCTGTTCGTTTTGCTCTTCTTCCTGCAATGCCAAAATGGTGGAGAGGGTTGCTAATGAATACCCTATTGTTAAAACCATTGAAGATATTAATTCCACTTTGGTAGACGTTATATCTCCATTCAGGAGACCTGTGTCTTCACCAAGGAGACCTGCTTCTTGACCACCTAGATTATTTGGATCAGCATTTATGTTTTGTTGTCTACGTCTTGCCATTTTTCTCCCTCCCATATACAGCTAATATATGGCATATGAAGTAGTAGCGTATCTTGTCCTAAGCATAAGAAGAAATAAACATCCCTCAATATAAAAAATTCGCAATTTTCTAACAATTTAATTGATTTTTATGGAAAAATAGAGCAATATAGTAGAAATAAACAGTAATTTCAAGGGGGAATAGATGTGAACAAAAAATTTAAATATTGTAAAGAATCTAGAGTCATGCGAACAAGTCGAGTTTTTCCGAATGATATTAACAATCATAATACACTGTTTGGTGGTCGATTAATGAGTGACATCGATCAAGTAGCCTCAATTTCAGCAGCTAAGCATAGTCGTAGAGATTGTGTGACGGCCTCAACGGATTCTGTAGACTTCTTGCATCCAATCCGCCCGACAGATTCTGTTTATTTCGAATCCTATGTAACGTGGACAGGGATATCTTCAATGGAGGTTTTCGTAAAGGTCATTTCCGAGAATTTAAAAACGGGAGAACGCAAGGTAGCGGCAACAGCATTATTAACCTTTGTTGCATTAGATGAAAATAATAAACCTGCCCCAGTTCCATATGTCATTCCAGAAACAGTAGAGGAGACAAAGCTACACGAAACTGCAGCTGAACGGGCGAAGGTACGTGCAGAGCGTAAAAAGGAAAGTAAGGCATTAGCACAATTCATTTCGATGAATGATCCATGGGATTATCGGCTCGAAATGATGGAGAACTATTATATGTAAAAGAGGCATCTGAAACTAATCAGATGCCTTTTCGCTTTTAAATTTCTGTTACTGTTACTTGTGGTGCACCGAAACGAGATTTTGCGCCGTGCATAACGGGTCCTACATAGTCATTTAATGCCCAACCGTGAGCGATTGCTGCTGAAACGAATTCTTTTGCTTCAATGACAGCCTCTTGTACTGAAAGACCATTTGCAAGATTTGCTGTTACTGAAGCAGCAAATGTACAGCCAGCCCCATGGTTATAAGTAGAAGCGACTTTTTCAGATTCTAATAAGTAGAATTTTTCACCGTCGAAGAATAGGTCAGTCGCTTTTTCAGTAGCTAACGCTTTTCCACCTTTAATGACAACAGCTTTAGCGCCAAGTTCATGAATTTTACGAGCTGTTATTTTCATTTCCTCGATTGTTTTTGGTGTTCCAGTTCCGGCTAATTGCCCAGCTTCAAACAGGTTAGGTGTTGTAACTGCAGCTAATGGTAAAAGATGTTGAATCATCGCATCTGTGTTACCAGGGTTCAATACTTCATCTTCTCCCTTGCAGACCATTACAGGGTCAATGACAACATTTGCTGTACCAGATTTTGCAATAGCATCGCCTGCAATACAAATAATTTCTTCCGTTGACAGCATGCCAGTTTTTATGGCGTCAATGCCTGTTGAAAGAGCTGTATCGATTTGTTTTTGTAAAAGCTCTGTTGGTAATGGTGTAACGTTATGAGTCCAACCGTTTGGATCCATTGTTACAACAACCGTTAATGCCACCATGCCATATGTGCCATGCTCCTGAAATGTTTTAAGATCGGCTTGCATACCTGCGCCGCCTGATGTATCTGAACCAGCAATCGTTAAAGTTTTTTTAAGAGTCATGTGGAAGATCTCCTTTATAAATGAATGTTTTAAAATTACCATCTAGTATAGTCTTATTCTGGATGTGTAAAAATAGTCAGAATTATATATTTTTATAAGGTCAGTTGAAGCAGAAGTCTCTCATCTCTAGTTTGTCTTAACATAAAACTGATGATGCCCAGGCATAAATGAATTGAAGCTTGAATTCAACTTTGTTTTTTTGTACCGTTGTAGAAGAGAAAGGGGCTTTATTACGATGAAACAAGTATTCCCGAACGATTGGCAAGCAATACTTGCAGAAGAAGTAGAAAAAAAATACTATACAAAGCTCTGTCAATTTGTAGAAAATGAGTATTCAACCCAAACAATTTATCCACCAATGAATGACATAATGAATGCATTTTATACGACAGCTTATCATGACGTAAAGGTCGTAATTTTAGGTCAGGATCCGTATCATGGACCAAACCAAGCACATGGATTAAGCTTTTCGGTCATGCCAGGAATCTCACATCCACCAAGCCTTCGAAATATGCTAAAAGAGTTACAGGATGATCTTGGTTGTCCTATTCCTCAAAACGGAACATTAACGAAATGGGCACAGCAAGGTGTAATGTTATTGAATACGGTTTTAACCGTTCGAGCGGGTCAGGCAAATTCCCATAAAGAACAAGGATGGGAGCAATTTACGGATGCGGTCATCGATAAATTAGCATCAAGAGATAAACCAATTATTTTTGTGCTTTGGGGTAAGCCAGCTCAACGTAAAAAACAATTAATTTGTAAATACTCAACACCACATATAATCTTAGAAGCGCCTCATCCAAGTCCACTAAGTGCTTATCGAGGTTTTTTCGGCAGTAAACCATACTCGAAAATCAATGCACAGTTAGAAGAATGGGGAGAGCAACCAATTGATTGGTGCTTAGCTTAGTAAACTTTGTTCGCCAAGGCGAAATTGATGCACTTACTGTTTCGTGTTACAGTTAATAATAGAAGAAAGCGGGGGGCAACGATGAAGGTAAATTGTTTCAAATGTCAATATTTTAAAGTAACATGGGACCCACAAACTCCACGAGCTTGTGTAGCATATGGCTTTAAAACAAAGCAAATACCATCCGTTGTCGTTAAACAATCCTCTGGCACGGACTGTCTGAAATTTGTGCCAAAAGTAGAAAGTAGGAGAATGCAATGATTCCTTATCAAGCCGTTATTCAACAACTTGAAAAACAATTATCCGGTGTCAAAAATGCCGGAGACGAACAACAAATTCGTGAAGCCTTAACAGCAATCCGAGCATTATGCGACGTAGTATTAGAAGCATCCAACGGCATTTCTAAAGCGCAGTCAAAGCATCTGCCACAAATGCTAGTGTCAGAGCCGAAGCAGACAAGTTTATATACAGCAAAAATTGAAGAAGAAGACGGAGCAAATGGTGATTCAATTTTTGACTTTTAAATATCTTTTGAAGGTAGGGAAAATGACATGAAAAAATTTATCGTGACTGGTGCACTTCACGGCTTTTTAGCGGTGGCGTTGGGTGCATTTGGTGCACATGCTTTAAAAGAAGTTTTAGACGATTATAGTCGCGGGATTTGGGAAACAGCTGTGCAGTATCAGATGTTTCAAGCCACAGCTATACTTATCATTGGTATTTTAATGAGCTCTAAACTACTAGGTGAGGTCAAGCAGTTAAATTTAGCTGGAATCTTTTTTAACCTAGGTATTGTCTTCTTTTCAGGAAGCTTATATGTGCTAGCAATCAGCGGCGTTAAAGTTCTAGGCGCTATTACACCAATTGGCGGGGTTCTATTTTTAGCTGGCTGGGTTCTAATTATCGTAGCTGCGCTTAAACATGCTCGGTAAAAATATATAGATAAAGTTACTCCCTTGCACTAAGTGTGAGGGAGTTTTTATTTTTTACAGAATGATCGTTTTAATTCCTATTTTTTTTGTAAGAATTTATAGTACACTATTATTATCAAATAAGTTCGACAAATCAGAAGTGAGGTTTTGTGATATGGAGAAACTTTTTACTTTGCTAGATAATAACTATGATGAAATGGTAGCGATTCGTCGTCATTTACATGAATATCCGGAATTATCCTTTGAAGAAGTGGAAACGCCAGCGTATGTAGCTGCTTTTCACCGAGCACTTGGACATGAAGTTCGTGAGCATGTAGGTGACCGTGGTGTTGTTGCTACTTTACGTGGAGGAAAGCCAGGTAAAACCGTGGCATTGCGCGCTGACTTTGACGCACTGGCAATTCAGGAGGAAAATGATGTCCCTTATAAGTCAAAAGTGGATGGTAAAATGCACGCATGTGGACATGATGGCCACACTGCCACATTACTGGGGCTTGCAAAAGCACTTCATGCAATGAAGGATGACATTGTAGGCAATGTCGTTTTTATTCATCAGCATGCAGAAGAAATGGCGCCAGGTGGAGCAAAGTCTATGATTGAAGATGGTTGTCTAGAGGGTGTAGATGTTATTTTCGGTACACATTTATGGGCACCAACACCATTAGGGGATATATTGGTGAGAGATGGAGCAATTATGGCTGCTGCGGATAAGGTGGAAATTACGATTCAAGGCAAGGGTGGTCATGGTGCGGAACCGCATCATTCTATTGATGCTGTTACTCTAGCGTCCCAGTTTGTTATCAATGCACAGCAGCTTATATCTCGCCGCATTGATCCATTAAAATCAGCCGTTTTAACAATCGGTCATTTTGAGGCCATTAATCCTTTCAATGTGATTGCTGAACGAGTAGTATTAGCTGGAACAGTCCGTACTTTTGAGGAGCAGGTGCGCAAACAAATGGAGCAAGAGCTTGAGGCCGTTTTAAATGCTACTTGTTTGGCCTTTGGTGCAAGCTATGATTTTCGTTATACGAGAGGCTATCCACCTGTTTACAACCATGCGAAAGAAACAGAATTTATTGCGCAACTTGCAGCAGATATACCAGGAGTAAAAAATATTATAACGTGCCCACCATTTATGATTGGAGAAGACTTTGCGTATTATTTAGAGAATGTACCAGGTACATTTTTCTTCACAGGTGCTAAAAAGCCAGAGTGGGAAGTGGCATATCCTCATCATCATGCACGGTTTGATTTTGATGAACGTGCCATGTTGATTGCTGCCAAAACATTAGGGAAAGCAACATGGCAGTTTTTACAAGAAAATCAATAACAAATAAAAATCGGCATGCTAGGAGGTGTCCTAACATGCCGATTTTTTGATCTAATGGCAAATATCCACGCAGAATCCTCATGACATACGAAAATATTTGCAGTGCAAGCAAGAATACCAGACCCAATTGGGATCTAGCGCAATTTGCAATGCGACGAAGCTTGAGTAAAACGGAGCGAAGGAGCAAACCGATATTCTGTTCTTATTTTATTCGCATATAGAGGAGCGGGATAGGACCATATAAAAAATATGAAATTATGAATAGTTTATTTCTTATGGATTTTGGTTAAAATAGGCCATTTCTTCATCATATTCAGCAAAATCAAAGTAAATCATTGGGAATAGGAAACGGTGATTCGATTTGAGTTCACGTATAATCACGTGATCTCGACCAGCAGCTTCTACAACGCCTCGCACAATTTTCACGTTTTTTCCTGGCTCAACAGCATGCTCGAAAGAAAAATGGAAGGTAGCGGGTTTTCCGCGATTCAAACGGAAAATATTTTCAATATACGATTGCTCCCGTCCAGTTGGTCGTGCTCCAGTCGTCTGTGGAGGCATTACCTGCGGAGGCATTTGTTGTTGCGTTGTTGGTGTCCAATAATAAGGCATCATAAGTTATCAACCTTCTTTCTTTTAGATTTGAGGACAATCCTCTTCGGTTGGCGAGAAGAAGCAATGTGCTTTGAATCTTCCCGTGTTCCACTGACCATACCATTGTGCTGGACAATCTCCCTCAGGTCTGAAAAACCATAGCAACGAGTCGCCGGATGGAATCTTTCGCCTTGAATAACTCTCTTCGCTAATCGAAGGTCTTGATCACGTGCTCGTTGATAAAAGTAGCCTTTTAGCGTCGCTTCAAAGCCCTCAGGACGTTGATAAACCATTTGTTCAATGGTACGAACATCCTTAAAATCTAAACAATCTGCTCGTACACGATTGACGCCAACATTGCCGACCATCAGCATACCAAGTTTCCTTCACCTTCTGCTTCAGCCCGCATAAGCCTTGCTAGCATAGCTGTTTGTGCCTCATTCGTCTTTATAACAGCGATTTTCACTCCTCCTCGCAGACAGTATATGCATGATGGTATTGTAGACATGTTCAATTTCGATGAAAGAAATTCACAATTTAAAATGACTAAGCATATATTAATAACGATGAGTAGTCTGTAAAAAAGAGGCAGACTAGGCACATCACCAACATGTGGGGGTGATTTCCGTTCCTACTTGGTACGTCTGTCATGCCGAGACATAATTGATAAATGGGTAAAAAGAGAATAGAAAATATCCGGGGGAACGTAGGATTAGAAATTGCATGTGTATGGAATACATGTGAGGTGACAGGGTATGGAGATTGGTGTTTGGATAGGTATTTTGTTGAGTGCTGTGCTGGCATTTTTAGTGGGCAGTTTTTACGGACAGCCACTCCATTGGTATCTTTTTATACTAATAATCGTAGTGGGATTTTTCATCCATACGATTATTTTAATTTTGAAGGTGAAGGATGAAAGGCCTTAAGGCACAGCACGCCATATGAAAATAAGAAAGTGTCATCGTAATGGGGTGACACTTTCTTATTTTTTTGATTGAGTAAGTGGAATTTGCTGTTTTGTAAGTATATTAAAAATAAACGGTGACATACTAAAGTTGGAAATTATTTTTTTGCTCTCATGAAGGAGTGTTATCATGCAAACTTTCGGGACGTTTGTAGCAATTATCATAAGTGCATTCATCGCCGTTGGAATAGCAGAATACTATCAGCAACCGTATAGTTGGTACTTAGTTTTCTTGATGATTCTAGCTGGTTTTTTTATTCATACAATTATTTTAATATTGGAATCAGAGAACAGCGAAGAAAACGAATATTAAAAAATGCGAGTCCGATTGGAGGACTCGCATTTTTATATTTAATTAGACAGTTAAGAATTTCACAAGTTTTTCTTGATCAAGAAGGTTACCAACGAAGAATGCACCGAACTCACCATAGCGGGCTGATACTTCATCGAAACGCATTTCATAGACTAATTTTTTGAATTGGAGTACGTCATCTGCGAATAATGTTACGCCCCATTCGTGATCGTCAAAGCCCACAGAGCCAGTAATAATTTGTTTAACTTTACCAGCATAGCCACGACCAATCATACCGTGAGAACGCATTAATGATTTGCGTTCATCCATTGAAAGCATATACCAGTTGTCATTGCCTTGACGACGCTTATCCATTGGATAGAAGCATACATGCTTAGCACGTGGAAGCTCAGGATATAGACGAGCACGTACATGTGGATTTTGGTAAGGATCTTCGTCTGAGTCACCTGCTAAATAGTTGGAAAGCTCTACAACAGATACATATGAATATGTAGGAATTGTAAAATCAGCAATCGCTAATTTATTGAATTCAGCTTCAAGCTCTTGTAACTCATCCATTGTTTCGCGTAATGTCATAATCATAAAGTCAGCTTTTTGACCAACAATTGCGTAAAATGCATGGGCACCTGTTTTAGCGATATCAGCTTCGTTTAATTTTTCTAAATAGGTAATGAATTCTTCTACTGCTGCTTGGCGTTCTTCGGCAGAAACTAGTTTCCATGAAGCCCAGTCGATTGAGCGAAAATCATGTAAAGCGTACCAACCATCTAAAGTAATTGCTGCTTCATTCATTATTAAAAACACTCCTTTATAAGTGAATAGCATTCAAAATTTAGTTTATCATAGTTTGTACAAAATCCCTAAGTTCATGACTGCATTTCACGAATTTGACACCATCCAAAGATAATGTATTCTAAAGAGAATAGATGTAAATAGAGGAGCTCCAATCATGAAAAGTATTTTACAACAGCCGATTTGGCGTTTTTACGATCAATCCATTAGCGCGAAGCAAAGATCGCCACTTGAATCCTTTGCAACCGACGATACGTTATGTCAGCTAGTTGGGCAATTAGCCTCTCCACCAACTATTCGTACATGGGTACATGATGCATCTGTTGTGCTTGGTATTCAGGATCACCGTCTACCCTATGTGCAGCAGGGCATGGACTTGCTCAAAGCACGTGGCTATCATCCTATTGTACGCAATTCAGGCGGATTAGCCGTTGTGCTGGATGAAGGTGTATTGAATATTTCTATTGTTTTATCTGAACAAACGGAAGCGCTAAGTATTAATGATGGCTATGATGTAATGGTAGCCCTAGTAAAGGAATTATTCCCTGAAGTAGCGGATCAAATCGAAGCCTATGAAATTGTAGGCTCCTATTGTCCAGGATCCTATGATTTAAGTATAGAAGGAAAGAAATTTGCTGGTATATCGCAAAGACGCTTACGTCAAGGGGTAGCAGTGCAAATTTATTTATGTATTGAAGGAAGCGGATCAGATCGAGCGGCGCTCATTCGAGACTTTTACAAGGAAAGTCTAAAAGGAGAGGAAACGAAATTTACGTATCCTACTATTGTCCCTAATGTGATGGCGTCGTTATCAGAACTGATTGATGCCTCATTAACGGTGGAAGCCGTTGTGATCCGTTTACAGCAGCTTCTTAACAATATGGCAGAAGAAATTCGAGTTGAATCTTTCCATGATGAAGAATTAACGCTCTATGCATTTTATTTACAACGTATTTTAGAACGGAATACGAAAATGCTTGATCGGAAACTGTAATCATCAATCATTTCCAAGAAAAAAAGCGATGCTGCTAATTAAGCGCATCGCCATTTTCTTGTGCATAAGGGCTACTTACAACAAGATTGCCGTTTTTCTCCATTTTGAAAACAGGTGCAATTCGTTCTTCCTCTTCATCTAGTGTTACTAGTCGTCTAGCGCGGTTCATAATTTGTACAAATTGCTCGTAATCTTTTCGAATAGCTCTATTTTCCTCTTCTAGCTGTGTAATGGTTTTCTCTAGTTTTTTATTTTTCTCAGATGTTACGTGTACTAGTTGTCTCCATTTTGTAGACTCATTACCTACTTCACCAGAGTGCTGTAAACGTAATAAATAAGCTATGACAATATCGAGATTTAATGCAGAAAGAGGAATGGATTTACCCTCTGCGCCACTACTATTAACTGTAAACATACTAGAAGCACGGCGTCTTGCTGGAGCTCCCAACACTCGCATTCTTTCTTTTCTTTCTTTTTTTGCTTCTGCTAATTGTTCCTCGTATTCTTTGCGAACAACAGCATTCCAACGAAAGCCACATGCAGCAGCAGTACGATTTAAAGCGTCACCAGCTTCTTCAAAGGCATTTAATTGTGTACTACCTTCCGTTACATGGCGAATTACCGCCTCTGCTAATAATTCATCGTTTTCTTCTAACCAAGCATCTTGTCTAACTTTACTCATATTAAAATCCTCCCACCTTTATTTGGAACTTTTATTTACAACTAGCATGACCAATCTTTTAACCTTTTATTCATCCATGTGGAAGGAATTATGCTTGAATACAAGGGGAAAAATGCGATACAATACCCGATGTAGGTTTGTACGTATGCTACATACTTAAATATGTGAAAGTCATACGATCAATAGAAACGAATTTTTGAATCATTTATGCCTCGGCATTTGTGCATGCACAAAGAACTTCTTCCCGATTCATCTCATCCTCTATAGAGGGGGAAGACTTCTGTAGCTGCCGCTGTGCTTTCGCTACAAATTGCTAAAAGAAGTTAAAAAAATACTATATAGAAAGGGTTGTTGACACAATGGCAAACGAATTTAAAGTTTGCGATGAATGTCAGGCCGTTAACTTAAAAACGTTAATTCCAAAATTAAAGGAAATCGATCCTGATGCAACCATCGAAATTGGCTGTCATTCCTATTGTGGCCCGGGACGTAAAAAAACATTTACCTTTGTAAATAGTCGACCTGTTGCTGCATTAACGGAAGAAGAACTAATGGAAAAGGTTTTAGCAAAGTTAAAGAAATAAGTAAAACAAAGCGCTATCTTCACTAGTCTAGTTGAAGATAGTTTTTGTTTTTTTGGCTGTTTTTTTATCGACGGATAGAAAAGTAAGAGCGACGGAAAGAACTATCGAAGTGACGGAAAGAAGAGCCAGAGAGACGGAAGGCCAATGAAGCGGCGGGAAGCTTCACGTTATGCCTTACCCCAACATTGATGTTGAAGCTGGTTCATCATCAAAGTTAGGAATAGTATTGGCCAAAACGTATTCCATATATATGTTGATTGGAGTGGAGGCTGGGCGACTCCTTGGGGATTAGCGATAGGGGAACGAAGGCTAAAACCATCACATCCTGTGATAACGCCTTCGTGACCAACATCATGCTGCTGTCGCTGCGTTAACACTACGCTTTCGCGCAAAAAACATCTGTTGGCCCGAGACCCTGGAGCGAGCAACGCGAGTGAAGCGGCTCATCGGACGCCCCCAGGAAGCTCTGCTCTGCGCGAAAGCGAAGCGTCAGCGGCAATGTTTTATCTGTGCGAAAGCGAAGCGACAGCAACAAATGTTTTCTGTAGCGAAAGCAAAGCGGCAGCTACAAAGCGCCCAGCCGGAACGGAAATCAACCCCACGTTATGATGATAAGTATGGAAATTAGGTCAATAGAAACCTAAAATAAGACAAGAATACAGCGAGTTAGGTTGATAGTCTCTATAATTAAAAGTAAATATGTATGCTAGTCCTATATTTATCGCATATAATAGAACAAATAGGAAACGGGGGTGCTGTACAATTGACACATTATGCAAAAGCTAAATTACAAGAGGAAAAAGTATTTAAGGATCCAGTACATCGCTATGTGCATGTACGGGATCAAGTGATTTGGGATCTAGTGGGTACGAAGGAATTTCAGCGATTACGTCGAATTCGCCAGCTAGGTACAACGTTTTTAGTATTCCATGGAGCAGAGCATAGCCGCTTTAGTCATTCGCTTGGCGTTTACGAAATTGTACGCCGCATAGTAGATGATATTTTTGCTGGTCGTCCTGAATGGGATGAAGATGAACGACTGCTTGTGCTTTGTGCAGCCCTATTACACGACTTAGGGCATGGACCATTTTCACATGCTTTTGAAAATGTCTTTGAGCTTGATCATGAATTTTATACAAGACAAATTTTGCTTGGCGATACAGAAGTGAATGCAGTATTAAAAAAAGTATCTACTGATTTTCCGGAGAAAGTATCGCAGGTCATTGAAAAAACATATCCGAATAAACAGGTAGTCAGTTTAATATCCAGTCAAATAGACGCTGATCGTATGGATTATTTACAGCGTGATGCTTATTTCACTGGCGTAAGCTATGGTCATTTTGATATGGAACGTATTTTAAGAGTGATGCGTCCACGAAAAAATCAGGTCGTTATTAAGGCGACGGGCATGCATGCGGTAGAGGATTATATCATGAGCCGCTATCAAATGTACTTACAAATTTATTTCCACCCAGTATCTCGCAGTGCAGAAGTTGTCTTAAATAATATTTTAAAACGAGCTAAACAACTGAGCTTGGCAGGCTACAAATTTAAGCACGAGCCAACACACTTTTTAGCATTTTTCCGTAACTCCATTACGCTTGAAGACTATCTTGCATTAGATGAGAGTATTCTTTTTACATATTTTCAACTTTGGATGCAAGAAGATGATGCTATATTAAGTGACTTAAGCCGCCGATTTGTAAACCGAAAGCTATTTCAGTACATCGATTTAGATCCAGGTGTAGAGCTAGATAAATATCAAAAATTACAAGATCTTTTCAAGGAAGCTGATTTAAATCCAGAATATTATCTTGTCCACGATACGACGGCAGATTTACCTTATGACTTTTATCGACCAGGAGAGGAAGAAGTACGTGTCCCTATTTTCTTAGAAATGAAAAATGGAGATCTACGAGAGCTTTCACGGGAATCTATTATTGTTGATTCTATTTCTGGCCGCATGAAGCGAGATCATAAAATATATTTCCCACTAGATTTCCTAGAGGACAACAGTACCCATCCTGCTGTGAAAAAACAAATATTAGCTTTACTGCAACGGCAAGGGAAAAATTAATAAAAAAATTTTTTTGTATAAAAATATGTATAAAAAAATAAATGGAATTAAAAGCATTCCAACATATCTATAGTGAAAAACAGCGAAAGTACTCTAATTGAGTTATTTTCGCTGTTTTTTTGTTGTTGTATAAAGATGAAAAAAGTGGAAACTATATAGAAGTTTTTAGAATTTTATAAATAGAAAGTCCGGGATTGTTTAGTATTTGTTTAGTATAATCGTTTATAATGAGTCGAAAACCCTAAGAGGGGTGAGGCCTATTACTAAAAGTGACGCAAAAGTACTATGGATATATTCGAATTGCACATAACACATACATAAGTCATCGTAAGTGCCTATTCGTGAGTATTTATTCGAGTGTATTCATATAGACGACCATTAAATAGAAGGGAAGAGGGACCAACCTATTGTTTGCGGCATACTTTTCAGCATCACGAAAAAATGCAACGTCGTCAGCAAACGCCAACAGGTAGCTCTCGGAACTTAGAAAAGGAGAGAAACATGCAAAAATTAAAAAAAGTAAACATAGCAATAATCTTAATGCTACTCGTATTCCAAACAATATTATCGCCGATATCAGTGTTTGCAGTAGAGCAAGAACAACCTGTAGCACCTGCAGTTGAATTTGGAGATGATGGCATTGGTTCCGCAGGTGAAGTCGAACAACCTGAAACACAAAAAGAGCCTGGAAATGGTGAAGTGATTAGTCCTGGTTCCACGGGTGTAGGAGACCAACCTGGAACATCAAACGAACCTGGAAATGGTGAAGGGACTAGTCCTGGTTCCACAGGCGTAGGAGACCAACCTGAAAAAGAGTCTGGAAATGGTGAAGGGACTAGTCCTGGTTCCGCAAGCGAGGGAGAACAATCTGAAACACAAGAACCTGGAAATGATGATGTTAGTGGTGAAGGAGAAAATCCAAATGGAGATTTGGAAGAAGAAACTACACCACCATCATATGATCCAACTATGCCTGTTGATGTAATTAAAAATGTTGAGTTTACTGTGAATGGAACAAAGGTTAATTCAAATGAAAGTATTAATGTTACTAATGGACAATCTGCAGAGTTTAAATTTCATTTAGAACTAGCAGCGGGACATAACTATGGTCCAGGTACAACTTTAACGTACACTTTGCCAGCTATTTTTGAAGATATCACATTCCCAAATGGAACAGCTTATGGTGAGGTAGGTACTATTTCGAAAAGTGGAAATGATATTGTAATCACATTCAACGAAGCTTTACGAGATGATGTAGGAACGGGTGCAGCCCTTGAACTAGGTGCATACTTTAGCGTACAAGCAAACTTTGCAAGCGATAATACGAAATGGGAAGAAACAATTAGTTTACCGGGTACTGAAAACATCCAGTTGAATTTCCAACCTAAAACGAGCGGTGAACCTGTTACCAAATCAGGTGTAGCAGATAATGGTGGGAAAAATAGTAAGTTTATTGACTGGAAAGTTGAAGTTAATACAGATTTAGGCGTTAATAAAGATTCTGGTATTACAAATTTTGTTGATACACTAGGTGAAGCACATACATTTAAACAAGATTCTGTAAAAATAACAAAGTTAAATGTATCACCTAATGGAACAAAAACAGACTCTAATGACCCTGTCACTGTGACTCCAATCTTTGATGGAAACACAATGACAATTGCATTGCCGAATGAAAAGCATACTGCTTACCGTATTGAGTACAAAACAGAAGTTGGGGACCCAGGTAACGTTAAAAGTGCAGACTTTAAAAATGGGGCTACTTATAATGGAAAATCCGCTCCTACAACAGTAACGGTAGACTTTGGTGAACCATTAGCAAAAACGCACTCAGGTCCTACGGCTAGTGATTTAGCAACATATTGGACAATTAATTACAACTTCAATAACCGCAATATTTCACAGGAAAACGCGGTACTAATTGACAGCTGGACTGAAACACAAAAATTAGTTGGAAATATACAAGTATTTGAGGCAGATGGTGCGGCTGCCACTATTCCTTACGAAGTTAAGATTGCAGATGGTGGACATAGCTTTGAATTAATATTTAAAGCTCCTGTAACAAAACCATATGTTATCAAATATGCAACAAAGCCAAAAGACGAAGTGTATCCAACAGAGAGTTTTACGGTAGAAAATGTAGTAGCACGCCCAGATATGTCGGGAGAGGTAAAAGATACCTCTTATTATAATAAAGGGGATTTGTTACTAAACAAAGCTGCTACTGGTGTTAACTATCAAAACAAAACGATGTCATGGAAGATTGTGGCGAACCAAGCAGGCTATGAATTAGCTGAAGAAACGAAGTTTGTTGATACTTTTACAGATAAAAATCTAAAATTAATAGAAAATACTTTAAAAGTAAAAGTGGGTAATAAATTAGTTAGTGATAAAGATTACACGTTAAGTATTAATAACGATGATAAAACTGGATTTACAATTACTTTAAAGAATGTAATAAATGAACCTATCGAAATTACGTATGATACAGAATACGATATTCGACATGTTGGCGCAAATACAATTGAATATAATAATAAAGTAACAATGACAAATAAGAATTTACTGAATTCTTCATCCGCTTCAGCGAAACAAGATATTCGATCTGAACAAAAAACAAATGGTAAAAAAGAAGGTTATTATAATTACGAAACAAAAACTTTCTATTGGGATGTTGAATTTAACTTTAACTACAATTCTTTAAAAAATGCAGTGTTTGAGGATAAATTACCAGATACACAAGAAATTAAAAATATTGTAGTGCAAAAAGGTGAACTAGATGAAAATGGTGTTTTTAAAGAAACAGAAACAATAACTATTCCAAACACTTCAGGGAAACCGAACGAAATTAAGCTAGTATTCCCGGATATTATTAATAGTCCATATAAAGTAACATATGAATCAGTAAATGCAGATGGCATTTTCCCGCATGGTAAACCAGTAAGTATTAAAAATACAGCTACATTAACAAGCGATGATGGTGATAATGCATCGTGGTCAAAAACAGTTAATGTCAATCATACAGACAAAATTTTAAACAAAAGGGGTCATCAAGCTGAACTTGGTTCTGCAGTAGCTCAGTGGAACTTTGAGTTTAACTACGCACAATCAAAATTAGACAATGTAGTCATTACCGACACAGTGGGTAAAGATGATGAAGGTAACCCAGAACAATTGATTTTAGAAGATACATTTAAAGTATATAAAGTTGCATTGTCTGGAAAAACTCCAAATAATCCAACTGAAGAGAAGACACTTTTAGATCCAAGTAAGTATACGTTAAATGTAGATATGAAAAATGGTACATTCACTCTTAATTTAGGTAATGTAACTGAAGCATACTATGTAGAATACGACACAGTATTTACAGGTGAATCAGGCTCTAATGCTAAAAATGAAGTAGAAGTAAGCTATCAAGGTAGCAGCCAAACAAGTGGAAAAGATAGTTGGTTAATTAAAGAATTTAAGTATGGTAATCAAGCATCAACAGTTAAAGTACCATTTGTTATTATAAAAACGAATGCTGCAACAGGCGAAGTAATGAAAGATGTTGAGTTTACTTTATACAGCCAATACACAGGTGATAAACCATTAGTTAGCGCTAAAACAAATAAAAACGGTGTATTAGACTTCGGATTAAAATTTGCTGAAGGTAAATATACATTAAAAGAAACGAAAGTTGCTGGTTTTGATAATCCGGATGTAATCTTTACATTAAATCGTGATGAAAAAGCAACATCAGGTCCTTTTGAGGGTAAACAAATTGTTGAAATCGCCAACATACCAGAAAGTCCATTGAAATGTTCACTGTTTGAATTAACAGTACACGATATTGACGGCAAATTAGTGGATGGAACAGTAACATTGGTAAGTAAAGCGACGGGATTGTCAGAAAATCATACTGTTGAAAACGGTAAAGTTACTTTTACTCCAGACCAAATTAAAGCAGGTCAGTACGATGTTATTTACAATGGTGAGACGTTAAAGACGATTACAGTAGAGTTCAACGACAACTGTAAAGAGAGCATTCAACCAGCACCAAAGTGCGAAAACTTCACAATCGTGGTTGAAGATACAGATGGAAACATCCGTACAAATATTAAAGAGCTAACATTAAAATCAGATACTACAGAAGTAAAGGCATCAACTGACGCATCAGGTAAGTTTATTTTTGAATCAAACAAAATCAATCCTGATAATGGCGTGAAGCCAGGTGAGTACATGGTTTACGAAGGTAAACAATTCTTAGGCACAGTAACTTTAACGTATACAGAAGACTGTGGTCATGAATTTATCGTTAAAGAATTACCAAAATGTGAAGAGTTTGAATTAACTGTAAAAGATGTGGATGGTAATAAAATTACTGATGGCACTACAACAATCGTTGTTAAAGATGCTGACGATGACGAAATTATTAGCATAACAACTACGACAGGTGTTATAAAATTACCTGATTTGGAACCAGGTGCTTACACAGTTGAAGTAAATGGTGAAGAAATTGGTGCTTTCGAAACAAATATCGAATGTGAAAAAACAGTTCAGCCAGCACCAAAATGTGAACTATTTACATTAACAGTGAAGGATGAAAATGGCAATCCACGCCCTAATGTTAGCAATATCACAATCAAAGATACAAAGGGAGCAATTATTGCTACTAACCAAACAACAAATGAATTAGGTCAAATTACGATTCAACCTAATGAAATTCCGTCAGGTGACTATGTTGTGTATCAAGGTGATCTATACATTGGTCAAATAACTGTTAAATACTCAGAAAGTTGTAAAGCAGAAGTATCAGCAGCGCCTGCTTGTCCAGATTTCACATTAACAGTACAAACTGAATTTGGAACACCTAATGTGAATGCAAAGATCACAATAAAAGATGCTAAAGGTAATATCGTAAAAGGTGCAGACAACAGTGAAGTTTTAACAACTAGTTTCGCTGGAACGATTGTATTGCCAAAAGATGCAATTAAACAAGGTACGTACAATGTATACGAGGGAAGTCGTTTAATTGGCTCGTTTACTGTAAAAGATAAATGTTCGGCATTAGTAAAACCTTCATCAACAGGTGGAGGCGGTGGCTGGACGCCTGACCCAGATCCAGATCCGGAAAAACCAGTTGATCCAGAAAAACCAAATCCAGATCCGGAAAAACCAGTTGATCCAGAAAAACCAAATCCAGATCCGGAGAAACCAGTTGATCCAGAAAAACCAAATCCAGATCCGGAGAAACCAGTTGATCCAGGAAAACCAGATCCAGATCCGGAGAAACCAGTTGATCCAGGAAAACCAGATCCAGATCCGGAGAAACCAGTTGATCCAGAAAAACCGACTCCAGATCCGGAAAAACCGGTTAAACCAGAAAAACCGACTCCAGAACCAGAGAAGCCAGTTAATCCAACAAACCCAGGTGGTTCAGATAACCAAACAGATCCAAAAGATCCAGCAGACTCTGAAAAACCATCTGTACAAGAAGTCATTGATCAAGGAAAAGAGTTAAAGCCGTACAATCCTTCTACAGCAGATAAAGACACACTAGATGAATATAAGGATTTCCTCGATAAATACAACCAGTTATCTAAAGAGGAACAGGCGGAAGTAGGGAAATACCTTGATATTGACAAAATCAAAGCGGATGCTAAAGAAATGGAAGCGCAGTTAATGGCGCAAGGCAAACTGCCACAAACAAATGGAGCAAACCAAACAGCTCTTACACTAATTGGTGTGGCTCTCGTTCTAGGTGCATTATTCTTATTGCGTCGTCGCAATACAGAAGTGAAATAATTTACAATCAGAAAGCCCCAAGACCAAAATCTTGGGGCTTTTCTTATGCTAGAAAGTTTCTGATAGTTTTGCAGGCGCTTTGTCGAATGGATATTGCTCGACAAACTTTGCTTGAACGGCAAGTCGTTTCGTACCCTGATCAGCACATGTAACGAGGGTTAAAATAGTTTTATTAGGGATATCATCAATAACATAAACATCCGTGGCAGCGATGATTTCCTTGGTTGTTATTTTGTACTCATAAATATTCGTTAAATCTGTTAAATAAATCGTGTCTCCTATACTTGCCTTGTATAAAGGGCTAAATAAAATATCTTTTTCCTCAAAGTAATGACCTGCTAATGCGTAGTTTCCTTGTCCAAGTTTTTGATTAGGCTTCATGGTACCTGCACCAACGGCAAGAGAGGCATTTCCAACTCCTTTGACGATAGGGAGTTTCATATCCACACTAGGGACTACGATACTACCGATGACAGGCATTTGATTGGCGGTTGTTTGAGCTTTTAAAACTTCCGCAATGGATAGAGATTGCACTGCTTCAAATTCAAAATCAGCATCCGCATTATTGTTTTTTGCAATATCCTCTGCACTGTAATCAGCTGTATTTAATTGATGACTCAAATGAGCGATAATTGCATTTTGAATGGGGTTAATAAAAATAAGCAAGAGACCAACGATGAGCATACAAATGAGTAGTAGCAGTTTTATTTTTTTCATTTTATAAATCACATCCTAGTATTGAAGTTATAATAGTTCAAAACCGCCGCTAAAATGGAGGGAATCGCCGGTAAAAGTACAAATACCGCCGCTAAAGTCGAGAGAATCGCCGGTAAAAGTACAAGTACCGCCGATAAAACTGATAAAACCGAAAAAACGTCCATAACAAGAGGCTACCATACGTAAAAATGGGTAGAGCTTTTAAACTCTACCCGTTTTTATCTTTATTTATCGCTGAAGCGTACGCCTGCAACACCGTAATGGTTTTTAGACATTTCTTCGATGAAGACTGTTACATTTTCTGGTGGCGCATTAACTGTACGAGAAACGGCTTCTGTTACTTCTTTTACGAGTGCACGTTTCTGTTCTTCTGTACGACCTTCAAGCATTTTCACTGTTACGTATGGCATAATATTGCCTCCTTTATTGAATAATGTTGTATAGTAAGTTTATCTCCATTCAATAGAAGACTTCAACCTCTGAGGGTGGTAAGATGAATGCAGGCGTGGTTTTTTCCAAACACCTACTGAATGAAGATAAAGATGCTACGGATTTTGAATGAAATGAATTGTGAAGGCACAATTCAAAATCTGTACGCCATTACGCCAAGGCGAAATGGATAAGGAAATAGAAACTTCTTACTTGTATGTAGGCATTTGCGCAATGCCAGTGTCGCGTTTATGACGGCACGAATGCGCTTAACTATGCTTTACTTTTATAATAGCAGAACGGAGGTAGTTAAAGTATGGCAAATGAAGAAAAACCAAAACAAAAAATGGGCTTTACCATTATTAAAAATGACCCAACAGATGGCCATAAGGGATTTGGGATCGGTTCGCTTTCGCTTGAAAACGTATCGCCAGTCATTATCGATATAGAAGAGGGGACAGCATCAGTAGAAATCGGCGCTATGCATGCTCGCAGTGATGTGGAACGGGGTATTAAATTTACGACAGATCGTGCTGATTCAGAAGGTGGGAAACCATATTGGTTAGTATGGGTGACGATAGACCATAAAGCGGATGGGCCTTACTATGCAGGTGTAACGGCGTGTGAAATGGTAGTGAATCGAGAAAAACGTCGAGGCTATAAAATTTTAGCTGATCATGTGAATAAAATGGATAAATCTATGAAGCGTCATATTATTGTAGAGCATATGGATGAACCATCTAAAAAGGTGTTAGCTTCTTTCCTAGAAGAACTTAATCCGGATTTATGGGCACGTAGTGAGGAGCAATTGCGTCAAGATTTATTTGTTTCATGATACCTGACGCATAGTGATTGGACCTGCAATAATTGAACAATATGTGACATTTTGCAATCGTTTTCGATATAAGGTTGAAAGTGGGTTTGAAACAAAGTAAACTTGATGCAGAGCTTACATTTTAGTAAGCTAGGACACTTGGTTCTGCGAATGTGATGGGCACTATGTGGCATTTGAACAACCCAAGCCCAAGCCAAATGCCCCATGATGCTCATCTACTTCGCAAACCATAAATAAGAAAAGCTTTCTGTTCCCACGGACACTGCTCCGGGGAAGAGAAAGCTTTTCTTTTTCGTATATATTTGTTTACTTTGTCGAGAGCCTTCGTTATTTAAACGTTTAAAGCTTCTAAAGGTTCCGCATGATGCATTAATTTTTAAAAATGGAGAATGGAAGCATGTTCCAGAAATTTCCCCATGTATTCGTATCGAGAATATCGAAGTTTGAACATTTTTCAGTTGGTACATCTTTAGCGTCCATGTAGATAAGACGCTGTTTTGGGCAGGCATCCGTTGCTAACTTACCTGATTCAATATCGATAACCACACCTTTAACGCCTTTAGGCTTTGCGAAATCCTCGTTCTTTGTTCCTTTATTGACTGTCTCCATAAAGTCAATCCAAATTTGCTTTGTAGATGCAGTATCTTCTTTAGCCGTTAGATTTTTCCCTTGATCATAGCCGTTCCATACGCCAGCAGTTAAGCTAGGTGTAAATCCAATCAGCCACTGATCGCTATTTGTAGAGCCAGATTTTGCTGCATACGTATGCGTCATACGCGAGCGAATGCTAATCCCTGTAGCAGGTGAATAATCGCTTAAGACTGGATCGAAAATACCCGTCATCATTTCTGTTAAGATATACGTATTTTCTTTTGAGAGAACGGTTTTATCTTCTTTATTAGCTTCTTTATTTTCGTAGATGATATCGCCATTAGCATTTTTAATAGAAACAATAGTAGTAGGAGCAGTTTCTTTCCCTTGTGAAGCTAAAATATTATAAGCATTCGTCATTTCATATAATGTTGTTTCAGTCGTTCCAAGAGCCATGGATAAGTTGTCTTTCTTTCCAATCGTCACATTGAAGCGATTTGCCATATCATGAAAGGCTTTAAATCCAATCTCCTCTAAAGTTTTCACAGCGTAAATATTATCAGAAATAGCGATAGCTTGTGCCATTGACATATCATGGTTTGCAAATTTACCGTTTACATTTTTAGGTGCATATGTGGATCGTCCATGATCATATGTGAAAGTTGTTTCACCGACATTTAAATAGGTTAATGGTGTATAACCATTCTCTAAAGCTGCCGCATATAAAATAGGTTTAATGGTTGAGCCAGGCTGACGTTTTGCCTGTGTTACTCGGTTAAATGAACTCGCAGCATAGTCACGCCCCCCAACTAATGCTGTAACAGCACCTGTTTTGGATTTCATACTAACAAAAGCAGTCTGAAGATCATCACTAGGCATATTTTTGGCTACAGCTTCTTCTGCTGCCTTTTGGTGCCCTAGATTAAGCGTTGTTTGGATAGTCCAGCCACCTTCACTAATATCGAGATTTTTCGATTTCAAAATTTCACTAGCCTCTTGCCATGCTACATCAAGGAAAAATGGAGCTACAGATTTTGTGGCAACCCAGCTATCATTCTTTAAGACAAGCTTTTCACTTTCTGCACGTGTTTTATCATCTTGCGTAATAGCCCCTTGATCGGCCATCAGTTTTAAAATAACGTGTTGGCGATTCGTTGCCTTTTCTAGATTGGCAATAGGGGAATAAATACTTGGCCCTTTTGGAATTCCTGTTAACATTGCCGCTTCTGCTAGTGTTAAATCTCTTGCAGATTTTCCGAAATAAAAACGACTGGCTGCTTCTACGCCGTACATACCATGTCCGTAGTAAACAGTATTTAAATAGCCTTCCAGTATTTCATCCTTATCATAAAAAACTTCTAATCTATAAGCATATAGTGCTTCATTTAATTTTCGTGTCCAAGACTTTTCATGTGAAAGATATAGATTTCGAGCATATTGTTGGGTAATTGTACTGGCTCCTTGAACCTTTCCACCAGCCTTAATATCAATTAAAACTGCACCGGCGATACGAGAAAGATCAAAACCGCCATGCTTATAAAAATCTTTATCCTCAACGGCGACCACTGCTTTCAGTAAATAGGGGGACATCTCATCAGAGCTAACCCAATATCGTCGTTCATTTGTAAAGTGATCCCCAATCTGGTTCTCATTTTCATCTAAGAAAATAGAGGCTTTCGGTACGGTTAAAGGTGGGGCACCAGCTATTTGAACATAGACGCGTAAAGCTATAAATGCTACTACAATGGCAGATGTAAAGGCGACAAAAAGGGTTAGTGCCTTACGTGTACGCTTCGCACGTTTTTGCTTACGTTGAAAGCTTTTTCTCTTCATCCGTCTTCACCTCGTTTTCTCACACTTGCGTATAGTATGTGTTTGAACATTCATATTTAATCGAAATTATTGGTAAAAACTATTGCACTTTATTCAAAAACATCTATACTTTTTTTGTACTGTTTGAAATGCTAGCATTCGACAAAAGCATGCCACCTTGTAGATTTTAATCGAATTTTGCTAGACGTTCCAATAATGTATACGAGGATATGGGGGTAGAGGTTTCATTACATTCCTGTAAGCCCTTTATAGAGTAATCGTAAAAGGTTCATTATCGAAAGTTATTAAATACAGATTTCAGATTGGAGTGAAGGCTGTACGCCTTCAGTCGGAACGGAAATCTACGCAGTGATGAACTGATGAAAATAAATAGAATAGAATTAATTTCTAAAAGTGGAGGTCTACTCATGAGATTTGATGAAGCTTATTCAGGGAATGTTTTTATAAAAAGTCATCCTACATACGAGGATGCTCAGGCGGTCATTTATGGTATGCCAATGGACTGGACAGTTAGTTATCGTCCGGGCTCACGTTTTGGTCCCCAGCGTATTCGTGAAGTATCTATTGGGCTAGAAGAATATAGCCCATACTTAGACCGTGAGCTAGAAGAAGTGAAATATTTTGATGCGGGTGATATACCGCTACCATTCGGTAATGCACAGCGCTCATTAGATGAAATTGAAAAGTATATCGAGAAGCTTTTAGCTGATGACAAAATTCCTGTAGGTATGGGTGGCGAACATTTAGTATCATGGCCTGTTATGAAAGCTGTGTCAGCTAAATATGATGATCTAGCAATTATCCACTTCGATGCACATACAGACTTACGTATAGAATATGAAGGGGAGCCACTTTCTCACTCAACGCCTATTCGTAAAATTGCCGAACATATCGGACCAAAAAATGTCTATTCTTTTGGTATTCGTTCAGGTATGAAGGAAGAATTCGAATGGGCAAAGGAAAATGGTATGCATATTTCAAAATTTGAAGTGCTAGAGCCATTAAAAGAAGTATTACCATCTTTAGCGGGACGTAATGTTTACGTTACGATTGATATAGATGTACTTGATCCAGCACATGCACCAGGTACAGGAACAGTAGATTGCGGAGGCATTACTGCAAAAGAATTACTAGCGTCCATCCATGCGATTGCAGCAAGTAACGTCAATGTAGTGGGCTTTGACCTAGTGGAAGTAGCACCAATCTACGACTCATCCGAAATGACAGCAAATACAGCTTCAAAATTGCTAAGAGAAATGATTTTGGGCTGGATTAAATAACGCCAGAAACACTAAATAAAGCAATGCATTCTGCGACGAAAGTGCAACGCCAGTCGCAAATACAGCTTCTAAATTGCTAAGAGAAATGATTTTGGAATGGGGTTTAGCTTTAAGCTAGCCCCATTTTTCATTTATAATCTGAAAAAGAAAGACGCCATCCAACATACATCGGATAGCGCTTTGATACTTCGAATAGTTCTATTAAGGGTTTGTCGACCAAAGTCCAGCGTGTTTTAAGACAACACGTGGATGAAGTTTTAGTTGTGCAACCATTAAATCTGCTAAATCTTCTGCTTGCATCACTTTTTCTGGATTGCCGTCTGTTAAGTTTAGTTCAACAGCCATATCTGTTGCAACTGTACTTGGCGTTAATGTTGTCACGCGAATATTTTTCTTACGTACTTCAAGCATTAATGATTCGCTTAGGCCAATAACGGCAGCTTTTGAAGCCGAGTATGCGCTTGTGATTGGTGCTCCTTTTTGACCAGCTGTTGATGAGATATTAATGATGTCGCCTGTGTTGCGCTCGATCATCTCCGGTAATACAGCACGTGTCGTGTAGTACACACCTTTTACGTTAACATCGATAATATTTGTCCATTCTTCAGGAGTTAAGTCCATGAAGTTACCGAATTTTGAAATGCCGGCATTGTTTACTAAAATATCGATAGCGCCAAGCTCGCCGCGGATAGATTCAACGGCTGTAGTAATAGAGTCTAAATCCGCTACATTTGCCGCAGCGATGGCTACTTTCACGTCATACTGTTTAAGTTCCTCTGCTACTTGTTGTAAATTTTCAAGCGTACGTCCAACAAGACCTACGTGAATACCTTCTTGTGCAAAAGCTACTGCTGTTGCACGTCCGATTCCACGCCCAGCTCCTGTAATTAACGCCACTTTTCCTGCGATTGTTTGCATGTTTTTCGCTCCTTCGGTTGAGATCATTTTATTTAGACGAAAAAATAGATTAACATTTGTCTTTAAGACTATCCTCATTTTACTACGGTTTTATACATTGTGAAGAGTGCACTTTTTGGTGCGGAGGTTACTAAAAGTTACTTATATGAAAAGGGAGTTAGCTCTATGTCAGATAAATTAAGAGAAGAAATAAAAGAGAGAATAGTAAATAATGATTACCATTGTGAAAAAGAACTTACCTTATCCATTATTAGTGGGAAATGGAAAGTTGTTATTTTGTGGCATTTAGGTGTAGAAGGACCGCATCGCTTCAGTGAGCTTCAAAGACTTTTTCCGAAAATATCTCATAAGATATTATCAAACCAATTACGTGAACTGATGGAGGATGGGATTGTTCATCGTGAAGTGTTTCCGGAAGTTCCTCCGAAAGTCGAATATTCTATGACTGAATTAGGGATGACGTTATTACCAATCGTTGAGATGATGTATGAATGGGGAAAAAAGAGAATCGATCAACTTAAACAACAAAGCAATAATGAGGTTATTTCGAAGGATTTATGATGAACTTTCTGTAAGCCTTAACGTCTTTTTATAAAAGGGGTGAACGAATGGGAGTTTGGTATTTCTTAATCTTATTTGTAGGGTTGTTTTTGATAGTTAAAGGACTATTTATGAAAAAGCAATCTTTGTTCATTAAGAAAATTGGATTTGTGTTTGTAGGATTGTTATGCATTTCATTCTCCATTTTTATGTTTACACCAGGAAGTGCAGAAATAATTTCTGATTGGCTAAATTTAACAATCGACTAAAAGAAAAAATGTGGGGCTAAAAGTGGGGCGGCGTAATGAATACACTTTTAGCCCCACTTGCTTTTTCAAGGACCTCCATTAACATGGCTCATGATAAAGTGTGCCTTTTTATTTATTCGGAATATTTCTTGAATTCCTGATTGACATTGATAAGAAAATACTGTTACATTATAGGTAACAAACGTTACCTATTGAAAGGAGGTAAATTTTTTTGGCACCAAAAGAGCGGTTTACAGAGGAAGTTTTAATGGATTGTGCTTTTGAAATGGCTAGGAAGAGTGGGATTGAAAGTGTGAATGCAAGAGATTTAGCAAAAGAGTTAGGCTGTTCGACAAAGCCTATTTTTCGATTGTTCTCGAGCATGGACGATTTGAAGTTTGCCATTTATGAAAGGGCCGGCAATCTTTATAACGAAAGAATGTTTCAAGGCTTGCAAGAAAATTCTTTTTTAGGGATGGGTTTGGCTTATATTAACTTTGCTCGCGAAGAAAAAAAGCTATTTGAGCTATTATTCTTATCTAATAAATATAAAATCTCGAGCTTTTCAGATTTAATCAATGACGTAGAAAATCAAGGAATTATCGCAATAATTTCAAAATTAACAGGATTAACGCAAACCTCCGCAAGATCTCTTTTTATAGATACATGGTTAACTACGCATGGTATTGCGACAATGTGTGCAACGAATACTTGCGATTTAGATAGCTCAGAAATTGAAGATATTCTAAAAGACGTATTTGAAGGTGTTAAACAAAAATTATTGAATGGAGAAAATAAATGAAAATGAAAAATTCACCTATTCTTTTATCGATACTATTTACTTTGCTTGTAATTGTTTTTCCTGCTATAGCTGGGACAATTATATCAATCAAAAATATAAGTAATTTAAGCTCTATACGTTTGATTCAATTTATTGCCTTTGCAGTTGGTGTTCTAGTTACTCTTTGGATCATGAAAAAAAGTAAATTCTCTTACCGTGATTTTGGATTAAGAAGGTTTAAAGCAGAGGCGTGGATGGTTGTTATCGTTATTTTTGAGCTGGTTGCTTTCTTTAATGGTATTACAGATCAAGATGGTTTTTCTGCGCAATACATACTTATTTTGCTTCTATTTGTTATTGCCGTTGGTCTTTGTGAAGAGTTTATTTTCCGAGGCCTAATTTTCAAATATTTATCAGCGAAAGGGCTTAAAGTCGCTATTATAGGCTCCTCAATTTTGTTTGGTATCGGACATCTTGCAAATGTACTTTCCGGTGCTGATTTATTAATGACATTACTACAAATAACTTTTGCATTCCTCTTTGGGTTAGTTTGTGCAGAGATTGTTGCAAAGACAAAAAGTATTATATTCCCGATTGTCTGGCACGCTATGCATGATTTTATTGCATTCTTGACCGATAGTGAGCCGAATGTTCTTTCTGTCTCTATTTATGTCTTTCATTGTCTAGTGTTAATTGGCCTTGCCATTTATTTCTGGAGAGCTTTATTTCCTAAAAAGGCTGTTATGAATTTAAAAAATCCTGAAAGTTTCGTTTAAACGCTACATGTTAAAAAGGCATCTACTCATTCATTTGAGTGGATGCCTTTTTTGGCTAGGCTCTTTAAATCAAAGTCTCTAAGCCAACATTACCCCCGGAAATAAGGAAGCACACTTTTTCGTTTTTACGAATAGGTAAAGATCCTTGTAGGGCAGCGCCTATTCCGATAGAAGAGGAAGGTTCTGCAATGATTTTACCCTCGGAGAGTAAGGTTTTCATCCCACGTTGGATCAAAGCCTCATCGACACTTACTACCTTATCAACAAGCTGTTGAACAATTGGAAAATTCCTTTCTCCAGGCTGTAAAGTTCGTAGAGCATCTGCCAAAGATTTTTGTTCCGGTAACAGCAATCTTTCACCAGCTTCTAAGCTTTTGCTATAACGCGAAACAACAGCAGGCTCCACGCCAATAATGTTGATATGAGGGGCAATGGATTTGACAGCAGTTGCCATACCACTAATTAATCCACCGCCACCCATTGGAACAACTATAGTATCGACATCAGGGAGCTGTGCTACTATTTCCAAACCTGCTGTTCCTTGTCCTGCCATAATATCGTAATCATCATAAGGATGAATGTTGAAATAGCCATAATCACGACTAAGCTTTTCTGTTACTACATGTCGTTCTGCAAGCTTACATTGGACAACTTCTGCACCTAAGGCACGTATTCCATCAACCTTAACGCTAGGAGCTGAATCCGGTAGAACAATTGTTGCCTTACTATTTAACAGTTTGGCAGCATAGGCCACACCTTTGCCATGATTACCTGAGGACGCAGCAACTACGCCTTGTTCTAATTGCTCGAACGGCATCGCAAGCATTTTATTGAGAGCCCCTCGAAGCTTAAAGGAGTTTGTTTTTTGCATATTCTCGGCTTTTATGTAGACATGACAACCTAAAAGATGATCGAGCCCATTTAATCGAATAATAGGTGTTTCATAAATATAAGATGAAATTCTTCGTTTAGCAGCATGAATTTGTTCAAGTGTTAACAAATAGCACCCCTCACTTCGTTTTGAATTTTCGAACTATTTAATATAACTGTAGATTTACAGGCAAATTGTGTCAATCGTTAAATAATGAACAAATTACTGCTACATCGGACAGAATCCTTACTTCTATCTTGAAAAATTATGAGTATTCATCCTATAATAAAAAGGTTATAGTAAAAACAATAAAAGGGAGCGTCCATAATGGCGAACGAAGCAAGATCGCAGGTGAACATTAAGCTCATTTCTACGATTCGCCCGATTGATGGGGAGTCTGAAGGCTATGAAATGTGGCTGACAGGGCAGCTACTTGAAAAAGCAGGAAGCATCTATTTGAAATATGAAGAGGTGCAGGAGGATAAAACTATCCGCACAACTATGAAGCTAGGCGATGAACAGGCATTAATTATGCGTAATGGAGCATTAAAAATGCGTCTACCACTTAACGTAATGGAGCAACAAATAGGTCATTATGAAAGTGAATTCGGTTCAATGCCACTCGTCATAGACACGAAAGAAATGACGTTTACAAAGCAATCAGTAAGCGGAGATTTCCATGTACAGTACGATTTACTAATCGGTGGACAATCCGTTGGCAATTATACATTAGACATTACATTTACGGAGGTACAATGATGAACGCAGTAGAACAAGTACAACAAGCCATTAAAGCGGCAATTGCGCAGGCTGTTGAAAAAGCAAGCTTAGTCGAAGCTGGCACAGAGTTAAATATTCACCTTGAAACACCGAAGGATAAAGCAAATGGGGACTACGCAACAAATATTGCTATGCAATTAACAAAATTAGCAAAAAAACCACCTCGTGCGATTGCAGAAGCTATTTTAGAAAATCTTGACACAGCAGGTACAGATATTGAGAAAATCGATATTGCTGGCCCTGGCTTCATGAATATTACAGTGCGTAAAGATTTCCTAACAGGTGTAGTAAAAGCAGTACTTGAGCAAGGTACTGATTACGGCCGTTCTAATGCTGGCGCAGGAGAAAAAGTTCAAGTTGAATTCGTATCTGCAAATCCAACAGGTGATCTTCATTTAGGACATGCGCGTGGAGCTTCTGTAGGGGATTCATTATGTAATGTGCTAGATATGGCTGGTTACGATGTCTCTCGTGAGTACTACATTAACGATGCGGGTAACCAAATCAATAACTTAGCGTATTCACTGGAAGCGCGTTATAAGCAAGCTTTAGGAATGGATGCTGAGATGCCAGAGGACGGCTACCACGGTCAAGATATTATTGAAATCGCTGGTAAACTAGCAAGCGAGCATGGTGATGCAATTTTATCTAAAACTGATGAAGAACGTTTTGCATTCTTCCGTCAACATGGTTTAGCGTTAGAATTAGACAAGTTAAAAACAGACCTTGCTAACTTCCGTGTAAACTTTAACGTGTGGTACTCAGAAACTTCACTATATGAAAACGGCAAAATCGAAGTAGCGTTAGATAAACTGAAAGCGAATGGTCATGTATTTGAAGAAGACGGTGCAACTTGGTTCCGTTCAACAACATTTGGTGACGATAAAGACCGCGTGTTAATTAAAAATGATGGTTCTTTCACATATCTGACTCCAGATATCGCGTACCATGAGGACAAAATTGTACGTGGCTTCGATAAATTAATTAATATTTGGGGAGCTGACCATCACGGCTATATCCCACGTATGAAGGCTGCTATTCAGGCACTAGGTTACGACCGTGATACGCTTGAAGTAGAAATCATCCAAATGGTTCAGCTTTATAAAAACGGTGAGAAATTCAAAATGTCTAAACGTACAGGGAACGCTGTGACAATGCGTGAGCTAGTAGAAGAAGTTGGTTTAGATGCAGTTCGTTATTTCTTCGTGAAAACTGCGGGCGATTCTCATATGGACTTTGACCTTGACCTTGCCGTATCTCAATCAAATGAAAACCCAGTGTATTATGCACAATATGCGCATGCACGTATTTCATCGATTTTACGCTCAGCAAATGAGCAAGGCTTTGCTGCAACAACAGATCATTTAACGCTGTTAACTGCGGAAAAAGAAATTGATTTATTGAAAAAAGTAGGCGACTTCCCGAAAGTGGTAGCAGAAGCTGCGAAGCACCGTACACCACACCGTATTGCCAACTATATTCAAGAAACAGCGGCTGCATTCCACAGCTTTTATAACGCTGAAAAAGTGTTAGATGCTTCAAATAAAGAGCTAACAGAAGCTCGTTTAGCCCTTATTACTGCTGTACGTACAACAATTGCCAACGCATTACGCTTAATCGGCGTATCTGCACCGGAAAAAATGTAATAATAGTCTATTTTGCCCCCGGCACGACATGTGCCGGGGGTTTTTTGTGTGGAAATGGATTTGATAGCTAAAGGTGTTGAATCGCAGATAGAATCCGAAGCAATTTGACTAAAGTCAGGTTCTTAGCGGCGGAATTTCTAGTTTTAGCGGCGTTCGTAGCTTGGTTAGCGGCGGATTATCAGGTTTTAGCGGCGATCCTCGCTTAGTTAGCGGCGCAACTCACACTTTTAGCGGCGATTTCCAACATAAGCTGGACAATTTGACAAAACTAAACTCAGGATTGAAAAACTTTTAATAGAATTTTACACAATATCAAGAACTGGATGGATAGATCCGCCGAAGCGACGGAAAGAGTTGTCGAAGTGCCAGGTGAAATCCCTGACCGAATCAATTTCTCTCATTAAAACTATTATTTTCTATAAAATTCATAAATCTCGTTGCGGTTTACGCTAACGTCAATGCTATACTAATGGAAAATGGGAGAGGGGGATGCTGTTGAAGACGATTAAAGAAGTGGCTAAGCAGTTTAATGTTTCAACACGGACAATTAGATATTATGAGGAGCTAGGGCTACTTAATCCTAATCGATCATCTACTAATCAGCGAACCTTTTCAAAAAAAGAATTAGCGAAGCTTAAACTTATTTTCCGAGGGAAGCGTTACGGTTTTTCACTTGAGGAGATTAAGGAGATGGTATTGCTGTTTGATCTTGATCGCACAGGCGTACAGCAGTTGGAGCGTACGGTCGAATATGGAGAGCAAAAAATTCAAGAGATTGATAGTAAGATAGCAGAGCTTACACAGATGAAAAACGAGTTACAGCAATTACAAGGCATTTTTATAGAAAAATTAGCGACTTTTAAGGGAGAGATGCACGATGAATAGTTCGAATTTGTTGGCACGTAATGCGCGAAAATACCCTATGAGTGAAGCAGTTGTTTGTCAGGGCAGTCGAATGACTTATCGTGATTTAGATGAGCAGGTGACACGTCTTAGTCATGTCTTATTAGAACAAGGTGTGTGGCAAGGCGATAAAGTTATCCTTTTTATGCCTAATGTTATCGAGTTTGTTGTTAGTTATTTTGCTATTCAGCGTATTGGAGCTATTGTCGTTCCAGTAAATGCGAAATTTACACTGCAAGAGGTTGAGTACGTAGCACAGCATGCTGATGCTAAGGCTATTCTAGTACATGAGGCAATTTTTGCAGCAGTTGACAACATCAAGGTAGTCCCTTTAAAAATCAAAACAGGTCAAGAGCAGGCTGGTTGGCTAAGCTATGAAACACTTATTCAACAGGCAAGCAATCAAACAATTGACTGCCAGTTGAATGAGGATGATGTTTCAACGATTTTATATACATCAGGCACAACGGGGAAACCAAAGGGGGTATTGTTTAGCTATCGCAATATTTTAACTGTAGCGCAAATGATTGCAGTGGAAATGGAAGTAAAGCCAGAAAGCCGAATCCTTCTTATGATGCCGTTGACGCATTCAGCTCCATTACATTTGTTTTTAATGGCGGGAATGCTTATAGGCTCAACAAATGTGTTAACGCCAACATTTACACCAGATTTGTTGATTGATGCAATCGAGCAAGAAAGAACAACACATTTCTTTGGCGCACCTGTCGCTTATTTGTTAACTGCTCAACTGCCAAGATTGCAAACAGCTGATTTATCATCGATGAAATGGTGGATTTATGGTGGCGCACCGTTATCACAAAAAGAAATCCACGCTATCCAAAAAGCTTTCCGAACGGATAATGTGACGTGTGTCTATGGCTTAACAGAGGCGGGCCCAAGCGGTTCGTTATTGTTTGGCAAAGAGCATGCAAGGAAGGCGGGGAGCATTGGTCGACGTGCACCACTTGGAGCGGAGTTACGTATTATCAACGACAATGGTGAAGAAGTCAGTGTTGGTGAAGTAGGAGAAATTGTGTTATTCGGTGAGGGCAATATGCTGGGCTATTACAAAGATGATATCGCAACAAAGGCTGCATTTATAGATGGCTGGCTGAAGACGGGTGATTTAGCTCGTATAGATGAGGACGGTTATATTTGGATTGTCGATCGTAAAAAGGATGTCATTTTGTCAGGCGGTGTGAATATTTACCCGAAAGAAATTGAAGATAGTATGTTGAGCTATGAGGGGATATTTGAAGTTGCTGTAATAGGTGTGCCACATCCGGAATGGGGAGAAACGGTGAAGGCCGTTTATGCCGCTAAAACAGAAATTGACGAGATCGAACTTAAAGCTCATTTGGAGGAGCATCTTGCTAAATATAAAATTCCACGCATCTTTGAACGTGTGGAAGCGCTACCACGAAATGCATCGGGCAAAATACTAAAACAAACCTTGAAGGGGCAAGAGGTGAAATAGCATGAAGGTTTTACAGCGGGAAGAAATGAAAACAACAAACTTTTTTAAAGATAATGATACACTTCAAAAAGTTTTAGAAATGATGCTAGATAAAGAGTTTGTGGAATATGCAACACGTGAGCTAACAGATTTCGGTGAGCTTTGTGCAGGAGATATTGATGTGAGGGCCAAGCATACGGATAGAGAGGGCGAACCTCGATTACAAAGGTATAATGCCTATGGGGAAGAAGTGTCAAAGGTTTGGGTCAATGAAGGGTATAAAAAAACAATTGAAGAGACGTACAATACCGGCATTGTGGGCTATGTGCATAAGAATATTCCGCAACTAGGTAGAAAGGGCAATTATGTGTATAGCTTTGCTCAAGGTTATATACTATCACATGCCGAACCAGGTTTTTATTGTCCGGTTACGTTAACGATGGCAACGGCGTATTTACTGGATCATTACGCGAGTGATGAGGTGAAGGAGCGCTTTTTACCACATGTTTGTGCAACAGGAGAGACGGAGCTATATGAAGGGGCTACATTTTTAACGGAGCGTCAAGGTGGCTCTGATGTTGGTGCGAATGTTGTAGAAGCAAGACAGGAAGGCAATCAGTATCGTTTATATGGGGAGAAATATTTTGCATCTAACGCAGGAATGTGTGGCGTAACTATGGTATTGGCTCGCATGGAAGGGGCTAAGGCAGGCTCAAAGGGCTTAACATTGTTTGCTGTTCCATGGCGAAATGAGGATGGCACTGTGAATAACCTTCGAATTCGGCGTTTAAAAGATAAACTTGGTGTTAGAGCAGTACCTTCTGGTGAAGTAGAATTTGATGGTGCGCTAGCCTATGTTGTAGGTGACCCTGATAAAGGGATTTACTACATGCTCGAGGCGCTTAATTTATCAAGAATTTGCAATGCAGTTGCTTCTATCGGCATTATGCGCCGCGGATATTTAGAGGCGAAGCACTATGTAACAAATCGTCATGCGTTTGGTAAACCTTTAACACAATATCCTATGATTCAAGATACGCTAGGGAAATTCGCTGCCAAGCTTCATGTAGAAGTTGCTACGGTTTTTGATGTTATTCAGCTGTACGATAAAGTAACGAGCGGGCAGGGCAAAAAAGAGGACATCATTTTGAATCGTTTGTATATTGCGATCATGAAAAAAGAAACGGCGGAGCAAGCTGTACATTATGCTAGTGAAGCCATTGAATTACATGGCGGAAACGGCTATATTGAAGATTTTGTTACACCTCGGTTATTACGAGATGCACAGGTACTTACTGTGTGGGAGGGGACTGCGAATATTTTAGCCTTAGAGCTTATTCGTTTAGTTGAAAAGTTTCATGTGCACGAAATGTTTGTCCGTGTCATGGAGGAACGTTTAGAAAAATTAGCTGACAGTCCATTAGTCGAAATTGTAGTGGATCAATTAGCAAAACTAGATTCAACGTTGCAAACATTTAGCCGTTTAGATGATGCTACGAAAACGTTTGAGGCAAAAAAGGTCGCAGAGAAAATGGCGCATTTATATGAAAGTGTGGTAGCGGTCGAATGGGCTCAAAAATTCGGTGGCAAATATGAGAAACTAGCAGATATTTATTTAGAGAACACATGGTCATTGCGTGAATTGGGTGCACCAATGAAAACGGTACAGTATTTTTCGGATATAGTGTAACTTCTTTGGCGCATAATGGATTTAATTGGGGGTCGTCTCGAATGGAGGCGACTTCTTTAATTTTCATGTATAATAAAATCAACTGAAAATTATAAAGGTTCTTTACTTAAGTAAAGTGAAAAGGGAAATCGGTGTAATTCCGATGCGGTCCCGCCACTGTATGTGTGAGTTTTTTCAATCTGCGCCACTGAAAATTTCGGGAAGGCTTGAAAAAGCGTATGTAGCACGAGCCAGGAGACCTGCCTTTATAGAAAACACGTTGTAGCCTACGAGGATAGGATGGTGGATTTTGTCATGGATTTTTTTGTGCAAATTTGACCCCCTCATTGTTTTCTGATGAGGGGTATTTGTTTTGGAAGATGAATGTCGATATATTTAAAAAATGGGCGATAAACTCACAATGTTAGGTGATAAATCGACAAAGTTGGGTGATAAACTCAAAATGTTGGGCGATAAATCTACATAGTTAGGTGATAAACTCAAAATGTTTGTGATAAACCTGCAACATTGAGCAATAAACCACAACATTAGCAGATGAAAATCTGAAAAGTATCGATCAATCAGAAAAACAAGTCGTTAAAAACTATATGCACAGGACTAAGGGGGATTTATTCACATGAAGAAAATTTGGAAAATAGGATTATCAGCATTTTTGGCAATTGGCTTGCTTGCTGCATGTAATACAAAAGAGGCAACAAAAGAAAAGCCCTCATCTACTGAACAACAAGAGGCAACGAAAGTAGATCAAGCAACATTCCCAATGACGTTAACGGATGCTACTGGCAAAGATATTACGCTAGAAGCACCTCCTGAAAAAATAGTCTCTCTCATTCCAAGTAACACTGAAATTTTATTTGGTCTTGGCTTAAATGATGAAATAGTGGGTGTAACAGATAATGACGATTATCCAGTAGAGGCTACTAAAAAAGAAAAGGTTGGCGGCATAGATTATAATATTGAACAAATTGTTGCTTTATCGCCAGATATTGTTCTTGCGCATGCATCGGGTATGAGCTATTCAAAAGGAGCAATTGAACAGCTTGAGGCTGCAGGTGTGAAAGTATTTGTAGTAGCGGATGCAAAAAACTTTAATGAAACTTACACAACGATTGAACAGCTTGGTCGTGCAACAGGAAAACTAGAAGAGGCTAAAAAAATAGTCGCAAATATGAAGGCAAAAGTGAAAGAAGTTGAAACAAAACTTGAGGGTGTTGAGCCAAAGAAAGTCTTTGTAGAATCTTCTGATGAGCCACAAATTTATACAGCTGGTAAAGGTACATTTATGAATGAAATGCTTCAAATGATTCATGCCGAAAATGTAGCAGCAGATTCAAACAACTGGTATGAAATTGATGCTGAACAAATTATCGCAAAAAATCCAGATGTCATTGTTGTCGCCTATAATTATGTACCTGATATTTTAACAAAAATACCGCAACGTCCAGGCTTTGAGACAATCTCTGCCGTGAAAAATAAAGCCATTGTACAAGTCGATGAAAATACGACAAGTCGTCAAGGTCCTCGTTTAGCAGATGGTCTTGAGGAATTAGCAAAGGCTGTCTACCCTGAGGCATTTAAATGAGTAAAACAATTGTAGCCTATGTAACAGCAATTACGCTTCTAATCATTAGCATCTGGTGTGGTGTGGCGATAGGCTCGGTTCATATTCCACTAGAAGTATTGTGGAATAAAGCGGCTGATGAAACAGCTGCCAATATTTTATGGAAAATTCGATTACCTCGAGTCCTGTTGGCAGGGCTTGTAGGGGCGTCACTTGCCATTGCAGGGGCAGCTTTTCAAGGCTTATTAAAAAACCCGTTGGCTGACCCTTATACGTTAGGGGTTTCCTCTGGTGCATCCGTTGGCGCAGTTATGACGATTTTTTTTAGTTTATCAATACCTGTAGTAGGCCATTTTACATTGCCAATCTTTAGTATGATAGGTGCCATATTAACGATGGTAGCTGTCATGGGCTTTGCTAGAATAGTAGATCGCTCGCTAAAAATGGAAACGCTTATTTTAACAGGGGTTATCTTTAGTTCATTTTTAGGTTCCTTGATTTCATTAATGATTGCATTATCTGGTGAGGAGCTACGCCAAGTTATCGGGTGGCTGCTAGGCTCAGTATCTATGCGTGGTTGGCCATATGTTCAGATGATTATTCCGTTTGTCATAATTGGCTCAATAATGCTTTGGACGCAAAGACGCGAGTTAAATGTTTTGTTATATGGTGAAGAACGTGCGAAGCATTTAGGTGTCAATGTTAAACGCAGTAAATATATTATTTTAGTAGGTGGATCTATGTTGACAGGAGCAGCGGTAGCTGTTTCTGGAACAATTGGTTTCGTGGGTTTAGTTGTTCCTCATATGACGAGAATGGTTTGGGGTTCCGATCATCGTCATTTATTGCCATTATCGTTTTTAAATGGGGCAACTTTGCTGATTATTTGTGATTTAGTAGCAAGAACGATTATTACACCAAGAGAGCTACCGATTGGTGTCATTACTGCATTTATTGGGGCGCCCGTTTTTTCCTATATTTTTTATAAACAACGTAGAAGCAAGGGGGTACGGGCATGATTGTTGTTGAACATCTTTCCGGCGGCTATGAAGACGTACCGATTGTCCATGATATAAGTTTTTCCGTTGAAAAAGGCAAAATACTAGGGATTTTAGGGCCGAATGGTAGCGGGAAATCCACACTGTTAAAAGTAATAAGTGGCATACTACCGGCAACCGCAGGCACTATATTAATAGATGGTCATACTATAAGCTCTTACAATGCCCGTGCATTAGCGAAGAAAATGGCAGTGCTACCACAATTACATGCTAATGCCTTTTCAAACAGTGTGCGGGAGGCAGTATCACTTGGACGTTATCCTCATCAAACAGGCTTCTTTTCAAGCTGGACTGATCGCGATGAACAAGCGGTCCAACATGCAATGATGCAAACAGGTGTGAAACGCTATGAACAGACACCGATGGAATTTTTGTCGGGCGGTGAACAGCAAAGAGTTTTTGTCGCGCAAGCTCTTGCACAAACAGCAGAAATATTGCTGCTAGATGAGCCAACGAACCATCTAGATATTGCGCATCAACGACAAATTTTAGATATGGTGCGAAAGGAAGCAATAGAACATGGTTTGACCGTGATTATGGTACTACATGATATGAATTTAGCTGCCCTCTATTGTGATGAATTATTATTAATGGAGGAAGGACGGATGCGGGCATTTGGAGCGCCACATGAAGTATTAATTGCTTCACAAATCGAAGAGGTCTATCATGCCCGAGTGACAACTTATGCACATCCAGAAATTCCAAAGCCTCAAATTACAATGATGCCAGCTTCAGTTGAACATCAGCAGCGTGCTGTCATTAAAAAGGAAAATTTCACTGTTACAGATCATTACATTAAGCTTCAATCAGAGTTTCCGTTGAAAACAGTGTCCTCAGCTGTTCATAATCCGGGTATCGGTTGGTATGATTGTCTGTTAAATCGCTCTGTACCAATAGATTATGTCATTAGTGATGTAAAGAGAGAGGTCGCTGAATTTTTACTAAATGAGCATTTTTCATCAACGAGTACCGTCGTCATGTTAACAGCTGTCCCAACAAATCTTGTTGCTATTAATGAATTTCAAGCTTCTTTTGGCAGCGTCTTAGTAGCTGTGACGGCTGGAGTTGGCAATGCTGTGGATGTGTCTCGCGCACATGAAAGACAAGGTGAACCATATATTGGTACTATTAATACATGGGTCATCGTTAATGGCTGTTTATCTGAAGAAGCGTTTTTCCAAGCAATGATGACAGCGAATGAGGCGAAAACAAAGGCATTGCAATCAGAAAATATTCGTGATGACCTTAGTGGTACAATTGCAACAGGTACAGCAACAGATAGTTTATTGATTGCAGCGACACAAAAAGGGGAGGAAATGCTGTACGGTGGACCCATTACGGATGTAGGCAAAATTATCGGTAAAGGTGTTTTTGAAACAACTGTGCAGGCAATTAAGAATTATCTTCATTCAGCAGATAGTTTTTTGTAGCGACAGCTACATGTCATGGCGAATTGCTAAAAATGAATTCTAGGAGATGAGAGAAATGAAGCTTTATACAAAAACAGGCGATACAGGTAAAACAAGTCTTATCGGAGGACGTGTTGATAAAGATAGCTTACGCGTAGAGACATATGGGGCAATCGATGAATTAAACTCTTTTATTGGTAAAGCTGTTAGTGAATTAGATCGTGAGTTATTTAAGGATATTTTAATTGATTTAGAAACGATTCAGCATGAGCTTTTTGATGCAGGTGGCGACCTTGCGAATGTCATGAAAGAGCGACATTATAAGCTAACAGAGAAGCCAATTGAAGTGCTGGAATCGCGTATTGATGCATTGTCAGAAGAGGCACCTCCGTTGCAGCGCTTTATTCTGCCAGGAGGTGCTCCGGCAGCTGCAACTTTACACATAGCTCGCACAGTAGCACGCCGAGCAGAGCGTCAAATGGTAACGCTTATGAAGGAAATCGAAGATGTACCGACAATTGTACAAAAATATTTAAATCGTTTATCTGATTATTTATTTGCGGTTGCACGTGTTGTTAATTTCCGATTGAATGTAGCGGATATCGAATATATTCGAAGCGGCAATGTTTTTAAAAAATAGCTTGATCAAATTACGCACATTACCTAAAGTTGTGGATGACATTTGATATAGGTTGATTGGAGTGGAGACTGGGCGACTCCTTGGGGATTAGCGACAGGGGAACGAAGGCTAAGAGCATCACGTCCTGTGATAACGCCTTCGTGACCAACATCGTGTTGCCCCGACGCCCCCAGGAAGCTCTGCTCTGCGCGAAAGCGAAGCGTCAGCGGCAAAGCGCCCAGTCGGAACGGAAATCAACCCCACGTTTTGCTAAACATATTAGTTTTAAAACGAAATAGCTAATTTGAAATTTACCGCACTAAAAAAGTCGATTTGTCATCAAAAAAATATGATGCGAATCGGCTTTTTTAGTATTTATATACAACTAAAAGAAAGATTTATAATATAAATGAATAAATCTCTTTAGTGGTTAGTAGCCATCATTAAAAATTCAGGGTGGCTTTTTTTCTTGTAAAATGTAAGAATATAAAATTATCAGAAATATTTCCGTTTTATGTTGACTGAATGCTCACTCATTTATTAGAATAGGAATATAATGATAGAATGACGTACATTTACGTATGAGCTAGCAAATTTATCACAAAGAGAGAAACTTACGACAAACTAAAGGGGGGACCAACCATGAGTCCATTAGTAATTGCAAACATTGTTCTAACAGTCGTGGTTGTGCTTTATGCAGTAGGATTGTTCTTCTATCTGTTAAAAACACGCTATAAGTTTGTACAATTGGGGAAAAAGGTTGAGTTTGATGAAAGTGTTAAAGAACGAGTTCGTTATCTTATGGTTAATGTACTTGGCCAAAACAAACTATTAAAGGATCCAAAGAGTGGTTTAATTCACGTCATGTTCTTCTATGGATTTTTGATGGTACAGTTAGGGGCCATTGATTTAATTTGGAAGGGGTTAGCACCTGGTTCTCATTTGCCGCTTGGTATTTTCTACAGTGTGTTTACATTCTTCCAAGAACTCGTAGTATTAATGATTTTAGTGGCGGTTGTCTGGGCATTTTATCGACGCTATATAGAAAAGCTAGTTCGTTTAAAACGAGGCTGGAAAAATGGTCTTGTCTTAATTTTCATTGGCGGGTTAATGGTATCTACATTACTTGCAAATGGTATGGGCATCATTTGGCATGGTGAAGAACTAACTTATACAGAGCCAGTTGCTTCTGGCATTGCTGCTATTTTTAGTTTCTTACCAGCATCAGCAGCGGCTGTTGTTTTCTATGTAATGTGGTGGGCGCACTTATTAATTCTTTTGACATTCTTAGTGTACGTACCACAATCGAAGCACTTCCACTTGATTGTAAGTCCAATTAATGTGTACATGAACCGTTTAGATCGTACAGGTACTCTAACACCTATCGATTTTGAAGCATTAGAAAATGCTGAAGATGAAGAGGATATTCCAGCCATTGGTGTTGGGCGTATTCAAGACTTCACACAAAAACAAATGCTAGATTTATATTCTTGTGTAGAGTGCGGGCGCTGTACAAATATGTGTCCAGCATCAGGAACAGGGAAAATGCTATCACCGATGGATTTAATCGTGAAGCTTCGTGATCATTTAACATTTACAGGTGCTGTTGTGACAAAGCAAAAGCCTTGGGTACCTTATCAATTCTTTGCGAATACAAAGGGCAATCAGCTAGCGATGGCAGCGGGCGCTGAGGGGGCAGTAATTGAAGATATCTACAGCCCTTCTTTAATCGGCGAAGTCATTACAGAAGAAGAGATTTGGGCATGTACAACGTGTCGTAACTGTGAAGATCAATGTCCTGTTATGAACGAGCATGTCGATAAAATTATTGATTTACGTCGTTACTTAACAATGACTGAAGGAAAAGTAAACCCTGATGCACAACGCGCGATGACAAATATCGAGCGTCAAGGTAATCCTTGGGGCTTAAACCGTAAAGAAAAAGAAAATTGGCGTGACTTAGATCCAACAATTCATATTCCAACAGTGAAAGAGCTGAAAAAATCAGGCGAAGAAATGGAATATTTATTCTGGGTAGGTTCGATGGGGGCATTTGATAACCGCTCACAAAAAATTGCATTAGCTTTCTGTCGTTTATTAAACGAGGCAGGCGTGAAGTTTGCGATTTTAGGAAATAAAGAGAAAAACTCAGGGGATACTCCTCGTCGTTTAGGAAATGAGTTCTTATTCCAAGAGCTGGCAACAGCAAATATCGATGAATTTGAGAAAAATGACGTGAAGAAAATCGTTACGATTGACCCACACGCTTATAATATCTTTAAAAATGAATACCAAGACTTCGGCTGGAAAGGTGAGGTCTACCACCATACTGAACTATTGAATCAATTGATTGATGAAAATCGACTAGCGTTAAATTACGAAGTTCATGAAACAATTGTTTTCCATGATTCTTGTTATTTAGGCCGTTATAACGATGTTTATGATGCACCGCGTGAGATATTACGTGGTATCCCAGGTGTTAAACTTGTGGAAATGGAGCGTAACCGTGAGACGGCAATGTGCTGTGGTGCGGGAGGCGGTTTAATGTGGATGGAAGAGCATGTAGGCAACCGTATTAACGTAGCACGAACAGAGCAAGCTTTAGCAACTGATGCATCCGTTATTTCTTCTGGCTGTCCGTACTGCTTAACAATGCTTGAGGATGGTACAAAGGCAAAAGAGGTTGAGGATTCAATCGGTACATTTGATGTTGCAGAACTTTTAGAGCGTTCTGTATTTGGTGAAAAAGTGAAAGCTGTCGAGGAATCTGTGGAAGAGGCAGCAGATGTAATGGTTGAAGAAGTAGTAGCTTCAGTGGATACTGTCGAACAAGACAAGAATACAGAAGCTAACGCAGAAAAATGATGGCTATTGCAGAAATATTTTTGTTATCTGAAAAATATAAATTGCACAATAAATAATTGTTTTGTAGAATAAGATTAAATGGAGATGGGAGTTAATCTAACTTCTTTCAGTGGGTATCCAAACACCCGCTGAAAGAAGTTAAAGCCTCCGGCGGATGTCATGGAATCGAAAAGGAGTGCTTTGTGCAAGCACAAAGCCGATTCCAGACGCAATTATGCCGAGGCATAATTGATACTAACTCCCATTTTTCATAGCTAGAGGTCGAGCGAGCGTTCAGTCAACGCAGATGCTCTAATACTTCTTCTAGAACGTAAAACAAAAGGGGTGTTTTACTTGAATAGAGCAGTAATTTTAGCAGGAGCAAGAACGGCATTCGGTAAGTTTGGAGGTTCACTATCCTCATTAAGTGCAAGTGATTTAGGTGCAGTCGCCATAAAAGGGGCACTTGAGAAAGCGAGTATTTCGCCTGATGAAGTGGATGAAGTAATTTTAGGCTCCGTTTTACAAGGGGGACAGGGCCAAATTCCTTCAAGGCAGGCTGCGATCAAAGCAAATTTACCAATAGCAGTGAAAACAGAAACGATCAACAAGGTTTGCGCGTCAGGGATGCGCGCAGTAACACTAGCGGATCAGCTCATTCGATTAGGGGACGAAGAAGTTATTATCGCTGGTGGTATGGAGTCTATGTCCAATGCACCGTATTATCTACAAAATGGTCGAACGGGCTTACGCATGGGCGACTCAACAATGGTGGATGGCATGCTATATGATGGTTTAACATGTGCCTTTCATAAGGCAAGGCCACATATGGGAAGCTATGGTAATATAACGGCAAAAGAATATTCGTTAAGCCGTGAAGAGCAGGATGCTTGGTCTGTTCGCAGTCATGAACGTGCACTTGCAGCAATTGAGAAAGGTTATTTCGCTGAAGAAATTGTGCCTGTGGAAATTCCACAACGTAAGGGAGAGCCGATTCAAGTCCATACAGATGAGGCGCCAAGAGCCGGTACGTCGATGGAGGTACTTGCCAAACTCAAGCCTGCCTTTGACAAGGATGGAACGATTACAGCAGGTAATGCACCTGGCGTTAACGATGGTGCATGTGCGCTAATAGTTATGAGTGAGGAACGTGCTGTTCGTGAAGGCAGAGAACCACTTGCAATTATTATCGGTCATGAAGAGATTGCTATTGAGCCAGAAAACTTCCCACAAACACCAGGGCTTGTCATTAACAAATTACTGAAAAAGACGGGGAAATCATTAGCCGATATTGATTTGGTCGAAATTAATGAAGCATTCGCAGCAGTAGCTCTTGTTAGCAAACAGCTGGCGGATTTAGATGCTGAAAAAATCAATGTTAATGGTGGCGCGGTTGCACTAGGTCATCCAATCGGAGCATCTGGAGCACGCATAATTTTAACACTTGCGCATGAATTAAAACGTCGTGGTGGTGGTATCGGAATTGCTGCTATCTGCTCAGGTGGAGGGCAAGGCGATGCGATCATGATTGAAGTACCGAAAACAGGGGGACACGAATGATGGGAATTCAAAAAGTAATGGTTATTGGTGCCGGGCAAATGGGCTCTGGCATTGCACAAGTTTGTGCACAAGCTGGCTTTGACGTAAAACTGAACGATATGAAGCAAGAATTTTTCGAACGTGGTCTAGGAGTGATAACGAAAAACCTGACGCGAGATGTCGAAAAAGGGCGTAAAACGGAGGATGAAAAGGCGGCTATTTTAGGTCGTATTAGTATGTCACTAGATTTACAGGATGCTAGTGACGTAGATATTATCATCGAGGCAGCAGTGGAAAACATGGAAGTGAAGCAATCCATCTTTAAGCAAATTGATCAGATTGCACCGGCACATGCCATTTTAGCTACGAATACATCATCTTTACCAATTACAGAAATTGCAGCTGTAACAAACCGTCCAGAGCAAGTAATTGGTATGCACTTTATGAATCCTGTACCTGTTATGAAGCTTGTAGAAATTATTAGAGGATTAGCTACAAGTGATGAAGTCTACAAGGCAGTTGAAGATATGACAGTGAAATTGTCGAAAACGCCAGTGGAAGTAAATGACTTCCCAGGCTTTATATCGAATCGTATTTTATTACCAATGATTAATGAAGCGATTTACGCATTGTATGAGGGTGTAGCATCGAAAGAAGCAATTGATGATGTGATGAAGCTCGGAATGAATCATCCGATGGGGCCGTTAACATTAGCAGACTTTATTGGACTTGATACATGTCTTTCTATTATGGAAATTTTACATGAGGGCTTAGGTGATAGTAAATATAGACCTTGTCCATTGCTTCGCAAATATGTGGCAGCTGGCTGGCTAGGTAAAAAATCTGGAAGAGGCTTTTACGTTTACGAATAATCCTATGGGGATGGGAAGATTCAAACGAAGTGCAATGCTACGGGACAACGTACAGGGGTGACATAATAGATGCATTTACAATTTACAGATGAACAAATAATGATGCGTGACATGGTTCGAAATTTTGCTCAGGAAAAAATTGAACCGTGGGTAGAACGTATGGAAGCAGGAGAGTTTCCACGTGAGCTCCTTGCACAAATGGGAGAATTAGGTTTAATGGGGATCACGACGCCTGAGGATTTAGGCGGCGCGGCGATGGATTTTACATCGTACATAATTGCTATTAATGAACTATCGAAGGTTAGTGCAGTAATGGGGGTTATTTTATCTGTACATACTTCGGTTGGAACAAACCCCATTATTTATTTCGGCAACGATGAACAGAAGAAACGTTATGTTCCAAAGCTTGCTGCAGGAGAATATTTAGGGGCATTTTGTTTAACAGAGCCTAGCGCAGGTTCTGATGCTGGCTCATTACAATCTAAAGCGGTGCGAGATGGAGATGAATATGTCATCAACGGCTCCAAAGTGTTTATTACAAACGGTGGGGAAGCGGATGTTTATATTGTCTTTGCCGCAACGAATCCTGCTGAAAAAACTCGTGGTATTTCAGCATTTATTGTTGAAAAAGGCACACCAGGCTTAATCATAGGTAAAGATGAACATAAAATGGGCTTACACGGCTCACGTACAGTTCAACTAACGTTCGACAACTGTCGCATACCAGCCACAAACCTTCTTGGGGAGGAAGGGGAAGGCTTTAAAATTGCAATGGCCAACTTAGATGTTGGGCGTATTGGAATCGCAGCACAAGCGCTAGGCATTGCCGAAGCAGCACTTGAGGCAGCTACTGCCTATGCAAAAGAACGTGTTCAATTTGGAAAGCCTATTGCGGTGCAACAAGGGGTTGGCTTCAAGCTTGCGGATATGGCGACGAGGATTGAATCAGCAAAATTACTAGTCTATCGTGCAGCGGATTTACGCACAAAAGGGTTATCGTGCGGAGCCGAGGCGTCGATGGCGAAACTTTTTGCCTCCCGTACGGCAGTGCAAACAGCAATAGACGCTATACAAATTTTTGGTGGTTATGGCTATACAAAAGACTATCCCGTAGAGCGTTATTTCCGAGATGCAAAGGTGACAGAAATTTACGAGGGTACAAGTGAAATTCAAAAGCTAGTCATTAGTAAACATTTACTTAAATAAGGCTTGGTGTTTGTTGCATTGTTGATTTTTCAAGGATGATGTCGATTGCTAAAAGAAAAAACTCGGGTAACCTGATGAACTGATCAGGTCGAGTAATAAACCGCTCGGGTAACCCGGAAAACTGATCAGGTAAAGCAATGAACCGCTCAGGTACCTCGAAGACTGCTCAGGTAACCAAAAGATTTGCTCAGTTTCTCGAAGTAATATTGCAGATACATTATCAAAATTGAAATCAACAATATAGCACGAATAGAGTCTAACAAAAAAGGGGTAATGGACAATGAACTTTCAATTAACAGAAGAGCATGAACAATTACGTGAAATGATTCGTGATTTTGCTATAAATGAAGTAGCACCAACGGCAGCTGAACGTGACGAGAACGAAGAGTTTGACCGTGCGATTTTCGATAAAATGGCGGAACTAGGTTTAACAGGTATTCCGTGGCCAGAAGAATACGGTGGCGCAGGCTTTGACTATCTTGCATATGTCATTGCAGTAGAGGAATTATCACGTGTATGTGCTTCAACAGGGGTAACTTTATCAGCACATACTTCACTTGCTGGTTGGCCGATCTTTAAATTCGGTACGGAAGAACAAAAACAAAAATATCTTCGTCCAATGGCAGAAGGTAAACATATCGGTGCATATGGCTTAACAGAGCCAGGATCAGGCTCTGATGCTGGTGGCATGAGAACATATGCAAAACTAGATGGCGATGATTATATTTTAAACGGCTCGAAAATTTTCATTACCAATGGTGGAGTAGCAGATACATATGTTGTATTTGCAGTAACAGATCCAGAAGCTAAACATGGCACAACAGCTTTTATCGTTGAAGCTGGCTTTGAAGGTTTCTCGGTAGGGAAGAAGGAGAAAAAACTAGGAATTCGTTCATCTCCTACAACTGAAATTATTTTTGATAACTGTCGCGTTCCGAAAGAAAACATGCTTGGGGCTGAGGGAGAAGGCTTCAAAATTGCGATGACAACACTTGATGGGGGACGTAATGGTATTGCGGCTCAAGCTGTAGGAATTGCGCAAGGAGCATTAGATGCAGCGGTTGAATACGGTAAAGAGCGTGTGCAATTTGGCAAACCGATTACTGCTAACCAAGGTGTATCCTTTAAACTAGCGGATATGGCAACTCAAATTGAAGCATCTCGACTGCTTACATACCAAGCAGCTTGGTTGGAATCAAATGGTCTACCATATGGTAAGGCATCTGCAATGGCAAAATTAATGGCTGGCGATACTGCGATGAATGTAACGACTGAGGCGGTTCAAGTCTTTGGTGGCTATGGTTATACGAAAGATTATCCTGTTGAGCGCTTCATGCGTGATGCGAAAATCACACAAATTTATGAAGGTACACAAGAGATTCAACGACTTGTTATCTCTCGTATGTTGACAAAATAACGTATGACAGAAAGAGATAAAAGACCCCAAGTACAGTCAACGGTAAAAGATGAAAATCTTATCGCCATTCGTCGAGAACAAATGATAGAGGGAGCCATTAAATTATTTAGAGAAAAAGGTTTCCATCGTGCTACTACGAGAGAAATCGCAAAAGCTGCAGGCTTTAGTATCGGAACATTATATGAATATATTCGTACTAAGGAAGATGTCCTTTACCTTGTATGTGATAGTATTTATCACCATGCGATGGAGCGACTTTCAAGTTATGAGATTAAGGCAGGAACTATAGAAGAATTAAAAGAAATGATTCGAGAGTATTTCTTGCAAATTGATAGTATGGTTGATGAGCTGACAATCATGTATCAGGAAACTAAATCACTGTCAAAAGAAGCACAGCGTTATGTATTTAGTAAGGAGTTTGAAATGGTTGGTACTTTTGAGCGATTACTAAAACGCTGTGTGCAGTCAGGTGAAATAACGATGACGGATAAGCAAATTCATATGGCAGCAAATAGCTTAGTCGTTTCTGGACAAAGCTGGGCATTCCGTAAATGGGCGCTCCATCGTCAGCACTCGATAGACGAATTTATTGAAATGCAAATAACATTGTTTATTTCAGGCATAAAGGGGTTCTAATAAGTTCCGTAAAGGGGTTGTCGGTAATTGCATAAAGCGACATTGCAATTACCGATTTTTTTATGAATTATGTTTCATAGCACAAAGGTGTAATTGATTAAGGGGAGAAAGTGGGGATTTCATATGACAAAGGTAGAAGTATATCGTCCAAAAAATCACGTACGTTTTGTTACAGCATCAAGTCTTTTTGATGGACATGATGCTTCGGTTAACATTATGCGACGTATTTTACAATCAAGCGGTGTAGAGGTAATCCATTTAGGACATAACCGCTCCGTGGAAGAAGTCGTAAATGCTGCGATACAAGAGGATGCTCAAGGCATTGCGATATCCTCATATCAAGGCGGACATATGGAATACTTTAAATATATGTATGATTTGCTACGTGAAAAAGGGGCGCCACATATTAAAATTTATGGTGGCGGCGGTGGTGTTATTTTACCACGTGAAATTAAAGAGCTACATGCTTACGGGATTGCAGGGATTTTCTCGCCAGAGGATGGGCGTGTTTTAGGATTACAAGGGATGATTAACCAGAAAATTAAAGGAACCGATTTTCCAACAGCTACAGGTAATTATCTAGAAAAGCTCGATGCTCTAACGACAGAGACACCGGAAATTTTAGCAAATTTATTAACTGCTGCTGAATCGAATGATGATGAAGAAACGAAAGAGATGCTAGAAGAAGCTCGTAAACGCTCAAAAGGGACACCTGTATTAGGTATTACAGGAACTGGTGGTGCGGGTAAATCCTCCTTAACGGATGAATTAATTCGTCGTTTCCTAAAGGAGTTTCCGGATAAACGCGTAGCTATTCTTTCTGTCGATCCGACAAAACAAAAAACAGGTGGAGCATTACTTGGTGACCGAATTCGTATGAATGCGATTTTCAATAATCGAGTATATATGCGTAGTTTAGCAACCCGTGGATCTCGTACAGAACTTACGGCTTCTATTGGGGATGTGCTAGATGTAGCGCGTGTAGCAGGCTATGATTTAATCATTGTAGAAACAAGTGGTATTGGTCAAGGTGATGCCGAGATTACAAAATACACGGATCTGTCCATGTACGTTATGACAAGTGAGTTTGGTGCGCCGACACAGCTTGAGAAAATTGACATGATTGATTTTGCGGATGTGATCGCCATCAATAAATTTGAACGCAAAGGCTCTGAGGATGCGCTACGTCAAGTACAAAAACAATATCAGCGTTCACGAGAGCTTTGGGATGAATCACTTGATAATATGCCTGTGTACGGTACGATTGCCAGTCAATTTAATGATAAAGGAACGAATGCTTTATTTGCGGCATTAGTCAATATCATCAATACGAAGACAGGAAGTAATTGGGAAACGGGCTATGAGCAATTTGCGAAAACCCAAAAGCAAGACGTTATCATTCCAAACGATCGTCGTTATTATTTACGGGAAATTACTGATACCGTGCGTGGCTATCATAAAAAATCAGAGCTACAAGTGGAATTTGCACGCCGACTATTCCAATTAGAGGGAGCGATTGAAGCGATTGAGGAAAAGGCACCAAATGATGCACTTGTCGCATCTCTTACTTCTCTCGCTGAAGGTGTCAGAGACGAACTAACAGCTGAGTCTAAACGTATATTAGATAATTGGCAAGCTTTAAAAGAAGCGTATGCTGGAGACGAACTTGTAACGAAAGTTCGTGATAAAGAAATTCGAACAATTTTAAGGACAACAAGCCTTTCCGGCACAAAAATTCCTAAAGTTGCTTTGCCGAAATTCGTAGATTATGGTGAAATTTTACGCTGGGTTTATAGAGAAAATGTACCTGGTGAATTCCCGTATACAGCTGGGGTATTCCAATTTAAACGCGAAGGCGAAGATCCGAAGCGTCAATTTGCTGGTGAAGGAACGCCTGAACGTACAAATAAACGATTCCATTATTTATCGAAGGATGATGATGCCAAACGTTTATCAACAGCATTTGACTCTGTAACGCTTTATGGTGAGGATCCAGATTACCGACCAGATATTTATGGCAAGGTTGGGGAGTCGGGTGTATCTATTTGTACGCTAGAGGATATGAAAAAGCTTTATGCAGGCTTTGATTTATGTGCACCATCAACATCAGTATCGATGACAATTAACGGGCCAGCACCGGTTATTTTGGCGATGTTCATGAATACGGCTATTGATCAGCAAGTGAAACTGCGTGAGGAAGAACTTGGTCGACCTTTGACAGTTGAAGAATTTACGGAGACACGAGAGAAAACATTACAGGTTGTACGTGGAACCGTGCAAGCAGATATTTTAAAAGAAGATCAAGGGCAAAATACGTGTATTTTCTCAACAGAATTTGCGTTGCGAATGATGGGGGATATTCAACAATACTTTATCGATCATAAAGTTCGTAATTATTACTCAGTATCTATTTCTGGCTACCATATTGCCGAAGCTGGTGCGAATCCAATATCACAATTGGCCTTTACATTAGCAAATGGCTTCACGTATGTGGAATATTATTTAAGCCGAGGAATGAATATTGACGACTTTGCGCCAAATCTATCATTCTTCTTCTCCAACGGACTAGATCCAGAGTACACAGTTATTGGACGTGTAGCCCGTCGTATTTGGGCAGTGGTAATGCGTGATAAGTACGGTGCGAATGAACGAGCACAAAAATTAAAATATCATATCCAAACATCTGGACGCAGCTTACATGCACAGGAAATTGATTTTAATGATATCCGCACAACATTACAGGCTTTAATGGCCTTACAGGATAACTGTAATTCATTGCATACAAATGCATATGATGAGGCAATTACAACGCCTACGGAAGAATCTGTACGTCGTGCAATGGCTATTCAAATGATTATTACGAAGGAACATGGCTTAGCGAAAAACGAAAATCCATTACAGGGAGCGTTTATCGTTGAAGAGTTAACAGACCTTGTAGAAGAAGCGGTACTAGAAGAATTTGATCGTATCAATGATCGTGGTGGTGTGCTAGGTGCAATGGAAACACAATATCAACGTGGTAAGATTCAAGAGGAATCCATGTACTACGAGATGCTAAAGCATTCAGGTGAGCTACCGATTATTGGTGTGAACACATACTTAAATCCGAATCCACCTTCAGAAGATGAAATTAACAATATGGAAATTGCGCGTGCATCGACAGAAGAAAAAGAGACGCAAATCCATAATTTACATGAGTTCTGGAAGCAACATAAAAATGAGAACGAAGCAGCTCTTGCTCGTTTACAACATGTTGCGGTAAACAACGGTAATATTTTCGCGGAGCTTATGGAAACCGTAAAAGTCGCTAGCTTAGGGCAAATTACAAATGCATTATATGAGGTTGGCGGACAATATCGTCGTAATATGTAATTTGTAAACGTGTATATTTTCTAGCTGTATAACATTTATTCTAGTTTGTACAAAATGTTTGTGTAGTTTTAAGTGTCTAGTCTTAGGATTAGGCACTTCTTTTTATTTCCGTTATAATAAATTGTAAAAAAAGGGGAGGCGCAGTAGATGATGAAATCAGTTAGTAACTACATCATTATTTTAGCTTTATTGATAGGAGTTTATTTCCTGTATGATAAGCAAATTGGCGCTGTTCCTTTACTATTACTATCTGTCTATTTGTTTTACTTAGGCATAAAAAAAATGCGTGATATAAAAAACAGTAATTGAAGCTAGCAAAGAGGATAAAACTTTGTATATAATGGGTATTATGCTTATGATATGGAAAGTTACTTTTGTGCGGCCTTTTTTGCTGCGCTCCGAAAATAAAGCTATATGAATTTTAAAACGTCCATTGTGATGGATGAGGGAAAGGAAGTGCACGAATGAATTTTCGTGAAATGACAAAAGAACAATTAACAGAAGAATCGTTAATTAACTTAGCTTATGCAATATTAAATGAAAAACGTGCCTCAGTGTCTTTTAATGACTTATTAACAATTATTCAAGAGCTTGTAGGCTATAGTGATGAAGAAATGAAAGCTCGCCTATTACAATTTTACACAGATATAAATGTAGATGGCCGCTTCTTATTTAATCAGGAAACTGGATGGGGCTTACGTGAATGGTATAAAGTTGAACAGATTGAAGAAGAAACAGCTCCTTCTGTTAAAACGCATAAGAAAAAATCTAAAGCTGCCGTTGAGGATGAAGATGATTTAGAAGAAGATCTAGATGAAGAAGATATTGACTTTGATGAAGACTTTGAAGAATTCGTTGAAGATGAAGAAGATCTAGACGAAGAAGATGACGACAAAGAAGATATCGATTTTGATGAAGACGATATAGAGGACATCGATGAAGAAATCGACGAGGACTTTATTGATGATGAAGATGAACTTGAAGAAGAGGATGAAATCTAAGACGATTTCGGACGCAATTGTGCCGAGGCATAATTGATGATCATTACTCTTTGAAATTTTCTTTCTTTTATCCTTATAGTAAAAAATCTTGACTTCTATCGCGGTTACGTTTAATCTTTTACTTGGGCTCCTTAATTAAAGGAGAAAGACCGTGTATGTAATACGCTCCCCCTGCAAACCTATGCAGGAGGAGCGTTTTTTTATTTTTTTAACTTTATTCAATCAAGTTCTCCCATGTTTATAGCTACGGAATGAATATAAATGCTCTAATTTATTCATGATGTATAATAATCGGTGATTGAATATATGTTAGAACTTTTTAAAAGGAAAGTAGAAAAGAGATAGAAACGATTACAGCTTCGAATCGACTACAATTTTGTAGGCATTCTCGGCTTTTCTTATTTTAGGGATAAGAAATATTACTTTTCTTAGCCTATAGAGAAATTTGCACCAATGCTCAAGATGACTTAGCTTAGGACGTGAATGCACTTTTCTTACTAGCAATTTCTAGAACAACATAAGGAGGAATTTTTTCATGACGAAGTATATTTTTGTAACAGGTGGGGTTGTGTCATCACTTGGAAAAGGGATAGTAGCAGCATCTCTAGGTCGTTTATTAAAAAACCGTGGATTAGAAGTAACAATTCAAAAATTTGACCCATATATCAATATTGACCCAGGTACAATGAGTCCTTATCAACATGGTGAGGTTTTCGTAACTGATGATGGCGCAGAAGCTGACTTAGACTTAGGTCACTACGAACGTTTCATCGACATTAACCTAGGAAAACATTCTACAGTAACATCAGGTCGTGTTTATCAGTCTGTATTACAAAAAGAACGCCGCGGTGATTACAACGGTGGAACAGTACAAGTAATTCCTCACATTACAAATGAAATCAAAGATCGTATTCAACGTGCTGGTCGTGAAACAAATGCAGACGTCGTTATTACAGAAGTAGGCGGAACAGTAGGGGATATTGAGTCATTACCATTCCTTGAAGCAATTCGCCAAATGAAAACGAATTTAGGCCATAACAATGTCATGTATGTTCATTGTACGCTTATTCCTTATATTAAAGCTGCGGGTGAGCTAAAAACAAAACCAACTCAGCATTCTGTAAAAGAATTACGTTCTCTAGGTATTCAACCAAATATTATCGTTGTGCGCACAGAGCAAGAAGTGCCTCAAGATATGAAAGAAAAATTAGCTTTATTCTGTGATGTTCAACCACACGAAATTATTGAATCTCGCGATGCAGAACATTTATATGAAGTACCTTTAAACCTTCATGCTCAAGATATCGATGATATTGTACTTGATCATTTTGGCATTAAAGCACCTGAGGCAGATATGGAAGAATGGCGTGAGCTTGTAGCAAAAGTGAAAAACTTACCAAATAAACGAAAAGTAGCATTAGTAGGTAAATATGTAGAACTACAAGATGCTTATATTTCTGTAGTAGAGGCATTAAAACATGCAGGTTATGCATTTAATTCTGATATTGAAATTGACTGGATCAATGCAGAACATGTAGATACAGACAATGTTGCTTCACTATTAAAAGGTGCTGACGCTATTTTAGTTCCAGGTGGCTTCGGTGATCGTGGAGTAGAAGGTAAAATTTTAGCGACACAATTTGCTCGTGAAAATAATGTGCCATTCTTAGGTATTTGCCTAGGTATGCAACTTGCAACAGTGGAGTTTGCTCGTAACGTACTTGGTTTAAAAGGAGCGCACTCTACTGAGCTTGATCCACAAACGGAATATCCGATTATTGACTTCCTACCAGATCAAAACGATAGTGTAGACATTGGTGGTACATTACGTTTAGGTTTATATCCATGTAAACTAAAAGAAGGCTCGAAGGCAATCAAAGCTTATGGTCAAGAGCTAGTTTATGAACGTCACCGTCATCGTTATGAATTTAACAATGAATATCGTGAAGCGATGGAAGCTGAAGGTCTTGTCTTCTCAGGTACAAGTCCTGACGGCAAATTAGTGGAAATTATCGAGTTACCAGAAAATAATTTCTTCGTAGCATGTCAATTCCACCCAGAGTTAGTATCACGTCCAAACCGTCCACAACCATTGTTCCGTGATTTTATCGGAGCAACATTCAAATAATGAAAAAAGAGTTGTCTCATGCTGAGACAACTCTTTTTTAGATTCTTTATAGCTCTTCGTCATCAAGACCAAGCATTTCATCATACGCAATTTTTAAGGCTTCATAAACGAACAGGGCAGCAATAGCGTGTGGCACAACGATGCGTTTGCCTAAATCATTCGGTAATAAACCACCTCGTATGCGTGTGGAAATATACGTATACGCTAAATCTGCTAATGGATTTTCGGTATTAGCTACTTCACTAGCAACTGCTGCGAATGGAATAAATTGATTGTTTAATTGCTGCGCTAGAGCTAGTGCATCTTCATCGTGTGCACTACGTGTAAAAATACATACACGATCGGCTTCCGTAATCACTGTATCTTTTGTCCAAGGGACTAACTTAGCAAAACGTTCCACTGCTTGATATGCATTTAATTCGACAACTTGCATTTCACCAAAGCATGCGAAATAGACATTACCTTCACCAATACCAGCTTGTGCAAGTAATCGTGCTGTTTCTTCAATAGCTTCCTCTTCATTTTGTGTTATTCTTTGTAATAATCCACTTAATTGTGTTGTTAGAATTTTTGACATGATTCCACCTCAATCAATATTATAGGTATGAAAAGACTATAAAGCAAAAGCAGATAATTTATAATACTAGAAGGTATTAAGAGGTTAAAGGAGAATAATACATAATATAGGAAGTTTTGTGTAAGAATAATAACTCGAAAAGGGCGGAATGAAATGTGAAACGATTACTAATTGTTGATGATCAACCAGGAATTCGTTTGCTTTTAAATGAAGTGTTGAAAAAAGAAGGTTATGTTACATATTTAGCTGCAAATGGTACGGAAGCACTGAAATATGCTGAGGAGGAAATGGATTGTGTCCTATTAGACATGAAAATTCCAGGGATGGATGGCATAGAAATTTTAAAGCGCTTAAAAGAGAAGTGGCCACAACTCCCGGTATTCATGATGACTGCATATGGTGAATTAGACGTTGTACAAGAAGCATTAGACTTAGGAGCAATTCGATACTTTACTAAGCCTTTTGATATTTTTGAAGTGCGTGATGAGGTTAATAAAACATTAAAAGGTTAAATGAACAGGCAGTGGTCAACACCGCCTGTTTTTTTATGGTTATTATTCGATTTGAAGTTGGGTGTCCGATGAGCCGTAGTTTTGAGATTTATCGATAACTTTTGATTGTTTATCGACCAACTTTATCGATTTATCACCCAACTTTTTTAGTTTATCGACCAACTTTATCGATTTATCACCCAACTTTCGAAAAATATCGACATCTACCTTCATGCAACACTATCTGACCGCACTGATAATTTGCGCCGCTTATGACATAAGCATATTTTTTTACGCAAAATTTAACATCAAAAAAGCATAAGAAATCAACGTTTCTAAATTGATTTCTCGCGCTTTTTAAGGTTTTGACCAGTTTTGTCCCAGCCACTAGAACTTTCGTTGGGTTTCACTAGGCACCGCCGCTACGTTGCACTACGCTTTCGTGCAGAAAACAAAGTAACCTGAAATGCTTTTCAGGTTACTTTGTTTTTGCTATGATTAAATAGCATATTTATGTAGAAAGAATAGTCCTAAGAGGAGGATTTTTAGTATGGCATTAGTATCTATGAAAGAGATGTTAATTAAAGCAAAAGCAGAGGGTTATGCTGTTGGTCAGTTCAACATCAACAACCTTGAGTGGACTCAGGCAATTTTACAAGCAGCAGAAGAAGAAAAATCTCCAGTTATTTTAGGTGTTTCTGAAGGCGCAGGAAAATATATGGGCGGATTTATCGCCGTTGTACAAATGGTAAAAGGTTTGATGGAGTCTTATGGTACTACAGTACCTGTAGCTATTCATCTTGACCATGGTTCAAGCTTTGAAAAATGTAAAGAAGCAATTGATGCAGGATTTACTTCTGTAATGATTGATGCATCTCATCATCCATTCGAGGAAAATGTTGCAACTACTTCTAAAGTAGTTGAGTATGCTCATGCGAAAGGTGTTTCTGTTGAAGCTGAGCTTGGCACTGTTGGTGGTGACGAGGATGGCGTAATCGGTGGTATTATGTACGCTGATCCAGAGGAATGCCGTAAAATGGTTGAGCTAACAGATATCGATTGCTTAGCACCAGCACTTGGCTCTGTACATGGTCCTTATAAAGGAGAACCAAATTTAGGCTTTAAAGAGATGGAAGAAATCTCTAACTTAGCAGATCTACCATTAGTATTACATGGTGGTACAGGGATCCCAACGAAAGATATTCAACGCTCAATTTCATTAGGTACAGCAAAAATTAACGTCAATACTGAAAATCAAATTGCTGCTACAAAAGTAATCCGTGAAGTTCTTGAGAATGATAAAGTTGTTTATGATCCTCGTAAATTCCTTGCTCCAGCACGTGAAGCAATTAAATCAACAGTTATCGGGAAAATCCGTGAATTTGGTAGTGCGCAAAAAGCATAATTTTTGTATCTAAACGGCTACAAAAGCACAGATGAATACACAAAATAAGAGAAGTGTTGATGCTGTTATCGACCTTCTCTTGTTTTTGAAATGATGAATTTTTGGCGAAAATTTAAATATATGGTTCATCACCAAAAGTTGGGGATAGCATTTGTGTTAAAACGAATGTAATGTATAGTAGTTGATTTCCGATTTAACTGAATGGCCCTAGGAAAGCGCCCAGTCGGAACGGAAATCAACCCACGATATAGTGATGAGCAAAACAGTGATCAGGAGGGAATACAATGAAATTTTTTATTGATACAGCAAATTTCGAAGAGATTAAAGAAGCACACGCATGGGGTATTTTATCAGGCGTTACAACAAACCCATCATTAGTTGCTAAAGAAGAGAATGTTTCTTTCCATGATCGTCTTCGTGAAATCACAGAGCTTGTAGATGGCTCAGTGAGTGGGGAAGTAATTGCTCTAGATGCAGAAGGTATGATTAAAGAAGGCTTAGAATTGGCTGCAATTGCTCCGAATATTACAGTTAAATTGCCAATGACGCCAGCTGGATTAGAGGCATGTCGCTTCTTTGCTGACAAAGGTATTAAAACGAACGTAACACTAATCTTCAGTGCCAACCAAGCATTAATGGCAGCTCGTGCGGGTGCTACATATGTATCACCATTTATCGGTCGTCTAGATGATATGGGTCAAAACGGTGTTGAACTAATTGAAACGATTGCAGATATTTTTACAATTCATAATATCGAAACGCAAATTATCGCTGCATCTATTCGTCATCCACAGCATGTAACAGCTGCAGCACTTGCTGGCGCGCACATTGCAACTACTCCATTTAAAGTTTTAAAGCAACTTTTCCATCATCCATTAACGGAAAAAGGAATTGAAGGATTTTTAACGGATTGGAATAAGAGAAAAGGCAAATAATAAGATTATATAGTGAGCCAATTGCAGAAAAAATTACTTTCCAATCATGAGGGAGAACGCAAAATGGATGTTTACAAAATTACAGGCGAAAATCGTCTAAAGGGTACAATAAAAGTTAGTGGTGCAAAAAATAGTGCAGTCGCCTTAATTCCAGCATCAATTTTGGCGAACTCTCCAGTGACAATTGGAGGGTTACCAGAAATTTCCGATGCATGGACGTTAAAGGCATTATTAGAGGAGATTGGTGGAGAAGTTTCATTTGAGGATGGCATCATGACCATCGATCCAACTGAAATGATTGCGTTGCCATTACCAAATGGTAACGTGAAAAAGCTTCGTGCCTCTTATTATCTAATGGGAGCAATGCTTGGTCGCTTTAAAAAAGCTGTCATTGGTTTACCAGGAGGCTGCTTCTTAGGGCCACGTCCTATTGACCAACATATAAAAGGCTTTGAAGCATTAGGTGCGAAAATTACTAATGAGCATGGAGCCATTTATTTACGTGCTGATGAATTAATTGGTGCCAAAATATATTTAGACGTTGCCAGTGTTGGAGCAACGATTAATATTATGTTAGCTGCTGTCCTTGCGAAGGGACGTACGGTTATTGAAAATGCAGCAAAAGAACCGGAAATTATTGATGTAGCTACTCTTCTCACTAACATGGGAGCTAATATTAAAGGGGCAGGTACAAGTGTTATCCGTATTGAAGGTGTAGAGGAACTTCACGGTACGGAGCACACGATTATTCCAGATCGCATTGAAGCTGCTACATTTATGATTATGGCTGCCGCTTTAGGTGAAGGTATTACGATTGATAATGTTATTCCATTGCATTTAGAGGCGATTATTGCAAAGCTTCGTGAAATGGGAGTAAAGATTGAAATCGGTGAAGAAAGTATTTTTGTGCCAAAAACAGACCTCTCCACATTGCAAGCCGTTGATGTTAAAACATTAGTGTATCCTGGGTTTCCAACGGATATTCAGCAACCACTTTCTGTTTTAATGTCCCAAGCATTTGGTTCCTCAAAGGTAACAGATACAATCTATACAGCTCGATTTAAACATATTGATGAACTTCGTCGTATGAATGCCAATGCACGCGTTGAAGGAAATACAGCTATGATTACAGGTCCTAGTAAATTACAAGGCTCAACTGTAACGGCTACAGATCTTCGAGCGGGCGCCGCATTAGTATTAGCTGGCCTGTTAGCTGAAGGCGAAACAGAAATTCATGATATCTATCATATTGAGCGTGGTTATAGCTCACTTATTGAGAAATTACGTGATTTAGGCGCTGATATTCGACGTGAAACAATAATGGCACGCGTAGCAGAGACAAAGGAATAATGAGAGCTAAAAGTTTTGAACTAACTATGTTACAATAGAGGTAATTTGAATGTTTCGGCGAAGAAATATGCCGATAACGGGAGGCAAATAAGACAATGGAACGTAGTTTATCGATGGAAGTAGTACGAGTAACAGAGGCAGCAGCAATCGCATCCGGGAAATGGATGGGTCGCGGTTTGAAAATTGAGGCAGATGATGCAGCGACGACAGCGATGCGCGTGATGTTCGATACAATTCCAATGCATGCTACAGTAGTGATTGGTGAAGGCGAAATGGATGAAGCACCAATGCTTTATATTGGTGAAGAGCTTGGCCTACGCAATGGAGGTCCTCAAGTAGATATCGCAGTTGACCCATTAGAAGGTACTAATATTGTAGCGAAGGGTACAAACGGTGCAATGACAGTTCTTGCTATTGCAGATAAAGGCAATCTGTTAAATGCACCTGATATGTACATGGAGAAAATTGCAGTAGGACCAGAAGCGGCTGGTAAGGTAGATATTAATGCTTCTGTTACGTATAATTTATTACAGGTAGCAAAAGCTAAAAATAAAGATATTTCAGACGTAGTAGCTACACTTTTAGATCGACCACGTCACCAAGCAATTGTTGATGAAATCCGAGAAGCTGGGGCACGTATTAAATTTATTCAAGACGGCGACGTTGGAGCAGCTATCAATACTGCTTTTGATGAAACTGGCATTGATATTATGTTTGGTACAGGTGGTGCACCAGAGGGTGTTATTTCAGCTGTTGCATTAAAATGTCTAGGCGGAGACTTCCAAGCGAAGCTAGTGCCAGAAGATGATGAACAGTTAGAACGTTGCAAAAAAATGGGTGTAGATGTAGATAAAGTTCTTTATTTAGATGACCTAGTTAAAGGTGACGATGCTATTTTTGCAGCGACTGCTGTAACAGATTGCGAGCTGCTAAAAGGTGTTCAATATAAAGGAGCTTATGCATTAACACATTCAGTTGTTATGCGAGCTAAATCTGGAACTGTGCGTTTTGTAGAAGGACGTCACGCTCTTGATAAAAAACCTAGCTATAAATAAAAATTTCTTCTAAAATATACCTAGTGCATCTTTTTGCACTAGGTACCTTCTTCTAAATTTTCAACCATCCCATAGTTTTATAAGGCTATGTTAGGCTTCATTGTTTTGTATAGTTAATGAAAGTACCTATCGCTCTAATTCGAACTACTTAATTTCTAACGTAAGAAAACGCTGACAGGTACGAAAAAATCACAGAGCCTATCGTAAAAACTTCTTTGATATCCCCAAAACTGGCAATTATATTTTGAAAAAGACTGGAGTTGTGCATATGTCTGCATTGACAATCGCTCAATTAGAAAACATGACGTTAAAAGAGCTTTACGCCCTTGCACGCCAATATAAAATTTCATATTATAGCAAGCTAACGAAAAAAGAATTAATATTTGCTATTTTGAAAACTCGCTCGGAGCAAGAGGGCTATTTCTTTATGGAAGGTGTACTAGAAATTGTTTCGCAAGAGGGCTTTGGCTTCCTTCGACCAATTAACTATTCTCCAAGTAAAGAGGATATTTATATTTCTGCTTCTCAAATTCGTCGCTTTGACCTACGAAATGGGGACAAGGTATCTGGTAAAGTACGTCCACCTAAAGAAAACGAACGTTATTATGGACTACTACAAGTAGATGCTGTTAACGGCGAAGACCCAGAAGTAGCAAAGGAACGTGTGCATTTCCCTGCATTAACGCCTTTATATCCTGACCGACAAATTAAACTGGAAACAACACAACGTAATTTATCGACTCGTATCATGGATTTAGTGGCACCTGTAGGCTTTGGACAGCGTGGATTGATCGTGGCACCACCAAAGGCAGGGAAAACATCATTATTAAAAGAAATTGCGAATGCTATTACAACTAATCATCCAGATGCTGAGTTAATTGTATTACTTATTGACGAACGCCCTGAGGAAGTAACTGATATTGAACGTTCAGTAAATGCAGATGTAGTGAGCTCAACGTTCGATGAGGTTCCTGAAAATCATGTGAAAGTTGCCGAAATTGTGTTAGAACGTGCACGCCGCTTAGTTGAGCATAAGCGTGATGTTATTATTTTAATGGACTCTATTACACGTTTAGCACGAGCTTATAATTTAGTTATTCCTCCGAGCGGTCGTACGCTTTCAGGTGGTATTGATCCTGCTGCTTTCCATAGACCAAAACGATTCTTCGGTTCTGCACGTAATATTGAAGAAGGTGGTAGCTTAACTATTTTAGCGACAGCTTTAGTGGATACAGGATCTCGTATGGATGAGGTTATTTATGAGGAATTTAAAGGAACAGGTAATTTAGAGCTTCATCTCGATCGCCAATTAGCAGAGCGTCGTATTTTCCCTGCGCTTGATATCCGCCGTTCGGGTACACGTAAGGAAGAACTTCTGCTAGAGCCTGAGCAACTTGAAAAGCTTTGGGCAATTCGTAAAACATTCTCGGACGCACCTGATTTTGCGGAGCGCTTCATGAAAAAATTACGTACGACAAAATCTAATGAAGAATTCTTCGAAAAATTAAATGAAGATATGAAAAAAGCTACTAAAGGTAAGGGCTTACTATAAAATGAATCACCATTGACTATAACTAGTCGATGGTGATTTTTAAATACTGGTATAACACACCTATATAATAAGGTGATTGAAGTGGAGGCTGGGCGACTCCTTGGGGATAAGCAATAGTGGAACGAAGGCTAAGAACATCACATCCTGTGATAACGCCTTCGTGACCAACATCGTGCTGCTGCCGCTACGTTGCACTCACGCTTTCGCGCAAAAGACATCTGTTGGCCCGAGACCCTGGAGCGAGCAACGCGAGTGAAGCGGAAGGGGAACGAAGGCTAAGAGCATCACGTCCTGTGATAACGCCTTCGTGACCAACATCGTGCTGCTGCCGCTGCGTTAACACTACGCTTTCGCGCAAAAAACACATGTTGCCCCGACGCCCCCAGGAAGCTTTGCTCTGTGCGAAAGCGAAGCGACAGCAACAACAAAGCGCCCAGCCGGAACGGAAATCACCCCCACGTTATAGTGATACTCCCCTAAAATTAAATAACTAATCGATAGAGGAAAAACTATTGTCAAATGTATAGGATATATGGTAATATTGCAAAGTATGTAACGTGTACATATGTAGCCGACATATTCGGGCTATGTAAGGTACAGTTCGATAATACTCTGTTCCAGATGGTTCAGGGCGAGAGGAGAAAACGAATATGAAACAAGGAATTCATCCAGACTACAAAGAAGCATCAGTAACTTGCTCTTGTGGTAACACTTTCAAAACTGGTTCAGTAAAAGAAAACATCGTTGTCGAGTTCTGCAACGAATGTCACCCATTCTATACTGGCCGTCAAAAATTCGCGTCTGCTGATGGTCGCGTGGATCGTTTCAACAAAAAATACGGTCTTAAAAACTAATGTTAGTTTAATACCTGCCAAGCATGTGCTTGGCAGGTATTTTTTTCAGTATAACCAAAATGAATGTTGATGCGAGTCTTTTCGATATCCAGATTGATAAGAAGAAAGGGAGAAGACAAAATGGCACAGCTATATTTTAAACACGGCGCAATGAATAGTGGTAAATCTATAGAAATTCTAAAAGTTGCGCATAACTATGAAGAACAACAAAAACCTGTAATGATGTTTACACCAGGCATAGATACGCGAGATGAAGTAGGCTTTATCTCAAGTCGAGTAGGCTTACGTCAACAAGCCATTCCTGTTAATGATGATACAAATATTTTTGAGCTAGTAAAAAACAATGCTGTCAAACCATATTGTGTACTTGTTGACGAAGTACAATTTTTAAAAAAAGAACATGTTTTGCAGTTAGCATATATCGTAGATGAGTTAGATATTCCAGTTATGGGCTTCGGTCTAAAAAACGATTTCCAAAATGAGTTATTTGAAGGCAGTCAGTACATGCTTACATATGCAGATAAAATTGAGGAAATGAAAACAATTTGCTGGTTCTGTCATAAAAAGGCTACAATGAATTTGCGTGTTGATGAAAGTGGAAAACCTGTTTATACAGGTGATCAAATTCAAATTGGAGGAAATGATTCCTATTATCCAGTTTGTCGAAAATGTCACACACATCCGCCACTATAAAGCAAAAAAGGCTTTGTCGATAAGGCTAATAAAAAGTAGCATACATGCGAAAACTTCCTTATACTAAGTAGTGGAAATAAAAAATCTTTATAAAAAAATCTTTACGCGCTTAGCGTAATTCTAATTTAGAGTTTCTCTTTTTCAGTAACGATACGACAGTTATAATAGAGCAAACTTCATAAAAAAAGGTTCACCAAACGTTATGGATGACTTTTGTTAAAACGTCCACTATGAATATAAGTTGATTGTAGTGGAGTCGCCCAGCCGGAACGGAAATCAACCATACGTTTTGCTGATAATCCTTAAAAAAACTAAATAGAGGTGAAATCCATGTTTGATCGATTACAAGCAGTGGAGGATCGTTACGAAAGGCTAACAGAGCTTTTAAGTGATCCCGATATTGTGAATGATAGTAAAAAATTACGCGAATATTCCAAGGAACAATCAGATATCCAGGAAACGGTAGATGCTTATCGTGAATATAAAAATGTAAAAGAGCAATTAGCTGATACACGTGAGATGCTAGATAGTGAAAAAGATCCTGATATGCATGAGATGGTGAAAGAAGAATTCAACCTATTAAAAGAGCAGCAAGAAGAATTAGAAGAACGTTTACGTATTCTATTAATTCCAAAAGACCCTAATGATAATAAAAACGTTATTATGGAGATTCGTGGGGCAGCTGGTGGAGACGAGGCGAATATTTTTGCGGGAGATTTATTCCGTATGTACTCTCGTTATGCTGAGACACAAGGCTGGAAGATTGACGTAATGGAAGCGACGCCGAACCCAATGGGTGGTTATAAAGAAGTTATTTTTATGATTAACGGCCAAGGTGCATATTCAAAATTCAAATTTGAAAATGGTGCACACCGCGTACAACGTGTACCTGCCACGGAATCTCAAGGGCGTATTCATACTTCGACAGCGACAGTAGCTTGCTTACCTGAAGTTGAAGAAGTAGATGTTGAAATCCATGAAAAAGATATCCGAGTGGATACATTTGCATCTTCTGGTGCTGGTGGTCAGTCTGTAAATACAACGATGTCAGCTGTTCGTATGACTCACTTACCGACAGGTGTTGTTGTATCGATGCAGGATGAACGATCACAAATTAAAAACCGTGAAAAGGCAATGAAAATCTTACGTGCCCGTGTTGCTGATATGTATTTGCAAGAAGCACAAAAGGAAATCGATGCTACACGTAAATCAGCTGTAGGTTCAGGCGATCGCTCTGAGCGTATTCGCACATACAATTATCCACAAAACCGTGTAACCGACCACCGTATTGGTTTAACGATTCAAAAGCTAGATCAAATCGTTGAAGGTAGACTAGACGAAATCATTGATACGCTCATTTTAGAAGAGCAAGCATCAAAGTTAGAGCGATTAAATGATGACTTATAATAAAGTAATGGAGGCCCTTCAATGGGCTTCTTCTTTTTTAGTGGATAATGGTCGTGAGGAAACAGCAGCGCGTATTGTTATGCAGCATATACTTGGCACTAGTTATTCAGAAGTAATGCTACATCTTCAAGACGTATTAACAGCTGAACAAAAAGAAAAGTTTAAAGAATTAATCGAAGAGCATGTGAGTGGACGACCTGTACAGTATTGCGTCGGTAGTGAAGAATTTTATGGTCGTTCATTTATAGTTGATGAGTCAGTACTTATTCCTAGACCTGAGACTGAGGAATTGGTGCTTGGAACAATCTATCGGATGAACAAAATATGGAATGATCAAGCATTGAAACTTGCAGATATAGGAACTGGTAGCGGTGCAATCGCTATTTCTATGAAGTTAGAATGTCCAGAGCTAACGGTCTTTGCTACTGATCTATCTGAAGCTGCTTTAACGACAGCTCAAAAAAATGCACAAAGATTATCGGCGGATATTGAGTTTCGACTAGGGGATTTAACGAAACCTCTGGCAGGGGAGAAATTTGATATCGTGTTATCGAATCCACCGTATATTGCTTTTGATGAGGCGAAAGAGATGTCAAATACCGTGCTAGATCATGAACCACACAGTGCTCTGTTTGCAGAAGAAGACGGACTTATTTTATATAGAAAATTGGCTGAGCAACTTCCACCCCTTATGAATAAACCGTCGCTCATTGGTCTTGAAATCGGTTATACACAAGGAGAGCAGGTGGCTCAATTCTTTAAAAATAGTTTTCCGCAGGCTACAATTTCGATAGAAAAAGATATAAATGGTAAACCTCGAATGATTTTTTGTGAAATTCATGTATAAAGTATCTACTTCTTGCCAACAATGTTAGCAAGGAGGGATTTTTATGTTAAACGAATACAAGATTATTAGATTACCTAAACAAAATATTTTACTAGCTTTTGCAAGATTAGTATTTATTGCGATTGCCTTACAATTATGTATTTTATATATTCCATCATTAGTAGGTTTTGCGAAAGAGTCTATCAATCAGGAGCAAGAAAACGATTTTCGTATACGCGTTATTGCCAATAGCAATACATCACAGGATCAGCTTGAAAAAGAGCAACTTGTCAAAAATTTAAAGCCGTATTTTAAACAAGTAGCTAGTGCTGGAGCTAAAAATGTGGATAATGAGCAAATACTTTCATTAAAAAAAGAAATTGAAGCAGAAATAAACAAAAATTATCCACAGCTGGATACACAAGTTGTACTTGGGGATAACTTATTTCCGCCAAAGAGAAAGGACGCTGTACTTTATCCACAAAACTTATATCATTCGATTGTCGTAAAAATCGGTGATGCACGTGGCGATAACTGGTGGTGTAGCGTATTCCCATCGATTTGTGAGCCTACTAAAGCAGAAGCAAAAGAAGAAGTGAAAGAAGAAGTAGAAGAAGAGAAGGAACACGTTACATTTTTTCTATGGGAATGGATTAAAGGTTTTTTTTGAATGAATTATTCGCGAATTCTGATAACTTATGCACAATTTTTAAGAAGTTATAAACATTATGTGGATAATTTAGTAAAAACGAAAAATTGAAGGAAGGTTTTAATTATGGAAACCGTGTGCAAGATTGTGGATAGTAATGTGAATAGTCAGATAACTTATGCACAAGCTGTGGATATCTTAAATGCAGGCGAGGTCGTGGCATTTCCAACAGAAACGGTTTATGGCCTAGGAGCTGTTGCTACAAATGACACAGCGGTCAAAAAGATATTTGAAGCAAAAGGTCGTCCATCAGACAATCCGCTAATTGTTCACATTGGCACAAAAGAGGAAGTTGAACGCTATATAGAGCATATTTCAGAAGTAGCCAAAAAATGCATGGATTTATTTTGGCCAGGGCCACTGACACTTGTAATGCCTGTAAAGCCAAATGTGCTGGCAGACAGTGTGACAGCTGGTTTATCGACTGTCGGTATACGTATGCCAGATCATCCAGTTGCACTCGCCTTACTTCAACAATTAAAAAAGCCACTTGCTGCGCCAAGTGCTAATCGTAGTGGGAAGCCAAGTCCTACAGAAGCCATACATGTTCAGGATGATTTGGGAGGGTACATACCTTATATTTTAGATGGAGGTTCTACTGGGATTGGACTCGAATCCACAGTGCTAGATGTTACGCACGAGCCTCCAGTAATTTTGCGTCCAGGCGGAATTACGAAGGAAATGTTAGAGGCTAAGATTGGTCAAGTACTTCAACCTTCAAAAATAGAGCAGAAATTAGAGGCTACGCCAAAAGCCCCTGGTATGAAATATACACACTATGCACCTAACGCTCCTGTACTATTAATTGAATGTGATTTGGAGAAAGTCCATGAGGCTGTACAACAATTACAAAGCCAAGGACATAAAGTAGCGTTACTTGCACCTGCGAGCTTTGTTGACAGCAAGGCTGATTTTTATTTCTCAGTAGGAGAAGCAGGTAGTAAAGAAGAAATGGGTGCGACTTTGTATCATGCCCTAAGAGCTTGCGATAAAACAACAGCTACAATTATTCTGGCAACTACTACTTCGACTGAAGGGGTAGGGGCTGCAATAATGAATCGTCTTGACAAAGCAGCCGGAGGAAAATGGTATACTTCGTAAATAAAATAGCATGCTGGAAGCTACTTCTGGCATGCTATTTTATATTGTCGTGCTTTCAGTTGAAGAAAGTACAGTAAGTTTCTACTACAAATGAAGGTGATTGTTTATCGTTACAGTGACTTTTAACACCTAGTTGTAAGGAAATTGTATTATGATAATACTGTAATTTCGAGCATAAAATGATAAAATATTAGAGAGCGAAGGAGTGCTTTCTTGCAGGGGATTCTTGCAGGTATATTAACGTCTGTAGATGTGATCGGTTTATATGTATTAATACCAAATGTTCGATATCGATTTTTTTTGTCAGTATGGACAGCTGCTTTGCATATGCTATTCCCGTTACTGGGTTTTGAATTTGGACACTTTTTAATGCGCTTCCTCTTAGAATGGGGACAATGGATTTCAAGTATCTTATTGTTTTGCATGGGTTTACATTTACTATTATTTTCGCAAAAGGATGAAAAGGCTACAATTTCACCAATACTTTTAGCTGTGACTGCAAGCCTAGATACCTTTTCAGTAAGTGTTTCTTTTGGTATGCTAAATATAGAGAAAACAGTATTTATTGTAAGCGCAGGTGTAAGTGCACTCATTTGCTCTTATGGGTCATTAGTCATTGCACGTAAAAGTCAGGTCCTTCTTGGTAATAAATCTCAAATGATTGCAGGGATTTTTTTTATCATTATGGGTTTCTTGGCTATCCGACAATAGAGAAAATAGGGAAGGGTGATAAGTATGAAAATATTATTTGTTTGCACCGGGAATACTTGTCGCAGTCCTATGGCAGAGGTAATTTTAAAGCATAAACAAATTGACAATGTTGAGGTCCGTTCAGCGGGCATTTATGCCATGCCAAATGCGGAAATGTCTGCACATGCACAACAAGTAGTTGATGAAGCAAATATGACGCAACAGCATTTAGCAACACAATTATCAATAACTGAAATGGAGTGGGCTGATTTAATTTTAACAATGACAACAGCTCACAAAGATACAATTATCGCTAATTATCCACATGCAGAACGAAAAGTCTTTACGTTAAAAGAGTATACAGGCGCAGGTAGTACAGGGAATGTTGTGGATCCTTATGGTGGAAGTATAGCAATTTATAAAGAAACATTTGCAGAAATAACGGAATTGGTAGAACGATTAGTAAAAAAAATTGAAGAGAATTGAGGGTCGTTATGAAAAAACAGTTTGGCTTACGACTTAAACTAGTATTATTTGTCGGTATTCTTGCACTAATCACATACAGTATTAGTTTTATATTTATCGAATATTTACAACCTACCTTTTTCCCGGGGGTCGATCGTAAACTGTTTGAAATCTTTACTTATCTGTCGGGGATTGCATGGTCAGGCATTTTAGCTGCAGTATTCAGTGTAATCCTAATTAAACCTTTACAGAAGCTCGAAAATTCAGCTTCCCGTGTAGCGGAAGGGAAGATTGGACAAGATGTAGAAATGCCGAAAACAAATGATGAAATTCGTTCTGTTGCAGAGGCATTCCAACAAATGGTGTTAAACTTAAGAGGAATGGTCGAAAGCATCGATAATAACTTCCAGCAAACCAATCAATCCATAATCCAGCTATCTGATGAAGCAGCTGTTGCAACAAAAAAAGCAGAGAATATCGCTTTTACAGTAAAACATATTTCCTCTGGTGCTGAAACATCTGCAACCGCAGTCCAAGATACAGCTGAAGCAATTGAAGATGTACGAGCACTTGCGACAGAAGTTAATAGTAGAGCAGAGGCATCGGCAACACAATCTAAAGAGATTTTACATAATTTATCAACAACAACAAAAGCAATCGAAACGTTAGTAAATAGCATTCAGCAAATCGCAGCTGGCAATACAGAGGCATTAGAAAGCATTCGCCTTTTAGAGGATAACGCTGGACAGGTAGAGCGCATTATTAGCTTAGTTGGCGATATTGCAGCACAAACCAATTTACTAGCTTTAAATGCTTCGATTGAGGCAGCGCGTGCTGGTGAACATGGCAAAGGTTTTGCCGTTGTAGCGGAAGAAGTTCGTAGTTTAGCTGATGAAAGTGCAAAAGCGGTACAGGGCATTACTTCACTTATCCAATCTATGCAACAAAATGTTGAAATTGTTGTAAAACAAATGAACCAGCAAGTGTCATTTGCAACAAAAGAAGCTGCGCGTGTATCAGAAACAACGACAGCGGTAGAAGGAATGTCTTCAAGTGTCCATGAAATGGCGACTGCGATTGTGGAAATTTCTTCACTAATTGAACAGCAAATGCATAATATTGAAACAACTGCTCGTCAATCTCAAGAAGTTGCTGCCATTGCTCAAGAAACGTCAGCAGGAGCACAAGAAGTTCGCAGTGCAACAGAAGAACAAGCATACGCAATTGAGCAAGTAGAAAAACTAGCAGAAGGCTTAAAGAAACAATCCGAAGAGCTCCACAAAATGATTCAACAATTTGATAGACAAGCATAAATAGGAAGATTTTAGACTGTAGATAAACTCGAGTGAGATTCGAGTTAACTACAGTTTTTTTATGTTGTCTTGAAGCATGTGCATAGTACTAAGATGATTGTGATGGGATAAAGTAGAGCAGAGAGTGAAGAGTAGCTTGCAGAGCGACGGAAAGAAGAGACGAAGCGACGGAAAGAGCGGCAAGAGTGACGGAAAAAAGAGACGAAGCGACGGAAAGAGCGGCAAGAGTGACGGAAAGAAGAGACGAAGTGACGGATAGCCGCAGAGCGATGGAAAGAAGAACGACAACGACGGAAAGAACTGGCGAAGCGACGGAAAGAGCGACCAGGGCGACGGAAAGAAGAGACAAAGTGACGGATAGCCCGCAGAGTGACGGAAAGAAGAGCGGCAACGACGGAAAGAATAGACGAAGCGACGGATAATGTGGCCAGAGTGACGGATAGAAGAGGCAAAGAGATGGATAAAGAACGGCAACGACGGAAAGAGCGACCAGAGCGACGGAAAGAAGAGCGGCAACGACGGAAAGAACTGGCGAAGTGACGGAAAGAGCGGCAAGAGCGACGGAAAGAAGAGCCAAAGTGACGGATAGCCGCACTCGCATTTTGCACAGAATCCCACCATAGTGCCAACTATTGGTAATACATAGAAATAATATTGATATAGTTTGTCCACTATAATGACAAAGGTAAAAAATCTTTAGAAGATAGAATATTGCAACAAAAGACTTTTATCCGAATTTATCAACATGATATTCACAATATCCACAGGAAAATGAGTTTAAAAGTGAATGATTTTTCGTTCACTTACAAGAAATGTTCGTCTTTTAGGAGAAATCAGCATAAAAATGCAAGAAAAATCATGTTATTCTTGGGGGAGAAGTGGTACACTAGTGTTGACTATATTTCGAAAAGAGGGAACCCAGTGAGAATAGCAATTTCTTCTGATCACGGAGGCAATAACTTACGTCGTGAGATTATGCAGCTGTTAGATGAGCTAAACATTAGCTACGAAGATTTTGGTCCACAATCTGCGGATTCAGTAGACTATCCTGATTATGCAAAACCAGTTACAGAAGGTGTTGCTAGCGGGGAATTTGATAAAGGTATTTTAATTTGTGGTACAGGCATTGGTATGTCCATTGCTGCAAATAAAATTAAGGGGATTCGTTGTGCTTTAGTACATGATTTATTTAGCGCAAAAGCAACGCGTTGCCACAATGATTCAAATGTTTTAGCAATGGGTGAGCGTGTTATTGGGCCAGGCCTTGCACGTGAAATTGCAAAAGTATGGCTTGAAACAGATTTTGAAGGTGGTCGTCATACGCGACGCATTGAAAAAATCGCTGAGCTTGAGCAATAAGAAAAGCAATTAAGTTTGTTAAGATATGTCCTAAGCTAAAAAGGTTCGTCAAAGAGTGTTTTTTTAGCTGTGTGACATAAATAATTTAGAAATTAAGGGGCTGAGCATAGTGGTTGTACAACAAATACGAACACATTTGACTCAGTTACTCAGTGAATTTGAAGAGCAGGTAACCCTACGACCAAATACTATTTTTGTCGTAGGCTGCTCGACATCTGAAGTGATTGGTCAGAAAATTGGCACAGCAGGTGCGCTTGAAATTGGAGAGGCGATTTTTGAGCCGTTGCAGGCATTTGCAAAGAAACATCAACTACATCTAGCGTTCCAAGGATGTGAGCACATTAATCGTGCGATTACTATGGAAGCAACAACGGCAGACCGATTTGGTTATGAACCTGTGTCGGTTGTACCAGTTCGTACAGCAGGCGGCTCAATGTCCGCTTATGCCTTTACGCAATTTACAAATCCTGTTGTTGTGGAAGCTGTGCAAGCAAATGCAGGCATTGACATTGGTCAAACGCTTATAGGTATGCATTTAAAGGCAGTAGCTGTTCCGGTTCGTACTTCTGTAAAAATGGTAGGAGAAGCGGTTGTAACGATAGCAACAACACGCCCAAAGCTGATTGGCGGAGAGCGTGCAGTATATAAATAAAATTACCTCTGAAATCAGTGGTATACAAATAACGATTATACTTAGGAGGCTTTTTCAAACATGGCATACGAAAAATTAGCAGTACAAGACAAAGCAGTATTAGACGGAATTCTTGCGGAAAAAAAACGTCAACAAGCAAATATTGAGTTAATCGCATCAGAAAACTTTGTTTCTGAGGCAGTAATGGAAGCACAAGGTTCTGTTCTAACAAATAAATATGCTGAAGGTTATCCAGGTAAACGCTACTATGGCGGCTGTGAACACGTAGATGTTGTGGAAGATATCGCACGTGATCGTGTGAAAGAAATCTTCGGTGCAGAATATGCAAACGTACAACCACACTCTGGTGCTCAAGCAAACATGGCTGTATACCACACAATTTTAGAACCAGGTGACACAGTACTTGGGATGAATCTATCTCACGGCGGTCACTTAACACATGGATCTCCTGTAAACTTCTCAGGTATTCTATATAACTTCGTTGAATACGGCGTAACAAAAGATACGCAAGTAATCGATTATGAAGATGTACGCCAAAAAGCATTAGAACATAAGCCAAAACTAATTGTTGCAGGTGCATCTGCCTATCCACGTGAAATCGATTTTGCTAAATTCCGAGAAATCGCTGATGAAGTAGGCGCGTACTTCATGGTGGATATGGCACATATCGCGGGTCTTGTAGCAGCTGGTGAGCACCAATCTCCAGTGCCATATGCTGATTTTGTAACATCTACAACACATAAAACATTACGTGGTCCACGTGGTGGTCTAATCCTTGCTTCGAAAGAATGGGAGCAAAAGCTTAACAAATCTGTTTTCCCAGGTATCCAAGGTGGACCATTAATGCACGTAATCGCTGCAAAAGCTGTTGCATTCGGTGAAGCATTACAACCAGAATTCAAAGAATATGCAAAACAAATTAAAGCTAATGCAAAAGCTTTAGCCGAAGTATTAATGGCAGAAGGTGTTGAAATTGTATCTGGTGGTACGGATAACCACTTGTTACTTCTTAACGTGAAATCTCTTGGCTTAACAGGAAAAGTAGCAGAGCACGCACTTGATGAAGTAGGGATTACAACAAATAAAAATACAATCCCTTACGATACAGAATCTCCATTCGTCACTTCTGGGATCCGTATTGGTACACCAGCTGTAACATCTCGTGGCTTCAATGAAGAGGACATGAAAGAAGTTGGGGCAATTATTGCTACGGTTCTTAAAAATCCAGAAGATGATGCAGTTAAAACTGAAGCAAAAGCTCGCGTAAAAGCTTTAACTGACAAACATCCATTATACGTATAATTTAATAGATAAGGCTGTGGTTAAAGTGGTAAATTTCACTTTAGCCACAGCTTTTTTTTGGCTTAGCGACTTAGTGGCTCATTGAACACTCTTATGGAATCCTCCTTTAATTTGGGTATTAAGTTATTTTAAATGTCCTGTTTTTGAATTTATTTACATAAACTTAGTAGAAAAGGATATATTATATAGTAGAGTGGGACAAATAATGTCCAGAAAAAGCGACAATTCATTGAATTTTTATGTACAATGTAAATGAGATTTCAAGGGAGGAGGGGCTAGATGGCTACTAAAACAATGGTCGTAGAACATGAAATGCTATTAAATACAATTCGCAGACTAGGTGATAATTCTAGAGAAAGTTATGTTATTTTTGATGCAACGAATAATCATTGCGTATTGGAATGTAATGATTCGTTTTGTACGCTTACAAATTCTACACGTTCGCACATCATAAATAATGATTATTTTTCATTCATGTCAAACGAAGAACAGACGACTATTAAAATGATTAAAGATAAAATACATAGCGGGGTCATGGTACAAACAAAATTGGACCATAGTTGCTTCGATAAACCTCCTTTTTTAGCAGAGATACAAGCGCTCCCATTTCAAAATAATAAAAATGAAACATTGTATGTGCTAGTAGTTGTGAAGGATGTTACGTATTACCATACTGACGAATTTTTAATGCGCCTTGAAAAAGTTATGTACGAAGCGATTGAAAAGGATTATTCCTTTGACAAAAAGATGGATGTTATTTGCAGTAGTTTAGATGAATTTTTTATGCCAAGAATCACAAGTATGGTACTTGTTAAAACTGAGGCAGATCAATTACGGGTTTTTAAAGGGAACGACAAATTAAAAGATTTGCCGGAGCTTAGTGAAACGAAAGAATTTTTTAAGAGAGTTATGCAAGGGGAGACATCCATTTTAGTTAAGAATTTGGATGAGATTGATATTCCAATAGAACATAAAATGTTGGCCCAATCATCTGAAATGCCTTATGGATGGTTTATGCCGATATACAATCAACAACACCAAGCAATTGGATTGTTCGCGATATTTTCAAGGCAGCCTTGTTGTGACCAAAACTTTTTTGAAAGCATGTTTCGAAAAATCGGTGCTCTTGTTGCATTGGCATACTCGTATGCAAAAACGCAAAAAAAGATATGGGATTTAGCCTTTATTGATATTACAACGGGTCTGCCGAATCGTCATAGTTTTTTAAACAAGGTAGAAAAAGAATACGGTCAAAATGGCAATATTAAAATCTTAAAGCCAAGCGAATTCCATCAAATTGTCGAGTTGTATGGTCGGGAAGCGGGGGATGAGCTTTTAAGACAAATTGCTAAACGTCTAAATGACGAGAAGAATGATCATCACGAATATATTGCTAGATTTACAAGCTCTAGTTTAATCATGGCAAATGCGACATCCGATGAAGATTTCTTCTATTATAAAAGGCGTATAAATGAGATTATTCGTCAGCCCTTTATTGTGGGGGGAAAGCAAATTTATATTACATTGAAAACTGGAATTGCTTTCTATAACAATGAGATGAAGATTACGGATGCTATTCGCTTTGCAGATAATGCTGTATCGTTTGCGGCCAATAATCCGGGCACCCATATGGAAATATTCACACAAGAAAGAAATGATGAGCTTGAGCAGCAAATGACAGTGTTAAACCATTTGGCGCAAGCGATAAAAAACAAAGAAATCTCAGTGAATTTACAGCCAAAGGTTGATTTACGGACAGGAGAAATTCAAAGTATGGAAGCACTTGCCCGCTGGATTTCGCCAAAACTTGGTTTCGTATCACCGGCCATCTTTATTCCTGTGGCAGAAAGTGCAGGAAAGGTACGCGAAATCGATATTCAAATATTAGAGATTGTACTTTCGTGGTTAGCAGAACGCAAAAGACTAGGAAAAAAATTAGTGAAAGTAGCTGTGAATATTTCGCCTGATCATTTTTACTATGCTCATTTTGTACAGGATACAGTGGAGCTCGTCCAGAAATACGATATAGATCCGAAATATATCATTTTAGAAGTAACGGAAAATATAGGACTAGTTGATTTTCAGACCGCTTTTTCAATTATCCAGGAATTAAAGGACTACGGCTTTAAAACGTCGGTGGACGATTTTGGAACAGGTTTTTCATCATTAAGTTATTTACAAAGACTGCCGTTTACTGAATTGAAAATAGATCGAAGCTTTATTCATGCTATTAATGATGATGCGACACTGGCGATTGTCCAATCTATTATTCAATTAGCGTTAAATCTAGGAATGACTCCTGTCGCAGAAGGTATTGAAAATAAGGAACAGGTTGAGATTTTACGGGCACTTGGCTGTACGGTAGGACAAGGTTATTTCTATTATAAGCCGATGACAATAGAGCAGTTAGATGCAGTACTTGATGAATAATTGCTATTATATGTAGCAAACATTCTTGAAAAGGAGTTGTCAAAAATTTAATTTTGAGACGACTCCTTTTTTCTGTTATACTAGGTTAGATAAAAATGAATCCGAACGGTTAGGAGAGAATCCCTTTGAGCAAAGTATACGTATTTGATCATCCACTAATCCAACACAAATTAACTTATATTCGTGATAAGAATACAGGAACAAAAGAATTCCGTGAGCTAGTAGACGAAGTTGCAACATTAATGGCATTCGAAATTACACGAGAAATGCCAGTAGAGGAAATTGAAATTGAGACACCAGTTACAGTTGCTAAAACAAAAGTCCTTTCTGGTAAGAAACTTGCGATTGTACCGATTCTACGTGCAGGTATTGGCATGGTAGATGGCGTATTAAATCTAATTCCAGCTGCTAAAGTTGGACATATCGGTCTTTATCGTGATCCAGAAACTTTAAAACCTGTAGAATACTATGCAAAACTTCCAGCAGATGTAGAAGAACGTGATTTCATCATTGTAGACCCAATGCTTGCAACTGGTGGATCAGCAGTGGAAGCGATCAACTCACTGAAAAAACGTGGGGCGAAAAGCATTAAATTTATGTGCTTAATCGCTGCGCCAGAGGGTGTAAAAGAAATTCAAGATCAGCATCCAGATGTAGATATTTATATTGCTGCACTTGATGAAAAACTAAATGACCATGGCTACATTGTCCCTGGTTTAGGTGATGCAGGCGACCGCCTATTCGGTACAAAATAATACTGAACGGATTTCAACAGAAATCAACCACACGTTATGGTGAAAATCCAAACTAGGTTTAGTATGTAATTTTTAGGAAACATAAATTTTTTGGGAGCGTCCTTCAATATTGAAGGACGTTTCATAGTATGTAAGCGAATTACTTTACTTGCTTCATTCAATGCAGATCAATGGAAGTAAAGTACTTTTCATACAAATATAACAAAGGACGGTGCAATTCGTTTTGACGAAAAGATGGAAAGTAATGACGATTTTCGGTACGAGACCAGAGGCTATTAAAATGGCTCCACTTGTATTGGAATTACAAAAGTATCCTGAGCAAATAGAATCGATTGTGACAGTAACGGCGCAACATCGCCAAATGCTCGATCAAGTTTTAGAAACATTTAAAATTACACCAGACTACGATTTAAATATTATGAAGGATCGTCAAACATTAATTGACGTGACGACGAATGCATTACAAGGCTTAGACAAAGTCATGAAAGAAGCAAAACCGGATATAGTTTTAGTACATGGTGATACAGCAACAACTTTCATTGCGAGTCTAGCTGCATTTTATAACCAAATTGCTATTGGACATGTGGAAGCAGGTCTTCGAACTTGGAATAAATATTCACCATATCCAGAGGAAATGAACCGCCAGTTAACAGGTGTTATGGCTGACCTTCATTTCGCACCGACGGAAGTCTCAAAGAAAAACCTTTTAGATGAAAATAAAAATCCTGAAACTATTTTTGTCACTGGTAACACAGCGATCGACGCATTAGCTACAACAGTAAGTGAACATTACACACACCCTGTACTAGAAAAAATAGGTTCGGATCGTATGATTTTATTAACAGCACATCGTCGTGAAAATCTAGGCGAACCTATGCGTCATATGTTTAGAGCGATTACTAGAATTTTAGCAGAGCATGAAGATGTACAAGTTGTTTATCCAGTTCATATGAACCCAGCTGTACGAGAAATAGCGAATGAAATTTTAGGGGACAATAAGCGTGTTCATTTGATTGAACCTCTTGAGGTCTTCGATTTCCATAACTTTGCGGCTAATTCTTATATGATTTTAACTGATTCTGGTGGTGTCCAAGAAGAAGCACCTTCTTTAGGTAAACCAGTTTTAGTACTTAGAGATACAACAGAGCGCCCAGAAGGTATCGCTGCAGGGACTCTTAAGCTAGCAGGAACGGAAGAAGAAACAATCTACTCTTTAGCAAAACAATTAATAGAAGATAAAAAGGCTTATGAAGCAATGGCGAAAGCGTCAAATCCTTATGGTGATGGACATGCTTCTGAACGTATTGTGAAGGCACTTCTGGAATTTTTACAAAAAAGCAAGTAATATCCCTTTTTGAAATCAAAAAATGAGTCTAATGTACTAATCGCGACGGGCAGGCTAATTTACGAGCATATATGCGTCGTAAATTAGCTTTTTTTTGCGCAAACGTGAACTTTGATTTTGAAGTTATGAATTTTCATACACAAATTTGTCAACAATTTGACAAGAGTATAGTGGCTGTGAAGTTTTTCTCCTTTACTAATTGACTTCAAATATCTCCTATTGTATGCTTACAAAGGGTAAGAATGATAAGGGTTTCTATTCGTAAATAGAGGTTGAAACACTTGTTACATCAAGTTTCTACTAAATTGACAGTTCAAACCAAATACTGTCGATTTGCAACGTTTTGTGCGTTTCGGGGTGTAAGATATTTTTTGGATTTACACCTGTAATTTCAAAAAAACGCTCTCCCGTTACTATTCCGCTGTGAGTAGTGTTTTTCACTGCTCTTTTCTGATTTCACATAGTGGTCAGCAAACGTTTCTTTACTCGAAAAATTGATTCAGGAGATTACAAACCAATGCTAGATTTGCATCACATTTTTGCTGTGCAGAAGAGAGCGTTATTTTTTTTGCTCGCACTCTGTGCATTAGGCTGGGGATTTACACCCTATCAGACGGTTTTTGCGGGCATCGCAATCGGTGCATTCTTTGGTACGTATAATTTTTGGATTTTAGTTCGCCGTATGGAGAAGTTTGATCGATCCATTAGTGAAGGGAAGAAAGTAGGCTCACTTGGTACAGCGCTTCGCTTTGCATCAGGTGTAGCGGCAGTCGCTTTAGCCATTTCGTTGCCAAACTATTTTCACTTAATTAGCACGGTCATAGGGCTAATGATTCCGTACGTTTTTCTCTTTGTCGAGAGAATAGTGTCACATGTAAGGAACCGCTAATGTGCTTTAAATTAGAAAGAGAGGTGAAAAATAACAATGAATCATAAAGCTCCATTACAAGTAGTTGATTTCGGTTTGTTTACACTAACATTCAACCTTTCAACTGTTATGATGTTACTAGTTGCGGCTGTAATCGTTTTCTTAATCGCATTTATCTCAACTAGAAGCCTAAAGTTAAAACCTACAGGTATGCAAAACTTTATGGAATGGATTATGGATTTCGTAAAGAACATCATCAAAAGCAACATGGACTGGAAAACTGGTGGACGATTCCACATTTTAGGTATCACGTTAATTATGTTTATCGCAGTATCTAACTTATTAGGTCTTCCATTCTCTATCGTCTATAACGACGAACTTTGGTGGAAATCTCCTACAGCTGACCCAACTGTTACAATGACTCTTGCAACAATGATTTTAGCCTTAACACATTTCTATGGTATTAAAATGAAGGGGACAGGCCATTATGGTGGTACATTCTTCAAACCTATGGCATTCATGTTCCCGCTAAAAATCGTTGAAGAGTTTGCAAATACTTTAACATTAGGTCTTCGTCTTTACGGTAACATTTATGCGGGTGAGATTTTACTTGGCTTAATCGCAAGCTTAGCAGCATCAGGTGCCGTTGGATTCGTCGGAGCAATTGTTCCAATGATGGCATGGCAAGGTTTCTCTATTTTCATCGGCTTTATCCAAGCCTTTATCTTCACAATGTTAACAATGGTTTACATGGCTCATAAAGTGAGCGATGACCATTAATATAAAGCATATTTCTTATGCTTGAACCAAAAAAAACAAACAATTCCAAGGAGGAAATTTTCAAATGGTAGGTTCAATAGGTTTATTAGCAGCAGCAATCGCAATCGGTCTAGGTGCACTTGGTGCAGGTATCGGTAACGGTCTTATCGTTTCAAAAACAGTAGAAGGTATCGCTCGTCAACCAGAAGCTCGTGGCGTTCTACAAACTACAATGTTCATCGGGGTAGCATTAGTTGAAGCCCTTCCAATCATCGCAGTAGTAATCGCATTCATCGTAATGAACAAATAATTCAGTTGTATACTGAATTCTAGTGGCGAAGCAGGAATCTCCAGATGAAACTTCGCCCTTCATTTTGGAACTGATAAAAGCTATGTGTAAATATAGCTTTTTAAAATAGGTAGTTTTTTAAATTATTATGTTGAAGTTAAAGCTCTTGAAGGGAGTGAAACAATCGTGTTTTTAGATTATCTTGTACTAGGTTCAGGTACTGGTTTTAACGGTGGTGATATCGTATCAACATTAGTGATTTTCTTAGTGTTAATGCTATTACTTAAAAAGTTCGCTTGGGGTCCACTTATGGGCATCATGCAACAACGTGAAGAATTAGTAGCTAGTGAAATCGAAGCAGCTGAAAAAGCGCGCAAAGATTCGCACCAATTTTTAGAAGAACAAAAGAGCCTTCTTAAAGAAGCTCGTACGGAAGCACAATCGATTGTTGAAGGCGCTAAGAAGCAAGGCGAAATGCAAAAAGAAGAAATTCTTACTGCAGCTCGCAATGAAGCAAACCGCTTAAAAGAATCGGCTTTACGTGAAATTGAGTCTGAAAAAGAAAAAGCTATTGCAGCTGTACGTGATGAAGTCGTTTCATTATCTGTACTTGCAGCATCTAAAGTCCTTAGCAAAGAGATTTCTGAGGCAGACAACCGTGCTCTAATTGAAGAGACGATTGCGAAGGCAGGGGAAGCTCGATGAGTAATTCAACTGTAGCAAAACGTTACGCACAAGCGCTTTTTGAATTAGCGCAACAAAAAAACATTCTTGCTGAAGTTGGAGCAGACTTAAATGAGCTAACAAAAGTAGTCAAAGAATCTCCTGATTTTTTAACACTATTAAATGCTCCTAAGTTCTCTATCGAACGTAAGAAACAAATGGTAGCAGAAATCTTTGCAGGTGCAACTACAGATGTTTTACACACAGTTCAACTACTTGTTGAGAAAAAACGTGTAAACGAACTGAAGCTTATTGCTAACGCATATGCTGAGCTTGCTGCACAGGCACAAGGTACTGCGGATGCAACAGTATTCTCTACTCGTGCACTTTCTGCTGAAGAAAGTACTAATATTTCAACAGTATTTGCGAAACTTGTAGGGAAACAATCATTAAACATTACAAACGAAATTGATCCATCACTTCTTGGTGGTATTCGTGTTCAAATCGGTAATCATATTTATGATAGCTCAGTAGCGAACAAGCTTGAGCGCCTAAAACGTGAATTGATCGGTTAATAATTTAGAAATGTGAGAGGTGACATACATGGGCATCAAGGCTGAAGAAATCAGCAGTCTGATTAAACAACAGATTGAGAATTATGAATCTGAACTTAAAGTAAGCGAAGTTGGTACAGTTATCCGTATTGGTGACGGTATCGCTCTTGCTCATGGCCTCGACAACGCCATGGCTGGAGAACTTCTTGAGTTCTCTAATGGTGTTATGGGTATGGCTCAAAACCTAGAAGAAGGTAACGTTGGTATCGTAATCTTAGGTCCATACGCTGACATCAAAGAAGGCGATGAAGTTCGTCGTACAGGTCGTATCATGGAAGTACCAGTTGGTGAAGAACTAATTGGCCGTGTTGTAAACCCACTTGGTCAACCAGTGGATGGACAAGGTCCAATCAACACAACAAAAACTCGTCCAATCGAAAGTCCAGCTTTCGGTGTAATGGCTCGTAAATCAGTACACGAACCACTACAAACTGGTATCAAAGCGATTGACGCTTTAGTACCAATCGGTCGTGGTCAACGTGAGTTAATCATCGGTGACCGTCAAACAGGTAAAACATCTGTAGCAATCGATGCAATCCTTAACCAAAATGACCAAAACATGATCTGTATCTATGTTGCAATCGGTCAAAAAGAGTCTACTGTACGTGGTGTAGTAGAAACTCTTCGTAAAAATGGCGCTTTAGATTACACAATCGTTGTGACAGCTTCTGCTTCTCAACCAGCTCCATTATTATTCTTAGCACCATTTGCTGGTGTATCTATGGCTGAAGAATTCATGTTACAAGGTAAACACGTTTTAATCGTGTATGATGATCTTACTAAACAAGCATCAGCTTACCGTGAACTTTCACTTCTTCTTCGCCGTCCTCCAGGTCGTGAAGCTTACCCTGGTGACGTTTTCTACTTACACAGCCGCTTACTTGAACGTGCTGCGAAGTTAAACGAAACATACCAAAATGGTTCTATTACAGCTCTTCCATTCGTTGAGACACAAGCTGGGGATATCTCTGCATACATCCCAACTAACGTAATCTCAATCACTGATGGACAAATTTTCTTACAATCTGACTTATTCAACTCTGGGGTACGTCCAGCGATTAACGCCGGTCTTTCTGTATCACGTGTAGGTGGATCTGCTCAAATTAAAGCGATGAAAAAAGTTGCGGGTACACTACGTCTTGACTTAGCTGCATTCCGTGAGCTTGAATCATTCGCTCAATTCGGTTCAGATTTAGATAAAGTAACGCTTGCTAAACTTGAACGTGGTAAACGTACGGTTGAAGTTCTTAAACAAGACCTTAACAAGCCACTTAAAGTTGAAAAACAAGTTGCTATCCTTTATGCACTAACTAAAGGTCATTTAGATGATATTCCAGTACAAGATATCGTTCGCTTTGAACGTGAATTCTTAAGCTGGTTAGATACAAACCACACAAACGTTTTAGATCATGTTCGTACTACAAAAGAACTTGCTCCTGATGCGGATTACGTAGCAGCTTTAACAGAGTTCAAAAAAACTTTCGCTAAATCAGAATAAGTTCGAGTTAGTCACTTGATTAAAAAACAAAAGGTGGTGAAATACCAGTGGTAAACTTACGCGAAATTAAAGGTCGTATTAATTCTACAAAGAGTACGAAACAAATCACGAAAGCGATGCAGATGGTTTCTTCTTCAAAGTTACGTCGTGCAGAGCAAAACGCTAAAGCGTACGTTCCTTACATGGAAAAAATCCAGGATGTAGTAGGCGCGATTGCTTCAGGAACAAAAGACAGTGGACATCCAATGTTAACTGCTCGTCCTGTTAAGAAAACAGCTTACTTAGTCATTGGTTCTGACCGTGGTCTTGCAGGTGCTTACAACTCAAGTATCCTACGTCAAGTACAACGTACAATTGACGAGCGTCATAAATCAAAAGACGAATACGTTATTTTAGCGGTAGGTCGTGTTGTTCGTGATTACTTTGTGAAACGTGATCATAATGTCATCAGCGATGTTGTCGGTCTTCCGGACCAACCATCATTTGCTGATATTAAAGAAATCGCTCGTAAAGCTGTTGGTATGTTCACTGATGGTACTTATGATGAACTTTATATGTACTACAATCACTTTGTCAGCGCAATTGCTAGCGAAGTGACAGAGAAAAAACTTCTTCCATTAACGGATCTTGCACCTGCTAGCAGTAATGCTTCTTACGAATTTGAGCCATCTGGTGAAGCAATTCTTGAAGTGTTACTTCCACAATACGCGGAAAGCTTAGTTTACGGCGCATTATTAGATGGAAAAGCAAGTGAACATGCTTCTCGTATGACGGCTATGAAAAATGCAACTGATAACGCTTCTGATCTTATTTCAGACCTTTCATTGCAATATAACCGTGCGCGTCAAGCGGCGATTACACAAGAAATTACAGAAATCGTTGGTGGAGCTGCAGCCTTAGAATAGGCCAGCTTCCCAATGTCGTATAAGAATACGATAGGAGGGTACACAGTAATGAATAAAGGACATGTTATTCAAGTAATGGGTCCAGTTGTTGACGTAAAATTTGACAATGGCCAATTACCAGCAATCTATAACTCATTAACAGTTAAGATTGAACGTCCTAATGAAGAACCAACAATTCTTGCATTAGAAGTTGCTCTTCATTTAGGTGATGATTCTGTTCGTACAATTGCAATGTCATCTACTGATGGCTTACAACGTGGAGCAGAAGTAACAGACTCAGGAAAAGCTATCTCAGTACCAGTTGGTGAAGTTACTTTAGGTCGTGTATTCAACGTACTTGGAGAAGTTATCGACTTAGGTGAAGAGATTCCAGCTGATGCACGCCGTGATTCAATTCACCGTGAAGCACCATCTTTCGAGCATCTTTCAACTACAGTTGAAATTCTTGAAACAGGTATTAAAGTAGTAGACTTACTAGCACCATATATTAAAGGTGGTAAAATCGGTCTATTCGGTGGTGCCGGTGTAGGTAAAACGGTATTAATCCAAGAATTAATCAACAACATCGCACAAGAACACTCAGGTATCTCTGTATTCGCTGGTGTAGGTGAGCGTACTCGTGAAGGGAACGACTTATTCTTCGAGATGAGCGATTCAGGCGTTATCAAGCAAACAGCGATGGTATTCGGTCAAATGAACGAGCCACCTGGTGCACGTATGCGTGTAGCATTAACTGGTCTTACAATGGCGGAATACTTCCGTGATGAACAAGGTCAAGACGTACTTTTATTCATCGACAATATCTTCCGTTTCACACAAGCAGGTTCTGAGGTTTCTGCCCTATTAGGTCGTATGCCTTCTGCGGTAGGTTACCAACCAACACTTGCAACTGAAATGGGTAAATTACAAGAACGTATCACATCTACTAACAAAGGTTCTGTAACTTCTATTCAAGCGATCTACGTACCAGCCGATGACTATACTGACCCGGCTCCGGCTACAACTTTCGCCCACTTAGATGCAACGACTAACCTTGAGCGTAAATTATCAGAAATGGGTATCTACCCTGCGGTTGACCCATTAGCTTCGACTTCTCGTGCTTTATCACCAGAAATCGTAGGTGCTGAGCACTACGCAATCGCTACTGGCGTACAACGTACAATCCAACGTTACCGTGAATTACAAGATATCATTGCGATCTTAGGTATGGATGAATTATCTGATGAAGATAAACAAACAGTAGAACGTGCTCGTCGTATTCAATTCTTCTTATCTCAAAACTTCCACGTTGCGGAACAATTTACTGGTCAAAAAGGTTCTTATGTACCTGTTAAAGAAACTGTTCGCTCATTCAAGGAAATCCTTGATGGCAAATGGGATCACCTACCAGAAGATGCTTTCCGTCTAGTTGGTTCTATTGATGAAGTAGTTGAAAAAGCGAAAAGCATGGGCGTAGAGGTTTAATACTAGGGACGAGGAGGAAAAAATATGAAGACAGTTCTAGTCAATATTGTCACTCCCGACGGCCCAGTATACGATTCTGAAGTATCAATGGTAATCGCTAAAACAACTTCAGGTGAAATCGGTGTTCTTGCAGGCCATATTCCTATGGTTGCTCCACTTGCAATTGGTGCAGTGAAGCTTAAAAAAGAAAACGGTTCAACTGAACTAGTTGCCTTAAGCGGTGGTTTCATTGAAGTTCGCCCTGAAAAAATTTCAATTTTAGCTCCTTCTGCTGAAATTGCTGAAAGCATCGATGTTAAACGTGCTAAAGAAGCCGTTAAACGTGCTGAAGGTCGTCTTCAAAGTAAACAAGATAACATTGATTTCAAACGTGCTGACCTAGCATTAAAACGTGCGTTGAATCGTATCAACGTTCATGAGGGTAATATCTAATTCAAATTTTAACGGGCAGATTCAACATCTGTCCGTTTTTTAACTTTATGCTCTATATACCGTTTGAACGTATCGCTAGAGGACTTAATATGGAGGAATCAATATGGAAATATATGAGGCAATAGGGCAGGACGCTTTAATAGGGATTTTATCGCATATATTTTTTATCGCTATTACCTTTTATGCACTACAAGCTTTTATGTTAGAAAAGCTCTTCAAGAAGAACAAAGTATTTCAAATCCAATTAATTTATATTTTAGTAAGTATTACGATAGGATCAGCTGTTTCAAATTTCTTTCTGCAAATTTCAAACTGGTCTGGGAAGCTTCCGTATTTATTTTAATAGCCCCTTATTACTATCTTTATGTTAGTAAGTGAATCTACATATTTCACAGGGCTTTATAACATAATTTATGTGGTCCTTTGAAATATGTAAAAATCAGTTTTACATCTCTCAAATGTTTTGAAAGCGAAAGAGAAGCGACAACTACAGATGTCTTAGTAGCGAAAGCAAAGCGACAGGTGTGCAGTACCTCACCACTGCTTAAGATGGTGAGATGAAGCACACGCCATGATACTGGGGAATAATTGATATAATTCCATTAGATTTTGTTTTTGTTCACAAATCATTGGGTATATATTAGAAATTAACACATTTCTTCCGTGTTATTGGTCATTCACAAAAAAAAAAAACATGCGTACAATAAATTAAATAGCAAAATATCAATAAATGACGTAAAATAGTGATTTGGATGCTTGAACGAGCGTAAAAAAAGTTGTACTATAGAGTTGTTTGTTTACTGATTATGACATTATACTTCTTTTTAAAATAAAATTTTGATAGGTTAATAGATTGAATTCGGAGGGACATAGGGTGGAAAAAATAATAGTGACTGGCGGCCAAAAGCTACAGGGAAAAGTACGGGTTGAGGGCGCAAAAAATGCAGTGTTACCAATCCTAGCAGCAGCTTTACTTGCTTCTAAAGGAGAAAATGTAATTAAAGAAGTCCCTAACTTAGCAGATGTCTTTACTATAAATGAAGTACTAAAAAGTTTAAATGCAGCAGTTACATATATACCAGAGGATAATACAGTATATATTGATACAACAAAAGAACTTTCTAGTGAAGCTCAATTTGAATATGTCAGTAAAATGCGTGCATCGATTTTAGTGATGGGTTCTTTATTAGCTCGTAATGGCTATGCTCGTGTTGCTTTACCTGGGGGATGTGCAATCGGTTCCCGTCCAATTGAGTTACATTTAAAGGGCTTTGAGGCGATGGGAGCAAAAATTTCTTTTGGCCATGGCTATGTAGAGGCGAAGGCAGAAGGACGTTTAAAAGGCGCAAATGTGTATTTGGACTTCCCAAGCGTGGGGGCAACTGAAAATATTATGACAGCTGCAGCCTTAGCGCAAGGAACAACTGTAATTGAAAATGCTGCGAAAGAACCTGAAATCGTAGATCTTGCAAACTTCATTAATAATATGGGTGGTCGTGTTATCGGTGCAGGTACGAATACAATTCGTATCGAAGGAGTCGATACATTATATGGTACAGAACATCATATTATTCCTGACCGTATTGAAGCTGGAACATTTATGGTTGCAGCAGCAATTACAAAAGGGGATGTAACGATTGAAAATGCTGTTCCCGAGCATATGACAGCATTAATTGCAAAGATGCGTGAAATGGGTGTAGAAATAACAGAGCTTGAAGAAGGAATCCGTGTACGTGCTCCTAAAGCATTAAAAGCTGTTGATATTAAAACTATGCCACATCCAGGCTTCCCAACAGATATGCAATCACAAATGATGGCCTTGATGTTAACTGCTGAAGGTACGAGTATTATTACGGAAACGGTTTTCGAAAATCGTTTTATGCATGTTGAGGAGTTCCGTCGCATGAATGCCGGTGCTAAAATAGAAGGACGTTCTGTGTTTATCGAAGGACCTGTAAAGCTTCAGGGTGCTGAAGTAATGGCCACTGATTTACGAGCTGCGGCCGCACTAATTTTAGCAGGTCTTGTATCTGAAGGTGTGACTAGAGTGACAAAGCTTCATCATTTAGATCGTGGTTATGTTGATTTCCACGGCAAACTAGCTGCACTTGGCGCACAAATTGAACGTGTACCAGTAGAAGAAGTTATCATTGAAGAGAAAACAACTGTTGAATTACCAACAAACTAAATAGATTGATGAACCCTTTGCTTACGAGCAAAGGGTTTTTTTAGTCATGTTGGTGAGAGTCTGGTAAACAAGATTGAGTGATGTACATGTAAAGGATGCGAAAAAAAGCATATTTCCGCCATATAAGAGGATGTTAATTCCTATTTATTAGAGTTTTTAAAACGTATACCATGCAATTAGTTGATTGGAGTGGAGGCTGGGCGACTCCTTGGGGATCAGCGATAGGGGAACGAAGGCTAAGAGCATCACATCCTGTGATAACGCCTTCGTGACCAACATCTTGTTCGCCCGAGACCCTGGAGCGAGCAACGCGAGTGAAGCGGCTCATCGGACGCCCCCAGGAAGCTCTGCTCTGCGCGAAAGCGAAGCGTCAGCGGCAAAGCGCCCAGCCGGAACGGAAATCAACTTCACGCTATGGTGATAAGAGATTTTTAGAGAGCCCTCAATCACATATTTTGAAAAGTTTCAGCATATTATTCCTTATGAAAAAATGGATGATGAGTATAGGCATAATTTGTTTGATTGGAGCATTATATATGCTTCCTGTGGCATTTGGTGAGAGGCTTACGGTTGGAGATTCGCCTGAAACAACAGAGCAAGCTTGTGAAATATTCATAGAAGTGGAGGGACAAAAGGAAAAAATCCCTTTAGAAACGTATGTAACGGGTGTGGTAGCGGCAGAAATGCCTGTTTCATTTAAAAAAGAAGCTTTAAAGGCGCAAGCTATTGCAGCAAGAACATATGCGTTAAAATCGACAAATTACGGTGAAATAGCTATCGCTCCTACAGTTGCTAGACAAGTTTTTTACAATAAGGAACAAAGAAAAGCGAATTGGACTAGCAATTTCCCGGGGAATGAAAAGAAAATTGTCGAGGCCATTAATGAAACGAAAGGACAAGTTCTTCTATATAATAATGAATTAATTACGGCAATGTTTCATTCTACTAGCAATGGGAAAACAGAGAGTGCCTACGATTTTAGTGGCAATGATGTACCTTATTTACAAAGTGTTGCGAGCATTTCGGATCAATCCTCACCAAAGTTTTCAGCGATGAAAGAATGGACATTAGCTGAATGGAATGCTTTGTGGCCTGTTAAATGGCAGGAAAGTGATTTCAACCTTGTACAGTATTTTTTAAATGATTCGGGACGTGTTGAGCGCATGCAATTAGGTAAGAATGTGTGGTCAGGGCGAGAAATTCGAACACTTTTAGAAATACCATCAACGGATTTTAAAATTGCCTATAATTCAGCTGCCGGAAAAGTGCAGGTAAGTACGAAAGGATACGGGCATGGGGTAGGAATGAGTCAATATGGAGCAGAGGCTATGGCAAGTGATGGGAAAACTGCTTCCGAAATTTTACACTATTATTATCAAGAAACAGAAATAAAAAAGATAGATGCATGTTTAAAATAACTTCTAGTTGTTCACACTGCAACTAGAGGTGATGAAAATGAGAGAGGATAAAAATAGTAAAACTTCTCAAAATCAAGATGAAAAAGTTCAATTACAGAAGAAACCGTGGTTTTGGCCAGTTGTTTACGCTGGTGGTGCTCTAATGCTAGCAGGTTTGCTACTTGGTTACAATAGTCTTGTATCAAAAGAAGAGGCTCCGTTACCAACAGTAGCAGAAGTAGATTCAGGTCCTGTAGTTGAAACAAATGCAAAAACAGAAACAATGAAGTACCCGTTCAAGGAAGCGAATCTTAGTAAAATTCAAGTTTCGCAAGAGTTTTATGAAGTAGAGGCAAATGCAGAGTCGCGTGAAAAAGCACTTATGGTATTTAATCAAACATATACGACATCTTCTGGTATTTCTCTTTCTATGAATGGTGAAGAATTCGAAGTACTTGCTGCTATGAGTGGTAAAGTAAAACAAGTAAAACTTGATGCGTTTACAGGCAATAAAATCGTTATTGAACATGCCAATGGTCAAGAAACAACTTATAGCTCTGTAAAAGACATTGCTATCAAGGAAGGCGATCAGGTAACGCAAGGTCAAGTAATTGGGAAAGCGACTGATAATGAGTGGAATCAATCAGCTGGCGTACATTTGCATTTTGAAGTTCTAGAAAACGGAAAATATATTAATCCGAAAAAGTTACTAGCCTTTTAACTTATTTCAGTAAGAGTTTTGTGTAACGTAAGTGCAATGCTAGTTTAAGTCACTTTTCAGTGCTTATCCAAAATGTAAGCACTACAGAATCGGCTTTGTGCAAGAGCAAAGCCGATTTCGTATGCCGTGATGCAGAAGCGTGATGGATGATAGGAAATTCGTAGATTTCAAATATAGTAAATGATTCATTTACATTGAGAGAAACGAATACTAAAAAATGCATAAAAAATCGGTATTTTATCGTGAAAATGTAAAACGTGTTCTGAATAGCTTTGTCCTCACATAAGGTGAAGAAATGCGCAGACGTGCATCTGATGCCATTTGTGAAATTGTGTGGAAAGGACGAAGAACGTGCACGAGCACATTCGGAAGCGCTGCATACGCCTCGGTGAATTATTGATTGAGACGCGTGAGACTGTGCGTGTCCTCGCGAAAATGACAGGTTATTCAAAAAGTACGGTGCACAAAGATTTAACAGAGCGACTACCAACAATTCATGAAGCATTAGCTGAGCAAGTGAAAGAAATACTCGCCTACCATAAGGCCGTACGTCATATTCGTGGAGGAGAGGCAACGAAAAACAAGTGGAAAGAAAGAGCGAGTCAAGAATGATTCGTTCTTTTTTTAATGCGAAGGACAAGCTAGATACATATTTCCTGAAAGCGTCCAACTGTAACGGAAGTCACCCCTTCGATTTGCTAAAGAATCAAAAAGATTGCTGAAGGATTTCATCTTTTCATTAACTGTTCATATAATTGAAAGGAATGAAGTTCGATTCACAAAATTAGGTGTAATTACCAAAAGGATATGATAAAATATTCTAGATAAACATATAAAAATGAACGTTATGTAGTTGGAAATGGCGGGAAGGAGAAATTATAAAATGTTTTCGAAAGATATAGGCATTGACCTAGGAACTGCGAACGTATTAATCCACGTTAAAGGCAAAGGAATCGTCTTAAATGAACCATCAGTTGTGGCGATCGATAAAAAAACAAATAAAGTATTAGCGGTGGGGGAAGAGGCTCGCCAAATGGTAGGGCGTACACCGGGTAATATTACTGCAATTCGTCCACTACGAGATGGTGTCATTGCAGATTTTGACGTTACTGAAGCGATGCTAAAACATTTCATCAACAAATTAAACGTCAAAGGGTTTTTAGCGAAGCCACGTATTTTAATTTGCTGTCCAACAAACATTACTAGTGTTGAGCAAAAGGCGATCCGTGAAGCCGCAGAAAAATCAGGTGGAAAAAAAGTATACTTAGAAGAAGAACCTAAAGTTGCAGCTATTGGAGCAGGCATGGATATATTCCAACCTAGCGGCAATATGGTCGTTGATATTGGCGGCGGAACAACAGATGTGGCAGTCCTATCAATGGGTGATATTGTAACAAGTGAGTCCATTAAGGTAGCTGGAGACAATTTTGATAATGATATTTTGCAATATATAAAAAAAGAATATAAATTGCTAATTGGTGAACGTACGGCAGAAGCCATTAAAATAACAATCGGTACAGTCTTTAAAGGTAGCCGAGACGATTCAATGGACATTCGTGGCCGAGACATGGTGACAGGTCTACCACGTACAATAACGATTCACTCTGAAGAGATTGAACGTGCATTACATGAATCAGTCGCTATGATTGTTCAATCTGCAAAAAATGTTTTAGAAAAAACGCCACCAGAGCTATCTGCGGATATCATTGATCGTGGAGTCATTATTACAGGCGGTGGTGCGTTACTGCACGGTATGGACCAGCTATTAATCGAAGAGCTAAAGGTACCTGTGTTCGTTGCAGAGCAACCTATGGATTGTGTAGCAATCGGTACAGGAATTATGCTAGAAAATATTGATCGAGTGCCAGCATCCTTATAAAAATATGATGAGGTGATTCCTTTGTTTAAAGGGTTTTATACAGTTGCAACTGGTATGATTGCACAACAAAGACGAACAGAATTACTAACCAATAATTTATCAAATGCGAATACACCAGGATTTAAAGCAGACCAATCAACAATTCGCTCATTCCCCGACATGCTCATGTCGAGTGTAGGAAAAACAAATGCACCTGCTAATCAGCAAGCAGGCTCTCAATATATGAGTCAAGTGGGCGCATTAAACACAGGGATTTATATGCAAGAAACATTACCAAATTACATACAAGGCCAAATCTATAACACTGATTTCACGACAGATATGGCTTTGATCGATGGAAACTTACCACAAAATGAAGATGGTACTGCTGGATCTATTTTCTTCCGTTTAGCACATCCTGATGGTGGCGAAGCATATACTCGCAACGGGAATTTTACATTAGATGGTCAAGGCTATTTAGTAAATCCACAGGGGCTGTATGTGTTATCAGATAGAGGTCAACGCATCCAACTACCGAATGATGATTTTCGCCTAGATGAGAACGGGGCAATCTATGTTGGTAATCAGCAAGTTGCTCGTGTTGGAGTATCATTTTCAGCGAATCCGAACATGCTACGTAAACAGGATAATGGCTTAATTCGCACTGAAAACGGTGATAACTTACCGACAGCTTACGGTGCCAATGGCGTATCCTTTACACTGCGTCAAAATTATCTAGAAGGCTCAAACGTAGATTCTAGTCGCACAATGACTGATTTAATGACAGCATACCGTGCTTTCGAAGCTAACCAAAAAGTGTTACAGGCTTATGATCGCAGCATGGAGAAGGCTGCTAATGAAATCGGGAAAGTATAATAGGCGAACTGGAGGCGTTTGAACATGCTACGTACAATGATGACTGCAACAAACACAATGGGGCAATTACAAAATAAACTAGACACAATTAGTAATAACATTGCCAATAGCAATACACTCGGCTATAAAACGCAAGAAGCTACATTCAATGAATTGCTTTATCAGCAATTTAATAATGACAAGCAAGACCGAGCTGACCGACAATCACCAGTTGGTATCCGTTATGGTTCAGGCGCAATGCTTGGACAAATCCAATCAAATCAAAAGCAAGGCTCTCTACAAACAACGAATCGTGACCTTGATTTTGCTTTTACAAAACCAAAGCAATATTTCAATATTTTAATGCCAGAAGGTGAAAATGGCACAAAAACAGTGTATACTCGTCAAGGTGACTTTTATTTATCACCATTAAATAATGGAACAGTAATGGTTGTAACTGCAGATGGATATCCATTGGCAAACTCAACAGGACAAGCGATTACATTACCAGATAATGTGAAGAGTTTCGCGATCCGTGATGGTGGCGTATTAGAGGCAGCATATCCAAATGGAGATATTATTCGTACTGATGTAGCAGTGACAGAATTCCAAAAGCCACAGCTAATGGAGAAAATTTCTGGCGCCTATGTTGGACTTCCGGATAACCTAGCTCAGCTTGGATATACACAAGCTGAAGTTGTCACTGAATTACGAGGAGCAAATCGTCAGCAAATTGGCATGCAGAGCGGTTCGCTAGAAATGTCGAATGTAAATCTTTCAAAGGAAATGACGGATTTAATTCAGACACAGCGTTCTTATCAATTCAATGCAAGAGCTGTAACTTTAGCAGACCAAATGCTTGGGCTCATTAATGGTATTCGATAGTCAATCCGATATTACTGTTTAGTAAGTAATGAAGAGGAGTACAATCTATGACAAACGATTCAAGTCGAGGTTCTATGCAAACAAAAGAAACCGATACGCCACCAGAAGAGAAGGAACACGGCTCAAATGGAGAGCAACAAGAGGTTCGCTGGGTGCAAATACGGCTGATTCCGATTTGGCTACGCGTTGTACTTATTATCATCTTAGTTGTTATTGCCGCAGTTTTAGGTGCAATGTTTGGCTATAGTGTAATTGGACAAGGTAGAGCCGTGGACGTCTTCAAACCAGAAACATGGCAGCATATATTTGATATTATGAATGGTAAAGAATAAAATTATTCTTTACCATACTTTGTATTTACATAGCTTTATCTTCATGCAGCAAATGTTTTGTAACATTTATTGCATGAAGATAAAATCTGGATGCAATGACGCCAAGGCGAAATTGATATAAGGGGGAAAAGAAATGTTAACAGCAGAGCAAATTCAAGCAATTTTACCACACCGCTATCCTTTTTTATTCGTGGATCGAATCGTTGAATTAGAAGAAGGCAAGCGTGCAGTCGGTTTAAAAAATGTTTCGATGAACGAGGACTTTTTTAATGGACATTTCCCAGGCTATCCAGTAATGCCTGGCGTTTTAATTGTAGAGGCACTGGCACAAGTGGGTGGTGTAGCGTTATTAAACGCAGAGGAATTCAAAGGTCGACTAGCTTTCTTGACGGGTATTGATAATTGTCGATTCAAGCGCCAAGTAGTACCGGGAGACCAACTTCGCTTAGAGGTTGAATTCGTGAAACTACGTGGAGTAATGGGCAAAGGTCATGGCGTTGCGACAGTCGATGGAGAACTAGTATGTGAAGCGGATATTCTTTTTGCCATTGGGCCTGAACAACCAAAACAGGCTTAATTTGCAATTATAGGATAAAAGATATAAAATAATGATGTCGAATTATGTTTTTACTGTTAATCTTTTTAATAGATTAATTTAGATTTTTTATAGAAAATGCAATGGCATATATGTGATTGTAAATTGAAATACATGTAATTTTAGTTTTGTTTGAAACGTAGGAGGATTAAATAGATGTATAAGGAATTGTCTTCAGGTGTTAAAATTAGCATTACACGTTCGATTTCCACATCTTTTGAATCGTACTTAGCAAGTATTGATTGGAAAGAAGAGCGTTTTTCTATGGAAGACTTCATTGCTAGCTGGCAAACGTATTTTCAAGAAAATGCCGCATGGATCGAAAAAATCCCAGCAGATGTTTTAATGAGTACTGAATTCCATGAAGAAATGGCCAAAAAAATCGATGAAGTAATTGCCAAAATTTTAAATGAAGAACCAACAGCTAAGCAAATTGAAACAATCGAGGCCTTGCAAAAAGAGCTTGGTACAAATTATAAATTCAGCTGTAAAGCAGAAGCAGCATACATTGAACAATTGTTAAAAGAAAAACAAAAATAGTTTGTACAAAAATCGGATAGTTCCCTCCTTTCCCGGGCAATCTATGTAGGATCACAAATACACACATTGTATTTGATGACATAGCACCGAGGAAAGGAGGTTTTTTCATATGTGGAAAATGTCATTTTTGACAGTTATTCTTTTTTCTGCTTTATTCCTTGGAGGTTGTAACTGGGGAAACAGAGCAGTTGAAACAAGACCAGTCGAGAACGTTAAACACGACGTTCGCCGAGGTGTTGAGAAAGTGGAAGAAAGAAATGACGTTTACAACCGTGACGTTAATGGTGTTAACCGTAACACTGTACTTCCAGAAGCTACAACACCAGGTACAACTGCACCAAGAACAACAACACCAGGTACAACAACAGTACCAGGAACGACAACACCAGGAACAAATGCTGATATAAACAGCACAAATGGCTATAACAACGTTCCTAATGCAAATGGCGTAGTTAAAGAAAAGGTCGTTGAAGAGAAAGTAACGCGATAATATAAAAAAGAGTGTTTCCAACCATGGAAACACTCTTTTTTCATTTCGCGAAGTGAGGGTGAGTGAATACCCGCGGAGCAAGGATGAATACCCGCGGAGCAAGGGAGAATACCCGCGGAGCAAGGGAGAATACCCGCGGAGCAAAGGAGAATACCCGCGAATCAAAGGTAAATACCTGCGGAGCAAGTAAATACCCGCGAATCAAAGGTGAATACCCGCGAAGCAAGGGCAAATACCCGCGGAGCAAAGGTGAATATCCGCGAAGCAAGGGATACCCGCGAAGCAAGGATAAATACCCGCGAAACAAGGGCAAATACCCGCGAAACAAGGGTAAATACCCGCGAATCGAAGGTGAATACCCGCGAAACAAGGGCAAATACCCGAGGAGCAAGTAAATACCCGCGAATCAAAGGTGAATACCCGCGGAGCAAGTAAATACCCGCGAATCAAAGGTGAATACCCGCGAAGCAAGGGCAAATACCCGCGAAGCAAGTAAATACCCGCGGAGCAAGGGTAAATACCCGCGAATCAAAGGTGAATATCCGCGGAGCAAGTAAATACCCGCGAAACAAGGGCAAATACCCGCGGAGTAAGGATAAATACCCGCGAATCAAAGGTAAATACCCGCGAAGCAAGGGTATTCAGCCATACGAAATCCCTAGGAAGAGCGGAAAAATGGCTTCATATAGTCCACTAAATTTTCGGGTAAGTGATAAACACGATTTTTATAAGAACCTGTATAGGGAAATTGAAACTTTCTAAGTAAGCGATTGGCTGCATCACTGGAAGGAATATCGAAAAATTCACGTAACTGTTTGTTGGTAATCGTCGGCTTTACTAAGTATCGATAATCTTGTAGGGCTTCAGCAAATATTTCTTCGCTTGCATATTGACAGGACGAACATCTCCAAATCCCGCGAGCATAATGCATTTGAGATTTGTATTGGCATTTCGGACAAAGCACGCCTTGGCGAAATCGTGATGGATCAATAGAAGTCGGAACTTTGGATGGTTGATTTCTAGTAAGAAGTTGTTGAGTAATCTGCGTTAACTGTTCATTGCTTAAAATGGTTTTTGTATATTTTTCAAAAAGGGAATTTAGATGTTTTTGAAGTCCTGAAACATGGAAAATCGGAATTGTATTTGGGTGACTAGCAATGATAGCAGAGGGATTCGAAATGATAACCGCACCCTCAATGGGAAGAGAATAGTTTTGGAAAATAACTTTAAGAAATTGCATATGTCGTTGGGTCTGCGTGATGGCATTGGGAAATCCTTCGACAGTTCCATTTGGTTTCGTTCGAATACATTGATGAGTAAAATCGTCAAAATCTAGACGTCCGTTAATATTCTTGATTTCAACAATTAACATAAAGTGACTGCAAATGAAAAGGGTATCGAGTTGATGTGAATGCTGTGCAGAATTTATCAGAATTAAATTATGTAACACTGAAAAAGTATACGGACATATTAATTCATGCCATTCACGGTCAACTCTCTTCTCACCAGCAAAGCCAGCATCCAATCTTCTAAATTGCTCATGATAAAAGCCAAAATCAGGATCCTCTTCGAACAACCGCCTCTTTAAAGCCTCAAGCCACAATAATTTTACAGGCTTTTCCCTAATAGCAATGTGCAAGTGTAGTTACCTCCTATAATTTTTACATCGTATTTTACCTTAAAATTTCTACCTGTCCAATAAAAAATAACGATGCAGATTTTGCATCGTTAAATTCAAGTTCAATCATTTTTGAGTTTTGGTCGTTCTTTCATATCGTGTGAGAAGCGGTCCAATAGATTCTCTAAAGTAACACCCTCAGCTAGTAACTCGGCAAGTAATTGTTCGGCATATTTCGAGCGTTTTGTCTTTAGTGTTCCTTTTAAAAGAACAGAGACGTGCTCGCCAATTTCTTCAACTGTATGTACGACAACTTGGAAAGGGGCAGGCTCATTATCTGGAAATGAAATAACTGCACGTACATGAAAAACAGTAGCATTCGCTAAAAGTTCATCAAAAGTTGAACGATATTGCTGATCCATAAACAGTTCAAGAATCCAAGATTGATGGCTATTTTCCTGGTTAATAATAATTCCATCGACTAAAGGGAAAGGTTGCATGCCGTCTTTTGTGACAAGGTCAAAGGAAAGCATCTTAAATGTTTTCATTATGTAATATCCTCCTAAGTCGGTCATCTTTTTTAGTATAACATATTCAATTAGCTCTGTAGGGTTAATGCTGTGTTGTCACACAAACTGCAAAAACAGCGAAATTGCCTATTTCAACAAGTAGCATTTGTCATTACAGCGAAAAGCATTCGGCCTGAAAAATTATTCAATAATTGAAAAGGAAAAGCTTCAATATATCCAATTTATGATTAAAAACTAAGGGAAATGATAAAAATCGACTTTTGCCAACGCAGGATCAATTTTTGTAAGATGAGAGCAATCCAAAGCAAAGGAGGTGAATCGATGAACCAAGTCGGACTGGTCGGAAGGTTAACAAAGGATCCAGTGTTACGACACTTATCTGGAAATCGCGTGCAAGCACATTTTTCGTTAGCCATTAATCGCAATTACAAAAACAGCCGTGGGGAAGTGGATGCTGACTTTATTCTCTGTACAGTATGGGGAAGGCTTGCAGAGCATATCGTCAAATATTGCGGGAAAGGCTCATTAATCGGGGCAAATGGTCGTATTCAATCACGATCATTTGTAAATGAAGAAAGCGCAAAGGTTTTTATAACAGAAGTAGTCGTAGAAGATGTCCGATTTTATCAGCTTAAGCCAAGGGATAGTGACGAGGCTACAGTACCGTCAAAGCAATCTGATGAGCAGGAAGGCTTAAAGGATTTTGTGCTACCTGAGGCAGAAGTACAATTACCAGTAATATAGCAGTCCTAAAGGGTACATACGGGGCAAGTGACAAGTAACAAGTTGTTGTCTGATCCGCCATTCTCCTTCTATACTTGCACCGTAATCAATTTAGAAAGGAATGATGTACACCTTTCATAACGTAGTTCATTGCTGAAGACCGCACAGCAATGAGCCTTTTAAACACAACTAAATATAAATATGAAGTAAGTAGGGAAGAAGTAACAGTAAGATCCACTGAAAAAAGCGCCAAGAACACTTGGGCTCTTGGCGCTTTTAACATTAAAAATCAAGCTTCATTAAATCACGGAGTTCGTCATCTTCTAACTCAGTTAACCATTGGCTTGATTGAATGAGTTCTTCTGATAATGCAGATTTTTGGGCAAGCATTTTATCGATTTTCTCTTCGATAGTACCGATTGTCACAAACTTATGCACTTGCACAAATTGTGTTTGGCCAATTCGATAGGCACGGTCAGTTGCTTGATTTTCAACGGCGGGATTCCACCAGCGATCTGCGTGTAATACATGATTTGCCGCTGTTAAATTTAGCCCTGTTCCACCTGCTTTTAAGGAAAGGATAAATATTGGGAAATCTCCTGCCTGAAAAGTCTCTACTAAGCGGTCACGCTGCTGCTTAGGCATCGCACCTGTTAAGAACGGTGCATCAATATTATATAGTTCACTAAAACAATGCTGTAGTAATTGCCCCATCCCAATATATTGGGTGAAAATGAGGCACTGCTCGCCGTTGTCCACGATTTCTGTAGCCATTTGCACGATGCGTTCTAATTTCGTAGAACGAGTTAGCATGGATTCGGCATCCTCGAAAGGTTCTTTTAAATACAAGGCAGGATGATTACATAATTGCTTTAACTTACTAAGCATTTTTAAGACGCGTCCCTTTTTTTGGAAGCCTGTTAATTGCTCCAGCTGATCGAGCGTCTCTAATATATATCCCTCGTATAAAGATGCTTGCTCAGTTGTTAATGGGCAATACTCATGAGACTCTTGTTTATCAGGTAAGTTAAGCTGTAAGTGTGGGTCACGTTTTGTACGGCGAAGTAAAAACGGTTGAATTTTTGCACGTAACTTCTGTTTATGTGACTCAGACTCATCTCGTTCTATCGGTAAAATAAATTCTTCATTAAAGCGACCGAAGCTACCTAAATAGCCTTTATGGATAAAGTCGAAAATGGCCCATAGCTCCGATAAACGGTTTTCCACAGGTGTACCCGTTAAAGCAATATGATGTGTACCATTTAATTTACGAATAGCTCTTGATTGTAGCGTTTGCATATTTTTAATATTTTGAGCTTCATCTAGTACAACTGTTGCCCATTCAACAACTTGTAAAAACTCAGCATCCTGTGATACCGTGCCATAGGTAGATAAAATCACATGAGGTTTTTCGCTTTCTACAAGCTGTTTAAAAGCATCCTCCTTTGCTCGATTTGCCTGATAATGCGTATGCACACGCAAGGAAGGAGCAAAACGCGCAAGTTCCTTTTGCCAGTTGCCTAGTACGGACGTAGGGCAAATGATGATGGATGGCTTTGTATCCTCAGTAGTTTCAGAAAGATGAAGCAAATATGAAATAAGCTGAACCGTTTTACCAAGACCCATATCATCAGCTAGGCATGCACCAAAGCCTTGTTCGCGCATGAAGACAAGCCATTCAAAGCCCTCATGCTGATAAGGACGTAATTCTGCCTGCAATAATGTAGGAATCTGTACGGTAGGAAGTCCTTTTTTCTCCTGAAGCTGCTCCATATAGGATTTAAGCGATTTTTGTAATTCGAATGCAAAAAGCGGGTCATCTCGCATTGCATCATCGGCATCCTCTTCTTCAAGAGGTAAGGATAAATCCTCTGGTAGCTCACGGAATAATAATTCACGAACAGTCCAGCTTTCATCTTCTGCCTGCTGCATCAATGCACGCATTTCTTGCATCCAGTTCGCATCGACTCGAAACCATTCAGTACCAATGCGAATGAATTCACGTTTCTCATCCACAAGCTTTTTAAATTGTTCAGGTGAAATGGACTGTCCATTCATAGAAAATTGCCATTTGAACGTTAAAATATCATCTAATCCAGCAACCTTCTTTGTCGCTACATTGCCAGTACTTACGCGAACACGCATTTTGGATTGTTTCAAATCTTTAAGCCAAGCTGGCAATACAACATCAAAGCCGAGTGCCTGTAATCTTGCTAAATCCTCACGTAAAAATGCTCGAACTTGTAAATCTTCAAGCATCACACGGATGAAAATATCGCTACGTAAATCTTCAATAGAAAGAAGATCTACAATTTGTCCTTGTTGTTGTTCAATAGCATCAGCATACAATTGCCACTTCGCCGGTAGAGCGTCAGCGATTGGCAGAGATTGCTTTCGCATAGCAGGCGTCCAGTAGTTTTTGGCTGTTGCCGTACTAAGTACTGTTTCTAATAGCCATACTTCTGAATCTTCCTCAGGCTCACTTAAGCGTAGGGAGACAGTAACTGCTCCTGCCTGTCGTTCTTGCTCTAATGGCCAACCCCCACGTAAGAAAAATGGCGTTAGCTTTGGTAAATCAGACAGTACAAGACCTGCTTGCGCCAGTTTTTGCTGTACGGCCGTTTCTAATAAAGCTGTATCTACCCCGTCTAGAGGAAATGTTAGTGTAGAAAAATCATCAGCAATAACTACGTGTGACCAGAGCGAGGGCTCCTGCCAATACGTTTGTAAAGCGGACGCTTTTTCTAGCAACACCTGACTTTCTGCGTTCACACCTTGCCATTCAATAAAAGGATGCACATAGCGCTTTGAAAAAATATCAAGGAGCTCAGAGGATGAAACGTCAATCGTAAGTTCTGAACGATTGGTTAATAAACCATAGACATTCACTTCATAGTTAAAAAATAATGAAGAAATGAGTGATTCTGTTTCCATTGCTGCACCATCAGCAGTAAATCCCTGTAACGTAAAATATCCTTCCTGTGCTGCATTAATACGAAGCTGTAATTTTTTTGAAAACGGGGAAGGAGCATTCATAGTCATCATACTAAGTTTCCTTTCTCAATTTCTTCCTGTAATGCACGAAGTCGTTTATACTCTGCACGAATTGTTTGCATATATGTCTCAAAATAAGCAGTTTTACCAGCACGCTTTGCTGCACTGCGCATACTTTTCCAGATTCGTACAGCCTGCTTGTAGTTCATACGTGATTTTTGTGTAATTTCCGTCATGGCATATAGATGATATAAAGGCAATACTGTTGCAGGCGCAACCTGAAGCACATCCTTTAATCCACACATTTCTAAATAAGAAAGAGAGGAGAGGTTCAGCTGATGAAGGGCAGCCCATTCACGATAACGTCCTTTTTTAATAAGAAAGAACGAAAACGGTTGGAGTCCATAAACACCAAATGCACTATATAAGGTTGCTTCCTGTTCTTCTGTAAGCTGTATGTCTTCGTATAAAAGCTGAAATTGCTTTACATATTGAGCACGTTTTACAACCGGCACAGTTTGCTGTAAAAAGACTTCGGTAAATGGTAGCATCGCGCGTAAAATAATGGACTGTGCATGTGATTCGCCAGCACGTTTTGCAAAAGTAGCCAGCTCAAATAGATCCTGCATATGTTGTCCATCAATATGTGCAATGCTTTCCAGTAATAAACTTTCTTTTTGTAGCAGCACATAAAATAGCAGTTTTAATGACTGCAAGGAAATCTCAGCTGAAGGATTTTCAAGGTTATTTATAAGTGCTAATTCCTGTTCACGACGCGGCTTTTCATAAAAAAGCACCGCCCAAAGCAACATATATATTTGAAGTCGATCAGCAAATAAGCCTTGTCGTTCTAATAAAAGCTCTCTCACTAATTCCTGAATTGCATCATAAAATGGGTCAGTAGCAAAAAGACGTGATCGACCAGTTAGCTCGGTCAGTGTACCCTCCAATGATTGAACACTTTGATCAATAAAATATTTCATATAAGGAGAATCCAATGAATGTCCTTTTGTTTCATTTAAATGACGCCATATTGTATTAAAGATGGATAGTTCCATGAAAAGCTTATAAAGTGGCTGCCACTCACGTTCGAAAGGCATATGCCGTTGAAGTCGTTCCAATGCATCTGTCCGTATAGCGGAAAGACCATACCCTTCAAGAATACGTCCAGGTGGTAATAAACGTTTCATGACTTCATTGACCATCAATCGCCAGCTTTCTGGACTCCGTTCATCTGCCAATGATTTTAATTGCACTGATTTTTTGGCGCGCCAAGCACCTGACCAATTTTGTACGGAATCAAAATACTGATAAAGGGCAAGCAATGCGCCAACCTGATGTCTACACCATTTCAGCTGAGGACAGTTACAGCGCAACTCCTCATTGGCAAAATCAATTTCTACAGAAGCAGGTCTGACATCCTGTACGCTTGCATATAATGTAGAACTCGCTCCATTAAAACGTTCAAAGACAACTGATTTATTGCGCACTGAAAAAACAGCACGACGCACTAGCTCTTCGTCTTCAGTAGAGGAAGGATGTAACGCCTGTTCAGCTTCCTGTATTCTAGTAAGGATAAACTCTTGGTGTTCCTTAGCTAATTGGGCAATAGACAATGCCATAACCTCACTCCTTTCAAAATGTATAGCTAGTGGGCATTAAAGTATGAAGGAAAAAAGACTGTCCTTCCATTATACGATTAAAATGCGTACATGATAAGCTGAATGATTTGAAAGACAAAAATCAAGGAGAAGATAGTTAACAAGATAATTAATATGTGTTAAAATCTGAATAATCAGATAAATAGGGAGGGATGAAGGATGATGCAAGTTCAATATATGAAACCATTTTACACAAAAATCACTGGAGACAAACTCCGTCTCGTGTTTGCTTATCAATATTTCTCTATTTTAAAAGAGAATGAGATTTTCCATTTCATTCCCATCGAAGGTAAAGAGATGATTATCAACTTGAATACACAGCAAATTGAAAATATATCTGAAGTATTTGTTTTCCAAAAAGGAAATCGTTTTATCCGACTGCCATTATATCAATTATTATTAATTACAAATGTTCATGAGCATCTAGCACCGATTCTTGAAAACGCTACTCCCAAACCACAGTTACCACTTGTTTCTTCAGTGACTGTAGGGGAAGTAGATCAACTCATTACTGAATTGGAGCAAAAAAACATTGATCATTTAATCGACCAGGCATTACTAGATAATAATAAAGCGCTCTTTTTTGAATTACTACAACAAAAGAACCATCAACTCGGAGGATTCGAAAATTGAATACACGGTATTTCAATAAGTAAGCACCTACTTTTCAATTACGAAAAGCGGGTGCTTTTATATGTAATTGAGTCTAAAGTTTGAAATTTGGAAATGGATTAAAATTTATTACTATATACAACCTACTAAATTACCAAAATAAACTTAAAAGAATTGAACAAAGACCGAAATAAACAACAATAGGGGGTGGTGAAATGATGTTTGGAAAATGGTCAGCAACGGGGTTGTCAATTTTAAATAATATGAATAGACATTACAGTGCAATGAACAAGGCAATGCTTCGAATTTCTTCAGGTTACCGTATCAATAGTGCTGCGGATGATCCAGCGGGACTTGCGATTTCCGAAAAAATGCGTGCGCAAATTCGCGGATTGAACATGGCAGCAAAAAATATCCAAGACGGTATTTCACTCGTTCAAACAGCTGAAGGTGCACTAAATGAAGTACATGATATGATTCAGCGCATGCGCGAGCTCGCAGTACAGGCCTCGAACGATACATTAACAGATAGTGACCGTGAGAAACTCGATATGGAATTTCAAGAATTAAAAAAAGAAATTCAGCGCATCTCGAAAGACACTGAGTTTAACACCAAGACATTACTAGATGGGGATTATGCTACAAACGGTATTAAAATTCAGGCAGGTGCCAACGCAGGTCAAAGCATCGAGCTGTTTATTAACGGTATGGGGGCTGGAGCACTTGGCTTGGACGATACGACATCCATCGCCACTCGTGACGATGCCAATCACGCAATTTCCACAATGGACGAAGCCTTAAAACGTGTATCAAGCGAGCGCTCAAGACTAGGTGCCTACCAAAATCGCCTAGAACACGCCTATAATGCAAACGTAAACACAGCAGAAAACTTACAAGACGCCGAATCCCGCATCCGAGACGCCGACATCGCCAAAGAAATGATGAACATGGTAAAAGCACAAATCCTCATGCAAGCAAGTCAATACGTACTAGCAATGCACATGCAACAAGCACAATCAATCCTACAACTACTCGACAGCGGAAGGAATCCCCGATACTAAAGGAGATTCCTTTTTTACGTGGCGTAAAAAGTGAAAGCCACTGATAAAAAATGTACAATCGCCGATAAAGAAGAGACCATCGCCGATAAAAGTGAAATAATCGCCGACAAAACACGAAAAATAGCTGATTAAATCACAAAACTGCTGTAAAATGTGCTATAATCGCTGGAAGGATCCTGAATCCGCTATAAACCTAACAAAATTTAAATAGAAAAGGAGAGAATGGATTGATCATAAAATCCTTCGCACCATCCCCGTTGACTACAGGACTTCAAGCACTTGTGAATCGGTTACAGCCCACGCACCCGCAATATCACCAGCTTCAGCAGGAACTTAAAAATAAAGAAGCGGGTGATTATGGTGAGCAGTATGTTATGAAGGAACTACAGCAAATTGCACTGCTCAATGATTGCTACATTCTCCACAATGTAACACTTCCCTCTGTTCTTCCCATGCAAATTGATATTTTACTCATTGTCCCCAACGCTATCATTCTTTTGGAAATTAAAAATATTCGAGGAATTGTACATTTTAAAAATGATCCCCGCCAGCTCATTCGGACATCGGATTCTGGAGAGGTTCACGTTTTTACGCATCCTGAAGTTCAGCTTGAACAGTATATGCAAGGTGTGAAGCATTTCTTCAATACCCAACAGGTTTCGATACCTATTTATGGAGCCGTTGTGTTTCCTTTTAATAATGTAAATATTCATCGAGAGGACGGACGGTTGCCAATTATCATGGCAAAAGAGCTGCCCATATTTCTACATAAACACTTAGAGACAAGCAAAGAGACGAAAACAATGGCAGACATCAAAAATATCATTTTGTCGCATTTGAAGCACAGAACGCCATTTCCGCTTTGCACATACTATCAAATTGATGCTTCTGCTTTGCAGCGGGGTGTTTATTGTGAAAACTGTGGAAGGTTTGGAATGCAAAAATTACGTATGACTTGGCATTGCCAAAGCTGTAAATTTATATCTAAAAACGCACATATACGAGCACTACTGGATTATTACATGCTAGTAGGGGATACAATAACGAACAGAAATTGTCGTGAGTTTTTGAATGTAGAGAGCCAGTATGTAGCAAAGCGGCTTTTACAAAAATTAAATTTATCAAGTACAGGACCAGATCGAATTAGGAAGTACCATTTGTCCAGCATATATTGGAATTCGCCGCAAAAAGAGTGAGTTGCGCCGCTAACTGAAGGAAGACCGCCGCCAAACGATAAAGTTGCGCCGCCAACCAAACGAGGAACGCCGCTAAAACTTGAAAATCCGCCGCTAAGGCACAAGACTTATGCCAAACAGTCCAACATATATAGGAGTTCGCTGCAAAAAGAGTGAGTTGCGCCGCAAACTGAAGGAAGACCGCCGCCAAACGATAAAGTTGCGCCGCTAACCAAACGAGGAACGCCGCTAAAACTTGAAAATCCGCCGCTAAGGCACAAGACTTATGCCAAACAGTCCAACATATATAGGAGTTCGCCGCAAAAAGAGTGAGTTGCGCCGCTAACTGAAGGAAAACCGCCGCCAAACGATAAAGTTGCGCCGCCAACCAAACGAGGAACGCCGCAAAACCCTGAAGATTCGCCGCTATCCGACAAAACATTCGCTAATCGGACACAGAAAACAGCTTCAAAATAACAAATTGATTCACACTTTCCCTTGAAAGATGTATACTATAATGCAGAACAAAATGCAGCACGCATTTATAGAACATATCATATAACTACTCGTTTTTGAAAACGGAAGGAAGAATAGAGAAATGACTAAATCAATTTGTGTCGTTGGACTTGGCTACATCGGTTTACCAACGGCTGTAATGTTTGCCAATCACGGCATAAAAGTACATGGGGTAGACGTAAACCCAGCAGCAGTAAAAAGTATTCAAGAGAAAAAACTTCATATTGAAGAAAATGGATTGCAGGAGCGCCTGAACAAAGCGGTTGATGAAGGTTTCTTAACGGCGTCAACGACACCACAGGAAGCGGATGTGTTTATCGTGGCTGTTCCGTCGCCGATTAATCCTGATAATACAGCGAATTTAGAATATGTACGTCAAGCTACGGCTTCAATCGTGCCTTACGTGAAAAAAGGGAACCTTGTTATTCTTGAATCGACAGTACCACCGAAAACGGTAGAGCACATTATGCTACCAGAGTTAATCAAGGCAAATCTTGAATTTGGTGTTGATTTATTTGTAGCACATTCACCAGAGCGTGTAATTCCTGGTCGTATTTTTGAAGAGTTAGTGAACAACGACCGTATCGTTGGTGGGATTGACGAGAAGTCTGCACAAATGACAAAAGAGCTTTATCAAACATTTGTGAATGGGACAATTCACCTGACGGATGCAACGACAGCTGAGCTAGTAAAAGTAATGGAAAACACGTATCGTGATGTCAACATTGCATTTGCCAATGAGCTTGCAAAATTAGCAGAGAAGCTAGACGTCAACATTTGGGAAGCGATTAAATTTGCGAACTATCACCCACGTGTAAATGTTCACTTCCCAGGGCCTGGTGTAGGTGGTCACTGTATCGCGGTTGACCCTTGGTTCCTAGTGGAGCTAGGTGGAGAGACAGCACAACTTATTCATTTATCTCGTAATACGAATGATAGTATGCCAAGCTTTACAGCACAACAAACACAAGCCATCTTAAATCAAAACAAAATTGCTGGTGGCAAAGTAGCTGTTCTTGGACTAGCCTTCAAAGGAAATGTAGACGACATGCGCGAAAGCCCATCTACAATCGTTATTGATGAGTTACAAAATCTTGGATTAGAAGTTATTTCATATGATCCACACATTAAAGAAAACAAACATGCTACACAAACACAAAGCTTAGAAGAAGCGACAAAAGATGCAGATATCATCGTTGTGCTAACAGATCATAATGAATTTAAAGCATTAGAAGCTGCAGAAATCACAGCAAAATCAAAAATCGTCTTCGATACGAAAAACTGCTTAAAACGTGATAAATGGGAAGAAGCAGGCTTCCAGTTCCACCTTTTAGGAGATGCGAAGAACCGATGAAAGAAACAGTACTTGGCATCAATGTCAATACGGAAGGCTACGATGAATTAATGGAGATGGCATTCGAGCGTATTGAAAAAAAAGAAAAAGCGCTCGTTGTTGCCATCAATCCAGAGAAAATTATTAAGGCAAAAGAAGACCCTGCTCTAAAGAAGCTGCTGAACGAAGCAGAATTTCAAATTCCAGATGGCATTGGTGTAATCCTTGCTTCCAAAATTCAAAAAGGGCAAATCCGTGAACGTGTGACAGGCGTCGATATGATGATGAAGCTTTGTGAAGAAGCGGCAAAACGTGGCAAGCCTATTTTCCTTTACGGAGGAAAACCGGGTGTTGCAGATGCGGCAAAAGCAAAGCTAGAATCATTATTTCCTTCTATTAAAATAGTCGGCACACAGGACGGCTACGAAAAGGACGAACAGAAGGTCATTGACCGCATAAATGAAGCACAACCCGATTTACTTTTTGTAGCGATGGGAAGTCCAAGGCAAGAAAACTGGATTAATGCCAATCGCAATCAATTGCATCCAACTATTTATCAAGGTGTGGGCGGATCATTCGATGTACTTGCAGGAACAGTAAAACGTGCACCTGAAATTTTCCAAAAATTTGGCCTTGAATGGTTTTATCGTTTAATGAAAGAACCTAAGCGTATCAAGCGTCAAATTGCGCTTCCATTATTTTTATTGGAAGTGGCAAGACAAAAACGCCAATAATTTTTAAAAATTGGTATTGTTGTTTTATATTGAAAGTGTTAGACTGTAAATGTATAGGAATTTCCTCTATGAAATAATAGAATTCCCTGCAAGGAAACAACGGTTGGTAGCCCAAGCGAAAAAAGCTCAAGCATTTAGATGCTTGAGCTTTTTTCGTGTCTAAAAATAGTAGTCTCTCCTTAAAAGCATACATGCACTGTCAAAAGATCCCTCCTATACATTTCACCGGAACACCTCAAACATGTAGCACCTACAATTTCCATATTAAAAAATAGGATTTCCAATTTTCACACCTTATAAAATGGATTTACATCCCCTAATTAGATATTTCTGTAAAAACATTGAACATTTAAGGCTTGTTTACCATATTATTGTTGGAAAAGATGTGCAAAAACACTTGAAAAATCGTCTTAAATAGATAACAATGGTAAAAGAGAGTTGCATGCCCATGTTTTTCCGGAAATGAATTAGAAACATTTCCAAAATATGATTGACAACTTTTAGGTATCAAACTATACTTTTATGTGTAGTTGTTTATTTACTGCATTTCTATGTATTTGTAGTAGAGACATAATTTATGAACTTAGAGGAGGAAATTTTTCAATGGCTAACCAACCAAAGAAATACAAAAAATTCGTAGCAACGGCTGCTACAGCTACATTAGTAGCTGCTGCAATCGTACCAGTTGCTTCTGCGGCAGGATTCACAGATGTAAAGGGTAGTTCTCACGAAGAAGCTATCAACGCTTTAGCTGAAGCAGGTATCATCAATGGATACGCTGATGGCACATTCAAACCAAATCAAGATGTAAACCGTGGCCAAGTAGTAAAATTATTAGGCCGTTGGTTAGAAACTGAAGGCTATGAAGCTCCAGCTGACTGGGAAACAAAACAATACTTCAAAGACCTTCCGTTAACAGCTGAAAAAGAGCTATTAAAATATGCTGCTCTTTCTAAAGAAGCAGGCGTATTCGAAGGTTCAAACGGCAACTTAAACTTCACACAAAAAATGCAACGTCAACAAATGGCAGTTGTATTAGTGCGTGCTATCAACGAAATCTATGGATTAGATCTAGTAAAAGAATACAAAGCTGAAAAATTCACAAGCGAAATCGCTGACCTAGACAAAGCGTTCTCTGCTGAGCAACGTGAAGCTATCACTGCTTTAGAATATGCTGAGTTAACAAATGTAACTACCCTACCAGGTAAAAAATTCAACCCAGCTAACTCTATCACTCGCGGTCAATTCGCTTCATTCTTATACCGTACAATCAACATTGAAGTAGCAACTTCAGCTTCTGTAAAAGCTATCAACAGCACAACTGTTGAAGTAACGTTTGACGAAGAAGTTGAAAACATTCAAGCTCTTAACTTCGAAATCAAAGATCTAGAAGTTAAAAACGCAGCTGTAAAACAATCTAACAAAAAAGTTGTTGTTTTAACTACTGCTCCTCAAACAGCTGGCAAAGAGTACACTGTATCTCTTAACGCTGAAGAAATCGGTAAATTCAAAGGTATCGAAGCTGTAATTCCAACTTCAATTGATGTTGTTGAGAAATCTCAACAAAACGTTCTTGGTAACCAAGTAACTGTAAAAGCAAAAATTGCTGTTGCTGAAGGTCAATCTAAAGCTGGTATTCCTGTAACATTTAACATTGTAAATGCTCAAGATAATTCTCCAAACCCAGGTGGATCTTTAAACCAACCAATCGTAGCTGAAGCAGTGACTAATGAAGAGGGTGTAGCTACTTATACTTATACACGTTATGCAGCAACTTCTAATCAATTAGCAACTAGCGATGAAGTACAAGCATATGCGACTGGTAAACCAGCTGTGCGTTCATTTGCTAAAGTGTACTGGGCAAATATTCAACCATTAACGATTACTGAAGTAACAACAGGTGCTACTATTAATAATGGTGCTAAGAAAGTTTATAAAGTAAAAGTTGCACTTGACCATGCTGAAAAAGTTAATAATGCATCTTATCCAAATCATCCATATCAAGTGAATTTAGGTTTCAAAGAAAACTTAAATGTTACACCAGATAAAGCAGTTAAAGATGTTACTGTAACTGATGCATTTGGTAATACTTTAGGATATCCAGGTCAATGGACAACAACTTCTCAAAATGGTAATGCAGTTAAAATTTTATTAGATAAAAATGGTGAAGGTACATTCACTTTATCTGGTAACAATGCAACAGTTACTCCATTTGTTTTCGTTGACCAACAATCAAAAGTTGCTAATGCTGCAGATGTGAAAAATCGCTTTGATGAAACTGAATTATTTGCTCAAGCTCCATCTGTAACTTTCGCTAAAGCTCATAATTTAGCTATTAATCTTGAAGCAAAAGGCGTAGAAGCAGCTGCTAAATATCAAACTGCATTTACATTAGATACTAAAGGTAATTTACCTCGTAACACAGGTGGACGTTCATACGTTGCAACTATAGCAGATTTACAAGGTGCAACAGCGGGTTCTAAAACTCCTGTTTATGTATCTGTAGCAAAAGGTAACTCTAAAACTGCTAACAATGTAGCGAATGTATTTGTTTACGATGAAATCGGTAAAAAATTACATGAAGTAAAATATGTAAATGATAAACCAACACCAATTTTATTAAATACAGATGCTAAAGGCCAAGTTAAATTCAAATTAGTAGGCGATGCAGATTCTTACGCTACACCAACTGTATTTGTTGATAGCGGTGACAAAGCTGGTCAATTAGATAGCAACGATTTACAACAAGTTGGTTCAATCGTATACTTTGGTGATGTTAAAGTTGAAAAAGCTCGCCTAACTGTAGATGATGAATCAGAAACAACTGTAAACGTTACTGAAGAAACAGAGTTTGTTTATGAAACAGTTGACCAAAACGATAACCCTTACTATGTTGCAGGTGTTCCAGAATATACTGCTACATTTGATTTAACAGCTTTATATAACAATGCTACTGTAAAAGCAGGAACTTATGGAAATGTTACTAGTGCTTTAGGTACAATTAACCAAGATAGCCATAAGGTAGTTACTGTGAAAAGTGATACAAATGGTAGAGCATCTGTTAAAGTAGAAGCTGTAGCGGGTACACGTGTAACTGCGAACGTTTCAGCATCAACTCTTTCATTCGGTAATTTATCAGCAACTGCTATCTTCACTAACTTAACAAATGAAGGCGCATCTAACTTCACTGGTAAATTATTAGCTGTTGATACAGGTAATAACCGTCTATTAGCAACAGATAAAAATGGTGTTGTATATGAATTAAAATATGCTGAAAATGAATTACGTTTAAATAATAACCAAACTGTTGATGAAGCTACATTCGCAACAAAAATTGGAAATGTATTCTCATTCACGCAAAAAACAAACTCAGCAGCAGCAGTATTCAATGTAGAAGCAAATCAAGCATCAGCGATTGATACAACTTCTGCAAATTCAGTTCTTAAAACTATCACAATCAATGCTGATCAAACTCCAGCTGCTAAAGTTTATGATTTTGGTAATGCAACATTAAAAGGTAATATTAAAGTTAACGGTGAAAATGTTACAATCAAGAATTTAAAATTAGATGGTACTATTACTGTTGGAGATGTTGGCACACCATCTACTAGCATTAACTATGTTGATGACTTTAGTGTTGAAAATGTAACAGCACCAACTGGTGGAGCAGTAAATGTTATTCTTAACAATGGTGATGGAAATACTTTCACAGTAACAGGATCTACTCTTAATGAAGTGACTGTAGCTATTCCTGAACACGTAGCAGTAGGTTCAACATCTACTATTAATGACTTAAAACTACTAGTTGCTGGTTCTTCAATTACTGGTGCTGGTACAGTTAAAAAAGTAACTATAGCTAACAACTCTATTACTTTCTCTAAGGATAACCAAGTTAAAATTGATGAAGTATATGATGTAGCTAAAGCTACAGCTGAAGCAACAAAAGCTTTAGAAGATGCAATCAAAGCAGAAGCAGATGCTAAACTAGTTGAAGGTGATTATACTCCTGCTACATGGACAGCATATGCAAAAGCATTAGCAGATGCAAAAGCAGTAGATACTACTAAAGCTACAATTGCTCAAATTGAAAAAGCAACTAAAGATTTAGCAGAGGCAAAAAATGCATTAGTTAAAAAAGAAGATGCAAAAAAAGACGCTGAGTTAAAACTTCAATTTGATGCTGAAAAGGTTGCATTCACATCTTCAGAAGCACTACCAAAAGGTATTGATGTATCTGTAGACAATAAAGATGTAGTAACTGCACTTGATGCTGATAATAAATCAATTTCTTTAAAATTTGAAGATGGTAAAGTACCAACAGCAGTTACAACAATTACAGTAACTGTAAAAACTGTAGCAACTGATGATACAAAAGCTGGCACATTCACATATAAAGTGAAATATACTCCAGAAGTTGCTGCAACAGATACTGAAGAAGCAAAAGCTGCTAAATGGGAAGAAGTAAAAGAAGCTACAAAGTAATAGAAGTGTTACTTTATAAACTAACTTTCGTGAAATAAGTAATTTACAGCTCCATGGATATAACTTTAATTAGTTAAATTCCATGGGGTTTTTCTATCTATCTAACTTATATTCATCTGGGAAGTTCGGATGCATGATAAACTGTTCCATGAGCCACGTGTCTATTACTGCTGTACTGCATTAGTCATAACCGCATTAACACACACTTCAAACAGTTAATATATTATTGATATAGAAATTTATTAGCCTTTATTCCTTCTACAGGAAAAGGCTTTTTACATTTTAAGGAGGAATTCATTCTCATCGATGTATTGGATCATTTGATTAGCACATCAAAAGGTTTCCGTTCATTAAAAGAATTGGGTTACATGTAATTGATAGAGGGTAAACAAGATGGAAGCATTACAACGTTTTATAGAAGGAATAAATAAGTTAATAGGAAACAATGTCAATAGAAGAAGCAGTTTACGAATCGCTATTATTGGGCTATGTGTCGCATGCACTTCTTTTTTTCGATGTTATTGGCATCTACTAATGTCGTGAGTTCAAATACATTATACAAAGTATGGACTCGGTAGAAGAAATTTCTGCTGAGTCTATTTTTTAAGGAGATGTTTTTTTAAAACTATAATTTAATATGTAATAATTTCGTGAGCATATCTAAAAATCTATTAAATTTCAATATAAAAATAATAATAATTTACACAAAATATACTATTAATAACAATAATTAGTTATATAATTAATATGGTATTAATAATAATTTGCTTACATATATATGTAGTGGGGAAATATGTTTTGTATCGTTCGACAATGGATGACATGCAGTATGCCATGAAAGCCGCCTGTAGGGTGTAGGCCCACTGTGGGAATGCAAAGATAGGTTTACGTTGTCGACAATGCATGCAAACGACACACATAGCATGATAGCAGCGAAGGAGGTAGGGGCAAAGTAGAAGAGAGTCTATATCTTTCAGTACTAGATAGTAAACAAGTTAAATGCAATAGAATGACAGTTAATGAATAAACAATTCTATCATTTTTTGCACAGTCTACTATTAAGTAGAGAGAAGACTTTGCATTTAAAAAACTAACTTTCCTAAATTTGAAAGGGGAATTTACTTGTCAAAGAATAATTGGAAGAAGCCTTTAAATACCTTTTTAGCAACAACCCTAGTCGCAAGTGTGGTTGCACCAGTAGCACCCATCACTGCAAAAGCTGAATCTTTAGCAAAGGATTTAATCATTTCAGAGTATATTGAGGGGAGTTCCTTCAATAAAGCCATTGAAATATATAATGGAACAGGGGCCGCTGTTGATTTAAGTCATTATACGTTAGAACTTCATACGAACGGCGAAGCCACTGCGAAAAATAAAGTGAGTTTGACAGGTATGCTAGAAAATAGAGCTACCTATGTTGTTTATCATAAGGATGCAAAGCCTGACATTAAAGCAAAAGGAAATTTGGAAAGCTCAACTGTTATTAATTTCAATGGAAATGATCCAGTTGTATTAAGAAAATCTGGTGAAGTAGTTGATTCCATTGGACAAGTTGGTTCTTCCGCGGATTTTGCGAAAGATGTAACTTTGGTAAGAAAAAGTTCAGTTTTGTCGGGTGATACAACAATTGATGATCCGTTTAACGCTGCGTTAGAATGGACTTCATTTCCTATAGATTATTTTTCTAATTTAGGGCAACACGTAATGGATACTTCAGGTGGACCTGTTGATCCTGAAGCACCGTCAGTTCTCTCAATTGGAGAGGCTCGCAATAAGGGAGTCGGTGAAACGGTAACGATCAAAGGTAGAGTTGCAGCTGGCTTAAAAAATACGTTCTCGGTTCAAGACGAGACAGGTGGTATTGCTGTAAGACCTACTAGTCTAGCAATGTCTGTCGGTGATGAGGTTACGTTAAAAGGTAAATTAGCTGATTATCGCGGGTTACTTCAATTAGATGGTGCTACAATCGTTGAAAAAGTGGAAAATGTCGGTGCCCCTTCTCCAAAGGTCGTAACAGGTGCTCAAGTAAATGAAGAGCGCGAATCACAGCTCGTAACAGTGAAAAATGTTACGCTCACAGATGTTCAACAAGGGGCTGGATGGGCAAACTTTACTGCCAGTGACGGAACGAACTTCCTTGTGCGAGATGAGACTAATTCGCTTGACTTAACGGTCGGTACAAACTATGAATCTATCACTGGTATTGTGCAACAGTTCGATAAAGACTACCAATTGATTCCTCGTTCAAAAGCAGATATCGTAGTGGACAGTTCGGTATTAAAGCCTGCTAGCGCATCTCCTGGAAGTGGAACGTTTGTTGGAAATACAACAGTTACATTATCAACATCAACGGCAGATGCAGAAATTTATTACACAGTAGATGGCACGGAGCCAACGGATAAAAGTTCTAAATATGAGAAGCCAATAGAAATTACTAAAGATACTACAGTAAAGGCAATTGTCAAAGCGAAAGATGGTACGTTAAGTGAAGTAACGACGTATGAATATACGATTACAGATAAATTACAAATTCATGATATTCAAGGTGCGGGGCATGCTACTACATTTGATGGTCAGACAGTGGAAGGAATTGAAGGCATCGTCACGTATTCGTTTTCATTAAATAATAATTGGTATTATACGATTCAAACGCCAGATGAATTGGCTGATGATGATCCGAATACTTCTGAAGGAATTTTCCTCTACAGTGGGAAGAAACAATGGCCAATAAAGGTAGGAGATTTAGTATCTGTTAAAGGTAAAGTAAGCGAATACGCTTACGATGGCTATGATGATCGACAACAAACAGATTTAAAAACAACGCAAATTAATGTGCGTGACGATCAAGATGGAAAAGTAGAAGTCCTTAAAAGTAGTGTCGCGTTACCAAAAGCAGTCGAAATTGATAAGTTAAAAATGTCCTTTAGTGAGATTGACAGTGATCAGCTTGAAATATTTAATCCAACTATCGACGCTATTGATTTTTGGGAAAGTCTTGAAGGGATGAGAGTAGAAGTTGGCAACGTGAAAGCTGTAGGGCCACAGGATCATGGAGATTTAGTAACAGTACTGGAGGATGAACCAACAGACACTATTCACGGTGGGGTATTGTACGAGAAAGACAATGCCAATCCAAACAGAATTCAGTTCCGCTTAGAACCGAATGGAGCTGCACGTGATTTTGAGGTTGCAACAGGCGATAAGTTTAAAGGGCCAATTACGGGAATCGTAGGCTATTCCTATCAAAACTTTAAAATCTATGCTTCTTTAGATGAGATGAAGGCAGCCCATGAAAAGGGAGCTACATCTCCAGAGACAACAAAAATAGAGAAGGCACAAGATAAGGTAACCATTGCTTCTTATAATTTGGAAAACTTCTCGAATAACAAAACATCTACAACTGATGATAAAGCGAGAAAATTAGCAAGAGCCATTGCTGTTGATATGGGTAGTCCTGATATTGTTGGCGTAACAGAGGTGCAGGATAATAACGGGCCGTCTGCAGGTGATTCCAAAGCGGATCAAAGTTATCAACGATTAATTGACGCTATTAAAGGTGTAGGCGGTGTCGAGTATCAGTATGTGAATATCGATCCCAATAACAATCAAGACGGTGGCGCGCCAGATGCGAACATTCGAGTTGGCTTCCTTTATAATCCAGAGCGAGTGAAGTTGAAGGAAGGTATTCCGTCAGGGGATGCTACAACAGCTGTAGGTTATAAAGATGGAAAATTAACATTGAACCCTGGTCGTATTGATCCGGAAAATGAAGCGTTTAAAAATAGCCGCAAACCTTTAGCCGCACAATTTGAATTCCAAGGTGAAGATGTCATTGTCATCGCAAATCATTGGAATTCTAAAAATGGAGATACACCTTTATTTGGTGCCATTCAGCCTCCACAATATGGAAGTGAAGTGCAACGTAAAAAGATTGCCAACATTGTTTATAACTTTGTGGAAGACGTGAAATCAAAAAATCCAGATGCCAACATTGTTTCTTTAGGTGATTTTAATGATTTCCAATTTTCGGATGCTCTTAAAATCCATGAAGGTCAATTGATGACAGATATGATTCATAAAGTGGAAGCTTCTGATCGTTACACATATGTTTATCAGGGGAATTCACAAGTATTAGACCATATTTTAGTGTCAAACAATCTAACAGACAAAACGGCTATTGATATCCTTCATATTAATGCTGATTTCACGGACATGGCCGGTCGTGCAAGTGACCATGACCCTGTAATGGTTCAAATCGACGTGAATAAAGGCTCAACTGTTGAACCGATTAAGCCTGAAATCGTTTATGACTATAAGAACTTCAAAAAGAACAAATTGACAATAAACAAACCGAGTATCGCACTGCATTTAGATGCCCAATCGGTTATTCCAAAAGGTGTATTCCTTAAAGGTGCCTATGTGGAGCTACATGGAGAAGGCTTTAAGACGACGGATGTTACCTTTAGTCCAGTTAAAGCAGGGATGATTATCGACGTAAAAGGCACTGCCGTGAAATCAATCACGATTGAAGGTCCAAATGTCAGTGAAATAAGAGGCGCTGAAAATATAGATATTCAATCAATCATCTATAAAAAAGGTGCATCACCTAAGCAAATTAAATTTACCAATTCAAAAGGGGATCCCATTGTGGATCCTTCTTTACCATCTGAAAATAAACAACCAATCGTTAAAAATCCAATTCCAAACAAAACGGCTGCTGTTGGAGAGGACATTCAAATTGATTTAACCGATCATTTTTCTGATCCTGATGGTGATGAACTTTCATTTACTGCTACAAAAGGAATTATAAATGGAAAGGTATTAACACTCAATTTAGATGAGGGTAGTCATATTGTTGGTGTCACAGCATCTGACGGCAAAAAAAGTGTCACGACAAGTTTCAGCGTTACCGTTAGTGCAAATGATTATTATGCAGGTGCCTATAATAAGGAAGGTCAAGCATTAAAAACAGTTCTGCATGATATTATTTCTGAACAAAAGGTCCTTTCTTATGATGAAGTTTGGGATGCATTAAAGTATACGGATGAAGATCCTAGTAATTCGAGTAATGTCATTTTACTGTACACGGGGAAATCTAGTCCAAAAACAAACAGTGGCGGCAATGTAGGGAACTGGAACCGAGAGCACACATGGGCAAAATCACATGGTAACTTTGGAACAAGTAAAGGACCAGGAACAGATATCCACCACTTACGCCCCGCCGATGTACAAGTGAATAGCGCAAGAGGAAATTTAGACTTCGACAATGGTGGCAGTCCAGTGGCTGGCTGTAACGGCTGCCTGAAAGACGCAGATTCATTCGAACCACCGAATAGCGTAAAAGGCGATATCGCACGTATTCTATTTTATATGGCCACTCGTTATGAGGCTGGCGATAAGGTTGATCTAGAATTAAATGACCGAGTTAATAATGGATCAGCTCCGTATCACGGTAAACTTTCTGTTCTTCTACAATGGCACAAACAAGATCCTGTAGATGCATATGAAAAACAAAGAAATGAAAGAATTTACGAAATCCAAGGCAATCGAAATCCATTTATCGACCATCCAGAATGGGTCGAGAAGATTTGGTAATATGTCTGTACTCAAAACGCCACTTCAACGTTTAAGTTGAAGTGGCGTTTGTGGTTTGGCTGATTTTGCTTCCAAAAAACAGCTTGTTGCTGCTCACATTCTACTATTTCATTTCACCTATCTTCTATTATATGTTTATTTCATTTCACCCATTTTCTATTCAATGTATCTATTTTACATGTATCACCATTTGCATTCATCTATAAATTGTGACAGACTTATTAGAGATATAAAAAGTAATAGGAGAATGTTAAAGTGATTAAAGAGTGGGATTTACTACGTGTGGTTGCGTGTTTGTCTATTTTATTATTACACACTTCTTCATGGATCATTATGACGATAGGTATACAGCCGGAGCAGACAATCTATCAGTTTTTACGGATTGCGCTATGTTATGCGACACCGACGTTTATTTTATTGTCTATTTTAATTTTAGCGAATCGGTATCAGGATAGAATACCGAGTAACTTTTGGTCGAATAGAATTCAATATATTTTTCTACCTTTTTTAGCGTGGGCAATGATAGATTCGATTATTGTAGAGTTAACGAACCACAATGGCTTAATATGGGACAAGTTTGTTAATAATGTCGTTTATGGTGAGTTTGTAGGCTGGTTTGTTGTAGTTATTTTGCAGCTATATGCAGTTTTTGTGTTGATGAAACGATTTAAATGGTCTATGGCTTGGTTTTTACCGTTATGTGTACTGATTTCTTTTATTCATCATTCAGTGATTTTATTGCCATATCCATACTTTCAAGATAATGAACTTCTGTTTCGTTTACTCTTTACGGGTTGGCTTGGTTATTTTGCCATAGCCTATGCGATAGGTGTGTATTATACGCAGATTGCTGCGCTTGCGAAAAAGTATCGTTACGCGACGATTGTGTTGTTCGTGTTATCAGGTGTCTTTTTATACATCCGTCTGCTACTTGGTTATACTGAGACGCATTCGAGACGACTGGATTTAATACCGCTTGTAATAAGTATTACCCTGTTGGTCATTGCCTGGGGACAGTTAATACCTTATACGAGAACGGTTCAACTGATAAGCCGATATGCGTTTATGATCTATCTCATTCATTGGGAAGTACTGCGTCTATCAACAGGCTGGTTTGTGGACCATTTTAATAGTACGCTCGTCAGAGTACCATTGCTAATGCTGTGGACACTAGTCGTTTGTATTACGGTGACGAAGCTGATTTCGATGCTTCCATTTAGTCAATGGGTAGTTGGAAAAATAAAAAAACGTCCTCGTACTGCATAAGAAAAGCAGTGATTTCTTTCATTAAAGAAATCACTGTTTTTTTGTATTGCCGGTAGCAAGCGGGTGGTTGCGCCGCTAAAGATAGAAATACCGCCGGCAACACTGTGAGTAGCGCCGGTAAAGATGGAACAATCGCCGGTAAAATAATGAGTAGCGCCACAAAAGGTAGAAACATCGCCGGCAACACTGTGAGTAGCGCCGGTAAAGATAGAAACATCGCCGGTAACAGCAAGAGTAGCGCCGCTAAAGTTAGAGACATCGCCGGCAACATAATGAGTAGCGCCGCTAAAGACAGAACAATCGCCGGCAACATCAACAATTGCGCCGCTAAATGTCGATCGTTACTCTGGCATCAGTCTTAAATTGCGGTCATTGTAAGCAAGCACGACGTAGTCGGGGTGCAGGCTTTGTAGATAAGAGATAGCATCTTTATCCAAATAACGTAAGTCTAAAATCGTTAACTCTTTAAAGTGACTTGCCACATGAAATTGAATAGTGTTGAAGTATGAATCTTTGATGACGACGATATGTTTATCGCTGTCATAATGATTGTTAACAATTGTGAGCTCTGAGAAGTCGCGGCTATAGGCTTCGGCATAGTTGACGACTGTTTCAGGACTCATCTTTTTAGCACGGCCGTATACTGCGTCGTACGGAGCTGTGACGCCATCCTCGATAGAACCGACATGAATTGTAAATTGTGTTGCGAATGAAGCTGGCTCGTTGTAGCAAACTTGATCGCGGTTATTGACGGTCATGTACAAAATTTTATTCCATGAGCCAGCAAACTTATTAGGTAAGCAATAAGTATTGGCTTCATTATATGGAATCGGTTCAATCGTTTCACCGAGTCGTTCGCTCATTGTTTTCATGAGTGCCTGATAGCCTGAGTATGCACCGCGTATTGTCCAGTGATGATCGGTTTTGAAGAAGTTACGTTCAGCAGAAAAGTCGTTATTCTTCATTTCATCATAGAGACGAACATTATCTACACCTTTAGCGGTAACAAACTCATGAAGGCGTAAATTATTGGCAACTCCGGCGTCCTCAGGCATATAGCTTGGGCTTGGCTCGCGTGAGTAAGTCGCCTTTGCTGGTAGCGAGTAATACGTAAACGGGATATTTTTTTCAGCTAGTCCTTCGCTTAGCTTTTGTAAATCAGTAGCAAAGTAAGCGAGCTCCTCATCCGGTTTTTCTTCAGCAGGCTTTGAAATAATCCAGCCGCTTTTATCATCAACTGCGTACTTATCGTTTAAGTAGGTTTTCCCCATCGCACGTTGGTAGTAAACATAATTACGCATCCATGTATCGCGTGCAGGAAATTGATCGGAAATATAGGTTTCTACTTGTTTTGACCATGCCCCAGATAAAATTTCCTGTGGGCTTGGCGAAAGATTTGCAGATTCTAACGTACGGTTCTCCATTTCAGATTGTGGACGATCCACCGTTAATACGTGCACGACGAAGCCACCGAAAATGATGCAAAAAAAGGTTATTGGTAATAGATACATTTGTATTTTTCGCATGTTGTCCCACCTAGAATCTAAAGTAAATGAATGGATTATGTGTTGCGTTCACTAAAAACATCGTGATAAAGAGCAACAATGCTCCATAGTAAATGGATTGTACAAGGCGTAGACTCCAATCAAATGATAGGGAAGCCGTCGCTTTTTGCTCGCTCCACGTTTGATAAAGTCTATAAACTGGCATAACGAAGATAATCGCAATGACAAAATACACGACATAATCCTTTGCAAGCAAAATCGTTTCATAATTATACAGTGCTGCATCGGATAGTCCGAACAACGTTTTGATAAATCCAAAGGCGTATGTAAAGTCATTCGCTCTAAAGAATACCCAACCGAACATAATGAAAGTAATCGTATAAACATGACGTAAGAAACGAGGTACGCGTTCCAACCATTTTAAAAGCACCCATTTTTCAAGGCAAATTAATAGTCCGTAATAAAAGCCCCATGCCATAAATGTCCAGCTCGCCCCGTGCCAAAAGCCCGTTAACGTCCAAACAATTAATAAGTTTCGATATAGTTTCCATGCGTGGCTAACACGACTACCGCCAAGTGGAAAGTAGACATAGTCTCTAAACCAGCTGCTGAGCGAAATATGCCAGCGACGCCAGAATTCTGTTACGGACTGTGCAATGTACGGATAGTTAAAGTTCTCTTCAAAATGGAAGCCAAAAATTCGTGCTAAACCAATGGCCATATCACTATAGGCAGAGAAGTCAAAATAGATTTGTAGCGCGTAAGCAAAGAGCCCAATCCAAGCAGTACCTGTTGTTAAATCGCCACCTGATAAACTGAAAACCTGGTCGGCCACTTCACCCATCGGATTTGCAATAAGTACTTTTTTAGCTAACCCCTGCACAAAGCGACGAGTACCCATCATCCAATCCTCAGCTGTAGAAAAACGCTTTTTAATTTGCTCGGCTACCGTTTGATAACGCACAATCGGTCCGGCTACAAGCTGTGGAAACAATGTAATGAAAAGCGATAAATCTAAAAAATTACGCTGTGCCTTTACGTCTTTTCGGTAAACATCAATCACATAGCTAAGTGCTTGGAACGTGTAGAATGAAATACCAATCGGAAGCGGTACAGCCTCCCATTCAATAGGCTTATCCAAATAGTTGTTCAAAATGTCCACGAAAAAGCCGGCGTATTTGTAATAGCCTAGGATGGCCAAATTACTCACAATAACAAGCCAAAGTAGCGCTTTTCGTTTAGACTGCGAAACCGTATTTTCAATGACAATCCCCAAAATATAATTAAGCAAAATGGAAATCACCATTAATAGTACATACTTCGGTTCCCCCCATGCATAAAAGAACAGGCTGGCCAAAAGTAAAATTGTGTTACGAAGCATCTTCGGAGAGATGAAGTACACAATGAGCACTAATGGTAAAAAGACATATAAAAATATAAGGCTACTAAAAACCATTCCTTCAAATCCTCATCTCTAATAATAGTTATATCCATTATAGTATCGCGAATAATCGCTAATAAAAAGCCTAAATCGCCGATAAGATCATGAAGATCCCTAATAATAAGGTAGAATCACTGAAAAATCACGAAAATCACTGATATTATCACAACAATTGCTGATTAAATTCCAAATATCGCTAATTGAACCAATACAATCGCTGATAGAAAAATAGAATCGCTGATAACTAGATGAATACCGCTGATAAAAAGTCAATAACCGCTGATAAATTCACGAAGATCGCTGATAAAAAGGTAGAAACGCCGATAAATCGTGAAAATCGCTGATAAAAAATAGAATCGCTGATAACTAGACGAATACCGCTGATAAAAAGTCAATAACCGCTGATAAATTCATGAAGATCGCCGATAAAATGCCAAAAACCACCGACTATATCACGACACTCGCTGATTAAAAAATGCAAATCACCATGGGTCATTTTTCGTCGATCATTAAAAAAATAATTGCTTATAAAATGTACCAAATAACTCATAATACATCAAATTTATGTAAAAATATATTAGATTCAAGGAATACAAGAATAAATTTCCTACACTATTTTAACGTAAATTCACGAATTGTTCACTATTGGTTTTTACTCAATTATTGCGCGAAAGTCGAAATATGTAGAAATTTGGATGGTAAAAATGACATGGGTAAGATGGTATATTTTCCTTGTGGCAGTAAGGTTTGTCTGTCAATTTTAAGGATGGTAGCAACAATTATATTTTCATAAAAAATGGTTAAATAACCTTTAAAATTAAGGTGTTACCACAATTTTCATTCCAGTTATTTCATTTTGAAATTTATTATCTCGTAATCTTATAATGAATTCGTAGTCACAAATATTGGCTAATTTATCTAGGGGGTATTTTCATATGAAACAAAAATATAGTAAATGGGTTGTCGGCGCAGCGTCAGCAGCTCTAGTAGCATCAGCAATCGTACCAGCAGCAAGCGCAGCTAGCTTTACTGATATTGAAAAAAGTGATCACAAGGATGCAATCTTAGCATTAGCGGACGCTAAAATCGTAGCAGGTTACCCAGATGGCACATTCAAACCGAATGCTGTAGTTACTCGTGGTAATGTAACTAAGTTCTTAGGAAAATGGTTAGTGTCAGAAAATTACGAAATTCCTGCAGATTATGCAACAGAAGCTCGTTTCACTGATTTACCAACAACAACACCTGACAAAGAGTTATTACAATATGCAGCACTTGTTAAAGATGCTGGCGTATTCAAAGGCTCAAATAACAAATTAATGCACACTAATAACATGAGCCGTGAGCAAATGGCAGTAGTTTTAGTACGTGCAATCAAAACAGTTTATAACGTAGATTTAGTAGCTGAATACAAAGAAGCTGGATTCAAATCTACTATCACTGACTTAGAAAAAGCTACAGCTGCAGAAAATCGCGAAGCAATCATCGCGTTAGAATATGCTGAACTTACAAACGTTAAACAATTCAATCCTAAAAACACATTAACACGCGGTCAATTTGCATCATTCTTAAGCCGTGCAATTGATAATGTTGGTGAAGAAGTTTTAACTGTTAAAGAAGCTAAAGTTGTAGATGCAACTACATTAGAAGTAACACTTTCTGATGATTCAAAACATACTGTGAAATTAGAAACTGCTCTTCCAGAAAACAAAGAAACTAAAGTAGATTTCGAAATTGATGGTAAATCTTATTCAGCTGTAGTTACTTATGAAGTACCTGATGCTAAATTAGAATCAGTAAAAGCAATTAACGCTAAAACAATCGAAGTTCAATTTAACAAAGCAATAGAAGATACTTCTAAAGCTAAAGTTGAATTACTACGTGGTTCTTTCAAACAAAACGTAACTCTTGTTTGGGCTGATGACAAAAAATCAGTTCAATTAGTAGGTGCTACAAACTTCCAAGCAGCTGAATACACTGTAAACGTTGCTGGTTTAACTGAAAATGTATTAACTAATACAGTTAAAATCGAAGCTCAAAAAGTAACTTCAATTGAAGTTTTAGACGAAGTAGCTGTAGTTAACAAAGCCGTTAAAACTGACGGTACTTTCGACGCTGGTACTACTGCAACTGTTGGTTATGTAGTTAAAGATCAATACGGTACAGATATTACAAAATCAACTTCTTTAAAAACAAATAATGATGTTAACGTAGTTGCTGATTCAGCTAAAGGTGTAGTGAAATTATCAGGTGCTGTAGTTGAAGGCAAAAAAATCGGCGATTTAGTACCAGTAGTATTATTTGATTCTGCTACAGGCACATCAGTTTCAAAAACTGTAAAATTATCTGCTGAATCTACAGTTTCTTCTATCGAAGTAGCTGGTGTTTATAACGCTAAAGGTGAAGAAGTAGCTTTAAATGATGCTTCTAAAGCTTCTGATGCGTATATCGTATTAAATCTTAAAGATCAATATGGTAAAGAAATTACAGACGAAGCTAAAGCAACTGGTCTAGTAATTACAAACACAAACTCAACAAACTTAGACATCGAAAACACTGTTAAAAAAGTTAAAATTGGCGATAAAGATAAATTAGTAGTTGCATTAAAATCTATCTTAAAAGCTGGCGATACTGATGTATTATTCATTTCAACAACTAACGGTCAATCAGCTAAATATACTGTTAAAGTTGCAGAAACTTCTACAACTAATACAATCGCTGTTTCTCAACCAGAAATCGCTGTTGCTGAAGAAGCTACATTAATCCCATTAACAGTTACTGATAAAGAAGGCAATGTAATCACTAACAAAAAAGTGTTAGCTGATGCAAACAAAGGTATTAAAGTTGGTGGTGCTACAGTTGCTGAATCAGCTCTTGAAGTAAAAGATGGCCAAGTATACTACAAAACAACATTTAACACTGCTGGAACACAAGCATTAGTATTCCAAACTTCAACTTACAACGTTGCTACTATTACTGTAGATGTTAAAGCAAAAGCAGTACCAACTGTAGTACGTGGACTTAAAAATCCTTTAGTAATTTCAACATCTCAAAATCCTGTTACAATTACAGCGAAAGACCACTTAATCATTGAAGACCAATATGGTCGTGAAATGAAAAACTCTGAAGCGCCTGTAAAAGTTACATTAGTTGGTACTTCAGATGTAGTAACATTAAACGGTAATACAGTGAAAGCTGAAAAAAATGGTACAGCGACTTTAAATGTGGCACTTGAAACTCAAAATGGCACAATTGATTCTGCTGTAGAAGTAAAAGTACAAGTAACTGATGGTACAGAATACAACGGTTATGAAATTGCTGAAATTGGTAAAACAAAAGCAGGCGAAGATAAAGCTATTACAGTTAACGGTTTACTAAACGGTGGTAAAGTTGCACTTGAAGCTAACGAATATACTGCGACAGTAACTGGCGGTCAATTAGATGCACCACAAGTTGTAACTGCTGGTAAAGTAAAAGTTGAAGAAGCAGCTTTAAACACAGATTCAGCTAAAAAAGTAGTAGATACAGAATTCACATTAAAAGTTACAGTTAATGCTACTGGTGAAATCTTAGAACAAAAATTCGTTGTTTCAGCTGAAGCTGCAAAAACGCAAGATTTCTTCTTTACAGCATCAGCACCAGCAGCTGATTACAACCAAGCTAAAGCTATTACAGAGGCTACATTAGTATCTGGTTCAACTGTAGCAGTAGGCTTAAAATCTACAGGTGATGCACCTGCAGTAGTAAACGTTGCAACTGTTGACCAATACGGTAACAAAGCAATCACAGCACTTGCTGCAAATACAGTTACAATCGTACCTGAAAAAGCGGCTGATTTAACAATTACTGATAACGGTACTGCTGGTGCAACAGCAGCATTAAAATCAGGTGTTACAGAAGCTAAAGCTACTTTAAAAGTTAAAGTAGGTAACGCAACAAAAGAATTAAAAGTAACAATTGTAGCAGCACCTTAATTAAAGGGATTATGCTATAAACTAGTGAACTAGTATCTTAGCCTTGTGATTAGATGAAACTTTTTGTTTCATTATGGTCACAAGGCTTTTTGATGGAGATAGAAGTTAAAGCCCTAACATTTAATATAAATGTTAGGGCTATTTCCATTTGTAGTAAAACATGAAGAAAAGCTCAACAACACATTCTAGAATACATAACAATAGAAGATTATGAAACTTTTAGTATTACTCGACATATTATCATAGTATGATAGACAAAATATGTTAAGGGGTTGAGCTGGTGATGAATAAGCATACTTTATTTCAGGGGGCATTAGTTGCTGCTCTTGCGACAAGCGCCATTGTAATAGTACCGTCTGCGCAGGCAACAGAGAAATTTTCGGATGTTGATTACACGAAGGAATACGGTGTAGCGGTAAAGGATTTAGCGGGACGCGGAATTATTAAAGGTTATGCAGATGGCACATTTAAGCCATTTGCTAATGTGACGCGTGGACAGGCATCGAAGATTTTAGCAGGTCTTTTAGGGCTGGATACTAAAAATGTACAGGACCCTAAATTTACGGATGTAAAGCCGAGCGATGAATATTATGGAGCAATCGCTGCCTTAGCAAATCAAGGCATTATTTCAGGATTTGCTGATGGTAGATTCGGTGTCAATCAAGCTATTACACGTGAACAATTGGCGCGAATGCTAACAAGTGCTTATCAATTAGAAATGGCTGAAGCAGATCAAACATTACCCTTTACGGATATTGTAAAATATTCGGATGCTTATTACGCAGTCGCTCCATTGTTTGAAAATCATATAACGAAGGGGATAACGCCAACTACTTTTGGTGTACAAGAGACGGTGAATCGTTCGCAGCTTGCTTTATTTATTCATCGAATTGAGGCTGTTCAGGCGAAACGAGCTATCCAAACATTTACTGCGCGTGAGCTTAATTCAACTAATATTGATGCTTATTCTACCAATAATTTAACACCAGATGGAGAACATGAATTTTTCCGTATTCTTCGAACAAATTACGATGTGAAAATTGAGGCGTTACGAGAAGGATCAGGCTATTTCATGCTTGTTGGCTATAATATCGATAATGAGGGAAATTATGCAATTGTCGATATGCAAAAATATAAAATTGATGTCACAAAAGTAGATGGAAAATTACAAATGAACTGTCAGCCAACAGATGAAATTACACCAGGTTCAGCACTGTTTTTAGAGCAAGATTTTGGCTTTGATCCGAAAAATATTCAGCTAACAACAGCTGATGGTCATGCTGTGAGTGATAAAGTTTTCAGCTATAAGCCATATAAATTTGATGGCTGGGAGGAAGAAACAATTCCTAAGGGCGGTAACTACGTGCTGATGTTATCACAAGCAGGTGACTATATCGCGACTCTCTCTGATAATAACGGACATTCGACACGGGTAGGTATCCATGCAGAATCTGATGGCTATGAATTGTATACAACATCAGCGATTGAAAAAAACAGTGCGTTCATTCCAAAAAGTGAAATTGGTTTTAAAGTGAAAGATTTCAAAATCGAACAATACACAGGTGCAATGCATGATTATAAAATAGTTGATGTCGATCTTTCAGAAGATGGCGTCACTGTCAAAAAAGTCGGACAAGGTAATGCTATTTTTTCTGTTCGTCTAAATGGAGAAAATGGTGAAAAACTTTATGTCCATGGCATGATCCATGAGGTAAGTGGTATAACAGCAATGAATTATGAACTAGTAACCCAAGAACAAATGGAGAATTCATCGTTTAATTAATAAAACGGTGTAAATCGCTGATAAACCTGGGTAAATCGCTGATAAATATCGAAGAATCGCTGATAAAACCAGGTGAAACGCTGATAAACAATGGAAAATCGCTGATAAACCTGGGTAAATCGCTGATAAATATCGAAGAATCGCTGATAACCCCGGGTTCGCTGATAAATATCGAAGAATCGCTGATAAACCTGGGTAAGTCGCTGATAAATATCGAAGAATCGCTGATAAATCCGGGTAAATCGCTGATAAACAACGAAGAATCGCTGATAACCCCGGGTTCGCTGATAAACAACGAAGAATCGCTGATAACCCCGGGAAAATCGCCGATAAACATCAAAAAACCTCCCCAATTTTCATTCGGGGAGGTTCTTGTATACTAAAAGACGATATATTTCACGTAGTCTTTCCAACCGATCTTTTTGAAATCTTGCCATTTAATTTTTTCAAGAGGGATTGAACGGAAGGAGCGCGCTAATATATTGCGTTGTTCATTTGCAATAATTGGTGTGCCGGCTTCCAAATAGCTTGAGAAGATAGTAGAATCGGCCGTTTTAAAGGCAACCTGGATATCCTCAAGGCGTATTTTGCCGTTTTCATCAATTGTATAAATGCTATGTTTATTGTTCTTTCTAGATTTCACCCATGCGGACTTCACCTTAAACGCGTTGGATGCTTCATTTACGGTAATAGCAGCCTTACCAACTGTTGAAAATGGAATGTTATCTAGTATGTCATCCTGATGCAAGATGACTTCATAGCTTGTAGGCTTTGGTAGCTTGGCAGTTTTAGCTAGTTCATTTGCCCAAAGTGATTCAGTATTCATGGCTATCTTTTGTTTTTGAACGACAGTACCTGATAAATCCCCGTCGTTATGTGGCAATTTAAAAGTAACAGTTTGTCCATCTTCAACCTTTTGCCATTCATCCTCGGATAAGTAGGCGAGCATAGATTTTTCAGCTGAATAAATTTCAAATGTTACTGTACCAGCTTCTTCAGTGATTTTTGAGATTACACCATCTACTGGGCAAATAACACCTTGCCATGCTTTAATTTGTTCTATGCGTGCATCCAATAATGCTACTTCACGATTAGTCTCCGCGATGTGGCGATTCAGTATGGCCACTGCCGTTGATGGAGTAGCTTGCTGACCTAATTCAAACTTAACAGAGACGTTTAACTTTTCACTAATTTGGTCGGTATTAATAGAGCTTTTTGGGTCATTGGCTCCACCGTATTCAGATTCTATCTCCGCTAGCGCAGATTCTAAATCACTTAATTCAGTTTCGTAGGCAGTGCGTTCAGCCTCAAGCTTTGTTAATTCACCGTCAACTTTCTCTGTTTTGTAGGTTGCTAGTAAATCATTAGCGTGTACTTCTTGTCCACGTGTTGCATCGATGGCAGAAAGGCTTTTCGCATCTGCTGAAATCGTATAAGTTTGAGAAGGTGCAACAATCGCATCCTTTTCAACAGTCTCTTTACGTTCGCCAGTAGCAGCTATTTGGAATTCATCGATAAAGTAGGATCTGGCTACTTTACTATCATCCTTAAATACAAAATAAGCATTTACGCCAATTAATAACGCTATCACAATAATACTTAAAATTGTCCAAGGTCTGGATTTAATAAAGCGCATCATCCTAACCCCCTTGTAATCCATTCTTGTAGTGGTAACGCACTAACCATTCCGATAAAAATAGCCATTACCACATAGAGCCCAATAATTTTTGCTAATAAGGCCTTACGATCTGACCAGTCCTCCCATTTTGAAAGGAACGTGTATTGCACAATAATTGTTAATACCGTTGCTACGGTAAGTTGATTGATAGCAAATAGTACAAAATCCGTATCAATCACTTGCTGTGCTACAGGTGCAAGTGAAAAGAAGGAGAAGTTTGTCGTGTATCCAACTGCATAAAACACGGCAAATAAAATTGTCTTTTCAATAAGTAAAAATACCATTACATAAAGTTGTACCTTCTGAATCCATTTGTAAGGAATGTCTGTAAATAGATGTAACAAGTATGTAATGCCGTAATAATGGAAGCAATAATAGATAACTCCCCAGGCAATAGCCCCAACCATTGATAGTAAACGGGCTGTATAGTATTCACTTGGATGATTCGATGCAAATAATGTTGTTAAGCTTTCGGTACCCATGCCCCAAAACTCGCGAACCATAAATAGAAGCATAAAGAGTATGAAAACTGTGAAGGATCGTTTTTTATAGCCTCTTATTTCTCCTTGTTCAACAGCTTGGGTAAAGTTAGCGGGATGCATTAAGCTGTGCCAAAACTTATATTGATAAAACATATGTAGCTCCCTTTCTCGTAATTTAAATATTTAAGTTGTAGTATGCACCTATTTACTGGTAAATGACATAGTAGTTTAATTTAATCGCTATGGTTAGACAATTATACAAAGTTTTTATTCCCCATTCTATGTAATGTTAGACAAAATATTTCCTGGAAAATATAAAGTGCAAGTACATGCAGACAAGCTTAGATCTCGCTTTCGACAATTGTGGGCCATATTCGCACCTATCTTTAACATATAAAGTCTATTAGCATTTTTTATTGCAATCGGTCATATTTTGCCAAAATTTTTGCCAGATCAATGCACATGATTCAATTATATAGTATCCTAACAATAACTTCCTATAAAAAGACTATTTAATCTAAAAAAAAATATTATTCCGTTGGTGAAGGGGATAGCTTCTTCTATAGAATAGCTTGAAATAGGATAAAATGCACCGATACTAAAGGTAGCAAATTAGAAATGAAAGATACATAACAATTTACCTATAAAAAGAAAGGGTGGGCATTTTGAAGAAACCAATACAGGTTGGTGTCATAACAAGCCTATTACTAACTCCGGCAGCGATCGCCAATGCTCAAGAAGGACAACCTCAAACAATCTCTCAGGAGAATCAACAAGCTAATGTGAATGTAGCTGCAACAGTCACAGATCCAAGAGCTCAAACTATTGCACAATTTGGCAAACTATCTGAAAAATCTGGAGCGACAGAAATGGCTGCTGCCAAGAGAGATTTAGCATTTTTAAGCGATAATTTTGATGAGGAAGAAATCTATTTTATTACGGCTAAATATAACTATATAGAAAAACAAATTGTTTTGTTAAAAAAGCTCAAAGATATTGGTGCAAGTATTAATGGTCTCTCCTATACTAGTAAAACTTTCATGAAAGAAGTAAACGATGTATTTACTAGATATGAGAAATTTTTAGGTACAGAAGAGGGAAATTATTTATCTGTACAAAAAACATTTAAAGACGCTGTTGATACTGCAACTAACAATAAGGCTAGAGCTATCGTTAAAGATGTGACGGGTACATCACTCCAATATGAATTTCCAGAGCCTGATCGCAATACGTATTTCAAAAATAACGGGGCAGATATTGCAAAACTAAACAAAATGAATGATGATGCAAATGCAGTGAGTGGTTCAGTCACTTTATTGGAAAAACTTTTATCCATCCTTAGTGATCCAAATGCTGATGCTACTAAAATTGCAGAAACTACTACTGAAATAACAACTAATTTGAACAAACACACAGCAGATCAAAAGAAAATCATTACAGCCTATAATCCAACGAATGCAACGGTGACACCTTACAAAAAATATACAGAAGTAGTAGCGAACTTATCTTCAGCGGAGAAAGTAATGGCGAGTATTACACTGCTGAAAAATAAAGGTCCAGAAAAATTCACATCTGCTACAAGCTTTATTAGTGAAGTTGCATCGATTGAAACGGCCTTTAATAAACTAGATGCTAGCTCAAAACGACTAGTGACAAACTATAAAGATCTTGAACCGTTTAAGGAAGCGGCTACTATTTCCAAGCAAATTGCAGCGCTAAAACCGTCAAGTAGTGCAGATTATCGAACTTCCGTAGCGGCGATAAGTGGTGCCTTATCAACTTTAGATACAAAAGATTACGTAATAAATAGCGCTGACTTAACATTAGCTGAAGCAAATATCAAAGTAGCGCAAGAAATTGAGGCACTCATTGCGGGCATTACCAAAGCACCGGATATTATTACAGCAATTGAGCAAGCACGAGCTGCTTACAATACACCTGTAGCATCTGATGGAACGAAAATAGATCCAGCCACTGTCAAAAAAATCGTCAATAATTTGTCAGTGCTAACAAGCTGGGAAACTTCACATAAAGCTGTTTTAAATGTAATTACACTTGTGGAAAAGCTAGACCCAACTGCCAAAGATTATACTAAAAAAGCAAAGGCAGCGAATACGGCTTACCTAAAGTTAGATTCTACAAAACAGGCGTCCGTGAAAAGCTATCATTCTGGAAAATTGAATGATCAAGTAGCGGCAATGGATGTTGTGGCACGCATCATGGCCTTAAATCCATCGCAAAAAACATATACAGAGGCAGTTACGCAGTTATTTAAAGATTACGGGGAACTATCAGCTGAGGGGCAAAAACTTGTCACGAATTATGTTGATCTTGAAACCGCGAATCGCTATATTACAACAGCTAAAAATTTCGATGAGCGTGTTATCGCTTTAGCGAATGAGTCAGACGCTACGTTTGTAGCGAAAGTAGCGGAGATGTCTACTGAATATAAAGCAATGGATAAAAATGTGAAAAAATTAGTCACACAATCCAAGACATTAACAACTTATGAGAAGAATAATGCCAATGTTGTGAAGGTTATTAAGGCAATTGACGCTTTAAATCCAGCAAGTAAGGATTATACAAAAAAAGTTTTGGCCGCACGAAAAGCTTATAATGCATTAGATTCTGCTTCGCAAAAACGCGTAACAAACTACAATCAGCTAACAGCGGTTGAGGATGTGGCTACATTAATAGGCTTAATTGAAACATTGAAGCCGACAAGTAAAACATTTTTAAATGATTTAGAATCTGCGCGCAAAAACTATGATGCATTACCACCAGAAAAGCAAAATGCTGTCACTAACTATGAAAAGCTTGTTACAGCAGAGACTGAGCTAAAATCTGCGGCTATAGTGATTGAATTGATAGAGGCGGCAATGCCTGATGACCCTGATTATTTAACGAAGCTCATGAATGCTCGCGTTGCTTACGATAAACTAACATCCGGACAGAAAAAGCTTGTGTCTAATGTAAAGGTATTAACAGATCGCGAAAAACAAGTAAAACCAATTTTAAATGTGATGGTGCAAATTGATGGTTTAGAGCCAGGCACAAGTAAATTTGTCAGTCAAGTAAACTCAGCACGAAAAGCGTACGATAAGCTGACAAAGGACCAAAAGCTATATGTTAAAAATATTGCTATTTTACAGAGCTATGAGCCAACTGCCAAAGTGGTTGAATTAATTGGCAAGTTAAAGCCATCAAGTAAAACGTTCACTACGGATACCGTACAAGCTCGCGCATTATACGATGCCCTAGCGAATGACATGCAACAATATGTCACAAACTACAATTTATTACAAGCTGCTGAAGCGAGCATCTTAGGTGCAGGAAATGTACAGCGCATGATTGATGAGCTTCCGACTGTCCCAGCAAATCAATATATTAAACGTATTGAAGAGATACGAGCAGCATATAATGCATTACCAAAAGATCAACAATATGCGGTTTCAAACTATAAAACATTGCAAGAGCAAGAGAAAATGATTAAACCTGTCATTAACGTTGTCAACGAGATTGATAAACTTATGACATCGAAAAATATGGACAGCCAATATCAAAAGATTTTAAAAGCATATGACAATCTTACTGCTACTCAACGTAAATATGTTTATAACGAGCAGTTGCTTCTATCATTAGATAACGTTATTAAAGTTTATAAGAGTATTGCAGCGTTAAAACCAAGCGATAAAATGTATTTTGGAATGATAGAATCTGTGCGTAAAGATTACGATAGCTTAAGTACTGCAGATAAGCAAAGAGTATCCAATTACAATGTATTGCTTGAAGCTGAGAAAAATATGAGTGAAGTAAAGAAAGTCGTAGAGATTATTGCTGGTCTAAATCCGACTTCCAGCACATATATTCAAGATGTAGCGAATGCTTCTGCGGCATATAAAGCGTTGGACTCAAAAGTAAAAGGACAAGTCCTTAACTACGATACTTTAAAGAAAGCGGAAAAAGATGTAGCGGCCGTGTTAAAAGTAGTAAATGCAATCGGTGAATTGGATCCAGACGCTAAAACGTTTGAGAAGAAAGTACTGGCTGCACAAAAACTATATGACGCCCTTACGCTTGAACAGCAGGACTTAGTATATAATTACCGTATTTTACAGGACCACTTAAAAACATTAGGTTATTAATAAGAAGAGAGGGCATGTCCCTCTTTTCTTTATATATAATAAGGAAGGGAAGCATAAATTTGTCGATGGAGAAGGTACATAAAGCATGGGCTTTAGCAACCGCTGCAGTAGTTGTACCCTGTGTTGTGGCAATGCCTGCAGAAGCAGCGACAATGCCATTTACAGATATAAAAAATAGCGGAAGCGAAGCAGAATTATACAAGGCGGTTAGTGAATTATATAATCAGGGAATTGTCTTTGGAACAACATCGACTACGTTTAGTCCTTATCAAAATTTAACGCGAGGGGAAGCGGCATATTTTTTGGCTAAAGCTCTAAAATTGGAGACAAAAAATGTAGTGAATCCTGGCTTCAGTGATGTACCAACCTCTCATCAATATTACGGGCATATTGCCGCGCTTGCTGAAAAGGGTATTATCCAAAAAGGTACAAATTATAATCCAAATCATTTTATCAAGCGAAGTCAAATGGCAAAGATGTTGACAGTTGGCTTTGATTTACAGCAGGCAACAACATTATCTGCACCATTTTTAGATTTTACGAAAGATAATGAAACTAATAGGTATATTCAAACGTTATTAAATTATGAGATTACACAAGGAACTAGCGCGACGACATTTTCACCTTATACAGATGTCCGACGCGGTCAAATGGCCTTATTCATCTATCGTACTTTGCAAAAAACAGAAGATGATTTCTTTATTATTAGCGTTGAATAAACACGAAAACGCACTCTCAGGTTATTTTCAATCTTAGGGTGGTTTTTTGAAAGGTAAAAGGTAAAATCGGGTAATAATGGATATGTTTGTTGTGCTAATTGCACACGTCCCCCGAAGAAGATCAAATAGTTCTATACATATTTAAATGAAGGAGGAGGTAGTTGTTTTGTTTAAAAAAGTATCTATTGTAGTTGGCATGTCTTGTATTTTGCTGACTACATCATATGCTGTGCCTCTGACAAACACATCTGAAGAAGTATTGGCAGCTAGTATTGCAAAGGATGTATCACAATCACATTGGGCAAGAAGCTCAATAGAACATATGCTAGAAAAGCATTATATGACAAATTATCAGGATGGCTCCTTTAGACCAGAACAAACGATTACTAGGGCAGAGGCGGCAACTGCAATTGCCCGTTCCATGCAGCTAAACCTTGATAACAATTATTCTCCAAATTTTAAGGACTTATCAGCCAAACATCCGAACTATAAAGAAATTTGCGCCTTGGTCAAATTAGGGGTTTTGCAAAATGGTGATTACTTCAACCCTGATGCCCCTTTACAGCGTGCGCAAATTGCCAAAATGCTAACACTCGCTTATAAAATTGAAGTCGATTCTAAAAATAATAGTAAATTTAGCGACGTGAAGCAGGGATATTGGGCAAAAGACTATATTGAATCACTTGCAGATGTTGGGGTTATTAAAGGGATCAACGCACAGCAATTTGCACCAAATCGGTTGGTAACACGTGCGCAATTTGCTTCTCTGGTTGAAAGAAGTCTCGACTTTTCAACGAAGGTAGCAAATCGCGAGGTCGCCTATGACTATTTATCCAAGTCATATATTCCAACAAAAAATTATTCGCCAACCATGTCTAATGATGTCATCCGTTTAGTTAACGTGGAACGACAAAAAAGAAAGCTACAACCCCTAAATTATGATGCAGCATTAACACAAGTTGCCGTTATTAAGGCACAGGATATGGTGAATCGACATTATTTTGAACACAACTCACCTTACTACGGGATGCCCTGGGATATGGCAACATTATTCGATTATCCTTATACGAGCTTTGGAGAAAACATAGGAAGAAAAATCCCATCCCCTGATGCGGCCGTTAAAGCATGGATGGCTTCTCCAACCCACCGTGAAAATATTTTACGAGAAAATTACACAAATACCGGAGTAGCAATTGCCGTGGATAGCAATGGAAATTACTATTGGGTGCAATTATTTTCTAGTCAATAGCTGAAGCGAGCGGGGTAAGAAATACCCGCGCGGAGTGTGAGAATACCCGCGGGAGGGAAGGTAAATACCAGCGCGGAGTGTGAGAATACCCGCGGGGGGGAAGGTAAATACCCGCGGAAGGGAAGCGAATACCCGCGGAAGAGAGGCGAATACCCGCGAAAGTGAAGCAAATACCCGCGGAAGGTGAGCGAATACCCGCGAAGGCGAGAATACCCGCGAATAGCAATAGAATACCCACGCAAGCAGCGTAGCGACAGGTACAGGTGTAACCCGCATTCATCTCACCACCTAAAGGGGACTTCTGCTGAAAAAAAGTAAACTGCACTAATTCTTGTAATCTATTGTGACAAAGCGTAGCGAATATTACAGGAATGTTACAAAAATCCTGAATATCCATTATGTAATACCCATATTTTAACGCTGATAAACCGCGAAACGTTGGTATATCAGTGTTTTTTTGTACTCTCAAAACCGTTACACAATTGAAAAGTTATACTAGCATCTTTTGTGATAGTCTATTTATAGGCAAAAAAGTTTCTGAGAGGGGAATACCGAATATATGAAAAAGAAATGGTTACTACCGATTTTTGCATCTTTTATGTTATTTACAACAACTCAAATAGATACAGCTGAAGCAGCTACAGCATCTGATGTTACTGATACAGCTTCAAAATATTTAGGGGTTCCATATCTTTATGGGGGTACGACTACTAAAGGAATCGATTGCTCAGGCTTTACATCAAAAGTATTTGGAGAATTAGGTATTCAATTAAACCGTACATCAGGCTCACAATATCAACAGGGTACTGCGGTAGCTAAGAATGATCTTCAAGTTGGAGATTTATTATTCTTCAATACTAGTGGTAAAGGTGTCTCACACGTATCGATATACGTAGGTGACGGAAAAATGATTCATTCACAAACAGGTAAAGGTGTTAGCTACTCAAATGTAAACGATCCATATTATTGGGGTTCTCGTTACATCGGTGCTAAACGTGTAGCAACATTTGATAGCACACAAGCTGAAGCTGTTAAAGAAGAAGTAAAGAAAGCTGCGATTGATTTTACAGTTTATGCTTCTCGTGCTGAAGTGGCAGAGCAAATTGCTAAAGCGCTTAACTTGGATACATCCGATAAAAATACGAAATTTACAGACGTAAAACCAACATTTGAACATGCTGGTGCGATTGCTGCTGTATCGAAGTTAGGTATCTTTGATGGTGATGGTAGTGGTAAATTTAATCCATCTTCACCGATAACACGTGCTCAAATCTCGAAAGTTTTAGTACAGGCCTTCGGATTAAAGCAACAAGGCAATGTTGTAACATTTACTGATGCTCCTGCAAATCATTGGGCAAATGAATTTGTTTCAATTCTAGCGTCAAATCATATTACAGAAGGTAAAGGAAATGGTACTTTCGGTTATGATGAAATGTTAAAAATTTCACAGCTTCAAGCATTTATTGAACGCGCACAAAAATTACAATAATATCAAATTCCGTATTACTTAGACAAGGGCTACGTTAGAGTAATACATGCAAGGAAGTTCTTTTAAATAATGAATAAATTGAGGAGAGTTTGCACTTGCAGACTCTCTTCTTTTTATGAAATACCAAATATAGGAGGGGTGCCCAAAAGTAGTATAATAGTTACATTTGTATGATAGTTTTGTCTGTGTGATTTTGCTAAAATGAACCACGAGAACAGGAAGGGAGGAAATAAGACAAATGTACCTCAAAAAAATCAGTCTTATATTATGTGTCTTATTCATTTCAGCTTCTATGTTTACAATACATAGTGCCCAAGCAAGTGGCGGATTTGTAGATGTTCCTAAAACGCATGAAGCCTATGATGAGATCAATTATTTAGTTAGTTTAGGTGTTATTAAAGGATATACGGAAAACGGCAAAACGTATTATAAACCTTATAATAGCGTAACCCGTGGACAAGTTGCCAAAATGGTCGTTATTGCATCAGGTAATAAGCCACTAGTTGTTAATAAATCAAGCTTCACGGATGTGAAAGTCGGAACAGAGCTTTCAGGCTATGTAGAACGTGCTATACAGCTTGGCCTTTTTAAAACAAATATTAAAGGTCAGTTCTATCCGAACAAGCCTTTAACTCGTGATGAAATGAGTTATGTTTTAACTAAAGCGTTTAAACTTGATACAAGTGAATATCAAAATATCGATTCTCCTTTTGTAGACGTAGCTATTACGAATCCGTACGTTACATACGTAAATACAGTTTACTATAATGGTATCGCGCAAGGATCGGGTCAAAAATATAACCCGACTAGCCAAATGACACGTGCGCAGTTTGCATTATTTGTAGCGCGTGCCAAAAGTGAAAAGTATCGTTTAGAGCTACCAGTTAAAGGTGTAGTTGTACCGGATACATCACAAGTCATTGGATTAGTTTCTGTAACTACCGATGGATTAAATATTCGCAAATCTAAAGATTCTTCATCTACTATTAATATTGTAGGTACTGTCAATAAAGGCGGTAAGCTATCCGTTTATGCAGTTGAAGGTGACTGGTTAAAGGTTACTTATAAAGGTGCCTTTGCTTATATTTATAAAACATATGCACAGTTTTTAGATGCAGATGGTAACCCATTAGGGAATGTCCAAAAACAAGTTACTGCAACACAAAATGTAAATCTTTACGTAAAACCAACTTCTTCATCAAAGGTAATTACGTCAATTAATAGCAAAACAAAATTACCAGTGTATAAGACAGTAAGTGGTTACCATTTAACTGTAGTAAACGGTATTCCAGGCTATGTCGTGGCTAATAGTACGGAGGACGTTGAAAAACCTTCTACTCCAGATCCAACTCCGACTCCACCACCAACAGTCTCTGGTGATGTATTAGGTCGAGTGACGGTTGACAGTTTAAATATCCGCAAAGAAGCAAACTCTACTTCTACAGTGCTAGCTAAGCTGAAAAAGGGCGAAACTGTTCAAGTAAACAGTATTAACGGCTATTGGGCTCAAGTTACTTACCAAGGTCAAAAAGGGTATGTCCATAAGTCATACGTAAAGTTACTAAACCAAAGTGGTAACCCATTGAAAGACCGAATCATTATTATTGACCCAGGACATGGCGGAAAAGACGTTGGTACATTGTATGGTTCTTTCTACGAGAAAAATATTACATTAAAGGTTAGTACGATTGTAAAGAACAAGCTGGAAGCAGCAGGTGCAAACGTTAAGATGACACGTACAGGTGATACGTTCCCTTCATTACAGGGGCGTGTAGATTTTACAAATGCTAATTACGGTGAAATCTTTGTAAGTATCCATGTTAACTCTGCATCGAATACTTCTGCACAAGGTACTGAAACATATTATGCAAAATCAACAGGTGATATGTATCAAGAGGACATTGATCTTGCGACATTTGTAAATAATCAAATCGTTAATAACGTAAAAATGAAAAATCGTGGTGTTAAAGAACAACAATATTACGTAATTCGCAACACGATTATTCCAGCTATTCTTGTTGAGCTAGGCTTCCTATCAAATAGTGAAGACCGCGCTAAACTGACAAGTGATCAATATGCTGAGATGTATGCTGATTCCATCTATAAAGGAATTTCGCAATACTACGCAAAAAAATAATAACAACGGGCTACATTGTTCAATGAACAATGTAGCTTTTTTACTTAAAAAAGCATGAGGAAGAAAGAGGCAATTGAATCACGTTGTATGTACAATTGCTGTACGCATCATGCCAAGCTGAAAGTACTATGAGAAAAACTATATTTCCGAAAAAAATGATAAAAAGAGACAAGAAATGCTTGTTGCATTTAATGAATTTGTATCTTTTGTAGATAACCATTCCTCCTTGGTAAGAAGTTTGTTATACGACCAAGTAAAAAAAGATGAATATGTAGCATTGGAAACAGCTATTGCTAAAGAAATTCTTTTATTCCAAAAAGCTGTAACTGACCCTGAAAGACGAACGCATGTCGAAAACCTTGAAGTAGCTTCGAAAGAGTTCAACAACTATATTAAAGAACAAATGGATAAAAGCATGTGATAACTTATCTTGAAAATTCTATTAATAATAGGTCCTGAAAGTCTTGTTAGATATAGGCTTTCAGAAATTTTTAATTTGGGGGATTCCAGTAGAAAGATATTGGGTTAACATGCCGAAAGATACATCCTATAATAGCATTCTATTATTTATGATAAAAGTTTAATAATTCCTGTATTTAATAGTTTTACCTGTCTAATTTTGTTAATATTAATGTTAGAACAAGAAAGGAGGAAATATGACATTGAATCTTAAAAAAATTAGTGTTGTATTATGCGCCTTATTCGTTTCAGCAATGTTTACAATACATAGTGCACAAGCAAATAGTGGTTTTGTAGATATTCCAAACAAGGATGAGGCATATGAAGAAATCAATTATTTAGTTAATTTAGGTGTTATTAAAGGATATACGGAAAAGGGCAAAACGTATTATAAACCTTATAATAACGTAACGCGTGGACAAGTTGCTAAAATGGTGGTTGTTGCATCAGGTAACAAGCCATTAGTTGTTAATCGATCAAGCTTCACGGATGTAAAAGCAGGCACAGAGCTTTCAGGCTATGTAGAACGTGCTATACAGCTAGGCTTTTTTAAAACAAATATAAATGGGCAATTTTTACCAAATAAGCCGTTAACTCGTGATGAAATGAGTTACGTATTAACAAACGCGTTTAAGCTTGATACAAGTAAGTATAAAAATATCGATTCTCCTTTTGTAGATGTAGGTATAACTCATCCGTACGTTACATTCGTGAATACGATTTACTATAATGGTATTACAAAGGGAAGCAATCAAAATTATAATCCAAATGAACAAGTGACACGTAAACAGTTTGCGTTATTTGTAGCGCGTGCCAAAGAAGAAAAATATCGTTTAGAGCTACCAGTTAAAGGTGTAGGTGTACCGGATGCATCACAAGTCATTGGCCTAGTTTCCGCAACAACTGACGGCTTAAATATTCGTAAATCAAAAGATTCTTCAGCTGCTACTAATATTGTTGGCACTGTCAACAAAGGCGGTAAACTATCAGTCTATGCAGTTGAGGGAGACTGGTTAAAGGTTTCCTATAAAGGTGCCTTTGCTTATATTTATAAAACGTATGCACAGTTTTTAGATGCAGATAGTAACGCATTAGGGAATGTCCAAAAGCAAGTTACTGCAAAACAAAATTTAAATCTTTACGTAAAACCAACTTCTTCATCAAAGGTGATTACATCCATTAATAGCAAAACAAAATTACCAGTGTATAAGACAGTAAGTGGCTACTATTTAACTGTAGTAAACGGTATTCCGGGCTATGTTGTGGCGAATAGCACAGAGGAAGTTGTAGTAGAAAAACCTACAACTCCAGATCCAACACCAACACCAACACCAACACCAACTCCACCATCAACAGTTTCTGGTGATCTATTAGGTCGAGTGACGGTTGACAATTTAAATATCCGCAAAGAAGCCAACGCTACTTCCGCAGTAGTAAGCAAGTTAAAAAAGGGCGACTTTGTTCAAGTGAACAGTATTAACGGTTATTGGGCACAAGTTACCTATCAAGGTCAAAAAGGGTATGTCCATAAATCTTATTTAAAGCTTTTAAATCAAAAGGGTAATCCGTTAAAAGATCGAATTATCATTATTGATCCGGGTCATGGTGGTAAGGATCATGGAACCATTTTCGGTAAAACGATTTTCGAAAAAGACATTACATTAAAGGTCGGTACTCTTGTCAAGAACAAACTACAGGCTGCAGGTGCAAATGTAAAGATGACACGTACAGGTGATACATTACCTTCATTACAGGGGCGTGTAGATTTTACAAATGCTAATTACGGTGAAATCTTTGTAAGTATCCATGTTAACTCTGCAGTGAATACTTCAGCACTAGGCACTGAGACATTTTATTCAGTGTCAACAGGTGATATGTTTAAGGAAGATATTGATTTAGCGACATTTGTAAACAATCAAATCATAAATAACGCAAATATGAATAATCGTGGTGTTAAAAAATACAACTATTATGTCATTCACAACACGATTATTCCAGCTATTTTAGTAGAGTTAGGCTTCCTATCAAATAACGAAGACCGCGCTAAGCTGACAGATGATCAATATGTTGAGAAATATGCTGAATCCATCTACAAAGGAATTTTGGAATATTACTCAAAACAATAATAATGAAGAGCTACATCGTTCAATAGTAGACGATGTAGCTCTTTTTGTAGTATTAAGGGGAATTTTATTAGCGTAAAGAAATGATCTACCGGCGAACCTGTATATTTAGCGGCGGAAGTCACGGGTTTAGCGGCGCACCATGCATAATTAGCGGCGGAATTCACAGGTTTGGCGGCGAACTATGTATAATTAGCGGCGGAATTCATGAGTTTAGCGGCGAATCGAGCATATCAATCGGCCGAATTCACAAGCTTATCAGCGATATATGAATAAATAGGAAACAATTGTCGATTGTTGGAACCTTTTAAGCGTGTGAACGTTTTAATTTTTGCAATCGTTTTGCAATCGTTTTGCGATCATCACGCCCTCTATAAGGATATATGTATCGTATGTTCCAGTGGCTAAATTACCAGGCATAGTAAATCTGATATTTTTCCGAATTGGTACTAATATCTCTTTGAACTCAGTATTGCCTGTTGCGGAATCATCAGCCAGTCCTGTTCATGCCCGTATTAACACCTTTATCGTTTGTGCCTAAATTTCTCCTTTCAATGTACAACGTGCAGGCACATTAACATTGTTCTTAATCGCTACAGTGGAGAAAAAAGTAAATTTACCAGACGGTGGGGCACATAGCTATCGTAGCTACCCAATTTAATGCATGCTTCATAAATATTTGTGCATTTTTGTCACCATTCGTTGTGAAATAGGCTACACCATTTTATCCTGCCAATCCGCTTCATTATTGAATTGAACAACTCGGCCTATACTGTGCAATAGCATTGGCTACGTCAATGTCAATTTCCTGTTTTATGGATAAACAGTAAGTACTCTAACACAATATCTTCAAGGGGTTTTTGCGGATTCATTATAGGCTGTCTAAAAGGCACAAATTGCATCATCTCCATTTCAAACGTACATTTTGACATTTTCACGTTCTTGTTGCTGATAAAAAAGCTTTAAGTTCCGGGCTATAGTTAACCTTTTCAGAAACAAGTTGGTCATTAACTGTTCCACAAGGGTGTGTAATATTGACATATTTCTCACTACTTCCAGAGAAAGAGCATGCTACGGGTAGTGAAATGAATAATTCTTCATACCATTCACATCCTTAATTTTGTACTTTTCTTTAATTATGTGTGATTGAACCATGAAATTTGCACTACTTATGTATCGTGCCTCTAAATAATCGATAAATCATTAAAAAAGGGTGGAACATTAGTTAAGACGTATGCTTTGAATAGAAGTAGATTGGAGTGGATGCTGGGCGACTCCTGGTGATCAATAGAGGAACGACGGTTAAAAACGCCTTCGAAAACAACAAATGTTTTCTGTAGCGAAAGCGAAGCGCTAGTCGGAACGGATATAGTGATTAGCTCAACAATTGTTGTGGTATAATTTTTTCTAAAATAGATTGTCGATTGATGTGAGGGGAAAATTGTGTGCAAGGGGACCAATGGTAGGGGGATTGGCTCGGAAGACTGGGGATAAACTCGTAATTTAGAGAAAAAGAGAAATCATTGCATAATTTTATATAAAATCAATTATAAGTCTATCTGTATTTATGTTATAATAACACTTGTTTTGCTTAAAAAGAATAAACAACTATGATTCGCGATAGAGGAGGGCAATCACATCTACTGAGATGTATGACATTTATGAATAAACTGAAACAAACCTTTGCAAAGGTCAACAAAATTGATACGTTTTCGCCGTATTTCTTTTTACCTTTTATATTAGTGCTCTATTTCTTTACAAGTCTATTTGATTTCCATCGATTTGAATTATTTAATTTACGTGTATCAATTTGGCCAGCGGTATTTTTAGCAGTAGCCTGCTATTACATCGGTGTGTACATTATTGATAAGTTACAATGGACAATCCCATCATTTGGTTTATCCTTCTTTGGGAAATATGTTGTTCATTTTATCGTACTTTTAACTTTACTAGGTTTAGTTTCATATGTATTAATGATGATTTCCGGTGGTGGGTTAGGAATTTCTGATGAATCTAACCGCCGTAACCTTGATCCAAAACTAAACTTCTTTGCACAATTATTATGGTATGGTGTTTTACTGCTAATATCTTATAAAATGATTTTAGAAAAAAATATGACATGGAAAAAAACATTAATCTACGGCTCCATGTATGCTGCTGTAATGTTCTTATTCCTATTAATGGGTTACCGTACGCCATTAATCATTATGTTATTTACTGGTATTATCATTTTCCATTACGTTGTAAAACGTGTGAAATTAACATGGTTCCTTACGGCTCTGTTTGTTATCGGAGTAGCTTTCTCAATGTTTGGTTTCTTCCGTGTTGTATCAGAGGATACAACGAAGGAATTTAATAGCCGTGAACAGCCAGAAGTAGCTTTAACTGAAACAGAAAAGGAACAACTTTTATCAGTAGAGCAGCAAGTGAATTTAACACCAAAATGGATTCGTTCATTAAATGGTGAGAGCGTAACTGGCCATATTGTTTTAAGTAAAATTATGGAATATACACAAGAAGAAGGCTACCTTAAAGGGGAAATCCATGCTGGTGTCTTCAATACCATTTTACCGGGCGAACAAGTATCGCCACGTATGAGAGTAACAGAGGTTGTAAACTCTCTAAGCGAATCAGAAGGTAAATATATTACACGTCCTAATAGAACAACAACACCTACATTTATCGGTCAATTATTCTTAGATGGCGGTTATCTACTTGTAGCAATTGGCTTCTTCTTATACGGTGTATTAATTTCATTAATTTATAATAAAGTGAAGCAAGGTGGTATTCGTAGTTTCCACTCAGTAGCTTATGCATTTGTCATTACCGTATTTACAGTATCTATGCATACGGGCTTACTTGATTTAATCTTTATTTTAATGCTTGGCTTTGTCATAATTGCGTCAGCGATTATTAAAACAGATAAAAAGAAGCTTTCATACTAAACAATACAAGAGATGTCTCAAATATTATTTGAGGCATCTCTTTTTCGTTAGGTATTATTATCCGTCGCTTTTATTTCACCAAAAACAGATGTTGGGCCGAGACTCTGGAGCGCAGCGGGGAGGGGCTTGTGATAACGTCTACGTGACCAGAACCCGACGCCCCCGGAAAAAGCACTTAGTCGGAAAGGAACCTTAAATAGCTTCCCAACAACAAAAAAAGTCGCCCTAATAGGATAGGACGACTTCTTTTTTATTTGACTGTATTGATTACTTTTACGTAGTCTTTGCTAACGAAAGCTGTACTTGTATGGAGCTTGTCAGAAAGGACTTCATACCAGCCGTTTGTAGCAGAGCTTGTGATGATAACAGGCATACCGCTTCGTGCATATGTGAATAGTGGGCTAAAGCTAGTAGCCGCGCCAGTACGAACGTTTAAGCCGTTTGTTGTTGTTAGACCAACTGTGTATGGGTTACGGGCATCCTTAAAGCCTAACGCCTTTTCAGCACGGTAATAGTGTCCGGCAATTTTTGAACCCCAGAATGGATCAGAAGCGTATTTTACGTTAAAGCCAAGCGCTTTTGAACCAACTACTGCACCATTAGCAAAGTTTTTACCAGGTGAACCCCCTGGAGTAATGTAGTTTGGCTGTAGGAATTTATCCACAAGCTCATTGATATTGTCAGCTACACTATCAAATTTTTTGTTGTCTGGGTTTGTATCATACACGTACAAACCAAATAGGTTATTTAAATCTTGTGCACGGGGACTCATACCATAAGCACTCTCATGCTGTGCAAGTGCCAACACGAGCATTGCGTTAATTTGGGATTTAGCTTCTACATTTTTCAATGTTTTCCCTAAACCTATTAACTTACTTTTCTTTGTAGCATCTTTATAACTGCTGACTCCTGTACTCTCAACTTCTGCTAGCTTTTTCATAATATAAGCATCTATTTCTTGTGCAGTATATTTTGTTTGAGCACGGGCAGGTAAAAATTGATAGTAGTTATAAGCATCACCTTTAGATGAGCCACTGCTATTTGTGAAATAAATACCGTCCCAGCTATAGTATCTTTCGCCCTGCTTCATAAATGCTGGTGCTTTTCCGAAAACATAGCTAGAAGAATACTTATTTGTTTTGTAATCGTAGAGTGTGTGTTTAATTTCGCCATTTTCATTTGAATAGTACGAACGACCTTTGCTCATTGAAAATGGGATTAATGTAACATCAGCGTGCTTTAAGTAGCCGACCTGACCTGCTAGTCGAACTTTTACTTGTGTTGCATCACTACTTAGGTATTCCATTTCTGTGTTTGCTGCAACAGATATCGCGTCATTAATTGTTTCAGATTTAAGGGCTAAATAATCATTTGTAACAACGATGCCTGAGGACATTTTTACAATTTTGTCACTTTGGACAATAACCTGTGTGTTTTTTGTCATAGCTTTTTCAGCAGCTTCAAAGGTAGAGAATCCTTGGTTGCCAACTAATGCACCGTTTGAAATTTCTTTCACAGCATATTTAGAGGGGCCAGTTGTATTACCACCGCTAGTATTACCATCATTAGAACCGCCACTGTTTGAATTGCCATCGTTTGGTTCACCAGCATCTGGATCACCAGCAAGTTGCATTAAACGTAGAATAAACGATGATGATTGTCCAATCGTTGCGTTTTTTTCAGGCATAAAATTACCATTAGAGCCTTGAATGATTCCTAGTTGTGCACCTATAGCTACTGCTTGACGGTAGTCTTTATAAATAGCTGCATTATCCTTAAAGGTAATAGAAGAAGTACCTTTAGGAATTTTTAAATAATCAATAGCTCTCTCAAGCATAACCGCCATATGTTGTCTTGAAATAACGGCATTAGGTTTAAATGAACCATCTCCGTAGCCTGTAATAATCCCAGCTGAAGCAGCAAGTTTAATACCTTTTGCATGTACATATGTATCTGGAACATCTTTAAAGACCATGTCGCTTGTCGTTTGAAGATTCATGGACTTCGCTAAATAAGAAGCAAACTCTCCACGTGTCACATTGTCATTTGGACGATAACTTCCTTTAGCATCTTTTATTAGTGCATCTTTGGAAATTAAATAACGAAGACCCTGTTCATGTGAATGCCCTGTTAGTTCATCGGCAAATGCCAGTTGGGGCTGCCAAAGAAGCATGCCGATAACTGTCATGAACAAAGCAATGATTGATAGTTTTTTCATATTTTACCCTCCTAGACTTCTACATCATTTTACCAAAGTTATAGAGTAACGATAAGGTCAAATGTTAGAAAAATCATAAAATGAGACTATATAAATAGATTTCGTGTCAATTAATATAAAACTGGAAAATAGCTTAAATGTTCCATGGCTATTTTGGCATATTTTTGCTAATCTTATAGAAGTAAAACATGTGAAGGGAGAGTTGAGAGCTCCATATTTCCTTGGAGTGCAAAAAAAATGAAAAAAATAGCGAAAAATTTACTAGTTTTAGTTGTATTATTGTCAATGGTTGTTAGTCCGTTAAATGCTTATGCAGCACAAACGGTTAAGAAGGATTATAAACTATCAAAAGGTGTGCAGTATAAACAATATACATACAGCAGTACCAAAACAAATTCTATTAATCATATTGCTATTAATGTAGATGAGCCAACGACAGAAGTACAATTAGGTATGCCCGCAACAGTCAATGGTAAAGAATCTACAGTCGCAAATGCTAATCGCCATTCACGCGAAGGGAATCGTGTAGTTGGCGCTATTAATGCAAGTTTCTTTGATATGTCGGTAGGTTTCCCATTATTTTTACTTTCTAAAGATAATGTGATTTTAAACGGTGGTGCAGTTTCAAACGGCTCCGATGAATATATGAATGTTCCTACAGCTTTCGGGGTTGCACCTGATGGCAGAGGGGTCATTGACTATTTTGATTTTGATGTAACACTTTCTCATAAAGGTAAAAACTATGAAATGTCGGGAATGAACCGTGCACGTAATATATATGAAGGAATTGTTTACACACCACAATTTTATAGTAAAACAACAAATACGAATGAATATGGTTTCGAAATCGTAGTAGATACAGGAGCTCCGATTACTGAAAACAAATTTGGTCAAACATTAACTGGGAAGGTTAAGCAAATTACACCTTATGGATCGAAGGAGAAAATATCCATTCCTTCAACTGGTTTCGTCGTTTCTTTACAAGGTGGGGATTGGCACAGTAAGTTAAGCAAAATTGCAATTGGAGATGAGTTGAGTGTTAACTTCTCGATTGATAAGCTTTGGAAGGATGCGAAGTTTATCTTAGCTAGTGGTCCGTATCTAGTAAAAGATAATAAGCCTTACATTATGATGAGTACATCTAGCAGTCGTGCAAAAGCGGTTGTGCCACGTACAGTTGTAGCGACAAGTAATAACGGAAAAACAGTTCACTATATTACCGTCGATGGAGGTCAGAAACATAGCGCAGGGATGAACATGGTTCAACTTGCTAACTATTTAGTGTCACTTGGTGTCGATCGAGCAATTAACTTAGATGGTGGCGGCTCAACAACAATGGGCATTCGAAATCCCGGTACTAATAATGTCGTTTTAGCGAACCTACCATCAAATGCAGGTAATGCGCAACGCCTTGTATCCGCAACATTACAAGCTGTTAGTACGGCACCGACCGGCAAAGGCGCAATTATTAAATATACGCACAGCACAAACCATGCAACTCTTTTAGCAGGTGCTTCGTCTAGTATAGCAGTGCAATATATTTGGGATGAAAACTATAATCCGCTACCACTAGAAGGTCGTGTATCGCTAAAATCTGAGAATAATACGTTGAAAATTAACGGCTTGAACTATACTTCAACGACAGCTGGCAATGATCGTATTTACATCAACCACGATGGTACACCTGTTCAATCGTTCCAAGTGAAAGTAGTAGATGCTCCAGCAGAAATGAACATTACACCAAAGTCAAAAACAGTAGGATCAGGCGAAACTGTCAAATTTACGATGGATGCAAAGGATGAGGGTGGCAAACCTTTAGTTTACAATGCATCACAGGTGAAATGGACTGTAGAAGGTAATATCGGTACAATTACTAGTGATGGTAAGTTTACAGCTAAAAATCCAGGGGCTACTGGTAAAGTAGTAGCGACCTTAGGGAAAAAACGTGCAGAAGCTGCAGTAACTGTAGCAAAGGGCGCGTTGTTTAAAGATATTCCTAGTAATTATGTATACTATAAAGAAATTGAGTATTTAACAAAAAATAAAATTATTACAGGTCAAGCAGATGGCACATTTAGACCAAATGACAAACTTACACGTGCACATGCAGCAGTTATTATTAGTCGTGCACTTGGTTTAAATACATCAAACGTCAAAAATCCAGGTTTTAAGGATATTCCAGCGAATCACGTTTACTATAAACAAATCGCATCTGTCGTTGAGTCTGGTATTATGAGTGGTAAGGGCAACAATACCTTTGATCCGAATGGTACTTTAACTCGTGCACAAATGGCGAAGGTTGTAGCATTGGCTTATAAACTAGACGGGACAAGCAGTATCAACTTTAAAGATGTATCAAAAAATCATTGGGCATACACATATGTTCAGCAGTTAGCTGCAAATAAAATTACAACTGGCTATGGTGATAATACCTTTAAGCCAAATGAAGCAATTAACCGAGCTCATTTTGGATTATTCCTTTATAGAGCAATCCATAAATAAAAGCCGCCCTTAAAAGAAAGGCTTCGTATTTATTAAATAGCAAACTAGTAGTGTTACCTAGTTTGCTATTTTTCTCTTTAAATAAAAATGTATGGAAGTGAGCGAGTTGGCTTGTATTCTTGCAAGTAGAAAAATACTCGATTGTTACTTTTTTAAGTAATCTTGTCTATAAGTTGGAAGTGGAGGCTTGGTGACTCCTTGGTGATGAGCATATTTTTTATCATGTTACAAATCTACTAGCGACTTTTGAAGCTCACTTTTTTTACTATTTTTAAAAAGAACGAAAATGTGCAATTGTGGTATAATCTCAGTATTAAAAAGTAAAAGGATGTTTTTTAATGAAAATAGGCATTGTGGGGAATTACGGCAATGATAATAATGGTGATGAATCAATATTATACGGCATTCTTCAACAAGTAAAACAAACATTTTCGGTAACTAGTGATGACATTACCGTTTTTAGTAATAATACACAACAAACATCCGAACGCTATGGGGTACATAGCTATCCATTGTATTACAGAAAGAGTAACTTATTTAAAACGTTTATCCATACTTATAATAACAATAAACAATATGTATCAACATTTGACCTCCTCATCATTGGTGGTGGTGGTATTTTAATGGATTTTTATAAACGTGAGGCTCACCTGTATGGAGCGTATGCAATGATGGCAAAACAAAGTAATGTTCCCTACATTATTTACGGATGTGGCGCTGGACCGCTAGATACGTTTTCCGGGAAAATTAGTATTCGCGTAATGTGTCGTTATGCAGCAAATATCTCTGTACGTGATCCCCAGTCTAAAAAGCTTTTGCAAAGTATTGGGGTGAAAAAGCCAATAGAAGTTATTGGTGATCCTGCATTTACATTAAAAGGGGATCGTCATGATTATGCAGATAAACCAGTTAAAATAGGTGTATCAGCGGTTCCGTACTATAATGCAAACTATTGGCCAGAGGGAAATGTTGAAAAATATGATGCGTATGTTACAAGCATGGCAAAAAATTTAGATCATGTAATTTCTGAGCATAATGTCAAAATTACATTTTTTGCCACTAAGTTCCCGCAGGACGTCACTGTGACGAAAGATATTCAGAAAAAAATGCAACAACGTGAACATACAGAAATTATCGATGAAAATTTGGTGCCGGAGCGATTACTTGATGTAACGGAGAAGCAGGATATTATTATCGGCACACGTCTGCACTCGCTTATTTTGGCCACAAATTCAGAAACGCCGATTATTGCGATATCCTATCATACAAAAGTACAGGATTTTATGTCCTTTGTGGGCTCATCAGATCGTTGCTTACAAATGCAAGATATAGAGGATGATGAGAAGGCTCTATCCACATTAGTTGGCAAACTAAGTAGCAATTGGGCGCAGTCGATCGCGGAGACGAAACAAATTGCTACCCATATTCATAAAGAGGCCATGCGTGGTCAGGAATTAATGAAAAAGGCAGTGACACGTCTATGAAAAAAATACTTGTAATTAGTAATATGTATCCAACTTCTGATCATTTATCATTCGGTATTTTTGTGAAAAACCAAGTCGCTGCACTTGAAAAAGCAGGACTAGACGTAGATATATCTGTTAATACTAATCCGGCAACAGGCAAGAAAAACACCATTATGAAATATACAAAATGGGGTTTATCGACATTGATGAAAGGCTTAAAAAACAGAAAGTCTATTGATGTCACACATGCACATTATGTGTTTCCATCGGGTATGCTGTCGCTACTATTAAAGAAAATGTTTGGCATACCATTTATCGTTACAGCGCATGGTGGCGATATTGAGCGCATGGCGAAGAAGAACGCTAGAATTCGCAATTGGACAGCGAGTATTTTACGTGAAAGTGAACATGTTATCGCAGTAGGTCCTGTCTTAGCTCAACAAATTGAACAAGATTTTGGCATTGAAAAAGGTAAAATCTCTGTCGTTAGTATGGGTGTGAATCGTGAGGTTTTCACAAAAGGAAATCAAGAAGCGGTATGCAAAGAACTGCAATTAGCAACTGAGCCATTTAGATTTTTATTTGTAGGAAATGTTATTAAACAAAAAGGCGTTGAAGAGCTGTTACAGGCTTTCCAAATGCTAAAAACAAAAGTATCTCGTCCTGTAGAGTTAAATATTGTAGGTTCTAGAAGAGATCAATCGTTTTTCCAATCTTTGCAACCATTAATCAGTGAAGACGTCAAATTTATAGATCCACTAAAACAACAAGAACTAGTAAAGTGGTTCCAAGCAAGTGATGTCTTTGTATTACCATCTCATTTAGAAGGATTTGGATTAGTGGCATTAGAGGCATTAGCGACAGATACACCTGTTATTGCTTCAAATGTAGGCGGACTTGTATCGTTGCTTGGAGAAGGCGCAGGGCATTTAGTGGAGCCCGAAAATGCGATGGTTTTATCTGAGGAGATGCTGCGTGCCGTGAACACGCCAACAGAACAATATATGAATCGTGAAGCGGTCGACAAAGTTTTAGCCATTCACGATGAAAAAAATATAACAGCTCGTTGTATTGAGATTTATAAGTCGGCCATTGAAGGTAGGGATGACTTATGAAAAATTTTTTAAAAGTAATCGGAGCGGTTGCGATTATTAATATTGTAGCTCGTGTTTTTGGATTCTTACGCGAAGTGATTATTGGTTCTCAATATGGTAGTAGCCATATTGCTGATAGTATTTTCACAGCTTATACAATTCCAAATTTTTTATATCTAGTCGTAGGTGGTGCATTTACTACTGCCGTCATCACGATTTATAATCGGGAAACGACGGACCGTGCACTATTTGTTAAACAGTCCTTTACAATTGTTTTGTTAACCGTTTCCATTATGACCATTGTCATGTTAGCATTCACGAATCCGATAATGGACATGTTTAATCAAGCTAAAGCTGAAAAGGGCAGATTAAGTCAAAGTGATTTAGAGTTAGCTAAAAATCTATATTATTGGATGATGCCATCGTCAATCTTGCTCGTATTATCCTCATGGTATAGCGGATTGCTAAACGCAAATCATAAATTCCATTTGTCTAGTTTTGCCATTTTAATTTATAATGCAGTGTTTTTATTAATTGCTGTAGTTTTATCTAATATTAAAAGTATCGGTGCAATTGGATATGGGATTAGTGCATTAGCAAGTGCGATCATAATGATATACTTCTTAATTGCCGGCTATCGTAAAATGGGTTCGTTTAAGGTTGGTTTTTCATTTGAACGTAATAGTGCATCAAAGCAATTGTGGGTAATGATCTTACCGATTATGCTTGGTGGCGCTACCATTCAACTTTATGCATTATTACAGCGTGTTTTTGCAGGGATGTTATCTGAAGGAGCAGTAGCTGCTGTAAACTATGCCTCAAGGCTTATGCAATTCCCACAAGCTATTTTAATTACAGCAGTAACAACTGTTATCTTCCCGATTTTGAGTAAAAAAGAGGGAGAGAACGACCATGCTTCCATTAAAAGCTTATACTCAAAAGGGTTACATTATCTATTGTTGTTACTTTATCCTGTAACAATCTACTCATATTTTTACTCAGAGAATCTAATACAGGTTGTTTATCAACGAGGTGAATTTGATGAACTTTCAACTGCAATTACTACACCAGTAATGGCAATCTTCTGTTTATCGATGTATTTTTTAGCCGCAAACATGTATATAACGCGCTTTTATTATGCAAAGGGTGACTCAATGGCACCTGTTGTCTTTAGCATAATCAATGTATTTGCTGTTAATATTGCTGTTATTATGCTACTTGTTGACAAGTGTGGAGCAGAGGCAATTGCCTGGGGTACATTTGTAAGTTCAGTAACAAACTTTATTATGCTAATTGTTTATGCAGGCTTTAAATATGACCTGAAAATGGGGATCTTCAGCAAAGAGCTTCAATTTTTCAGAGCAGTTCCACCAATGATCATTATCACAGTTGTTTTGTATTTTTCAAGTAAATATTTAGTATTTAGCAACATGTATATAAATTTCATTGTAAGCCTTGTTATTTTTAGTGCAGTAGTTGTTGGCTCGTACTTATTATTTGGCGTGAAAGAAGTTAAAGAATACGGCAATAAATTAAAACGGAAGTTTTCTAAATAATAGTGAAGTGGGAATCTAAGCAAGAATTAGATACCCACTTTTTTATTTTGTTCAATGGACACTAAAGTTACTAGCTGCAAAAAAGTTGTTATTTTTATAATATTTTATAGTGAAAAAAAAGGAGCTGTATTATAATTAGTTTTAACTTACTTTCAGTAAATATCTTTTGTAACGTAAGTGAAACGGCAGTTACAGAAGTTTCCACTTATATAGGTGGTGTGATAAATGCGGATTTAAGTTACTTTTAAGTGGGTATCCGAAGAGCTGTTGAAATAGAGGAACTCAGTGTAAGAACGCCACGTCCTGTGGCAATTTATCTGTGAGAAAGCATAGCAGCAAAAGGAACAACACACGATTGAGTGACCAACATAATGCTGCTGCCGCTACGTTAGCACTACGCTTTCGCGCAAAAAACCATAATGCTGCTGTCGCTACGTTAGCACTACGCTTTCGCGCAAAAAACCATAATGCTGCTGTCGCTACGTTAGCACTACGCTTTCGCGCAAAAACCATAATGCTGCTGTCGCTACGTTAGCACTACGCTTTCGCGCAAAAAACATAATGCTGCTGCCGCTACGTTAGCACTACGCTTTCGCGCAAAAAACCATAATGCTGCTGTCGCTACGTTAGCACTACGCTTTCGCGCAAAAAACCATAATGCTGCTGTCGCTACGTTAGCACTACGCTTTCGCGCAAAAACCATAATGCTGCTGTCGCTACGTTAGCACTACGCTTTCGCGCAAAAACCATAATGCTGCTGTCGCTACGTTAGCACTACGCTTTCGCGCAAAAACCATAATGCTGCTGTCGCTACGTTAGCACTACGCTTTCGCGCAAAAACCATAATGCTGCTGTCGCTACGTTAGCACTACGCTTTCGCGCAAAAAACATCTGTCGGCCCTCGTGCATGCCTAAACATAAAGCCGATTCCGGACGCAATTATGCCGAGGCATAATTAATTCAGTGTGGAATTTTTTATGAACATATGGATAATATCGCAGTGCTCTGTATGCATAAAGGACTAAGTCTACTACAAATTATGATAAGGGAGGAAGTATGGCAAGAGGTAGGAAGGTTAATTCAAATGGTGAACGAAGTAAACAATTATTACTTGAAAAAGCTTTAGAGTTATTTTCTGAAAAAGGTTATCACGAAACCAAAATTAGTGATATTGTAAAAGCTGCTCATGTAACACAGCCAACTTTTTATTTATATTTTGAAAGCAAGGACTCTCTCTACAACGATCTGAATTCACGATTTCAACGTGGATTTGATGAAATTATGAATAAACAATCAGAAGAAGTTGAAGAGGGATTAGAAGGCTTTGTTAGAGAGCTAAAGCAAAAAGTTCATATGTTATTCGTTTACATAATCGAAAACCCAAAATTAACAAAAATCGGATTATTTGAATCTGAGCAGTCACTTGCAGTTAAATCTCGACTTACACAGCAATTTACTCACCTTATACATCGTTATGATTGTGCCCATATAATACAATCATATTGTGTAGACCAAGACATCGTTGTAGATAGTTTTGTAGGGTCCTTAGAGCGTTTAATACTAACTAATTTACTTGAACACAAAAAACTACCATGCGAGTTAGCGAGCGACTTAGTTCATTTATACTTTGTAAGAGAAATTTCTCAGGCCGAATAAAGGGCTTGGTTCGTTATAAATAAAAAAATTCCTCTCATCACTAATAAAGGATGAGAGGAATTTTTTTATTTCTTAACTGTAATATGAAGATAAGCGCCTTTTTGAAGCTTATTGCCTGTTTCTTTTTGAATAGATGGATGAACAAGTAGCATATACTCTTGCCCACTGTTTAACGGCTTTAATGGAGTAACAAGTAATGAACGACCATTAACTTTTGTAGAAATAGGTACCTCGTTACCTCCTAAAGCGACGAGTTGTACACTACCATTAGCAATCTGTGAAGAGAGTGCTTGAGAGAATTTCACCGTAAAGGTTTTAGAAGCTGCTACATTTTTTAAGCTTGCAAGTTCTTTATAATTTGTATGTTGTGCTTTTATTGCATCATAATGTGCCTGGAAGATAGGAGCAGTCTTTGTAGGGATGTTCGGTTTTACTCCAACTTCATTAATTGTTTTTCCTAAAGGGCCTGTAAAATTACCGACAGTCAGCTTTAAATAGCTACCATCTTGCAATTCAAAAAAGCCTTGCATACAGCCTTTTCCATACGTATTTTCTCCATATAAAATAGCAGATTGCTGATCTTGTAATGATGCTGCTAACATTTCAGAGGCGCTAGCACTATAGCGATTTACAAGAATACGAGTATCAGCTGGGAATTTTTCATTTTGAATGCCAGCACGTACTTTGTAAGAGGCGTGTGCTTGTTCTAGTAAATAAGCTATTTTCGCCTTTGGGAATAGCCCTGCCATCTCCTCAGCTGTTGTCACATAGCCGCCGCCATTGTTTTGTAAATCAACGATAAAAGAAGTTGCGCCACGCTGTTTTAATTGAATAAGCGCATTTTTTACTAGTTTTGCACCGTCTTCTGAGAATGATGACATAGCAATATATCCGACATCCCCAAATAATAATTCAGATTCCACATTCGGTAATGTGAATTTTTTTCTTATGACGTTTGTCGTAGAAGTTGTCCCATCTGCATGCTGGAGTGTCACTTCTATTGTAGTGTCTTCATCTCCAATTAACAGGGAGGAGGCTTCTTGTGTAGAGGTTCCTACTACGGATTGTCCGTTAATGGCAGTAATAATGTCTCCAGCAACTACACCCGCATCCGATGCGCCGCTGTCCTCAAACACTTGTAAAATATGAATACCGTCTTCATGTTCTTCGATGATCACACCAATCCCAATTGTTGATAGATCGATGCTATTTATAAAATCCTCAAATTCTTTTTTCGTAAAATATGTAGAATAAGGGTCTAGCATATCAATGATTTCAGAAATTGTTTTAGCTTTTTGCAAGTTGCCATGGATGGTTCCTACATAATTTTCCTCGATAATTCCTTTGATTTCTTTTACAAGCTGCTGTTCATTGCCTGCAGCAGAAGCATTGGTAAATGGAATGATGAAAAAGCTTAGAACAAATACGAATGACCACAATACTTTTTTCATTGGACACCTCTTTTCGAATTTCCTTTAGTATACATGATTTTCCATATGAGCGTGAATAGGGAAAGTAGAGGAATTATGACAAAAAAAATCTGTTAGCCTTTTGCGAATAAGTAAGTTTATGCAAGATTCATAGACCGTCGTTGTCTATAGGAAGCTTGAGGCTTATTCGCAAAAAGCAAGCAGATTCTAGTTAGATGAAGAAATTAGAGAAGTCTTCTTTGATTTTTTTGTGAGGTTATGAATAATCAAGCCGATCAGCGCACCAATGATTGCAGGTACAAGCCATGCAAGACTTTGCTCGTATAATGGTAGAGCTTTTAAAATGTTCACATATGGAGCAATATGAATCTCCATTTGCTTTAAACCATCATTCAGACTAACAAAGAATGTAGGAATTAACGCTAAAATGTAAACAATTTTTCCGCCTTTAAAGAAGTGATCGAAAAGTGACAGAACCATTAATACCATTGCAAGCGGATAGATGATTAATAATACAGGTAGTGATGCACTAATAATTGTAGAAAGACCTACATTTGTTATAGCTGCACTGAATATTGTGAAAATTACTAAAAACGTTTTATACGAAACTTTAGGAAATAGTTTATTGAAAAATTGAGCATTGGCAGTTAGTAAACCTACAGCAGTAGATATACATGCTAGTAAAATTGTAGCAGATAATATAATAGTCCCGAGTCTACCGAATAGAGCCTCAGCTGACTTCGCTATGATTGTACCGCCGTTATCAAAAGTTCCTATTGCATTGATACTAGTGTTACCAATTTGTCCAAGTGCGATATAGACAAATGATAAGCCAATAGCCGCAATAATTCCTGCGAAAATTGTCGTTTTGACTTGCTTTTTAGTATTTGACATACCCATGTCGCGCAATGCTTGTAAAATAACGATTCCGAAAACAAGTGCACTTAGTACATCCATTGTTAAATAGCCTTGCACAAAGCCCTCAGTCAATGGTGTCTCCGTATATTTTCCTAAAGCTGCTCCTGGTTCACCCATTGGTGAAATAAAGCTCTTAATAGCTAGTAATAGAATAACACCTAATAGAACAGGCGTTAAAATTTTCCCTACGCGATCGACAAGCTTTGAAGGGTTAATCGCTAATAATAGTATTAAGGCGAAAAATATGATTGAAGTAATGAAAAGAGGCGCCCAATGATCCGTTAATCCCTCTGGAAGAAATGGGACGATCCCGATTTCAAAGGATACAGACCCCGTACGTGGCACTGCAAAAAATGGTCCAATCGCCAAATATACGATTGATGTAAAAATAACACCAAAGGTAGGGCCAACACGATTCGCTAGTATTTGTAAATCGCCACCCGCCTTCGCAATCGCAACAATGGCTAATAGCGGTAATCCAACACCTGTTATTAAAAAGCCGATCATGGCTGTCGTTATATGTTCACCAGCTTGTTGACCTAATAATGGGGGGAAGATAATATTTCCGGCGCCTAAGAATAAGGCAAATAATAGTAAACCTACTGCTAAATTCTCTTTGATGAAAAGCAAAATGTTTTTCATAAAAATTAAAACTCCTTTAAAATTGAAAAGATGAAACTTTCTAAAAATTTTAAATACTGATGTGTATGTTATCATATGAATACTAATCTTGCAATTAATATTCTCCTACAATTTGTCAGAATCTGTCGGAATCAGCAAGATTCCTAAATTGTTTGAAAAATAGTCAGTTTTTCCGATACCTCAATTCAAAAATCTCTAGTATGATAGACACACAAGGAAATATTTTAGCACGAACGGAGGCAAATTGATATGAAAAAAACAAAAAAATTAAGAATCCTTGCATTAAGCACTATTGCTACTTCTTTTTTAGCATTTCAAACTGCAGAAGCAGCTACGTATACGGTGCAAAAAGGCGACACTCTAACGAAAATCGCTCAAAACCATAAAGTAACAGTTCAAGACATAAAAAGCTGGAACAATTTAAAGAATGATATGATTTATGTCGCACAAAAGCTTGAAGTTTCAAAACAAGCTACTAATGTTGTGGTAAAACCCTCGAATCCATCAACTACAAAACCGACAACACCATCAAAACCCGCAACTGCTTCCCATACAGTAGTTAAAGGTGATACATTGTCCAAAATTGCTAAGCAATATAATGTGATAGTTAAGGACATCAAAGACTGGAATGGTCTTAAGACAGACACGATTTATATTGGACAGGTGTTAAAATTATCTTCGGTAGCTTCAATACCCGAGAATGAAACAGTACATAATAACGGATCTTCAGATGCAGGAACATCCACATCTAAAGATCCTGCTGCTAATGGACAAGCTATTTATAAGAAAACAGTAGAAGTAGCCAAGTCATTAGTAGGAACACCATATCTTTACGGTGGCAACACATCGGAAGGTTTAGATTGTAGTGGCCTTATTTACTATGCCTTTAATCAAGGCGGTTTAAAAATTGGAAGAGACAGTAGCGAAGGATATTTTTACGGTAATACAACACAAGTTAAAAATCCGGTAGCGGGAGATTTAGTATTTTTCCAAAATACTTATAAAGACGGAATATCCCATATGGGTATTTATCTAGGCAACAATAAATTTGTCCACGCGGGGTCAGACGGTGTTGAAATTTCAGACGTTACATACTCTTACTGGTCAACAAGATTAGTAGCTTATAAACGATTGGACGCTATTAAATAAAGTAAAAGCGATTTTTGCCTATACGGGAAAAATCGCTTTTTTCATGGAGATGAAGGCGGACAACGCTGATAAAAGTGTGCATATAGCTGATAAAAAGTGAACAACGCTGATAAAGTGTAGAACATCGCTGATAGAAGTGGGATCGCCGATAAAATCGAAGAATCGCTGATAAAACCAGATAAAACGCTGATAAAAGGTAGAATATCGCTGATAAAGGTAGAACATCGCTACTAAAGCGAACAAACGAAAAATCCCTTCTTTCAATAGGAAAGAAGGGTTTTCGATGTTGCATTAATGGGCATTCATGTATAGAGAAGCGTTAAGTTTAAGGCTCTCACTCCGAGTGTAAGGAGATTATTTGCCCGTAAAGTGTCACTTTATTGTGTTACACGTGCTGTCCAACGAGAAAGGTCGGCATCTTTTGCGTCAACAAGCTCTGCAGGGAAGATAAATGTCCATGGCTTTGTTGAGTTTGGTTGCACAGTTAATATTGGATCCATTTTAAATGAACCTTTAGCAATTTGTTTGCCTGTTGCATCAATAATTTCTAGTGGTAATTGTTCTAGGTTAATCGCTTTATTATGTCCGTTACGGATGAAGATAGACACATTTAAATTACCGTTATCAGCAAGTTTCGCTTGTAGGCCGGTGAAGTTTACTTCTGTTTCACCTAACTTCGGTAAAGTTTTTACGATGTTGGCAAGTTCCTCTTTTTGTGCGGCAGGGAGTTGCTTTTCCCATGATGGATCTAATTCTAATTGGTGACCGCGAAGAGAAACAAGGTTGAATGCAATTTTCCAGCCATCTTCTGGTACTTTATCGACTTTGATCGTTGATTTTTCAAAATCAAATACCCATGGACGAGCACTTTCTGCTGGAATTGTTCCAAGTGCTGCGAAGTCGAATGTTTTCGATGCTACAAGCTCATCATTTTTATCCATAATGAATAGTTCAATTTCACCTAGCTCAATCGCTTGAGGTAAGGATGAGCGGAAAAATGCACGCACTTGCCATTTTTTTGAGCGTTTGTCTTCTTCAATACTAATAGAAGAAAGTGATAATTGATTTGGTTTCAACGGTTCTAGCTCATTAGCAAGGAAGTTGAATATATACTTTTGCTCCTGAGGTACTTCCCAATCTGGATGGTATGATAATTTCGTCACAACATCTCGGTTATTGTTTGTATTTTCTACCTTGATGTTTTGCAGTAAATCCTTAGAATCGATTGTATTTTCTTGCCCAAGTTTATCTGATTTTTTAAAGAATGAGAATAAGCCCATTATTGTACCTCCATTTGTGCTTCAATCATTTTCATGAAGCCTGTAATTTCTATAATGATAGAACGACGTAATTCTTGGAAATTCTTGCCGAATAATTCTAGGCCTTCACGTTGGTAAATTCGCATCGGGTCTTCTTGTTGGTAATGACGTAAGCCGATACCTTCTTTTAAGTGTGCCATGTTTTCTAAATGTTTCACCCAGCTACTATCAAGATAGCTTAGCATTACTTGTGGGATAACAGCCATTACTTCATCATTGCCAGCAAACTGTTCCATGCGATCAAGCAACTCTTGTTCAGAAGGCTGAATATCAGCTAAAATTTGTTTTACTTTGCCCACTTCACGGTCAATTGTGACAGGCGTCATAAATAGTGAATTGAGAGAGCGTTCCATTTGATCATAATCCCATTCCACTGAAGGGAGTTCATCTGGAGCGGCTTCTCTTACAGCAAAATCAACTGTTTCACTTAGCATTTTTTTCAGCTCACCCATTAAATCTTCACCAGCTAAAATTTTATCGCGTAGACCGTAAATAACTGTACGCTGGTCATTGATCACATCATCTAATTTTAGGTTGTATTCACGCATACCGTATTGAGAGCCTTCTACAATACGTTGTGTACGGTTAATGAGTTCTTGAACTTCTTTATTTTGGATGATGCCTTTTTCATCGACAACCATTTTTTCTGAGAATTTTTCAACCTCTTCTTTTGCATAACGGCGGAACATATCATCTTCAATAGAGAGAATGAAGCGGGTTTCACCGATGTCGCCTTGGCGACCTGAACGACCACGTAGCTGATTATCTACACGACGGCTTTCATGCTTTTCGGTACCGATGACAAATAAGCCTCCAAGCTCGTGAACTTCTTCAGCTAGCATAATATCTGTACCACGGCCAGCCATATTGGTTGCTACAGTAATACGCCCTTTTTGACCTGCCTGTGAAATCAGCTCAACTTCTTGCTCAACTGTTTTAGCATTCAGCAATTGGAACGTTAAGCCTTCCTTCTTTAAATGTTCGGCAACTGTTTCAGATTGCAGTATTGACGTTGTCCCAATTAAAACAGGTTGTCCTTTTTCATGACGACGTTTAGCTTCGGCAGCCACGTACTTATATTTATCTTCCTGTTTTTTGAAGATAATATCAGGCTGATCGACACGTTTACGAGGACGGTTTGTTGGAATTTGAATAACTTCCATGCCGTACACTTCACGAATTTCTTTTTCCTGTGTTTTCGCTGTACCCGTCATCCCAGAAAGCTTAGGATACATACGGAAGTAGTTCTGAATGGTAATCTGTGCTTGTGCTTTATTTTCTTCAGTAATCGTTACGCCTTCTTTTGCTTCAATCGCTTGATGTAAGCCATCAGATAGTGAACGACCTTCTAAAATACGACCTGTGAACATATCAACAAGCTCGATTTTGTCATCTTTTACGATATAATCAACATCACGCTTGAACATTACGTGTGCACGAACTGCTTGGATCACGTAATGGTAAAGTGTTTGGTGTTCCAGATCATATAGATTATCAACATTGAAGGCAGCCTCAACCTTTTCAATGCCTTTATCAGTTAAAGAAGTAGCTTTTGTTTCATCATCAAAATCGTAATCTTCTTCTTCTTTAAAACGTTTAGCTAGCATAGAGGAAATGCGGTGTAGTTCATCATTCGCTCCCATTTTCCCAGCGATAATAAGCGGTGTTTTTGCCTCATCAATCAGTACACTATCGACTTCATCGATAATGGCGAAGTGATAAGGACGTTGTACTTTATCAGCCAAGCTATGTGCCATGTTGTCGCGTAAGTAGTCAAATCCGAACTCAGTACCGACACCATATGTAATATCTGCGTTATAGGCTTCTTTTTTTTCATCCGGCTCCATCATTGGGATATTTAAACCAACTGTTAAGCCAAGGAAACGATGAATTTGGCCGACAAGCTCGTAGTCACGCTTAGCTAGATAGTCATTAACTGTAATGACGTGAACGCCTTTACCTTCTAATGCGCGTACATATGAAGGAAGGGAAGCGACAAGCGTTTTACCTTCACCTGTAGGCATTTCTGCAATATTGCCTTCAGTTAAAACAAGGCCACCGATAAGCTGTACATCAAAATGACGCATACCTAATACACGTTTTGAGGCTTCGCGTACTACAGCAAATGCGTCCGGGATGATAGATGTAATTGGTTCACCTTGTTCTAAACGATCCTTGAAAATAAAAGTCATTTCTTTTAATTCTTCATCTGACTTATTCACATAATTTTCTTCAAGACTATTAATTTGATCTACTATTTTATAGTAGCGCTTTAATTGACGAGCACTAGTTTGCTCATTGTTGCGTTTAAAAATTGAGAACATGAAATTTACGCTCCTTTTAAGTTGTCTAAATGCTAGACACTCCATTATTTTATCAAATTTTACGAATGATGACTAGATTTGACATGCAGCATTCTTCCATTTCAAAAAAAGGAATAATATTTGTGAAATGGTGGAAAATAAATAGAAAAAGTATATTTCGGCGTCTGTTCGTGCTATAATCAATTAGAATTTAAATGTAGATTATTTTTTTGAGGAGGAGAGACATGCTCTACGTGTCTTTAATAGCAGCATTTGTTGCTTCAATATTGTTAACTCCACTAGTTAAACGATTAGCATTCAGAATAGGTGCTGTTGATGCACCGAACTATCGAAAAGTACATGCACGAATTATGCCAAGACTTGGGGGATTGGCGATTTTCCTTGCGTTTTTAATAGCTGTGGCTATTTTCCGGCCGATATTGATATACAATGAACATGGTAGTGATTTTTTACTGGCAATTATAATTGGGGCTTGTATTATCGTAGCAACAGGTGTCATAGACGATATGCGTGAAATTTCCGCAAAAGCCAAATTAGTAGGTCAACTTGTTGCGGCACTTATTGTCATTTTTGTAGGTGGCATTCATATTGAGATGATTAATTTACCATTTTTTGGCGAATTAAATTTTGGATTACTAAGTATCCCTTTAACAGTTATTTGGATTGTTGGTATTACAAATGCCATTAATTTAATCGATGGTTTAGATGGCTTAGCGGCAGGTGTTTCAACGATTGCCCTCATAACTTTAGCGGCTATGGCATTTATCATGAGCAATATGTTCGTTTTAGCAATTGCAGCCATTTTAGCAGCAGCAACATTTGGATTTTTATTTTACAATTTCCACCCAGCGAAAATCTTCATGGGAGATACGGGAGCCTTATTCCTTGGCTTTATGATATCAGTGCTCGCATTGCTTGGATTTAAAAATGTAACGGTCGTAACATTAATTATTCCGGTTATTATACTAGGTGTGCCAATTTCTGATACATTCTTTGCGATTGTTCGTCGCGTACGTATGAAGAAAAAATGGTCTGATCCAGATAAATCACACTTGCATCACCGTTTACTAGATATGGGCTTCACACATCGTCAAACAGTACTTATTATTTATGGGATTGCTATCATGTTTGGTTTAGCAGCCATCATCTTCTCAATGGCAAAAGTATGGGGCGCCATTTTACTCGTAGCTGTCATTTTAACAGCCATTGAAATTTTGGTTGAAGTCATTGGACTGGCGGGTAAAAACTATAAACCACTGTTGAATTTTGTGCGGATATTTAATAAATAAAACATTCAAGCAACCATCCACTTTATGGATGGTTGCTTTTTTAATTGGTGCTCGGATAAAGAGAAAAACGGCAATGTGCGTTCTTGCTTGATTAGCGGCGGAATTTTGGGGTTTAGCGGTGTTCTTTGCTTGGTTAGCGGCGCAACTTCGTGTTTTAGCGGCGTTCCTCCTTAGGTTAGCGGCGGAACTCATACTTTTAGTGGCGAATCGCGATAAAATAACATGGAGCAAAACTCAGGTCAATAAGTGCTACAAGATCATGCCATACAAAAAGCCTTTCCACAAATATATTTAACGTGGAAAGGCTTTTGCAGTTATTGAGCGTTATTGCTATCAGTGGCATCATCGCCAACAGCGTTAGCATTATTAGTATTTTTATTCGTTAAGCTACTAGACGCTTTTTTGGTGTCAAGATGGTTATTAAGAGTTTCAGACACTTCATCAACCGATTCTTGATTTAATTTATAGTAGTAAACACCAGTAGACATATCATCTGTACCTTCTAATGTTAAAGAATCAATACGTGGCATCCCTTGTGTTAAATAAGATAGGAATGACTTCATTTCGCTAAATGTCATATTTGTCTTCATATTATCACCAAGTGCTTTAATGACATCATCGTATTTTGTAATAGATCCTACAGAAGAAACTTTATTGATGATCGCTGTTAAAATTTCTTGTTGACGCTTGCCGCGTTCAATATCACTGTCTTGCTTACGTGTTCTTGCGAGTGCAAGTGCCTGACTTCCGTTTAAGTGCTGTAAACCAGGCTCTAAGTTGATGGCGTTGCGATCGAATTCATCTTTTTCGTGTAACTTATAAGGCACTTCAGCTTCAATTCCACCTAATGCATCCACAACATCAATAAACGCATTAAAGTTCATACGTACATAATAGTCAATTGGCACATCTAATAGTTGTTCTACAGTATCAATTGTTGAAAGTGTTCCTCCATAGGCATGTGCATGAGTAATTTTATCCTTATGTTCTACAGAAGGAATGTAAACATACGAATCTCGAGGGATACTGAGCATTTTCACCGTTTTCGTTTTATTGTTTAATGTTGCTAGAATGAGCGCGTCTGAACGTGAATTCTCAGAGCCTTGTCCTCGGTTTTCACTATCATCTACACCGACAAATAGGACTGAAACATTATCATGAATTGGTTCTACCTTCGCATCACGAAGTGCAGAAATGTCTCGACCTTCTAATTCTTCATGCGCTGAGTCAATAGCATGTTTTGCTTGCTTCGCAATATATACGCCATATGCCGTCGCGCAAATTAGTAAACTAGCAACAAGAAGAATGGAAACTTTTATAATTATAGAAGTTTTGGAAGACTTCTTTTTGCTTTTTTTATTTCTATTTTTCATTTTTAATATATTCTCCTCTGAATTTTCGGAATAATAATGCGGTTAAACTAAACTTTATTCAAACAAATGTGCAAATGATAAAATAGCTCAATATTAAAATTATACTATGGATATTTAGTTTTCGACAATTAAAACTATTTATTTCACAACAAATTCAATAAATTGAGCATTCTCAAAAGTAATGTTTGCTTGTCCGTTTGTCAGTTCTGTTACCCAGTTTCGGAACGGTTCTTCTTCCTCTTTTAACACGGAAACAATAATTTCGACGCCTTCCAAGTAGCGAATTTCTTCTAAAGTATACGAAGAACCTCGAATTTCATTTTCTACTTTACCAAGCCATGTGTAATCAACAGCAATTTTCATGAAATGGTGAAGCTTACGTTCAACTACTTGAGCAGCAAGCAAACCTTCTGTTGTCGCTTTTCCGTACGCACGAATAAGACCGCCACCGCCAAGCTTAATGCCACCAAAGTAGCGTGTGACGACAACGACCGTATCCTTTAACCCTTGTTTTTTTAGGACTTCTAACATAGGGACGCCTGCTGTGCCGCTAGGTTCCCCATCATCATTTGCTTTTTGAATATGATCATGTTCTCCGATAATATAGGCTGAACAATTATGTGTTGCATTATGGTGCAATTTTTTTATGCGTTCAATAAAAGAAATTGCATCCTCTTCCGTTTCTACACGTTCTATATAAGTAAGGAAACGAGATTTTGAAATAACAATTTCACTTTCTCCATATCCTTTTACAGTTAAATAGTTTTCTCTCATCGATATCAATCTCCTTTAAAGTAGTTCTATTCTATAATTTTCATAAAGAAAAAGCATTAATTTTTAACATGAGGATGCTATAATAGGTATAGACTATGTAATTGGTCTATTGAAAATAGTTAGTAATCATAAGACATTAGACTGGGGAGTATACTATGTTTTCAAATGATACCTTCGATTTAAAGTCGCTTGATGACATATTTAATCGAATGTTAGAAACAATCATGAGCTCAAAAGATGATATCTTTATTATAAGTGAACAAAGCCGAAGAAGTTTCGAAGATATGCAAAACGAGCTAGAAATTGTTCGAAAACAAGTTTCAATTGTTATTGATGAAGGCGATGCTTTAGAAAAAAGTACACAGCTTGCTAAGCAAAGACTTGTGCTAGTGAGTAAAGCTTTTGATAATTATACCGAAGAACAAGTTAGAGAAGCATATGAAACTGCACAGGATTTTCAAGTGAAGCTCTCTGTTATTAGAACACAGGAAAAGCAGCTACGTGATAAAAGAGATGATTTAGAGAGAAGATTAAGAGCATTACTCGATACTATTGAACGTGCAGATCATATTGTCAATCAAGTAAATGTCGTTTTGAATTACTTAACTTCAGATTTAAAGAATGTTGGTTTAGCACTTGAACAAGCAAAAATGAAACAAGATTTTGGTATACGTATTATTGCAGCACAAGAAGAGGAGCGTAAACGCCTATCTAGGGAAATTCATGATGGGCCTGCTCAAATGCTAGCAAATGTACTTATGCGCACTGATTTAATAGACAGAACGTATCGTGAAAAGGGCATTGACAATGCTTTAGCTGAAATTGCCGATTTAAAGAAAACCGTACGTAATGCATTATCAGAGGTGCGACGTATAATCTATGATTTAAGACCAATGGCACTTGATGATTTAGGTATTGTTCCGACATTAAAAAAATACTTATCGACCGTTACTGAATATAATCCCGGTGTTGAAGTTCATTTTCAATCGAGGAGCACCGAAAAGCGTATACCATCAAACTATGAAATATCTATTTTCCGATTAGTGCAAGAGTGTGTAACAAATGCCATGAAGCACGGGAAATGTAAGGATATTTGGGTAAAACTTGAATGGTTGAAGAATGCCGTAAATATTGTTGTAAAGGACAATGGCATAGGTTTTGATTCGCAGAAAGTTAAAGATCATTCTTTTGGGATTTTAGGTATGAAAGAACGTATCGAAATTTTGGATGGGACAATCTCAATTAAAAGTGAGGTAAATCGAGGTACGACGGTTTTATTTAAAATTCCGTTAGAAGTAGCGTAAAACGATTGTTGGAGAATTTAGGGGGTAAAGACAAATGACGAAGATTATTATTGTAGACGATCACCAGCTATTCCGCGAAGGAGTAAAGCGTATTTTAGATTTTGAAGATACGTTTGACGTAGTAGCAGAAGGTGACGATGGTACAGATGTGGTTTCTTTATATGCTGAAAATCAACCAGATGTAGTATTAATGGATATAAATATGCCGGGGAAAAATGGAGTAGAGGCAACGGCAGATTTAATAAATGAATTCCCAGATGCAAAGGTTATTATGTTATCTATTCATGATGATGAAACATACGTAACACACGCACTAAAATCTGGATCACTTGGCTATATGCTAAAAGAGATGGATGCTGACGAAATCGTTGAAGCTATTAAAGTAGTTGCGAATGGTGGATCTTACCTACATCCAAAAGTAACTAAAAATTTAGTAGCGGAATTCCGTCGTCTTTCTGAGCATGAAAATAAAGGTAACTTCCATCAAACAGAAATTCGTCGTCCATTCCATTTACTAACAAAACGTGAATGTGAAGTATTACAATTATTAACAGATGGGCAATCTAACCGTACAATTGGTGAGACACTGTTCATTTCTGAAAAAACAGTTAAAAACCACGTTTCAAGCATTTTACAAAAAATGAATGTAAACGACCGTACACAAGCTGTTGTGACAGCCATCAAAAATGGCTGGGTTGAAGTACGTTAATAACATACATGAACTTAACTATCAGCGGGTGTCCAAACATCCGCTGACATAGAGGAACTCAAGAATGAACGCCAGGTCCTGCGGCAAATGCAGACTTAAGCACAAAGCTGAGTCCTACGAGGCATAATCGATAGCTGTTTTTAAAGGCTACTATATTATATAGTAGTTTTTAAAACAGTTTTTTTAATATAAGTATGCCGCTGCTCTTTTGTGGCGAAATTTATACATAATGATCACATAAATCGTGCAACATTTTAATAGTACGCGCGTCATAAGGAAGATGTAGCACCTAAATGTTGAAAAAGCACAACAAAATTCCTGCAACGGGATTTATATGCTACAATATGCGCGGGAGGTTTTTTTATGTTAAAGAAAAGTTTTTTAGCAGTTTTTACCTTATTAATGTTAACTGCATTAATGTTAACTGCCTGTGGTAATAAAAAAGAAGAAATGAGTTCAGAAGATAGACAAAAAATCATTGATGATGGAACTGTAGGGTTTGAAGCGAATGGTGGGAAAATAACAAAGGCAGAAAATGTCCCTGCTGATGAAGAAAAAGCGATATTAGCAGCCTTTAATGAATATATTGCAGCTCTCAATTCAAAAGAAATTGATCGTTATATGCAAACACTCTCAAAGAATCCAAAAGGTTTCAATTATGAAGAAGAAAAAGAATATATTACAGACGTATTTAAACAGTCAGACGTTAAACGTGATGCTAAAAATACTACAATTATAAAATATAGCACGGATGAAGCGCAGGTTTATTCAAATCTAACATCGCATGTTGTACAAACTAAAACAAATGTAAAGCATGAAAGTGCAGGACAACAAGTGACAGTATTCGTTAAAGAAGATGGACATTGGAAGGTTACAAGTGTCTTTTATACTGAATCGAGTACTGGCAGATAAAGTTAGGATATCTTCATGAAAGGCTCATCACTAAAAGTTGAGGTTGAGTGATTTTAGGGCATAGCGACAAAGATAAGACACTAGTGGAACGACGGGCAAAAAGCCTTGTGATAACGTTCATTGGACTTGCCTATGGAAATCAGCCTTAGGTTAGGTGATGAGCCTATATTCTTTAATCGAATAAAGTTCAACCTCTGGTACTAAGAGAAATACATAGAAAATGAATGTGAAATGAATGCTAAGATAACAATTTAGCAGACGTCTAGAATGATGAAAGAGTGAAGTGGACTTACTTCTATTCGACATTCAGACAGATTACGTAATGTCGTAATTCATTTCACATTCATTTCTTTTTTTAGTGGGTTCCTACTGAATGACGATAAAGCAAGCATCATTCAAAACCCAGACAACATTTTTTTATCTGTAGCGAAAGCGAAGCGGCAGCAACAAATGTTTACTGTAGCGAAAGCAAAGCGACAGCAACAATTTTTTTCTGTGCGAAAGCGAAGCGACAGCAACAAATGTTTTATCTGTGCGAAAGCGAAGCGACAGCAACAATTGCGCCGAGGCGCAATTGATTGTAAACTATTAGAATAGGAGAGTGGACATGGATGAGGACAGCAATCGTAACAGATAGTACTGCATATATTTCGGCCGAGGAACGAGCGCGCTTAAACATTCATATGATTCCGTTAAGTGTAAATATCTCAGGACAACTATTTGCAGAAGAAGTAGATATCACGGCATCTGAATTTTATGATAAAGTACGCGGGGCAAAAGAATTCCCGAAAACAACCCAGCCCCCAATTGGAGAATTTGTTGCTCTCTTTGAAGAGCTTTCAAAAGAGTATGACGAAGTAATTTCTATTCATTTATCAAGTGGAATCAGTGGAACATATCAAGGTGCCATTCAAGCAGGCGAGATGGTAGAAGGCATTGATGTGTATGCTTTTGATAGTGAAATATCCTGTGCGGTACAGGGTTTTTATGTTCTACGAGCAGCTGAAATGGCAGCACAAGGCTTTTCCGCAAAAGAAATTCTTGCTACATTGGCGGACATGAAGCAAACAATTCGTGCTTACTTCATTGTAGATGACTTAGCGCACTTACAACGAGGGGGACGTCTGTCTGCAGCAGCAGCATTAATTGGCGGCTTATTACAAGTAAAGCCAGTACTGCATTTTATGGACAAGGTCATTGTACCTTTTGAAAAAATTCGTACACGTAAAAAAGCATTAAAGCGTGCAGAGGAGCTACTAGCAGAGGATGCTAGTAAGTATGAAGCAATGGACGCTGTCGTGATCCATGCCAATTGTCAGGCAGAAGCCGAAGAATGGCTAGCACAATTAGCAGCAACCTACCCGAATGTTAACTTTAAATTAAGTTATTTCGGTCCCGTCATTGGCACACACCTGGGCGAAGGCTCAATGGGGCTAGGCTGGACAAAAAAATAATCTTCAGTGAGACAGTCTCTACATTAAATTTGTAGAGGCTGTTTTTTTATTTTGCGAAAATACCATATTGCCAGGGGAAGTTGGGATACTAGGTGGTAGATTTCGGATATATCTGATGAAAATATGAGAATCGCTGATAAAAGTAAAAGAATCGCTGATAAAGTAATGAACATCGCTGATAAAGTAATGAACATCGCTGATAAAAGTTCGAGAATCGCTGATATACCAATGAATATCGCTGATAAAAGTACAGAAATCGCTGATAAACTTTGAACAACGCTGGGGAAGTAGGGATTTTGCGGTAGATTTCGGATATATCTGATGAAAATATGAGAATCGCTGATAAAGTAATGAACATCGCTGATAAAAGTACAGAAATCGCTGATAAACCCCAAAACGAAAGGAGCAATGCAATGAAATACAAAGGTTGGTTGTTGCCACCTGCATTACGAGATTTTCATGAAGGACGTATTTGGTTAAAGGAGCATACTCCATTCCAAATGGAAGATATCGAGAAAGCAATCCATCGTAAATACTTCCATATAATAGAAGGAATTCAAAAAGAGCCACATCTTAGATGCAATCGTTGTCATAATGATGATCCTCAGCAATTTACAACATTTGATTGTTCGAAATGCCAGCAGCCATGTGTATATTGTAGACATTGTTTGAATATGGGCAGAGTGAGTAGCTGTACGCAATTGATAACTTGGACGGGCCCTCGGGCAATAAGAACAAGAAAGCATGCGCTCAAATGGGCGGGGCAATTTACAGTGCTTCAAGAGCAGGCGGCAAATGAAATGCTAGAAAGTGTGAAAGCACAACGTTCCCATCTTATTCATGCGGTATGTGGGGCAGGGAAAACGGAGCTACTTTTTCCGACTGTACATTATGCGCTAGAGCAGGGCTTACGGGTATGTATCGCTACGCCTCGTACTGATGTAGTGCTAGAGTTATATCCACGCTTTCAAGCAGTTTTCCCGCAAACGGTGATCCATGCACTATATGGTGGATCACCAAAGCAGGAGGGGTATGCGCAGCTTGTGTTGGCGACAACTCATCAGCTATATCGTTTTGAACGAGCGTTTGACGTGATGATTGTTGATGAAGCTGATGCATTTCCCTATACATTTGACGAAACCTTGCAAAGCGCTGTGCAAAAGGCTAAAGCGGAAAACGCACCAATATTGGTGGTCACAGCAACACCTTCACATAAATTACTGACTCAGTATCAACAGGAAAGCTATTCATTTATCCCAAAGCGCTATCATAACCGTCCATTACCGGTCCCTCGATTTCATTCCTTATGGAACTATGAAAAAAGCTTGAAACGGGGAAAGATTCCGCGAAAGCTAAAGCAATGGACAGAGGAACGCCTAGCACGAAAAGAGCCTTTTCTATTATTTTTCCCGAAAGTAGAGTTAATGAAAATAGCTACGCCACTTTTTCAGCAATTAGATGGAAGCATCATGGCGGTACATGCTGAAGATCCTGAGCGTAAAGAAAAAGTGCTTAAACTCCGTCAAGAAGAAGTTCCAGGTTTACTGACAACGACTATTTTAGAAAGAGGAATTACAATCAAGAATGTACAGGTTGCCGTTATTGGGGCAGAATCAACAATTTTTACTTCTAGTGCACTTATACAAATCGCTGGGCGAGTTGGCCGAAATGCTGATTTTGCAGATGGAGACGTCGTATTTTTTCATCATGGTATTACGATTGAAATGGATGATGCGCGTACAAAAATTCTTAATTATAATAAGAAAGGATTTTCACAATGAATAAAATGGAAACACTTTGCTTGCTATGCTCACAGCCTTTGCAATCAGTAATCTCATGGAAACTACTTTTAACCAAACAATTTCAACCGACCATCTGTGAAAGATGCTCAGCTAAATTTGAATATTCCTCAACGGCATCAGCATTTTATCAGTATAACGATGCCATGAAAGATTATTTGCATCAATATAAATTTCTTCAGGATGTCGCACTTGCTAAAGTATTTCGGCAGAAACTATATGCCCGGTTTAAACATGAAAAAGCAACTATCATTCCTATTCCTATGCATCCTCTCAAGCTAAGGGAACGTACCTTTTCGCATATGGAGGAGTTATTAAAGGCTGCTCATATTCCTTTTATACAACTTTTAGAAAAGACAACAGCAGAAACGCAAAGCTCCAAAAATAGAGAGCAACGAATCCAAGCAGCTCCCCTTTTCCGTCTGATGGATGGAGCGCATGTTGAACATAAAGAATATCTTCTTTTTGACGATATAAAAACGACAGGAACAACTTTACAGCACGCCACCGAGCTATTACTGAAGGCAGGTGCAAAAAATGTAAAAAGCTTCACACTAATTAATGGATGAAATTACAAACGCATTGTGTATAATAGATTACGAGTATATAAGGTTCGTTTAGCTGTTATATGGAAAAGGAGGAAGAGTAGATGGCAGAGGTTCGTAATTGTCCGAAATGTAATGAGTTTTTTAATTATATCGGGGTCAGAGAAGTATGTCATAAATGTGCTCAATCTGAAGAGGAATTATATCAAATCGTTTATCGCTTTTTACGTAAACGTGAAAACCGTGCGGCGACAGTAGAACGTATTGTTGAAGCAACGGGAGCTGAAGAGGAGCTATTGTATAAATGGGTACGCAAAGGGCGCTTACAGCCTGCAATGTTCCCGAATCTTGGCTACCCATGTGATAACTGTGGTCATTTAACGACGAAAGGCAAGCTTTGTACAAAATGTCAGGATGAATTGAAGTCGGAGCTACGTACATTTGAAGCGGCGAAAGAGTTCCGTGACAGTGTGGCGGATCATGATCGTGTAACGTATCACTCAGATCGAAAACGTTAAGGGCTTAAAGTGTGTTAATTTTAAACAAAATTAGCACACTTTTTTATATTTGAAAACTTAACATTATGTGAGACAATCCGAAATAATAGGAAGAAAGCTTTTTGATAGGGGGGTATTATATGAAAATTACATCTTATGGGATTAATGCAGTGAACGCCTATAAAAATCAGGTGCGCAATGTAAAATCAGACACTAACAAAGCATCCTTCGCAGATAAAATCGAAATTTCAAAGACTGCACAGGAGATGCAAGGGATTTCAACATACAACACAGAGCGTGCAGAACGCGTAAAACAATTAAAAGAAGATATCGCTTCTGGCGAATACAAAGTGGACGCTCGCAAAGTGGCAGAAGATATGCTGAAATATTATCGTTTCTAAGGAATAACAGAAAGGGTGCTTCACAATATGTCTGTAGAGGCGATCTGTTCTACATTAACAAAGCTAGAAAGAATGCACAAAAGCTTACTTGAACTAGCCAATAAAAAAACTGAAATCATTACAGTTGGGGATATCGAAGCATTGGACCAAATGCTCAAGGATGAGCAGGCGCATGTAGCGGCCATCGATAAGCTCGAGCAACAGCGTCAGAAACAGGTAACGGATTACCTTGAGGCAAAAGGATTTGCTTCAACTGACAAAGCAACTGTCGCTGATGTCATCGAGGCTGCTGAACATCAGACTGAAAAAGATTCGCTTTCAGCAGTGCGCAATCGATTATTGCAAATCATCAACGACTTAAAAAATCAAAACGATTTAAATCAAAAATTAGTGTTCCAATCACTACAATTTGTCAATCTAACACTGGGTTCCTTACGACCTCAGAACGAGCAAATGAATTACTCGGGCAGTGAGATACGCGGAACAAATAAAGTTACCAAAAAATCATTTTTTGATTCTCAAGCATAGTTTCTTGCACCCACGCAAGAAACGTTTGCTTGGAATGAAAAACGTTCATAAAAAGGAGGAAAAAGAATGCGCTCAACATTTATGGGCTTAGAAGCAAGTAAACGTGGTTTATTTACACAACAAACAGCTTTATATACAACTGGACATAATATTTCCAATGCAAATACATTAGGCTACTCTCGTCAACGAGTAAATATGCAAGCGACTCCTGGCTTTCCAAGTGCAGGTTTAAATCAGCCTACTTATCCTGGCCATCTTGGAACGGGTGTTGAAGTAAGCTCAATTCAACGTATTCGCGATCAATTTATTGATCGACAATATCGTCAAGAAACAAATAAGTTGGGTTATTGGGATTCAGCAGCAAAATCAATTTCGCAGATGGAAGATATCATGTCAGAGCCTTCGGAGTTTGGTATTAACCAATCATTTACAGATTTTTGGAAGTCTATGGAGGATGTTATTGACAATCCAAAAGATGCAGCTGCTCGTCAGGTGTTAATTTCAAAAGGAGAGGCAATCGCTGAATCCTTTAATTATATGGATAGACAACTAAAACTTATCCAAGGTAATATCGGGAATGAGATTAAGGTATCAACGGATAAAGTGAATTCAATTCTCAAACAAATTGCAGCCATCAATAAACAGATTCAAGAAGTTGAACCGAATGGTTATGTACCGAATGATTTATATGATGCACGTGATTTATTAGTAGATCAGTTAAATGAATATATTCCTGTATCAGTTTCATGGCAAAAATCAGGTGGGTTAGCAAGTGATGTAGCTGAAGGTTCTATGACGATTACATATGTACCAGCAGATGGTAGTAAACCTATTAAATTAGTGGATGGTAGGGAGTATGCTGCAATTGCAGCGATGGATACAAAGAATCAGCGCGTCGATGGTGAGATCGATGATCAAACGACAGGAGGCTATTTTAATTTTAATGAAATTAAAATCACTGATGTTGGCCAGCCACCAGGAGACCCAACGACAGGTCCATACAAACTTGACTATAAGCAAATGGAGCCTGGTAAGGGTACATTACTTGCATTAATTGATGCATATGGACATAGCGGTGAACAAGGTACTTATCCAGAAATGCTTGCTAATTTAGATAAACTGGCAGAGGAATTTATAAATAAATTTAATGAAATTCATAGTAAAGGTTTCGGCTTAGATGGTAGTTCAGGTGAAGACTTTTTCTCTGGAACAACTGCACGTGATTTTAAGGTAGTGATTACTGATCCGAAGCAGGTAGCTGTATCTGGTGTGAAGGGTGAGGAAGGTAATAACCAAAACATGCGTGAGCTAGCAAAGCTACAATCGCAGGCTCAAGATAACTTAAAGAAAGGTACTTTCCAAAACTATTATAAATCATTAGTAGGAGATTTAGCAGTAAAGGGTCAGGAAGCTGAGCGTAGTGCATTCAACTCTGCAAAGATGCATTTAGAAATTTCAAAGCGTCGTGATTCAATGAGCTCAGTTTCTTTAGATGAAGAGATGACTAATATGATTACATTCCAGCAAGCATACAATGCCAACGCCCGTATGATTACGGTGGTAGATGAAACATTAGATAAAATCATCAATGGTATGGGAAGAGTTGGGCTATAAACCACTTGACTGAGAGGAGATAAATTATGCGCGTTACACAATCAATGCTATCGAGTAATATGCTACGCAATTTAAATACAAGCTATAGTAAAATGTCGAAATATCAAGATATGTTAACCTCAGGTAAAGTAATTACAAGACCATCCGATGATCCAGTTGTAGCAGTAAAAGGAATGGGCTATCGTATAGATCTTGATAAAAACCAACAATACCAACGTAATCTTCGTGAAGCAAATACATGGCTAGACACAACAGATGAAGCATTTGATCAAGTAGGTGAAGCATTAAAACGTATAAAGGAGCTTATTGTACAAGCTGCTAACGATACAAATACTGATGATGATCGTCAAAAAATCAATGCAGAAATGCAACAAATTAAGGAACAATTGCGTGATATCGCCAATACAAAGGTGGGCGAAAACTATATCTTTACAGGCACGCATACAAACCAACCGCTTTATACTGATAAAACAGGGCCACAAAATCCAGCAATTACTACTGGGGGAAAGAAGCCGATTGAAATAAATGTTTTTGATGGTATCTCAATGAATATTAATACCCCAGGTGCTGATTTGTTTAACGATATTGATGAGTTTATGAAGCATGTAACTACACTTTTAGAAAGTGGTGCAACAGGTGAGCAGATTGGTGATGAACTGGGTTTAAAAGCAAGTGGTAATGCAATTCCTGGTTTAGATAGTATTTATGAAAGTACATTAACTTTAAGAGCAGATGTGGGAGCTCGTCAAAATCGTGTAGAGATGATGGGAAATCGACTAAGTCTTCAAGAAATTAATGTAACAAAACAACTATCTGCTAATGAAGACACAGACTATGCGAAGACGATTACAGAAATGATCACGCAGGATTCCATTCACCAAGCTGCTCTATCCGTAGGAGCAAAAATCATTCAGCAAACCTTAGTAGATTTTATCCGATAAAATCTACTAAGATTCTGTCCCAAAAGCAAAGCGACAGTGCAAACTTTATTAATGAATAACAGAGCGTTTGAACATTTTGTTCAGACGCTTTTCTTAAAAGGAGAGATAGAAATGAGACTCCCACAAATTCAAATTCGCACAACTGATATTAAAATGGAACTGGAGAACATTAAGCCACAACAGTCTATTGAACAGCCGAGAGCTACTCAAACTATTGAACAACCAGCTGCTATCTTAGAAATTCATACAACTAGAGGCGTTTTACAAATCGACTCTTCTCAAGCAAGACGAGACATAGGGATGATTAGTCCTTTGGAATCAAGTGCAAACTATGCGGAAGAAGGTAAGCAAGGGGCACTTGAGGGGATGGCACGTAGAGCAAGAGAGGGACGTCAATTAATGGAGAATGCAGGTAAAGGACAAGGACGTGCGATAATTCAAAATATCGCAAAACAAAATCATGGTCCCCATCATGTGCCATTCAATATTAAATTTGTACCTTCCGTAGGCTCTGTTAAAATCGACTACACACCAGGTACTACAGATATCAATATTGAGAGAAGAGAACCAATAATTGACGCAAAGGTGAACAAACCTATACATGACTACACACCTGGTAAAGTAACTAGTACAATGGTACAAAGACCAGATGTTAACATCGACGTCATCATTTAAAGGAGCGCATGAAAGAATGAAAATAGCTACTAAATTTTTAGGTGAAATCGAAATTGCAGAACAAGATATCCTAACATTTGAGCAAGGTTTATTAGGATTGGAAGATTACAAGAAATTTGTGTTACTACCTATAGATGCAAACCTTCCATTAGTATTACTTCAATCAGTTGATCAAATGGAAATTGGCTTTGTAATAGCCTACCCATTTGCCTTCAAAAAAGATTATACCTTTGATATTAGTGATGAGGATCGTGAGCAGCTACAAATTGAAAAAGAAGAAGATGTTCTTGCATACACTATTGTGACAATGAAGGAAACTTTGCAGGATTCTACTATTAATTTGCTAGCACCTATCATAATTAATATGGATAAAAAACTTGGTAAACAAATTGTCCTTCAAGATAATAAGTCTTATCCGCTACGCTATCCAATGCAACCATTGGAAGGGAGTGCGAAATAATGCTAGTGCTTTCACGAAAAAAAGATGAATCTATTATGATAGGTGACCAAATCGAAATAAAAATATTAGCAGTGGATGGCGAACAAATTAAAATTGGTATTGTTGCACCAAAAACAGTGAAAGTACATCGCTCCGAAGTTTTTGAAGCGATCCAAGCACAAAATAAGGAAGCTTTAACAGCATCATCAAGCTTCTTAGAACAGCTAAAGAGGAAATAAGAAGATGTGCTTTAGCTATAATTGTAAATTAGTAATCTATTACATAAAAAAATAAAAAAATTTTAAAAAAACTATTAAACATTTCCAACTAAATACGATATATAGATTGTAAGGAGCAGGAAGTACATACTACCTAATCCGATATTCCACACGGATGTGGAATAACAAAACAAACATTCAAGGAGGAATTCCAAATGAGAATTCAACATAACATTTCAGCTTTAAACACACATCGTAACCTTTCTTTCAACAACACTGAAGCTTCTAAAAACTTAGAGAAATTATCTTCAGGTTACAAAATCAACCGTGCTGGCGATGACGCTGCTGGTTTAGCAATTTCTGAAAAAATGCGCGGACAAATCCGTGGTCTTGACATGGCTACTAAAAACGCTCAAGACTCAATCTCTTTAATCCAAACTGCTGAGGGTGCTCTTAACGAAACTCATGCTATCCTACAACGTATGCGTGAATTATCAGTACAATCTGCAAACGATACAAATACAGATGATGACCGTGCGCATTTACAATCAGAAATTTCACAATTAGTGGAAGAAATTGACCGTATTGCAGAAACTACACAGTTCAATACGAAAAATTTATTAAATGGCGATTTCAAAAATGAAGTTTTCCATATCGGTGCGAATAAAGGTCAAAAAATCACATTAGATATCGAGTCTATGCAAGCAGATAAAATCGGTGTTGATAAAGTAGCTATCGAAACTCAAACTGGTGCTGATGCTGCAATCGAGACAATTGATGATGCTTTAAAACTAGTATCTGAGCAACGTTCTGCACTAGGTGCGGTTCAAAACCGTTTAGAGCATACTATTAATAACTTAGGTGCAACATCAGAAAACTTAACAGCTGCTGAATCACGTATCCGTGATACAGATATGGCAAAAGAGATGATGGGCTTCACGAAAAACAACATCTTAATGCAAGCAGCACAATCGATGCTAGCTCAAGCGAACCAACAACCACAAGGTGTACTTCAATTATTACGTTAATTGATACGTTAATTGATGGGAAAGAGAGAAGGAGACTTCTCTCTTTTTTATTATTTTAATTAAAGGATGTATTGTATGCAGATGATAGAACGAACAAAATTAGCTACCTCAATGAAAGCATCGTGGACATGGGCGATTGCTTTTGGTTCTTCAATTGGTTGGGGAGCATTTATTTTACCCTCTGATTGGGTAAGTAAGGCCGGAAGTGTTGCTGCCATGATTGGTATAATACTTGGTGCCCTAATAATGATGCTTATTGCATATTGTTATGGTTTACTTATTGAAAAGTTTCCTGTTTCAGGTGGGGGATATAGCTATGCCTTTTATAGTGCAGGGCGCAATTGGGCTTTCTTCACAGGTTGGTTTATGATATTAGGCTATGCGAGCATTATCGCTTTAAATGCATCAGCCTTTTCATTGCTATTAAAGTATTTGTTTCCAAATTTTATGAATCGAATTTATCTTTACACCGTTGCAGGCTGGGATGTTTATTTACCTGAGGTAATTATTTCTACATTTATCATGTTAATTTTTGCGGTCGTAAATATAGTTGGTTCAGATGTTTCTGGTAAGGTGCAGCTTATTTTTTCAGTCATTTTAGCTTTAGGTGTTGCCATTATGGCTGCTTTTACGTTTACCTTTGCCGAACAACCAATTAGTTATATGCAGCCCTTTTTCAAAGAAAATCAATCCATGATTATTTCAATTATAGTTATTTTAGCAATTGCGCCGTGGGCTTATGTAGGCTTTGATAATATACCACAGACAGCAGAGGAATTTACTTTTTCGGCAAAAAAGGGAAGGAACCTTATTGTTTTTTCATTAATTTCATCAGCCCTTGTTTATGTTTTGATGATTGGTGTTGCTTCTTGGACAGTTGATTTATCGACTTTTCAATCTAATAGTCAACTCTGGTTAATTGGAAGTATTATTGAAGCAACTGCAGGAAAATTAGGTGTATTTATTCTTGCTTTAGCTATTATTATGGGGATTTTAACTGGGCTTAACGGCTTTACGCATTCAGCAAGTAGGTTACTTTATTCAATGGCTCGAGGGAAGGCAGTACCTGATTATTTTACAAAGTTACACCCTACATATAAAACGCCATACCGTGCCATTTGGTTTGTCGTTTTTGCAATGCTACCTGCACCTTGGTTTGGTAGACCGGCTTTATCTTGGATTGTTGATATGTCTTCAATTGGCGTGACTATAGGCTATGTATTTACATGTATTGCTGCGTATAAAGTATTGTTAAATGAAGGCGGAGCAATATTAAAAAAAGGCATTGCTTTATTAGGGCTTATTTGTAGTGTGGGATTTATTTTATTATTATTGGTTCCAAATTCCCCAGCTGCTTTAACAGTGCCTTCATTACTAGCGCTAATTATTTGGTTTTTATTGGGCACGGTATTTTTTGTTGTCAATTATAAACGTTATAAAAATATAAGTAATGAGCAGCTCTCTTATTTAATTTTAAACATTCAAAAAAAAGATAAATAAAATTAAAAAGCTATAATTAGTCAAATGACACGCAGTGCCCTAAGACTAATTATAGCTTTTTTTAGAGACTTAAATTTTTCTTTTGAACTTCATAATATAATGCAGTTTTTATTAAAGAATTAGCTAATAACGTTTCATCAATGCCTGTCTCCTTTAGAAGAAATGGATATAAGCTTGTGCCTTCTAAACTTGGGACTGTATTTACTTCGTTAATAAATATAGAATATTCATCATCAATAAAGAAATCAATTCTCATCATTCCTCGCCCGTTTAAAGCTTGAAAGATCATTTTACTATACTTTTTAATTTGTAGTTCAACATTTGAAGGTAACTGAACAAGCTGTTTAACGGCAGTTGAATGAGTAGAATATTTATCGTCATATGAATAAAATTCACTATCAGAAATTGCTTCTCCTAATTTAGAGATAATTAGGTCTTCTTCATTTTGTAACACTGAAACAAAAATTTCCCTACATTTTATTCCTTCTTCAATTAATACATCTAAATCATACCGAAATGCTCGTTCTATTGCGTAAACTAAATCTTCCTCGAGATATACTTTTTCAATGCCAATACTTGAACCAAGTCTAGCAGGCTTAATAAATAACGGGAAATCGAGGTCTTTCTTTATGCGTGAAAGTAAAGCTTGTTGGTTTTTATTCCATTGAATTTTATTAACAGAAAAATCTTTAATAGTAGGAATACCTATACTTTTCAATCTGTTTTTTGTATGAATTTTATTCATTCCTATTGCGGAAGCTTCCACCCCGTTACCAGTATAAGGTATTTGAACTGTTTCGAGTAACCCTTGAACTGTTCCATCTTCACCAAATACTCCATTTAATAGTGGAATTGCCATATCAATTGACTTTGAAATTAATAGGTAATCTAAATGGTTATTTGATGAAAATTGCATTTCTTCTTTTAATAAGGGGCGCTTCAGTTGTACACCAATTTGCCAAACCCCATTAGGATCAATAAAAATTGGAATGATTGAATATACGTCATAATCAATCCATTTTGAAAAAGTATAAGCATTATTAATAGAAATATTTCTTTCTGTAGAAATACCTCCATAGATTAAACCCAGAATCATTCCGTTCCACCCACTTTAGCTAGTGTTTTAACGAATGGAATCATATGGCGGGCAATATCATATTCGTATCCAAACACACCAGGGCGGTTTGCATTGATTTCAATAATATAAATATCTCCTTCTAACGTAAGAGCTAAGTCAAGAGCTTGTTCATTCACTTGTCCATCATGTAGCTGATTAAAGGCATCGGCAATTTCATAGGCAGCATTCCAAACTTTATCTATAATATCTTTATAGTTGTTCGGGAAGTTTTGGGTAACGTAACGGTTAATATACGTCATCGTTCCACTAAATGCGCGTCCTTCATTAAACGTTTGGGTATTAATTTTAAAGCCACCGTCACTTACACGTACATATTCACGTGCAATGCACCATTTAGATGAATCAGTAGGGTCCTTTATCATATGAATACGGAAATCTATAGGCTTATCATCGAGAGATTTAGATTCGATAAATTTTTGCACTAAATAATTTTTGTAAATGTCACGGTCATTACAGATTCTTTTTATTTGAGTCCAGCTATATTCAATTGTTTCGTCCTCTGTCCAAATATAGCGATTGCCAACTTTAGAAAGTTTAATAATTCCTACAGCGAATGAGCCATGAATTGGTTTTAAAATAATTGTATTATACTCCTCAATAAAGTTATATAGAGAATCTTCATTTAAATTTTCAATATGAGGAATGACGTAATGCTTAACTGAATCGATAGCTGCTAAACGATTATTAATTGTGACTTTATTCAAATTATTCATATCTAAAGTATGGCTGAAAGGAATATTAGCAAATTCTTCATATGCTAATTGGTAAGTTGGATTATTCTTCATTCGTAAACGATCCAAAATGACATCAGGATAACGAACAATTTTTTCCTTCCAAGCAAAATCTTCTAAAAATCTGCCTTTAATAACTTTGTTTTCGTAATCAATATCTTGTATGCGAAATGCATAAAAGTTTACATTTGCATGATGTGCCATAAGTGCACATGCTTCAAGGTATTTTTCACCTGTGAAGTGTTTCTCGTATAAAAAACCTATCGTTACTTTGGATTTATCTAGATCTATTACCTCAATTTCAGGATGATTTTTATAAAAGAATTGATCTTTAAATGCAGGCTCTTTTTGTACATCATTCGTTAAAAATAATCTCTGTTTTGCTAAATATTTTGCATAGGCTATCATATTAACTGCACGTTCTTTTTCGTGATATTTTGATTGTGGTACAGGGTTTGCCTCATGCATATAAATATGCCCCTCTTTATCAATTGCTAAGTCAATTCCCATTTCATTAATTGAATAGCTGTAAATACGGTCGATTGCATTTGCAATTTCGAATGATAAATCATGTAAGCTTTGAGAGTAGTATTCAGCATCTTTTTTATTAAATTCACTAAACAAGAATTCGTGAAGCTCTTGAGAGTGTCCCCCTCTACTAATATTACTTAAAATTCCCTTACGACTACCGATTCGTGGATAAAGCCTTGTCAGCTCCCATTTTCCTTCTCCATTTTTTTGCATATGTGCACGGAAATCAAAGGGGTTTCCTGAACGTGTTCGGAATTCTCTATATTCTTGTAAAATGTAATAATCTGGAATTAAATATTTAGATACCCAATTTGAAAAGCCTTCATGATTCATTAAAATCGGTTTTTTATTCACTTCTACGACAAAGCGATCATTTGATTTTTGCTCAACGAGGAAAATATTTTCACCACGTGCGGCAGCGGCTCTTTTAAATACGCCTTTTTTATGTATTTTTAAAAAGTCGAAAACTTTTTCTAAGTCTGTTACGGCTATAAAAGGGATAAGTAAATGACCTAAGTTTGATGCCCTTAATAGTTTTCTTGGAAGCATTACTTTGTCTTCAAGTGGAAACGTTGTAAATGGTGCTTTTGTTCTTAGCCATTTTTCAACTGAATCTTGATTCCAATCAATTTTTGGAAATATGTTATAAATAACGTCAGGTATTGAAATTGTTTCCGTCTCTTCGCTTTCTAAGGAAAATCGAGCATGAATGACTTCTTTTTCGATATCTACGTCCTTCGAAGCAAAGAAATACATTTTACAGTTTTGACGTTCAGCCTCTTCTAACTCAGCTCGAATTCGATCAATAGTATAGGCAAAAATTGGATTTTCCGGACCGTAGTGCATACCGATTATGATTTGTTTATCATTTTTTTCATCCGTTACTTTAAATGATTCATGAAGCTTTCGCAATGAAGGTTCTAATGAAAATTGAACGGTAGCTAAAATGTTTTGAAAATCTGCTGCTTGTACTAAATCAGCACATTGAATTACTTGTAGCTCTGTTTCTTTATATAAAGAAATAAGTTCTTCATCGTTTTGTTGTTTAATATACGGATCAAGAGCCTGTAAACCTTCGACAATGCTAATGAAAACCGGTAAAAATCCATCGATATTGTTATTTTTTAAAGCGGCTTTCATATAGTCAATAGACTCGACCATTGTCTCGGTAACTAAGCTAATTTGGTTTTGAATTTTTGACATAAAGAATCCTCCAATCTTCTATTTCTATTATAACCCAATATATTAAAAAAGACCTATTAAATTGTGAATAATAATAGGATTGTTACGAATATCACTTTTGGGTTTATAGTAGATATTACTTTTTTTTTGAAAAATAGTGACTATGAGTGTTGTTGGGTTAAAAAAACTGAAATTCTCTTTTTTTTTGCCGATAATAGTAGCAAAGAATCTGTACTATATTATTTAAGGAGGATAAAATTATGCGGATTTCAGGGAATGCAGATATGGGTGCAACTACTCCTAATAAAACAGTTTCGCCAACTGTAGAAAATGTAGTAGGACAAGGAAGCAAAGCCACAATGAAAAATGCGGTGCTTAATGTTGAACCAACTCAGCAGTTAGGTAATGATGAGGAAAAAAAAGTAATAGTACAAGAAGTTGTCGAAAAAATGAATAAAATGTTAGAAGTAAATCAAAGCAATGCAAAATTTAAATATCACGAAGGTTTGAAAAGTTATTATATTACTGTTGTAAATAGTACTACAGATGAGGTAATAAAAGAAATCCCACCCAAAAAGTTATTAGATGCTTTTTATGAAATGCAAAAGCTATTCGGTATGATTGTCGATGAAAAAATATAAATTTTACTTAGATGGAGGAATTAAATTATGGTAATGCGAATTGGTGGACTAGCGTCTGGAATGGATATTGATGAACTGGTAAAAAAATTAATGTCAGCAGAAAGAGCGCCTTTAAATAAGCTTTTCCAAAGTAAGCAGCGCTATGAATGGCAACGTGATGCATATCGTGATGTTAATAAAAAATTAAAAACATTTGATACGTATATTGCGGATAATTTAGTTTTAAAATCAATCACTTCAAAAACTGCATCAAGCTCAAATTCGAACTTAGTGTCAGCTGTAGCTACTGGTAAAGCAACAGGTACAGTTTCCATTGAAGGTGTATCACAATTAGCTGAAGCAGGTCGTATTACAAGTGGACAAGTAAGTGCTAATGGTACAACGAAAATGAAGGAAATAGCATCAGGTACAATTGAATTTCGAGCAGTTCAAGCTGATGGGACGATGGCTAAAGAAACAACAAAAATTGAAATTTCTGATGATATGACAGTAAATGACTTTGTTAAAAAGGTGAATGAAAGTGGTGCTGGTGTATCAGCCGTATTCGAAAGTGGCCGTTTCTCATTTACTGCGAAAAATACAGGTAAAGGTAGTGTTGAGATTACTGGAGATACTTCCGGGCTGAAGCTTACTGAAGCTGAAGGGGCTTCAATTCGTGAAGGGAAAAACGCTATTTTCCAAGTAAATGGTATCGCAACAGAACGCTCGTCAAATACGTTCTCAATTAATGGTTATAACATTACCTTAAAATCAACATTTAACGGCGAACAAGCAACTACTGAACGCTATAATTCGGCTTACGAAGAGTGGATTAATACTACTTCATCAGAATACAACCAAAAGATTGATGATGCACTTGCAGCGATAAAAACGGCAACAGACGAATATGATGTTGCAAAAGCAGATTTTGATGATGCGAAAAATGCATTTTTGGGTACAGTAGAGCTATCAAAAGCTGATAAAACGGCATTTAATAAAATCGGTAACCCTCAGTTTGCACGTAATTTAACAGAAGCAGAAGTACAAACGATTGCTGATAAATCGTTTGAAAATAAAGAAGAATTTAATGCGTGGTTAAATGATGATTCCTCAGATGCAGAGTTAAAAGCGAAGTTAAAAGGTGCAAATATTAATTTTGCTCAATTTAAAGCTATTGGTTCTCTTGACTATGAAAAATTACAAAGTTTATCAGCACAGTCAATGTATAATACGTTAGGCGCAACATTCTTAGGTGGGCTGACAGATGAGGAAAAGGCTTTAGTAAAAGATTTACCTACTTCTAAGGAAGACTTTAATAATCAAATTGCTGATTGGAAAAAAAACGGAACGGAAGAGCAAAAGGCATTAGCTGAAAAATTATCAAAACTCAATAATACGCAAAAGGATACCTTACGCCAGCTTTCAGATGATGATTTTGATACAATGACGGGTTTAGCAGAAGCGCAATTGGATCATAATTTAAAGCTTGAAGCTAAAAATACTGCTGAAAAAGAGCATACTGCATTAGTAAATCGACAAACAAAGGCAGAAGCAGATTTTAAAGATGCATATAAGCAACAGTTCAAAGAAGAATACACAGATGACAAAGGTGATCCAGGTAAAGTTAAGGATATACCAGAAGCTTCAGAAAGTCCCGTTAGATTAACATCTACTACAAACGTAGATGAAATGATGGATAAAATTAAAGACTTTGTGAAGACATACAACGGTTTGATTTTAGATTTCAAAGACCAAACAACCCAAACAAAATATCGTGACTATGCTCCACTAACTTCTGAGCAAAGAGAAGGAATGTCTGAAAATGAAATTAAGCTTTGGGAAGAAAAAGCGAAAAGTGGTTTACTTCGTAGTGATGAGCTTATTCGCGGAGGTCTTTCAAATATGCGATCATTAGTCTATGAAGCGAATCCAGGTCTTGAAGGTTCGAAATATAATACATTGTTCAACATCGGTATTACGACTTCTAAAAATTATAATGAGGGTGGAACATTAGCAATTGATGAAGATAAATTGCGTAAAGCCTTAGAGGAAGATCCTGATGCAGTAGAACGTTTATTTAATAACGTAGATGGTAAAAAAGATGCAGTTATTGATGGCAAAACAGTTGATACACGTGGATATCTAAGAAAACTTCGTGACACAATGAAAGATTTAGAAGTCTCGATTGAGAAAAAAGCCGGTCGTGCAACAATGTCAGCTAGTCAATACACGATCGGAAAGAACTTAATGGATACAGAAAAGCGTATTTCTACATGGCAAGACAAGTTGAAAAATATCGAAGCACGTTATTGGAAACAATTCGGAGCTATGGAGCAAGCAATCAATAAAGCAAACCAGCAATCTAGTATGTTCATGCAAGGTTAGGTTTATAAGAGGCTTCTAATTAGCAAAGTAGGAGAAAATTATGCAACTAATAAATCAACTATTACAAGTATCAGCTAATTTATTTAAGCTTTTAGGTGATATTCCAAATGGTGAAGAGCGTGATGAATATATTGATAACATTAACGACATGCTAGACAAGCGTGGAAAGTTTATTGAAGATTTGGTTCAAGAAGGCTTTCAATTCGACGAACAGAATCGTATTCATCGAACGTTACTCGAATTAGATCATGGGATAAAGGAACGATTGGCTACTGTCATGAATGCCGTAAAGCAAGATATGGCAAACCTACAAAAAACGAAAAAAAGTGAAGAGCAATATTTCAATCCTTACTCGAATGTTCGTGTGATGGATGGGATGTATTATGACAAAAAGAATTAACATTTACCTATTAGCTTTTCTTCGTAAAATGGTTTAAAATAGTAAAAAAGTAACCTTTCAAAGGAGTTGTCCTTTATTGGCAGCAAATTTAACAGCACAAAACGCGTACAAACAAAATAGTGTTACCACTGCTTCCCCGGGTGAGCTGACGTTAATGCTTTATAATGGATGCTTGAAGTTTTTGCACAAGGCTAAACTGGCAATTCAAGAAAAGAATATCCAAGAAAAAAATACAAATCTTATCAAAGCACAAGCGATTATTAGCGAGCTGATGGCGACGCTGAATATGGACATCGAAGTGTCAAAAAATATGTTTGCTCTTTATGAATATATGAATCATCGTTTAGTTGAGGCAAACATTCAAAATGATGTCGCTATTATTGAAGAAGTTGAGGGATTAGTGACGGAATTCCGTGATACATGGAAGGAAGTTATTCGCATCAATCGACAGCAACAATTCGGTCAGGGAAACACTGGACAAATTTAGACAACATCAGAGGCCATCCATTCATGATGGTCTCTTTTCTTTTATAAGAAAAATGAGACACAGCATTTTATCATTACAAAAGGGAATTATTTAACTTCTTTCAGCAGGTATCCAAACACCCACTGAAAGGAGTTAAAGCCTCCGGCGGATGTCACGGAATCGGAAAGGAATCCTTTGTGCAAGCACAAAGCCGATTCCAGACGTAATTATGCCAAGGCATAATTGATTTAGCCATAAAATAGGTCTTTATTCAGTAAGATATGTTACTTATTCCCTCTAGATGTAAATCATGCATCGTGTCATAATCAAGCTTAATAAATAGATGTTTACAATAGTATTGGAGTGGGTAGATGATATTTAAACGCCAGGAAGGCTTTCGATTTAAGTTTGAAAAGCCTCTTAACATGACTTTTGCAATATATGAGGATGGACGAGTCAATCAAGCGGAAACAGCAATGGCTGACTTGCTTGATATTAGTCCACGAGGTTTAAAGATGTTTACTGAGGTGGATTTAGGTGTTAATCCTCCTCCTTTGGATTTACGCTTTGTTCTTGATACTAAAGAGGTACGAGCTTTTGGTGAAGTCATTTGGAGCCGTCCTTTTGGCAAGGGCAAGCAGTATGGCGTGAATTTTCATGATCAGGAATCGGTTGAAGATTTGATTGTCGAAGAGTTGAAGCTGCGTCGAAGAAAAGAAGCTGATGAAGCAAAACTAAATAGCATTAATTCCTAAGAGGGATTTGCTCATCACATACCTAACCTCTTAGTTTTCGCAGGTGCTGTCCAATGGAAAAAATATTTTTGTGAAAAAAAGAATTATTTTAGAGGAATTTCTCACACTTGTGTAGAAATATAAAGTATAGCAGTTATAAAGGAGGAGTTTACATGTTAAACTTTAACATTCGCGGTGAAAATATTGAGGTAACTCCAGCTATTCGAGAGTATGTTGAAAACAAAATCGAGAAAGTTGAGCGTTATTTTAACGAAGATATTAACGCCAATGCTAACGTAAATTTAAAGGTTTATAATGACAAGCAAACGAAAGTGGAAGTTACAATTCCGATGAAGAATTTAACTCTTCGTGCTGAAGAGCGTCATACAGATATGTATGCTGCGATTGACTTAATTGTTGATAAATTAGAACGTCAAATCCGTAAGCATAAAACAAAAGTAAACCGTAAATTCCGTGAGCGCGAGGGTGCAGGCCTTTATTTTGCTACTTCTCAGGCAGCAGCTGATGTAGTAACAGAAGACGAAGAATATTCAATTGTTCGTACTAAGCAATTTGATCTAAAACCGATGGATCAAGAAGAAGCTGTTTTACAAATGAATATGCTAGGGCATGATTTTTATATCTTTACAGATGCAGAATCAAATGGCACAAACATTGTCTATAAACGTAAAGACGGTAAATATGGCTTGATTGAAACAACTTAAACTTTAATATGTTCAAAGGCTCTCGCAAAAGCGGGAGCCTTTTCTTCATTATTTTATTGAATGCTTTGAAACCCGTGACAAAGCAAGGGAAGCTTTAGCCCTGACAAAATATTTCCGGGAGCAAATTCTTATTTAAAGTAAAGTTAATATAGGGTGAATTTTATCAAGAATTTCGTCAACTTTTTTCATAATAAAAGTAATATCTTGATTTTTGAAGTCGAATTCCCACTTATATAGTGAATTATAGGTGCCATATCGATATTGTGTTTTTCGCCCGTAGTGAGTTTCATGATGGCAAATAGTACCTACTTCATCCCTTAACCAATTTAGATCATCATGAGAAAGTTTGTTATGTTCATCTATCATTGCTTTTAAAACAAAGTCCTCATAGTTAAATTCCCAATAAAATTTTATTGGATGACCTAGTATATCTTTATGGAGACAACCGTTTCTCCAATTCATGACAGGATTGTTTTGTCCACTATATATATCCCACTCTTCGAATCTTTTTGAATGACATTTTAATTCGTGATATATGTAATAAAACAACGGGAACCAAGTACGATATCTTTTTTTCTTCCAATAGGAATCGTCCCAAATTTCAGGAGCATTTTCTAATTCACTTTTGATATGGATTTTACGTAAATTTTCATTTTCTAATGATGCAATCCAATCTTTATAAATATATTCTTCAATCGGAAACCCTGCAAAAACTTCTAAAATCCATGGTAGTCTAAATAGATTGAAATTATAAAGTTCGGGCTGTTCACAAACTTGAGCGGAACCAAATAGAAATAATAAAAATAAAACATTATTTTGATCTGAAACATTTTTTTGATTAAAATCAAATTGCGTTCCTTGAAGTTGATCACTTGTTGGAATAGAATCGACTTTCATTTCAATAACTAAATATCTTGGGGTGCTATTGAACAAATCGATTTTGATAACTAAATCAATTTTTCGTTTACGACCAAAAGAGTACTCTGGAAAACAATTAATATTTTTTATTTCGTTAAGCTGAAAATCAATTGCTTTATTGCACATTTTATAAATACGGCGAATGATTTCGAATTTTATTTGTAATGATACTGTTTTATTTTCAGTATCAAGAATCCAACTGATAACACCTGTGTGGACTTTTTCCAATTGATAACCAACGATATTTACAAAGTTATTCGACAAAATTATATCTCCTTACTATTGTATGTTGCTACAAAACTACAATCCAATTTTTAGATAGGGTACATTATGAAAATTAGATGGAATCTTCTGTGTTTAGTAACATTAGTTTATTTCAGAGTAACACGTAATTCTCTAATTGTAATATAGTATTAAGGAAAAATTTCTGAATAAATTATATATTAGGAAATCTTTTTTTACTAACGCATTACGTATTTTAATTAGACACATAAGCACTAAGACATTTTTTATATGTAAGTAAAGTAAGTTTAGCTTTTAATGGATAGAGACTCTGTTTGCATGAATCTGTTATACAATGGTAAAATGAAATCTGAGACTATATAGGAAGTGAAAAAATTCATGGTAAACCTATTAAATAAATTATTTGATTTCAATAAACGTGAACTAAAAAAATTAGAAAAAATCGCTGACCAGGTTGAGGGATTCGCTTCCCAAATGGAACAGCTTTCAGATGATCAATTACAAGCGAAAACAGAAGAATTTAAACAGCGCTATGCCGATGGAGAGAGTTTAGAGTCGATTCGTGCGGAAGCTTTTGCCGTTTGTCGAGAAGGGTCTAAACGTGTATTAGAGATGTACCCATTCCGTGTTCAAATTATGGGTGCTGCTGCATTAGATGAAGGTAATATCGCAGAGATGAAAACTGGTGAAGGTAAAACGTTAACGGCTACGATGGCTGTTTACTTAAATGCTATTACTGGTAAAGGCGTACATGTTGTCACAGTCAACGAGTATTTAGCGAGTCGTGATGCTGAGGAAATGGGGCATTTGTATAATTTCTTAGGCTTAACGGTTGGTTTAAACTTGAATAGTTTATCGAAAGAAGAAAAACGTGCAGCTTATGAAGCGGATATTACGTATAGTACAAACAATGAGCTTGGCTTTGACTATTTACGTGATAATATGGTGCTTTATAAAGAGGAACGTGTACAACGTCCGTTACATTTTGCGGTCATCGATGAGGTTGACTCGATTTTAATTGATGAAGCGCGTACGCCATTAATTATTTCGGGACAGGCTGGGAAATCAGCGCAGCTTTATAAACAGTCTAATGCGTTTGTTCGTATGTTAAGTGCGGAAACGGATTACACATATGAAGAGTCGACAAAGGGTGTAACGTTGACAGATGCTGGTGTTGAAAAAGCGGAGAAAGCATTTGGCATTGATAACCTATTTGATTTAACGCATGTACGTCTAAACCATGCAATTAACCAATCGTTAAAGGCACATGTCAGTATGCATAATGATGTTGATTATGTTGTACAAGAGGGCGAAATCGTTATTGTTGATAGCTTTACAGGTCGTTTAATGAAAGGTCGCCGCTACTCAGATGGTCTACATCAGGCAATCGAGGCTAAAGAGGGCGTAGAGATTCAAAATGAATCGATGACAATGGCGACAATTACGTTCCAAAACTACTTCCGTATGTATCAAAAGCTTTCGGGTATGACAGGTACAGCGAAAACAGAGGAAGAAGAATTCCGTAATATTTATAATATGAGTGTTGTGGCGATTCCAACGAATAAGCCGATTGCTCGTGATGACCGTCCGGACTTAATTTTTGCTTCGATGGAAGGAAAATATAAAGCGGTGGCGGCAGATATTGCAGAGCGCCATCTAGCAGGACAACCTGTTCTTGTTGGTACTGTTGCCATTGAAACGTCTGAAATAATTTCAAAATTATTAGATAAACATAAAATTCCACATAACGTCTTAAACGCGAAAAACCATGAGCGCGAAGCTGAAATTATTGCGAATGCTGGTACGAAAGGTGCCGTAACAATCGCGACGAACATGGCTGGTCGTGGTACGGACATTAAACCTGGAGAAGGTGTTTTGGAGCTTGGCGGTTTAGCTGTCATTGGTACAGAGCGTCATGAATCTCGTCGTATTGATAATCAGCTACGTGGTCGTTCTGGTCGTCAAGGGAACCCAGGGATTACGCAATTCTATCTGTCACTAGAAGATGAATTAATGCGTCGTTTTGGCTCCGATAATATGAAGAACATGATGATGAAATTGGGAATGGATGATTCACAGCCATTACAATCAAAAGTTGTTTCAAGAGCAGTGGAGTCAGCTCAAAAACGTGTTGAAGGTAATAACTTCGACGCTCGTAAACGTTTATTACAATATGATGATGTGTTACGTCAGCAACGTGAGATTATTTATCAAGAGCGTTATGACGTATTAGAAACAGAAAACATGCGTGTCCTCGTTGAGTCGATGATTCAAGAAACGATCGACAACGTTGTTGCATTGTATACGCAAGGTGAGCAAAAAGATTGGCACTTAAAAGCAATTGATGACTATGTATCAGCAAACTTATTAGATGAAGGCGTTCTGAAGGTGGAAGATTTCCAAGGTAAATCTGCAGAAGAGATTAACCAATTAATTTCGAACGCTGTCCAAGTACGTTATGATGAAAAAGAAGAACAGCTTACATCAGAGCGTATGCGTGAATTCGAAAAGGTTATTTTACTACGTTCAATTGATACGAAGTGGATTGACCATATTGATGCGATGGATCAGCTACGTCAAGGTATCCATCTTCGTGCCTATGGTCAAAATGACCCGCTTCGTGAGTATCAACAAGAAGGCTTCGCTATGTTTGAAGATATGGTTGCTTCCATTCGCGAAGATGTAGCAAAATATGCGATGAAGGCAGAGATTCATAATAATTTAGAGCGTGAGGAAGTTGCAAAAGGTCAAGCAGTTAATCCGAAAGAGGATGGCGAATCCGCTCCGAAAAAGAAACCTGTCCGTAAAGCTGAAAATATCGGACGTAATGATTTATGCCCATGTGGCAGCGGTAAGAAATTTAAAAACTGCCATGGTGCAGCACAATAAGTGTATGATGACGGAAAAGATCATTTTAACAGTATGTTAAAATGATCTTTTTTTATGTTTTAGGATAATTGCTAGTCAGTCAGCGGGAGAGTGAAGCGAATTTTCAATCAGAGATAAAATAGATTTAAATATTCGAAAATTCAGATAAAAGATACAAAATACTACAACAATAGGTAAAAAGTTCAATGAAAAGGGTAATGTTTATAACTTTTTTCTAATTTATTATAAATTTTATAGTAGTCAAAAAGGTCTGATAGGAGTGATGCATGTGTGTGAAATAAAACCCCCGAGAACCTTCTCGGGGAAATGCATTGGAGTATATCAATATATTTCTTAGTGAATAAAAGGGGGATTGACATGCATAGTGATGACATTATGAGTAGTGAAACGATGCTGTATATACCGGAGTATGATGCCCAAGGAAATCTGTATACACGTGTAATAGAAAGGCATTACGAATATGTATCAAAATTAGCACCGACAAAATTAATAGATTATAATCTCCGGTATTTTGGTTCAAGCTTAAGAGGGGCTTTCGATGGCTCGAGGATGATACTAGGGAAGCTGAATCAGAATCCAATCGTTGTTCATGAACAAAGTAGTATTATATGGTTTCCAAGTAAATCATATGTAAGACCCGAATGTAAATGGTTTGCCGTTCATCATATTAAGGATTACCAAGCAGTCGATAAAAAGAATACAAAAGTAACTTTTTTGAACGGCTATGAAGATTGTGTGGATTTAAGTATCAGATCATTTGAAAATAGAGTCCAAAGAGCGTTTTTACTAAAATATAAGCTGGAGAAACGAACAAAGAATTTGCTAGTTCAATTTGATCAAGGGAAAGTATTCCAACGAGTGGCGAACAACGTTATTTTTGAAGATGAAGCTGAAAAAGGTTGAAATGAAGTCTGTATTGTAAAAAAGTATGTTTTCCGCCGTAAAAACGTTATAATAAAGAGATCGGGGCTTGAAGGAATCGGATTTTTAAACTTCTATCATCGGTTTGCCCCACTAATAATGTTCGGAGGATTTAACAATGATTGAATTAGCAGATGTACGTAACGCGTTAGACACTTCAGCCAAAAAATTGGCGGATTTTAGGGGGTCTCTTTGACTTAGAAAACAAAGAGGCACGTATTCAGGAATTAGATGAAATGATGCTTGAGCCAGGCTTTTGGGATGATCAGCAAGGGGCACAGGTCATCATTAATGAGAGTAATGGCTTAAAGGCAATTGTGAACGAGTATAACGATTTATTGGAAACATACGAGAATCTAGATATGACGCTAGAGCTATTGCGAGAAGAGCCCGATGAAGAATTGCAGGAGGAGCTAGGCAATGAATTAGTAGAATTCCAGCAAAAAATGGGTAATTTTGAGCTGCAATTACTATTAAGCGGTCCATACGATCAAAATAATGCGATTTTAGAGCTACACCCAGGAGCAGGTGGGACGGAATCTCAGGATTGGGGCTCAATGCTGCTACGTATGTACACACGCTGGGCGGAAAAACGTGGCTTTAAAGTCGAGACAGTGGATTATCTTCCGGGCGATGAAGCGGGGATTAAATCTGTCACATTGTCCATTAAGGGGCATAATGCTTACGGCTATTTGCAAGCAGAAAAAGGTGTTCATCGTTTAGTACGTATTTCACCGTTTGACTCTTCAGGTCGTCGTCATACGTCTTTCGTTTCTTGTGATGTTATGCCTGAATTCGATGACAATATTGAAATTGATATTCGTACAGAGGATTTAAAAATTGATACGTATCGTGCAACAGGTGCAGGTGGTCAGCATATTAATACGACAGATTCAGCTGTTCGTATTACGCACGTCCCTACTGGTACAGTCGTACAATGTCAGGCAGAACGTTCGCAAATTAAAAACCGAGAAAAAGCCATGACGATGTTAAAAGGGAAACTCTATCAATTAGAGATTGAAAAGCAGCAGGCGCAGCTTGATGAAATCCGTGGTGAACAGAAGGAAATCGGCTGGGGCTCACAAATTCGTTCATATGTATTCCACCCATATTCAATGGTGAAGGATCATCGTACAAATGAAGAAACAGGTAATGTAGGAGCGGTGATGGATGGTGATGTAGATCCATTCATTCATGCCTATTTACGTTCAAAAATCGGTTAATGTAATCCCCTCAGAAAGCACAGCTAAAATGTGCTTTTGAGGGGGTTTTTTTATGATTCTACATCAATTATTATAACTCGGCATTATTGCGTCCGGAATCGGGTTTGTGCTTAGGCCTTCAAATGTTTTTTGCGCGACAGCAACACGTTTTTATCTGTGCGAAAGCGACAGCAACAACAACAACAAAAACAGCATGATGCAGGCCAGTTAGCTGTTATTGCATGTGATGCTTTTAGGCGAATATCCTTATGAACGCCTTGCCAATTCCGTGACATCCGTCGAAGGCATTACGCCTTTAAGAAGTTAAAAAGGTGGAGGAAAAGGCGTGTCTTGACTAAGCTGCTTACGCTCATTCATGTAATGCTTATAAAGCATCGATGCATTGACAAATTGCTTACTAATCGAAGCATATTGAATAGGCAGTTCAATCTGTTTACCATTTGTCAATGTAACGATACAGCCCATTTTACTTGGTACAATATTTGAAATGGCGTGAAGTCCGATCCAAATATTGTGGATAGAGTTTGGTGAATACGTTGGTAGGAAAATACAAGGATAACCATAATCAAAAGCAACAACAATTGGAAGCTTATGTTGATTACCGAAAAAGCGTTTGGCAGAATGTTTTGCAGCTTCATAGGTTGTTCCTAGTGAAACACAAGATTTTCGTAATATATGCATTGGTTTCCTTGTGACGATCAGTTCATTATGCTTATCAATTACCCGTGTGAAAATTTTTGAGTCATACTGAACCGGCTGAAGTAAATAGGTGTTGAAAGACATTAAATATCCATTGACGTAGTTTGCTGACATCTATGTAAGCCTCCTTTTTCTATTTGTTAAGTGAAGTGTAAAACATAAAATAAAATTCAGAAAATATAAATAAATTCAGAAAACCATTGATATATCAAGTAATTGCATAGAGGAATTGCTTGAAATTGCACAAGATTAATAGTAAATCGAAATGATTTTCAGTTCTTAAGCATTGCATTTTAATTTCAATTTTCTTATAATTTAGAAAAGGATCGAGGTGAGATCGTTGGATAAATATTATTCGTATACAGATTTTCTAAAAGCCGTTGGTCAGTCAAAGAAAGTTGATGAGGCAGAGAAATTATTAAACGAGATTTATTTAGATTTATTTTTAAATCATATCCAGCGTATGCATCGTGAAGAGCAGCTCATGGTTCTGATAGATAGAGCACTCGATGAAAAAGATGAAAAGGCATTTCATCTATACGCAGCCGAACTAGTAGATTTACACCAAGATGCAAGTGAATAATATGACGAGCCCGCTCTCTGTTATTGGAGAGTGGGATTTTTTTGCTAATTTGTGCTAGCTGATCATATCTAGCAGTAACCCGATCAATTTATCACCCAAGCTGATCATATCTAGCAGCAACCCGATCAATTTATCACCAAGCTGATCATATCTAGCGGTAACCCGATCATTTTATCATCCAAGCTGATCATATCTAGCGGTAACCTGATCATTTCCCCATTGATTCAATCAAATCCCCTCTATGTTATGCATTTACATTCGCCCATCTCGATTAGCTAACATTTGGAAAGGGTAATCTATTTATAGATAGGCTGTAATTAAACATTTCGGTACATATGTTCTGTCTGAATCATCTTAAATATAGCAAACGGAAAAACTTTTACAAACATTCGTTCGTTAAATGTTCGAAATTTTAATAATGCTATGCTAAAATATATGTACAAATTGGAAGGAAAGGGCGGGGACATGTGTGCAAACATTTGATTTACAAGCGCCATATCAGCCTAATGGGGATCAGCCACAGGCAATTGCGGAATTAGTAGAGGGTGTACGTGCGGGGAAACGTCATCAAACATTGCTTGGTGCAACAGGAACAGGGAAAACGTTTACGATTTCTAATGTCATTAAACAGGTAAAAAAACCGACACTTATTATGGCACACAATAAAACACTTGCGGGTCAATTATATAGTGAGTTTAAAGAGTTCTTCCCTAATAATGCAGTTGAATACTTTGTTAGCTACTATGATTACTATCAGCCAGAGGCATATGTACCGCAGACGGATACTTATATCGAAAAGGATTCAAGCATTAATGATGAAATTGATAAGTTACGTCACTCTGCAACATCTGCATTATTCGAGCGTGATGATGTCATTATTATTGCATCCGTGTCCTGTATATATGGTTTAGGTTCTCCAGAAGAATATCGTGAAATGGTCGTATCGGTTCGTACTGGAATGGAAATTGAACGCAATGAGTTGCTTAGAAAGTTGGTCGATGTACAGTATGAGCGTAATGATGTAAGTTTTACACGTGGGACGTTTCGAGTACGTGGTGATGTTGTGGAAATTTTCCCGGCATCTCGTGATGAGCATTGTATTCGCGTTGAATTTTTTGGGGACGAGATCGATCGAATTCGCGAGGTGGATGCGCTAACGGGTGAAATATTAGCAGATCGTGAACATATAGCTATTTTCCCAGCATCCCACTTCGTTACGCGAGAAGAAAAAATGCGAAAAGCCATTGAAAATATTGAAAAAGAGTTGGAGGAGCGTTTAGCTCTTTTACGTGCAGAGGATAAATTATTGGAGGCACAGCGGTTAGAGCAACGTACTCGCTATGATTTAGAAATGATGAGTGAAATGGGCTTTTGTTCAGGTATTGAAAACTATTCACGTCATTTGACATTGCGTGAAGCAGGAGCAACACCGTATACGTTACTTGACTACTTCCCTGATGATTTCTTACTTGTTGTTGACGAAAGTCACGTGACATTGCCACAGGTTCGAGGAATGTATAATGGTGACCAAGCACGTAAAGGTATGTTAGTAGAGCATGGATTCCGTTTACCATCAGCACTTGATAACCGACCTTTACGTTTTGAAGAGTTTGAGAAACATATTCATCAAGCTATTTATGTTTCTGCTACACCTGGCCCGTATGAGCTTGAGCATTCTCCAGAGATGGTACAGCAAATTATTCGTCCAACTGGATTGCTAGATCCACAAATTGACGTACGTCCAATAGAAGGTCAAATTGATGATTTAATCGATGAGATTCAAGGTCGTATTGCTCGTAATGAACGAGTGCTTGTGACAACATTGACGAAAAAAATGTCAGAGGATTTATCTGCTTATTTAAAAGAAATGGGCTTAAAGGTCGAGTACTTGCATTCAGAGATTAAGACATTAGAGCGAATTGAAATTATTCGTGAGCTGCGTAAAGGTACGTATGATGTGCTAATCGGCATTAACTTATTGCGAGAAGGACTAGATATACCTGAGGTTTCCCTTGTAGCAATTTTAGATGCTGACAAGGAAGGATTTTTACGTTCAGAGCGTTCATTAATTCAAACGATCGGACGTGCCGCACGTAATGCCAATGGTCATGTCATTATGTACGCAGATAATATGACGGATTCGATGAAAAAGGCGATTGAGGAAACGAAGCGTCGTCGAACATTGCAAATGGCTTATAACGAAGAACATGGCATTACACCGAAAACGATTGTGAAGAAAATTCCTGATGTGATTCGTGCGACACAGGTGGCAGAGGAAGAAGAGTCTTATGTCACGAAGGCAACAAAAGGTAAGAAGCTGACAAAGGCGGAAAGAGAGCAGTTACTCGCTTCTCTAGAAGTAGAAATGAAGGAAGCAGCAAAAGCACTCGATTTCGAACGTGCTGCTGAGCTGCGCGATACAATATTTGAATTGAAGGTAGAAGGGTGAATGGCTTGTGAAAAATACTGAAATCGTCGTGCAAGGCGCACGAGCACATAATTTAAAAAATATCAATGTCACAATTCCACGCGATCAATTAGTCGTGCTAACAGGTTTATCGGGCTCAGGGAAATCATCATTAGCGTTCGATACGATTTATGCCGAGGGGCAACGTCGATATGTAGAATCTCTTTCAGCCTATGCCCGTCAATTCCTTGGTCAAATGGATAAACCAGACGTCGATGCGATAGAGGGATTATCCCCTGCTATTTCAATCGATCAAAAAACGACGAGCCGTAACCCGCGTTCGACAGTTGGGACAGTAACGGAAATCTATGATTATTTACGTTTGCTCTATGCGCGCATTGGGAAGCCTATATGTCCGAATCATGGTATTGAAATTACCTCCCAAACGATTGAGCAAATGGTCGATCGTTTACTATCTTATCCGGAAAGAACGAAAATGCAGTTGCTTGCTCCAATGGTATCAGGACGTAAGGGAACACATGTTAAGCTACTGGAAGATTTAAAAAAGCAAGGATTTGTCCGTGTACGTATCGACGGTGAACTGCGTGATTTAGATGATGCCATTGAACTTGATAAAAACAAAAAGCATTCAATTGAAGTAGTGGTCGATCGTGTTGTGATGAAGGAAGGTGTTGCGGCACGTTTGAGTGATTCCTTAGAGACAGCATTACGTTTGGCAGATGGGCGTGTACTTGTTGATGTCATGGAGCATGAGGAATTATTATTTAGTGAGCACCATGCTTGCCCATTATGTGGATTTTCAATCGGTGAGCTGGAGCCACGCATGTTTTCATTCAATAGTCCATTTGGAGCTTGTCCAAGCTGTGATGGTTTAGGCTCGACACAAGAGGTCGATCTTGACCTAGTAGTGCCTGATTGGGATCGTAGTTTATTAGAGCATGCGATCGCACCGTGGGAGCCAACAAGTTCACAGTATTATCCACAATTATTAAAGGCTGTGTGCGATCATTATGAAATCCCGATGGACGTCCCAGTAAAGGATCTTCCGAAAGAAAAGATGGATAAAATTTTATATGGTTCAGGGAAAGATAAAATCCACTTCCATTATGAAAATGAGTTTGGCAATGTGCGAGATCAAATGATTGAATTCGAAGGTGTTGTACGTAATGTAGAACGTCGTTTTAAGGACACAACGTCTGATTATGTGCGTGAACAAATGGAAAAATATATGGCGCAGCAAGCATGTCCATCTTGTAAAGGCTATCGCTTAAAGCCTGAAACATTAGCTGTAAAACTAGCAGATAAGCATATTGGTGAAGTTACACAGTATTCGATTCAGGACGCTGATACATTTTTCAAAGAGCTGGATTTATCAGAAAAGGATATGAAAATTGCTCGACTTGTGTTACGCGAAATTGAAGAGCGACTGGGTTTCCTTGTCAATGTTGGGTTAGATTATTTAACGTTAAGTCGAGCGGCAGGAACATTGTCAGGGGGAGAAGCTCAACGGATTCGTCTTGCGACACAAATTGGCTCACGCTTAACAGGTGTCCTCTACATTTTAGATGAGCCTTCAATTGGCTTGCACCAACGGGATAATGATCGTCTTATTAGTACGCTGCAAAATATGCGTGATATCGGCAATACGCTGATTGTTGTCGAACACGATGAAGATACAATGCTAGCGGCAGATTATCTCATTGATGTTGGTCCTGGTGCAGGTGTGCATGGTGGTCAAATTGTAGCGGCAGGAACACCGCAGGAAGTCATGGAAAATGAAAAGTCTTTAACGGGGCAATATTTGAGTGGCAAGAAGTTTATTCCCCTGCCAATTGAGCGCCGCAAACCGAATGGGCGCAAATTGTCGATTAAAGGTGCCAAGGAAAATAATCTTAGAAATGTGAAGGTTGATGTACCGCTTGGTTTATTCGTTGCGGTTACAGGGGTTTCGGGGTCAGGCAAATCAACGCTAATTAATGAAATTTTATATAAGTCATTAGCTCAAAAGCTTAATCGTTCAAAGGTGAAGCCTGGCGAACATAAAGAAGTAACGGGCATTGAGGAGCTAGAAAAGGTCATTGATATTGACCAATCACCAATCGGTCGGACACCTCGCTCAAATCCTGCTACGTATACAGGCGTTTTTGATGATATTCGAGATGTTTTTGCAGCAACAAATGAAGCAAAGGTACGCGGCTATAAAAAAGGTCGCTTTAGCTTCAACGTTAAGGGAGGCCGCTGTGAGGCTTGTCGTGGTGACGGTATTATAAAAATTGAAATGCATTTCCTACCAGATGTTTACGTACCATGTGAAGTCTGTCATGGGAAGCGTTATAACCGTGAAACACTTGAAGTGAAATATAAAGATAAGAGCATTGCAGATATTTTAGATATGACGATCGAAAATGCAGTTGTATTTTTCGAAAATATACCGAAAATCCAGCGTAAGTTACAAACGATCGTGGATGTAGGTTTAGGCTATATGAAATTAGGACAACCTGCCACAACTTTATCTGGTGGTGAGGCACAGCGTGTCAAATTAGCCTCAGAATTACACCGTCGTTCAACAGGTAAATCATTCTATATTTTAGATGAACCGACAACCGGTTTACATGCACATGATATTGCACGCCTACTCGTTGTTTTACAACGTCTTGTAGAAAACGGCGATTCAGTACTAGTCATCGAACATAATTTAGATGTCATCAAGACAGCAGACTACATTATCGATTTAGGACCAGAAGGCGGAGACAAAGGTGGTACGATTGTGGCGACAGGTACACCAGAAGAAGTCGCTGAAGCCAGTGGCTCTTATACAGGTAAATACTTAAAGCCAATATTAACAAGAGATCGTGCGCGTATGGAAGCTGCTTTGGCCAAGGCTACTCAATAAAATGAAACTTTAATCAGTGGGGATGTTTCCCCACTGATTATTTTTGTGTGCCCAGCAGGTGGATGTCGATAAAACTCAAATGTTGGGTGATAAAACGTGAAAGTTGGTCGATAAAACTCAAAAGTTGGTCGATAAATCATAAAAGTTAGTCGATAAACTTCAAAAGTTGGATGACATTCTGATAAAACGTATATAATGTGGACAAATTGATTGTAGTGAAGGCTGTGTGCTCTAGCTGGAACGGATAGTGGACCTAAAAAAGATATATTCCCAATTTCTCATTTTTTGGTGAAACTTTTCACAATATGTTTCGTATAAATAATATAACGAACTGAGGGAGGCTATTTTAATTATGCAAAATGAACGTCAACGAATTTTAGAACTTGTGGAAAAAGGAACGATTTCAGCGCAAGAGGCGATTACATTATTAGAAGCATTAGAGCAACCTAGCAAGTCCACTCAAAATGTTATGAATGATGTGTCAAACGAGGGCCAACATTCCCCAACAGAAAAAGAGTCAGTATTTAAAGATAAAAATGACAAAGACGAACAACCGCAAAAAGATGAGGATTTCTCTAAATACGTCCAAGAAGAAATGCGAGATTTCCGTAAAGATTTAACACAAATTGGTTCACTCTTTATGGATATGATGAATACAGCGGTAAAAAAGGTCAAAGAATTTGATGTAACTTCCCCATTTGGTGATAAATTCGAGTTTACACATACGGAAGAAGTTGCAGCTGAGCATATAGAAAAAGTAATTGTTGAATTACCGAATGGCAATTTTGCAGTCGAAACGGCTGAAGGAGATAGCTTCCAAGTCATTTGCAAAGTAAAGGCACCACTTATCAATGATAGCGAAGAAGAAACGCGTGCGAACTTCCTAGAGCAATTCGTTGTGAAGGAAGATGGAGATTCACTACGAATTTTAAGTCAACTTAAGCTTGTTCAAGCAAATGTTAAAGTACTTGTTCCAAAGGATAAATTAGAAAAGTTATCAGTACGTTTAATGAATGGTAGTGTAACTTTACAAGATACGGATTTCGAGCAATTAAAAGTAAAGACATTAAACGGTGCGATTAAAGGCTCTAAATTTAACTTTGGAAAGGCAGAAGTGGATTCATCTAATGGATCGATTGAATTAACAAATGTTCGTGGTAAAGATTTAGAGGCTGAAACAATGAATGGCCGTGTTTATTTAGATGGCGCATTGGATGAAGTTGAAGCAAAATCGGTTAATGGACATGTTGTTGTTACAACTTGCTCAACTAATTCATCGAAAATCAAAGCACAAACGGTCGCAGGAGCTGTTGAATTGTATGTGCCACGTACAATATCGTTAAGCGGTAAAATTGTTACGAATTTTGGTAAAGTAGATGTTGGTATACAAGATGCCTCAAAGATTGAATCGCAAGATCAATTTTTATCAAAAGTAGTACGTTTTGATAAAGAAGTAGAGAATGCTAATCGTCTATTTATCGAAGGTGAATCTAAAACAGGTGCAGTTTTAGTACGCTACACAACAACTGACGAACAGCATGTTTAAGTACAAAAAGCATTCAGGCTATGCGCACTAGCATAGCATTGAATGCTTTTTTGCTGTTTAAAAACGTTAGAAAGGCAGAAATCGACTTTCCTCAAATGGCATCGAATTCTGTTTTTTTGTATGTCGAAATTATAATACTTTTATGGCAATCTGATAACGAAATAACAGGAACTACCATGTAATGAAATGAAACTGTAATAATAAAGGGAGAAATTGAATGCTATAATAGGTAACGAAATACCTCTTACAGGGTAAGAGATTTAGGTGGTTTAGATATGATAGAAATGAAAAATGTGACAAAGAAGTACCCAAATGGCGTTGTTGCGACAAATGGGCTTTCCGTTAACATAAAGCAAGGTGAATTTGTTTATGTTGTAGGTCCCAGTGGTGCAGGTAAATCTACATTCATTAAATTAATGTACCGTGAGGAAAAAGCTACTTCTGGAGAAATTACTGTTAATGGTATAAATTTAGCTGAATTGAAAAATAAAAAAGTGCCTTATTTACGTCGTCAAATTGGCGTTGTTTTCCAAGATTTCAAGCTGCTACCTCGTTTGAGTGTTTATGAAAACGTAGCGTTTGCACTAGAGGTAATCGAGGAAGACCCAATAGAAATTCGCCGTCGTGTAATGGAAGTTTTAGAGCTTGTGGGACTGAAGCAAAAGGCAAGAATGTTCCCTAATGAACTTTCAGGTGGCGAACAGCAGCGTGTGTCGATTGCACGATCTATTGTGAATGTGCCGAAAGTCGTTATTGCGGATGAACCTACTGGGAATCTGGATCCTGAGACATCTTGGGACATTATGAATTTATTCGAAGAAATTAATGCAAGAGGGACAACTATTGTGATGGCCACCCATAACCGCGAAATCGTCAATACGATTCGTCGTCGAGTAATTGCAATTGAAGGCGGAATGATTGTCCGTGATGAGCACGGAGGTGACTACGGCTATGAAATTTAATACATTAAAACGTCACTTCCGAGAAAGTTTTAAGTCCCTTGGCCGTAATAGCTGGATGACTATTGCCTCAGTAAGTGCAGTTACAGTTACATTAATATTAGTAGGCGTATTCGCGCTTATTATGATGAATTTAAATAAAGTCGCATCTGATTTAGAGAACGATGTTGAAATTAAAGTGTTAATTGATGAAACAGCGGACAAAGCTGCTGAAAAAGCGCTCATGGAAAAAATCAAGAAATTGCCAGATGTCGAAGAGATGAACTTTTCGACAAAGGAAAATGAATTAACGAAATTAGTAAAAGACTTTGGGGACGATTTTAAGTTATTTGAGCAAAGTAACCCATTACGTAATGTTATTTATGTGAAGGCTTCTGATCCTCAGCAAACAGCTACTGTTGCTAAAAAAATTGATAAATTTGAGTATACACATGAAGTTATGTATGGTGAAGGCAAAGTAGAAAAGCTGTTTAATTTCATAAATATTAGCCGTAACGTAGGGATAGTTCTTATTTTAGGATTATTATTTACAGCGATCTTCTTAATTTCTAACACGATTCGAATTACTATTATTGCACGTCGTGATGAAATAGAAATTATGAAGCTTGTCGGAGCAACGAATTCATTCGTGCGTATCCCATTTTTATTAGAAGGAATGTGGCTCGGAATTTTAGGTTCTATTATTCCGATTGCGGTCATCGCAACCCTTTACCACAATGTATATAAAATTATTGCGCCTCGATTAAAAGGCGAACTTGTTCAAGTGCTTGATTTCTCACCTCTTGTGTACGAAGTAAGCGGTCTACTATTACTCATCGGTGTATTAATCGGAATTTGGGGAAGTTTCATGTCAGTACGTAAGTTCTTAAAAATTTAGCTTTCGTTTATGACAATCAACCAAAAAACAGTCGAAAAGGAGTTCAATCGGTGAAAAGTATGGCGAAACACTCAATGAAAACACTTGCTGCAGCATCTGCACTATTTCTTTTTATCCAAACTCCATCAGCGTATGCAACTAGTTTATCGGATTTAAAAGATGAAAAAAAACAAATTGAATCAAAGAAAAATGGCTTAAACTCATCCATCAATAATAAATCAAATGCTATTTCTGAGAATGATAATAAGCAACAAAAATTATTAGATCAAATTAAAACACTAAATGCCGAAATTGACAAAACGAATAATAATATTAAAGATGTATGGACAGAAATTCAATCTACAAATAAAGATATAAAAGCGCTAGAAGATTCAATTAATGAGCTTCTGAAAAAAATTGAAGAGCGTGATTTATTGTTAGAGGAGCGTGCTCGTGCCATTCAAGCGGGTGGTTCCGTTAGCTATTTAGACGTATTGCTTGGTTCTAATAGCTTCGTAGATTTTATTGATAGATTCTCTGCGGTAAATACATTGCTTGAAGCGGATCGACAAATTATCCGCGACCAAAAAGAAGACAAGAAAAAATTAGAGGAACAAAAACAAGTCTTAGAAGGAAAACGCCAAAAGCTTGAAGCTAAAAAAGCTGAGCTTGATCGTTTAAAAGCGTCATTGGATGGACAGAAAACTGAGAAAAACAAATTAATTGATCAATTAGAAAAAGAACAAGAAAAGCTGAAATCAGAAAAAGTATTGCTTGAGAAAGAATATTCTGAGGCGCTTGAGATCAGTTCTGAATTACAACAAAAAATCATTAATGAGCAAAATCGTTTAGCTGAAATTGCTCGTCAAGAAGAAGCGAAACGTAAAGCAGCTGCAGCCAAGGCCGCAGCCGCAGCCAAGGCATCTAATTCAAGTAATAAGGGTGGGGGATCTGCTGGGTCTGCTGGATCTGGGTCTTCAACAGTCACTGCTCCACCATCGAGTGGTACTTGGGTTAAACCAACAAATGGTCGTTTAACATCGACTTATGGCTGGCGTGAATTTGGCGGTTCAGAGTTCCATTATGGTATTGATCTTGCCAATAGTATTGGTACTCCAGTTTGGGCAGCCGCTGACGGTGTTGTTTCATATGCTGCACCACTTAGCACGTATGGTAATTGTGTCATCGTTACACATTCTATCAACGGTCAAATCTATACGACAGTGTATGCACACTTAAGTTCCTTTAACGTTGGTGTTGGCACGGTAGTATCCCAAGGTCAACAAATTGCTGCCATGGGTAATACAGGACGTGTAACAGGACCACACTTACACTTTGAAGTGCACATCGGTCCTTGGAGAGGACAAGCTGTCGGAAGCGACAATCCATTAAAATATATTCCAATCTAAAAATTGTGCAAGCTATACATTAGGATTTTTCTAATGTATAGCTTTTTTTATATTTCTGTGTAAATTGAAAGCGACGGATAAAACTACACTTAAATACCTTGTAGGGTATTTCAATAAAATTGCTCATAAAAAGTCTATTTTTTTGATGTTTCAGGGAGATTTTTTGAACACAGTGTAAAATGGCGGTTCCTAGAAAGATTATATGCTATGCTGAACCTATCTTTTCTTGTGGAGGATTTATTAGTTGAATAATACAGAATGGTTCTCTATTCGGACATTAACATTACCGGCAACAGCTGTTGCTCTTCTTGTGGCATTTTTCATTGTATGGCTAGTTTTACGGGTGCAATTTACGAAGAGGTGGGCGGAGGTATATGGGGACGTCGTTTTTACCTTTATTCTCGTTTGGAAATTCAGCATAATTATTACTGATTTTAAAGCTGTTATCGCTCAACCATTTGTGCTCCTTTATTTCAATGGTGGAACAATTGGTGTCTTTTTAGGAACAATCGCAGCATCGCTACAGCTTTGGCGGAAGAACAAAAAAGATCGGTTTGACGCAACTGGAATTACTGCCTGTACTTGGGCGATCATTTTAACGCAATCGATCTATCAATGGCTTGTGGTGTTATTAAATGATAATCAAACAAGTAGCGAATGGATTACTTTAATTGTGCTAAGTACAGTAACAATCCTCATACTATGGAAAATAACAGTGATCAAACGTGCTTTATTTTTATATACGATTGCTCTAATGATTGTTGCCTTCTTTCAGCCACATGGTTTTTGGCAACCGGCTGTTGGGGTGAGCGTCCTATTACTTATAGTAGGTATAGTAATACAGCATTTTGCTGACGTAACTAAATTATTCGGAGGTAAGGAATGAAAAAAAATATTGGACTACTTATCGTCGTGTTATTAGTAGTCGCGATGATTGGTACATATGTTAAACAGCAGATTGATAAGGATCGTGAAATCGAAGCAGCTTCTTTAGGAAAAGAAATGGAAGAGCGAAAAGTTGGATTGAAAAATGGAGATACGCCACCGGATTTTACGTTAACAAGTTTGGATGGCGAAGACATGACCTTGAGTGATTTTCGTGGAAAAAAAGTCGTGTTAAATTTTTGGGCAACCTATTGTCCACCATGTAAAGCTGAAATGCCACATATGCAAAATTATTATGAACAATATGCTAAAAAAGATAATGTAGAAATAATAGCTGTCAATTTAACAACGTCTGAACGAGATGTTACAGAGGACGCAAAAATAGATTCTGTCATGACATTTAGAGATAGTTTCGATTTAACATTTCCTATTTTACTCGATCAGAAAGGCACAGTAGGCTTCGATTATCAAATATTAGTCATTCCTACAACCTATTTTATTGATTCAAATGGATATATTCAACGTGCTATTAAAGGGCCGATGAATGTAGAAATGTTAAAAAGCTATGTAGATGCATTAGACTAACCAAATCATAAATTTCGAAGAATCTGCTCGTTTTCTGGAAGAAACGAAGCAGATTTTTTTTATGTAAATATTTCCTTACATATTAGTACCCGCGAGTTGTGAATGAATACCCGCGGAAGGAAGGTAAATACCCGCGAATGAGGACAGAATACCCGCGGAAGCAGGGTAAATACCCGCGAATGGCGAGAATACCCGCGGAAGGAAGGAAAATACCCGCGAATGTTGATAGAATACCCGCGGAAGGAAGGGAAATACCCGCGACTGTTGATAGAATGCTCACGCAAGGAAGATAAATACTTGTGAATTGCAATAGAATACTCGCGAAACAAAAATCATAGTATTCAACAAATTATTTGAAGCTGAATCTTGTATGTTTGAAAAATAAGATTCATACAGTAAAGAGACGGAGGAGGGAAGGTTTGCGCAAAATAATGGCTGGTTTCGGCGTACTTGCCAGTAGTCTATTGCTAGGTAGTGGGATTTATTTTGACTGGTTTCATTTAGGGGATAAAAAGGAGCCGGTTGTTGCTGAGGTTGATTCGATTAATGAAGCGTTGAATTTAATTGAGAAAAAATCTGTATACAGTACGAAAAAGGATGTTTTAGTGGAGGGCGCGCTTCGTGGTATGGCAGATGCTATTAAGGACCCTTACAGCACCTATTATTCGAAGGAAGAGGCAGAACAACACCGACAAATGTTGGCCGAGGAAAGAGTGGGCATTGGGATCGAGCTAACTGAAAATAACGGGAAATTTATTGTTGTGTCTCCTGTCCGTTCGTCCCCAGCAGATAAAGCAGGAATGCGCTCTCTTGATGAAATTGTACAAGTTGATGGTGTTCGGGTAGATGGTAAAAAGATGAGTGAATTAATGCAATTAATTCAAGGAGAAAAGGGAACGAAAGTAACGATTGTCGTCTATCGTCCAAGTGAAGATAAACATATTAAAATGACGATGGAACGAGCAGCAATTTCCAATAAAACCGTAACGAGCGAAGTAGTGAATGTAGAAAATACGCCGATAGGTTATGTAGAAATCTCACTTTTTGGTGAGAAAACGGCGAATGAGTGGGTTGCCGAAACGAGTAAGTTGCTTCGGAAAGATGTAAAGGGGATCGTCATCGATGTGCGGGATAATCCAGGTGGTTATTTACATAGCGTCGCAGCGCTACTGAGCACAGTATTAGAGAATGGCAAAGTGTTTGCCTATATGCAAAATGCTGAAGGTGCTATGGAACCGTTAAAAACGGAATCAAAAAGCTTTGATGAAAAATATTTGCAAACGATGTACAAAATGCCGATTGTTGTTTTACAGAATGCGGGCAGTGCATCTGCTAGTGAAGTATTGAGTGGTGCTTTAAAAAGCTGGGGACGTGCTTCCCTTGTGGGTGTCAAGAGTTTTGGGAAGGGAACAGTGCAGGAGTCTTGGTCTCTGAAAAATGGTGGGGAGCTTAAATTGTCCACAAATAAATGGCTGACACCAAAGCGCGAATGGATTCATGGGCAAGGTATTGAGGCTAATTTAGTCGTTGAACCGAATGAACTATTCGCTTTCCAAATGCATCCGTTATCTGGAAAGTTTAAAGCGGGCGATATGAGTGAGGAAATTGCTTATACACAAAATGCTTTGAAAAAGCTAGGCTATAAAATTGCTCGTTTAGACGGTTATTTGGATGAATCGACGGAGGAGGCTGTTAAGCTTTATCGTGAAGATAAGAAATTGAAAAAGGCAGAAGGTGATTTTAATATAGACACTACCTTCTTTAACAGCTTAAATGAAACGTTGAAAAAATATAAAGAGGATCGTCAAAATGATTTACAGTTCCAAATGGCGACAAGCTTTTTGTTGCACAATATTGAAGAATAAATACTATTTTTTTGTACAGAGGAAGAGGCTTCTAATGGTTCATCTACACAGCTGAGCAACCATTTCATTTAACATAACACCCGCTGAATACGATAAAAAAGGAAGAATAGCAGCTTTCTACTAGATTGTACTACGCAAGAGTGTAGTCGTTTGATACAATAAATTCATAGTATTCAAGATAGAATGGCGGGTGTTCGTATGGTTAGTGATATATTAATAGAAATTGTAACAGCGATTGGCCGCTTTTTAATTAACCCATTATTGTATATCGCAATTTTATTTGCGGTTTTATTAGGTTATCGTCGTGTAAAGCAGGAGCGGAAATTTTTTAATAGACGTATTGTTTGGGGTTGGACAGAGCTAATTGTTCAATGGAAATATGGTTGGTTAAATGCCCTACTTATTTCATTAATAAGTGTTGGTTTAGGTTTAACTGTACCAAAAACTTTTTTAATGATTTTAATCGTTATTTCTGTGTTGGCGCTATTATTGTTCTTCATCAATGCGCTGTCACCTATTTATACGATGGGGCTTGCGACGCTAGCTATGTGGTTGATGTACCATTATAATTGGACATTTTCTTGGTGGAAAATTTCGTTAGAAGGTGTCAATTTATTAGATGGTTCCATTATAACGATTACGATTTTAGCAGGTCTAGGTGTGATTGCTGAGGCTATGTTCATTCGTCGAACAGCCATGAGGGTCACGACACCGGGGATTGAAAAGACGAAGAGAGGTATGCAGGCAATTGTCTATCGTTCAAGAAATGTATGGGTTTTGCCTATTTTCTTTGTCATACCTGGGGATGTTATACCGGTAGATTTCCCTTATTGGCCACAATTTACATTGGGGGAGAGTAACTTTGCACTCGTACTATTTCCACTTGTTTTAGGCTTTTCAAAGCTTTCTAGAAAAGAATTACCGGCTTTGCAATTGCCTAAAATTGGCCGAGCAGTACTCATACTGGGGCAGTTCATTTTAATAGGTGGACTTGCTGCAGCTTTGGAGCCATTTATCGGCTTTATCACGTTGGCAATTGGTGCGGTGATTCGTATCATTATTTCAATCTACTATGCGTTGCAAGATAAAACGGACATTTATGCGGTTGCTCCTAGTTCAAAGGGAGCTATTATTGCGGCAGTTTTACCTGATTCACCAGCTGAAAAAATGGGCTTGCTAGCAGGTGAATGTATTCGTAAAGTAAACGGTCAGGCCATTTTTACTGAAAATGATTTATACGAGGCTTTGCAATTAAATGCTGCACATTGTCGTCTAGAAGTAGTAGATCGTAACAATGAAATTCGCTTAACCCAGCATGTTATCTATAGCAATGATCATTATCGTATTGGATTATTACTAGCTGAGCAGAGGGATATATGATGGATGTTTTCGGGAAAATGATGTTAGCGTTATTTTTACCAGCATTACTCGTATTATTGTTTACTAGAATTACGTTTAACCGGTATGTTGCTTTCATATTGGCAATTGCGCTTATTGCGGCATCTGTTTATGCGGGATACACTTCACCACCTATTATATTCGTCATCGATGCTTTTTCATTAACAGTAGGCTTTTGGCTAGCCAGTAAAATGAAAAAAAACAAAGGTACAGTTTAAGTTACTATAAAAGGTCAGTCAAAAAGTGATAGTTTTCTCACTTTTACGACTGACCTTTTTACATGAAAAATCTTACGGCTGCCATAATGATAACCCCTGCTACAACTGTAATAGATAAGCTTTTGGTCACAAGTGCAATAATAAGTGTTGGCACAAATGTAATAAATACAGGCCAATCGAGTGAAACAATTTTTCCGCTTTCAGTATCCAGTAAGTTTTCAATTACCAGAGCACTCAAAATACAAACTGGGATAAAGCTTAGCCATTTTAAGACAACCTCTGGTAGTTTGACATTTCGGACGAATATAAACGGAATAATACGTGGTAGCCAGGTAACAAGTGCACAGCCAATGATGAGCCATACCATAGTAGCGGACGTCGTCATTTATCTGTCACCACCCCTATAGTTGCTACAATAACTGTTGAAAGAAGAACAGCCACATGCGAAGGCACGATATAAGAAAGACCATACATAATGACAACCATATAGCCGATTAACATAAGATAATGCATTATTTTATTTTTACCTATACTGCTAAGCTGAAGAACAAGAAGTGCCACAAACATAGCAATCAATGCGAAATCTAAGCCCCATTTCTCAGGAGTTGCTACCCATTGACCTAAATATGCGCCAGTTACACAAGAAAGAATCCAAAATGAATAAGCCGTTATATTCAGGCCATCCATCCATTTGCCATGCAGCTTACCCGTTTGCATTTGCTTTGTAACTGCCACACCAAATGTTTCGTCGGTTAATAACGTACCGAAACCAACATTTCTTAGCATGGAGTAGCGTGTGAAATGAGGGGCTATTGTTAAACTCATTAGTAAATGGCGTAAATTTACAACAAAAATGGTTACAATAATAGCAGAAGCAGGGCTATTTGTTAAAAGAAGTGCACAAAAGATAAATTGTGCGGAACCTGCATAGATGAGTATCGTTAAAAGTGCTATTTCGAGTACAGATAAGCCCGAAGCGGAACCTACAACACCGAAAGCGAGTCCTATACTAATATAACCGAGTAAAGTGGGAATACAATCTTTAACGCCTTGTAAAAAGCTATCATCTGGCGTGTTTACTATGTCCTTCTGAAAATCAGTTGTACTTGTCATAAATAGATCGTCCTTTCTTAAAAATTTCCATGTATACTAATGATGGAATAGTTTGATAGTTCTTGATGTTTATTAAAGTATACATATGTCTTATAAAATAAACAATAGAGATTGGTGAATTAATATGGAACAAATGAGTCGGAATTTAGCATTCCAATTAAAGAAGATCCGGCAGCAGCGCCATTTAAGCTTAGATGATGTTGCCAAGGCTACAGGAGTAAGTAAAGCGCAACTTGCACAAATTGAAAAAGGAGAGGCAAATCCTACAGTATCAACGATTTGGAAAATAGCTGCAGGAATGCGCACTTCATTTTCTTCGCTATTGCAAGCACCGACAGCACATTTCATGAAATATAGTAGTAAGGATGCACCACATGTAGATGAAGATGAAGGACGCTATCGTGTGTATTCCATTATTCCTTATAATCCCGAACGCGGCTGGGAGCTTTATAAGATTGAAATGGAGCCTGGTGCTTTTAGTAGGAGTGAGGCTCATACAGAAGGGGTAGAGGAAACCGTAACTGTCATCCAAGGACAAGCTACCATTTCTGCTGGGGAGATGCATGAATTCCTGGAAGAAGGGGATACACTAGTATTCTCAGGGCATCAGCCACATGAGTATAAAAATACTTCGGAAAAGCTAACGATTTTACATTTAATATTGCAATATAAATAGAGGTGTCGATTGTGAGTGAATGGTTTACTGTAGACAATATTGAGCAAATTGCAGCGCAATATCGAACGCTTGGCCCGGTCATTGGTTTATTACTACCTTTTATAGAAGCGTTTTTACCATTTTTACCTTTGGTCGTGTTCGTTGTTGCCAATGCGAGTGCATTCGGTTTATGGTTAGGTTTTTTATTATCTTGGATAGGTTCTGCAGCTGGTTCTTATGCAGTATTTTTACTTGTCCGTCATTATGGCAAGCATCCAAGGCTTAAATTTGTAACAGGCAGTAAAAAAGTACAGCAGCTAATAAAATGGGTAGATATGAATGGGATTAGTCCGCTGTTTGTGTTACTTTGTTTTCCTTTTACGCCATCAGTCATTGTAAACATTGTAGCGGGGCTATCTCATATTCATAAAAAGTTTTATTTAGTGGTGTTATTGGCTGGGAAGTTCGTTATGATTTTAGGTATGAGTGTGCTTGGTTACGATTTAAAGGCGCTCCTAACAAGCCCTATAAGACTGATTATTGCGGCTGTTGCGATTGTCGTGCTTTGGTGGATTGGCAAGCTAATAGAGAAACGCTTAAACGCGCGTGTAGAGAAAGATTTAAAACAAGCGCGAAAATTGACGAAAAATCATTATCAATGAAAGTTGAATATGCACATCTAACCCCTTTTATCATGTAAAATGAGAGAAGGGGTTTTTTATCTTCATGCAGAAAATATTTTCTGTGTGTCAGATACAATTACGCCAAAGCGAAATTGATTTTACAAAATGGTATGCAATACTCGAAAAACATTGAGTAGCGCTTAGATAAAATATTTAAAATGCATAGGTAGAGTAGGAAAGTGATCGGGGCAATGTGAAAAGTGATCAGGTAGAGTAGGAAAGTGATCGGGGCAATGTGAAAAGTGATCAGGTAGAGCAGCAAAATGATCGGGTTAGTGCAAAAAGTGATCAGGTAGGACCGCAAAGTGATCGGGTCAGTGCGAAAAGTGATCAGGTAGAGCAGCAAAGTGATCGGGTCAGTGCAAAAAACGCTCAGGTAGACCCAGCCAAGCCCAAATGTTCACAACAACTATCACTTTTTTTAAATAGATTTTAACAGGAGGAGAAAAGTACATGACATTGCGAATTGTATCAGGACGTTCAGGGACGGGTAAATCAACGTTTATTCATCAGGAGATTGTCGAGCAACTAAAATCAGATCCGTTAGGTCATCCAATTTTTGTGATTGTACCTGACCAGATGTCGTATTCAACGGAGTATGAGCTTACGAATAAGCATGGTTTACAAGGCTTAATCCGTGCGCAGGTCATGACCTTTAAACGATTAGCATGGCTAGTATTACAGGAAACGGGTGGTATTGCTCGAAAAGAAGTAAACGGCTATGGCTATCGAATGCTTATTCGTAAACTTTTAGAGGAACAAAAAAGTGAGTTTTCGTTATTTCGACAAGCAGCTGGGAAACGGGGCTTTACGGAGGAAATTGAATCGTTATTACGAGAGTTTAGTCGTTATAGTGTAAATAGTACGGTGTTAGCGGACGTGACAGCCTCTTTGCAGGCCATTGATGCGCCTAATACATTGCAAGCGAAGACGAATGATTTACAAGTTGTTTTACAAGCTTTGGAGGAACGACTTGGCACGACATATGTCGATAGTGAGGGATATTATCCAATTTTAACCGAGCAACTAAAACACTCTGAGACGATGAAGCAGGCGTCCATTTATATAGATGGTTTTACAGCATTTACAGTAAGAGAATTAGAGCTTGTAAAAGAGTTATTAAAGGTAACGAAACAGGTAACTGTAGTTCTGCCCTTTGACCATATCGAAGAAGTGTATGATGAGCAATCTTTATTCCATGAAGCCGCTTCTACGAACCAACGTTTACACGACATTGCCTATGAAGAAGGCATTGAAGTGGATGCACCATTGCATTTCTACAATACGTATCGTTTTCAATCGAGGGATTTACAACATATGGAAAATAACTTTGCGGATATGGTGCCTCAAACGAAAGAAACTTCAGGTGATGTCATGGTATTTGAAGCATCTAATCGACGTGCGGAGATACATGCCATTGCCCGGGAAATAACAAAGTTGACAAGAGAGAATGGGTATCGTTATCAAGATATCGTACTTCTTTATAGACAAGCAGAAATCTATGACCCACTTATTACAACAATTTTCCAACAATATGATATTCCTATTTTTACAAATTCGAAAAAGACGATGCTGCATCATCCTTTAATTGAGCTTAGTCGATCTGCTTTAGAGGTTATTACTTCCAATTGGAAATATGAACCGGTTTTTCGTAGTGTGAAAACAGATTTATTTTTCCCGTTACATGCTGAGTTAAATGTTTGGCGAGAACGTGCGGATCGTTTAGAAAATTATTGTTTAGCACAGGGTATCTTTGGTGAGCGCTGGTTTGAGGAGGCTCGCTGGTTTTTCAAAAAGTATCGTGGACTTGAATTCCATTCACGGGTGCAAACGGACGAAGAACGGGCGATGCAGGCAGAAATCGAGGCTATTCGTGATGAAGTTCGTCAACCGCTTAAAGTATTACAGGACAAGCTGGAAGTAGCGACAACATGCCGAGACGTAGCGACAGCTTTATTTGAGTTGATTGAGGGTTTAAATGTTTATGAAAAGCTTCAAGCAATGAAGGACCGTGAACTTGATCGGGGAGACGCATTAGCTGCAAGTGAGCATGATCAAGCGTGGAAAGAATGGATTGCAGTACTCGATCAATTTGTTTATATGTTTGGTGAGCAGGAGATGTCCGTAGAGGAAGCGGCGAAAATTTTAGATGAGGGCTTTGATACATTAGAATTTTCGCGTATCCCGCCTACATTAGATGAGGTTATGGTAGCGACAGTTGATTTAGCTCGTTTATCGAATATAAAAGTCGCTTTTGTCTTAGGGATGAATGATGGAGTCTATCCAACACGTATGGATTATGAGGGATTGCTATCAGATACTGAACGTGAATGGTTTAGTCAAATTGGTTATGAGCTTGCGCCAACATCTAAAAATCGTTTGCTGCAGGAAAATTTCTTGTTATATCGTGCTTTAACGACACCCTCCGATAAATTATATATGTCCTACCCAACGGCAGATGAAGAGGGCAAGGCGCTATTGTCCTCACTCTATATCAAGAAAATTATCGGCAACGATAAAACGGCAGGCCTATTGAGCGGTGTTGAAGTCGAGCGAGTGGTGATGGATCCAATTGAATTACTGGATGAAAATGCTATGCCGTATATTCGTCATCCTCGTACAGCTTTGGCACATTTAATGGTGCAAAAACGCCAAGCTGAACATAGCAGGGAGCTAGCGCCAGAGTGGCTTGCTTTACAAAAATTTTATAAACAGGACCCTTATTGGGCACTTGTTTATGAACGAGTGTTACATCCAATCACACATAAAAATGAAGCAGAGCCATTAGAAAACTACATTACGCAGGAATTGTATGGTCAAAAGTTAACTTCGAGTGTGTCGCGTATTGAGAAATATTTCCGATGCCCATTCTCACATTTTACAACGTATGGGCTTCATCTAGAAGAGCGGGCAGAGTACAGACTAGAAACATTTGCAATGGGTGATTTATTCCATGAGGCATTGAAATGGATTACTGAAGAGACCCACCGTCTGCAACTATCATGGATTCGTTTAACACAGCAGCAAATTAAACAATTAGCACGACAAGCCGTAGAGCAAATTGTGCCGGTATTTTCACATCAAATCTTACTGTCAAGTGCGCGTTATCGTTACATTCAACGCAAGCTTATTCGTATTGTCGAGCGAACAATGACGGCACTTACGCAGCATGCCAATGTATCTCACTTTAAGCCAATTGCCATTGAGGCATCATTTGGGCCGGGACAAAATGAACAGCTACCACCACTTGAAATTGATTTAACAGGTGGTCAGAAAATGTTTATGCGGGGTCGTATTGATAGGGTGGATAGTGCGTCTATTGATGACCGCTCTTATTTACGGATCGTCGATTATAAATCATCAGCACGTGATTTAGATTTGAATGAGGTTTACCACGGATTGTCTCTACAAGTACTAACGTATTTAGATGTAGCAATGGAAAATGCCTCTTATTGGCTACCAGGTGAAACGGAGCCAGCTGGGGTTCTGTATGTACATGTACACAACCCAATGCTTAAGCTTGATAAGGATTTAAGCGACAGCGAAATTGAGGAAGATCGTTTAAAACAATACAAAATGAAAGGTCTTTTGTCAGAAAATGCGGAGGCCATTTTATCGATGGACGAGCAATTAGAGGAATCGAGTGGGCATTCAAAAATTATTCCTGTCTATATGAAAAAAGATGGGACACCGTCAGAATCTCAGTCACGCATCGTCCCTGTTAATGATATGAAAAATCTACAGCATTTTGTACGACGCAAGCATCAAGAAGCTGGGGATGGGATATTAGCAGGGGATACCTCTATTAGTCCTTATAAACTGAAAACAAAAACAGCCTGTGACTACTGTCAATTTACAGCTGTTTGTCAATTTGACCCATCTGATGGTAAGCAAAGCTATCGTCAGTTACAACAAGCAAAACCGAATGATATCGTCGAGAAAATTCGGAAGGAGATGAAGTAAGTTGGTACAAAAAATACCTGAAAAGCCAGCGGAAGTGACATGGACTGACGATCAGTGGAAGGCCATCTATGCAAGTGGTCAGGATACACTTGTATCGGCTGCGGCAGGCTCCGGTAAAACGGCAGTACTCATTAATCGCATGATTGAAAAGGTTGTTGCCACAGAGAACCCTATCAATGTGGACGAGTTACTTGTCGTAACCTTTACAAATGCATCCGCTGCTGAGATGCGTCACCGTATGGCGGAGGCACTTGAGAAGGCTATTGCAGAAAATCCAACTTCCAACCATTTGCGACGTCAGCTAAGCCTCGTTAATAAAGCGCAAATTTCAACGTTGCATTCCTTCTGTTTAGCCATTGTTAAGCAGTATGCCTATATGCTAGATATTGACCCAGGCTTTCGTATAGCGAATGAGGCAGAGGTTGCTTTGCTAAGGGATGATATATTAGCAGAGGTTTTAGAGGATGCTTACGATTCTGAAGATGAGGCACAGGTTCAGGCAATCTATCGTCTTGTTGATAGTTTTACATCGGATCGTGATGATCAAGCAATAGAAACATTAATAAGCAAGCTTTATGATACGTCCCGTGTGCATGCAGAGCCTCAAAAATGGCTTCGTAGTCTACCAGAGACATATGACTTAGCAGCGGACGTGACAATTGATGATTTAGAGCTGTCGAAATATGTGAAGTTAACAGTCAAGCATAGTCTTGAGGAGGCATTCGTATTAATTTCAGAAATGCGTGCGATTACACTACAGCCCGAGGGACCTGCACCATATGCTGAAACCGCCGAAATGGATTTTACCATGATTCAGGAAGGTATTCGCATTAGTCGTGAAGGAACGTGGCAAGAACTTTTTGATTATTTTGGAACGGTAAAATGGTCAACTTTAAAGCGTGTATCAAAGGATGCTTTAGTGGATGTGGAGCTACAGGAGCTTGCCAAGAAAAAACGTGAAGCAGCTAAAAAAATTGTGAACAAGCTTAAAGAGACTTATTTCGTTCGGACTCCTGCGCGCTTGCTTGAAGAAATTCGATTAATGGGTCCGACGATCGGAACGTTAGTCGAATTGACCAATGTGTTTAGTGAACAGTTCCGCATGGCAAAGTTAGAACGAGGAATTATTGATTTTTCAGATTTAGAGCATTTTGCCTTGCAAATATTAACTGTAGAAGTCGAAGGCGAATTACAGCCTTCACCGGTTGCTCTTGATTTAAAGCACCATTTTAAAGAAGTTCTTGTTGATGAATATCAAGATACAAATATGCTTCAAGAAACCATCTTACAGCTTGTGAAAACAGGTAGTGAGCAAGATGGAAATCTTTTTATGGTTGGGGACGTCAAGCAAAGTATCTACCGTTTCCGTTTAGCAGAACCGAAGCTTTTTATGCGCAAGTATAGTGAGTTTCTAGAAGCACCAGATTTAACGGGAATGCGTATAGATTTAAACGCTAATTTCCGTAGTCGAAAAGAAGTGTTGAACGCTACAAATTATGTATTTGCACAAATTATGGGTGAGCGTGTAGGGGAAATTCTTTATGATGAAAATGCTTCATTAAAGCCGGCAGCACCCTATGACGACCAAGAAGTTCCGGTAGAGCTAGTCATCATGCATCCTCCTGAAGACGAGGAGCTGGATGAAGAGCAAGAAGATACTGTAAGTGACGCCTCTGAATTAGAGGAATTAAAAAAATCACAGTATGAGGCACGTTTTATTATTGAGCGTATTCGGCAGATGATGGAGGAAGGAACAACCGTTTTCGATACAAAAACGAAGACAGAACGCCCGTTAAAATATAGTGATATTGTAATTTTAATGCGTTCCATGACATGGTCCACAGACTTAGTCGAGGAATTTAAGCTTGCGGGAATCCCGCTCTATGCGGAATCCTCTAAAGGATATTTTGATGCGCTTGAAGTCATGATTATGTTGAATGTACTAAAGGTTGTCGATAATCCATATCAGGATATTCCTTTAGCATCAGTGCTGCGCGCTCCATTCGTTGGCTTAACAGAAAATGAGTTAGCCAAAATTCGACTAGCTGATAAAAAAGCGCCATTTTATGATGCATTACGGCAATTTATTCGCAGTGATGGGCATGGTGTGCAGTCTGACACTTTTGTGAAGCTTCAACGATTTATGCTAGCCTTTGAAAACTGGCGGGATTTGGCACGACGTGGTTCACTGTCAGATTTAATTTGGAAAATTTATTTAGACACGCATTATTATGAGATGGTTGGGGCGATGCCGAATGGTAAGCAGCGTCAGGCTAACCTACGCATTTTGCATGACCGCGCCTTAATGTATGAAAAAACAGCTTTTCGTGGACTATTTCGTTTTTTACGTTTTATTGATCGTATGCGTACGCGTGGGGATGATTTAGGAACAGCTAAATCGATTGGAGAAAAGGATGATGTTGTCCGTCTCGTAACGATCCACTCTTCAAAAGGTTTGGAATACCCAGTTGTCTTTGTTGCTGGGATGGGGAGACCGTTTAATAAAATGGATTTCCATAATCCATATTTATTCGATCAAGATTTTGGCCTTGCTGTGAAGGCGATTGATCCAGAAAACCGTATTACGTATACATCCCTACCATTTTTAGCGCTAAAGGAGAAAAAGGAGCTTGAAATGCGTGCGGAGGAAATGCGTGTCTTATACGTAGCGATGACACGTGCGAAGGAGAGACTTATTTTAGTAGGCTCCGTGAAAAATTGGCGTAAAACGCTCGATAACTGGCAAGATGCTCAAAGTTTACCAACAGATGCCCCTTTACAGGAGTATTTACGCGCGAGAGCGAATAGTTATTTTGATTGGCTTGGACCTGCAGTTGCTAGACATGAAGATTTTGCATCGATTACTTCTTCCGCTTATAAGCCATGTGAAGACGTATCGCATTGGTGGGTACGTGCTGTTGATACAAGTCATTATGCGTATGATATACAGGCGTTAGAGGATGAGGTACAGCCGTTGCTAGAAACGCCAGAGGACGAAGCTTTGCTGTCAGAAATTACGATGCGCTTTCAAGCACAATATGCATTTCAAAAATCAACACAAAAACGCTCAAAAACATCTGTCAGTGAAATAAAGCGTTTAGAAAATCTACAGCGACAGGAGGAGCCGGAATATTACTTTTCAGTTCCTTCTAAGCAAAAAGCGACAACTGTTGCACCCCGTCCAACGTTTTTACAGGACAAACAGCTGACAGGTGCAGAAATGGGAACAGCTGTCCATACAGTCATGCAGCATGTACCACAAAACGGCTTTATGAATGTACAGGAGGTTCAGGAGTTTGTCACTGATTTAGTAGCAAGGCAACTTCTGACCGAGGCCGAGGGGAAGGTCGTTCCGTGTAAAAAGGTATATAATTTCTTTACGACAGACATTGGACAACGTTTTAAAAATGCGAAAACAATCCGGAGAGAACTACCATTTACGATTAGTAGAGTAGATGAAGATGGCGACGCTCAAATTGTACAAGGGATTATTGATTGCTTATGTGAGGATGACAATGGTGAATGGATCTTGCTTGATTATAAGACAGATCGTATCCAATCCCATTTTGCGGAGGAACCAGCATTAACGAAGGAACTTATAAACCGATATGGTGTCCAACTCAGAGTTTATAGTGAAGCGATTGAATCTATCCTTCACATCAAAGTGAGTGATAAGGTTCTATATTTATTCGATATTGAACAGGCTTTATATGCATAAGTGCACTCGGTGAAACAGGGCTACTTCTTAACGCCCTGTTTTCACCATATTGTTATAAGATAGGGAGGCTATTTTGTGGAGTTAAAACCAACAATGTTGCAGGAACGCAACGCAACATTAGATATTTTACGAGGTATTAGCTTGCTAGGCATTTTACTCGTTAATATGTTTGCCTTTTATTTGCCAATGCCATATATTGATTTGGCATCATGGTTTACAACACCGTCAGATATAGTGTGGCAGCAAAATTTGGATATTTATGTACAAAGTAGCTTTTATCCACTGTTTGCCATGTTATTTGGCTATGGGCTTGCGATGCAATGGCAGAAAGCACAAAGTCGTGAACAAAATTTTTATACGATAGGACTACGAAGACTTTCTGTTTTATTTGTATTTGGGTTGATCCATGCCGTGCTCATTTGGTGGGGCGATATTTTGATGATGTATGCATTTTGCGGCATATTTTTACTGCTTTTACTACGTTTACAACCGGTTTGGCTATTATCAATCGGTATTATGATTAGCGGTGTTATGCAAGTGTTTATGTTATTTTTTGTAGGGTATATTCATTTTACGATGAAAATAGATGAGTATTTAGATATTACTTCGGTAGAGCAAGCGATAACTGCTTACGGAACAGGGAGCTGGATGGATGCGTTTATGCAACGTTTAACCGATTTATCTGTTCAGGCTGGGATCGGCATGTGGTTCGTGGCATTATTTACAATTTTACCATTTATGTTGATTGGTGCTGCGGCCTCTAAATGGCGTTTAGTGGAGCGAGCGAGGGAATTAAAATGGCTTTGGCTAGTATTAGCAATAGCTGGGTTAGCAGCTGGTATTTTTATTAAGAGCTTACCGGTCTTGTTTACGCGTACGTATTTATTTGACTACTTGAAGGTATACATAGGTGGTCCGATTTTAGCAGTTGGCTATACGGGCCTTATTGTTGTACTTTGTTTACTTCCATTTGTATCAAAGTTATTAAGTCCTTTTGCCAAAATGGGGCGCATGTCGTTAACGATGTACATCCTTCAATCGATCATTGGCACATGTTTATTTTATCAATTTGGATTTGGCTGGTATGGAAAAGTAAGCGTCACAACAGGCGTGTTAATTGCAGTCAGTATCATTATTGTCCAAATGATTGTAGCAGAAATTTGGCTAGCGAAATGGCAACAAGGCCCGTTAGAGGCTTTATGGCGCAAGTTAACTTATAAGGCGAAAACTAAAGCAAGTTAATTATTTTCAGCGTGCCGGCAACATATAGTTACTGAATACGTCTTGTATAATTAAGAATATACAGTTTGGCTCATTATAAAAAGTTTGGGATAGCATTTGTAAATAAGTTGATTGTAGTGGAGACTGGGCGACTCCTCGGGGATTAGCAATAGAGGAACGAAGGCTAAGAGCATCACATCCTGTGATAACGCCTTCGTGACCAACATCGTGTTGCCCCGAGACCCTGGAGCGAGCAACGCGAGTGAAGCGGCTCATTGGACGCCACCAGGAAGCTCTGCTCTGCGCGAAAGCGAAGCGTCAGCGGCAAAGCGCCCAGTCGGAACGAAATCAACCACACGTTACGGTGAAGAGCCTACAAATTATTATGAATTAAAATAGTTATCGCAAAAGTAAGGCAATTTCTATAATTTTGTTGTATTATGTAAAAAAAAGAAGGAGCTCTGAAAATCATGAAAATTTTATCGTTTAAATTAGGTGGACATGTAAGCTTTGGACCAAAAGTAAAAAAAGAAGAAGCGGTATGGGATGTACTCGCTATTCAAAATGAACTTCAAGTTCTCCCTTCTTTTTCAAGTTCAATTGTAGATGGTATTGCACTAGGCTTTGATTTTGTTGAACAGATTCGTAAATTAGTAGAAGCCGCTGAAAAATCAGATCGTGCTGATAGCTTCAAACGTGAATTTACAGCAATCGAGTGGCTATCACCGATTCCACGTACGCCAAAAAACATTATGTGTATTGGGAAAAACTATGATGAACATGCTAAAGAAATGGGTGCAGAGGCAGCACCGATAGATTTAATGGTATTTACAAAATCTCCGACTGCTATTGCTGCAGATGGGCAAACAATTTCTATCCATGCTGATCTTTCATCGAAAATGGATTATGAAGGTGAATTAGCCGTTGTCATTGGCAAACGTGGTAAAAATATTCCGAAAAACTTAGCATACGATTATGTATTTGGTTATACGATTGCTAATGATGTAACAGCTCGTGATTTACAAGACAAACATAAGCAATTCTTCTTAGGAAAAAGCTTGGATGGAACTTGTCCACTTGGACCTTACCTTGTAACAAAAGATGAAATTCCGAACCCACAAGATTTAACAGTGGTAACAAAAGTGAATGACGAAGTACGTCAAAACGGCTCAACGAAAGATATGATGTTCTCTGTAGAATCATTAGTATCGATTTTATCTCAGCACGTAACATTAGAGCCAGGCGATGTTATTTTAACGGGTACTCCAGCGGGTGTTGGCAAAGGCATGAATCCGCCACAATTCTTAAAAGCTGGTGATACTGTGAAAGTATCTATCCAAGGCATCGGCACGTTAGTGAATCATTTCGAATAATTTTTTCAAATCCGCGTGAGTGTGTCTCCGCGGATTTTTAACTTATTACAGCTGATTCGGACGTAATTATGCCGAGGGAATTAATGTATATTATATGAACACTATTGTAATGTTTGAAACCCTTTCCATCACATGGTAGGATAGAGTTTGATAGAAAAAAGAATATGAGGTGGGACAATAATGAGTTTCTTAACTAGCCAAACGCATTTGCATATTACTACTTGGGTAGTTGCAATCGTAATCTTTTTAATTGCAGCATTAATGGGCAAGCAGTCAAAAGGCTTACATATGACATTACGTTTATTCTACATTTTAATTATCATTACTGGTGGGGCACTATTCATTAAAGGCATGGATTTCAATATGGGTATGCTCTACGGCTTTAAATTCCTAGGTGGTATTTTAGTTATTGGTATGATGGAAATGGTTTTAGTTCGACAAAAGAAAAATAAACCAACAGGCATGTTTTGGATTTTATTTGCAGTATTCTTATTCATTACATTGTTCCTAGGCTTCAAATTACCAATGGGTCAAGATTTCTTAGCATAATTGTTTGAAAAAGTCGTGAAGATTTCGCTTCACGGCTTTTATTTTTTGAGGAAGGTAAACTGATCAGGTAAGCCGAAGAAGCGCTCGGGTAGACCAGAAAAGTGATCGGGTACGCTGGAGAAGCGCTCGGGTAGACCAGAAAAGTGATCGGGTTAGCCGAAGAAGAGCTTAGGTAGGTCAGAAAAGTGATCGGGTTAACCGGAAAAGTGCTCAGGTAGGTCAGAGAAGTGATCGGGTTAACCAGAAAAGCGCTCGGGTAGACGAGAAAAGTGATCGGGTACGCCAGAAAAGCGCTCGGGTACACCAAAAACTGATCAGGTACGTCAGAAAAGTGATCAGATCGGTCGAAGAAGTGCTCAGGTAACTCGAAAACTGCTAAAGCCCCCCGACCAAGCCTCCGAATGAATTTATAGGAGAAGTTGACACCTTTTTGCCGTAATTCATTTTGCAATTTCAGAAAATATTTTGAAATCATAGCGACGCGACTATTTTATTTGGTAAAATGACGTTGGATTGGTTTGAAAGAGAGGGAATAAAAGTGAAATTCAAGAAGTGGATAAGTGCGACAGCTGCATCGCTGTTACTAGCAACTTCGTTAGTAAGTGCTACACCAGTTGCACATGCTGATGAAGCGTCGACAAGAACGATTGCAGAAGAAAGCATCTATGATTTACTCGTTGACCGTTTCTTTAATGGTTCGGGCACTAACGATTTTGATACAAATACGAAAGACCCTACTAAATTTGCAGGAGGCGATTTTGCAGGTTTACAGGATAAACTTAAATTTATCGGTGAGATGGGCTTTACAATCGCTTCCATTGGTCCGATCTTTGCTACAGAAAAATATGATGGGTCGATGCCGACGAGCTATTCTACAATTGAGCGTCATTTTGGGACATCTGATGAGTTTCAGAGTGTCATCGAGGCCTATAAAGCTAAAAATGTATCGATTATGGTTGATTTTCCACTAAACAATGTAAGTCCGAATCATGAGTGGGCAAAGGATCCAGCGAAAAAAGACTGGATTACTTCAACAAATAATGGACAAGTACAGTGGGACTTAGCAAACAAAGATGTACAAGATGCACTTATTAAATCAGCAACAGATTTTGTCTCTACATATGATGTTGGGGGAGTACGTTTAACAAATATTGCTGGGGCTGATAAAGAATTTATCAATGCGGTAATTAAGGCATTAAAAGATACGAAGAAATCGCTCTATGTGATTTCTAATGAAGAAAGCGATGCAAACTTTGATGCAAGCTTTTCTAAAGCTTCAGCGGATATTTACCGTAATATCTTTAAAAATGTTGATATGGATTCTTCTAAATTGATGGAACCTGTTTCAGGTGAGAAACCCACTCAGATTATGGTTGATTCGCTAGAAACGCGTCGTTTTACATTTGATTCAGCTGCAGAAAATATGTTTCCACCAACACGTTTAAAAATGGCAATGGGTGCTTTATTTATGATGCCGGGAATTCCTGTTGTGCAATATGGAACAGAAATTGCGATGAACGGGGAAACAAAGCCAGATACGCACCAAATGTTCAATTTTAAAACAGATGATGAATTAATCGAATATATTAAAAATGTTCAATCTTTACGTAATAAATCTGCGACATTGCGCAACGGTGATTTTGAAGTTATTACAAATGAAAATGGCCTACTTGTATTTACACGTACCTCTGATAAAGAGAAATGGGTCATCATGGTTAACAACACTAGTAAAACACAGCGCGTTGATTTAACACCTGCTCAGCTTGGGGAAGGTAAAATGTTAAATGGTATTATACATGAAGAAAAAGTTCGTATTAATGAAAAAGACGTTTATCCGGTTATATTGAATCGTGAAATGGTAGAAATTTATCAAGTTAGAGATGATGAAGGATTTAATATACCTTATATGGTAGCGCTAGGATTAGTATGGGTTCTATTCATAGGATTTGTAGTTGTTATTATTAGACGAGGTAAAGTACGACGTAAAGAGCAAGATGCTTCATAAACCATTAGTTAGTGGAGGCTCCACTGATTAGTAAACCCCCTCAACACATGAAGTGCGGAGGGGGTTTTTGTTAAGCTTGATAGCTTTTATTCGTAAAGAAGATGGCAATTGTACCTGGACCTACGTGTGAGCCGATAGCTGATCCAATCATTGTTACTTGAATGGCCATTGGTGAAAATCTTTCTTGGATAGAAGCTTTTACTTCGTTGGCAAATTCCACATCATCACTATGGCTAATCCCAACAATTTTCTCAGAAAAATTATCTCCACGTTCTTGCATTAAATCTAACATGCGAGCGATGGCTTTTTTGCGTCCGCGGGATTTTTCAATCGGCACAAGCTTACCGTCCTCAACATTTAAAATAGGCTTAATGCTTAGAAGCCCCCCAAGGAATGCACTTGCCTTTGATACACGGCCACCTTTAGCGAGGTAATCTAAATCCTCAACTGTAAATAGATGTTCTATTTGTGGGGCAAGAGCTGTAATTTTTGCTTCGAGTTCCTCTAATGAAGCACCTGTATTTCGAAGTCGAACAGCTTCTTCGACTACTAGGCCAAAACCAAGTGAAGCGCATTTAGAATCGATGATCGCTAATTTAAGGGATGGATATTGCTCTTGTACTTGATTGCGAATCATGACTGCCGTATTATAGGTGCCCGATAATTCTGATGAAAAGGCAATATAGATTCCTTCTTCATCATTTTTTGCTAGATTTTCAAAATGCTTAAGAAAAAGCTCTGGTGATACTTGGGATGTTTTTGGGCGAGCACCTTGACGAATCGCATCGTAAATTTCTTTGGAATCAATTGAAATAACATCATCATATTCATTATTGTTCAATTGCACTCGTAGTGGAAGTAGTTCAATATTGTTTTCTTCATAGTAAGACTTTGGTAAATCGCATCCACTATCAGTAAAAATTTTCATCATTTGTCCCCCTAATTTAACATTCTTATACCTATACTACATAACAGGTGAAAAAGTGTCGAGCTTTCACTTTCAACGATGTTATGCTGATTGTTTCCTAATAAAATGTTATATAGATATATTATCATATAGCGTTTCAGTATAATTGCAAACCAGGAATAATGAAAAATGTCAACTTTATACAATAGGTACCCATTCTAGGTCTGTTTAAAGGTAAACTAAAAAAATGACTCATCACTATAATGTATGGTTGATTTTCGTTTTTACTGAGCGCTTTCATAGGGGAGTAGGATGAGCCGCTTGAGCCAAAAGGATGTTGATCATAGTCTCTAATCCACTTCCATACATGCCCACAACTTTTACTTAATTAGGTTAATTTTAAGCGATCAATGAGTATTTTAGCGATCCCATCGTCGTTATTAGTTGTGGTAATTTCATTGGCAATATTTTTTAAAGCAGGAATGCCATTGCCCATCGCTACACCGATGCCAGCGTAATCAATCATTTCTAAATCGTTATCTTCATCGCCGAATGCAATAATACGGTCGCGTGGGATACCTAAATCTTTTGCTACATGAGCGATTCCCACTGCTTTATTTAAGCCGCGGCGAACAATCTCTATAATGTGAAGTGGAGCTCCCCAGCGACGATGTTCAATGACCTCAGCATGAACAGCCTGTAAATGATCACGAATAATCATGGAATTTGCTTCATTAGCTTGAATGAGTAAACTAGTTGGGTTATCAAGTAAATGGGTATAGAGATCTCCAAGAGTAATTTTTGGATTCCCCATATTAAAAATATTTAATATCCGTTCATCTTCTGTATGCACATAAATATCGTCTTTAACCTCTGCAATAATATTTTCGTATTCATAGCTATTGATGGAATCGACGACATTATGCACTACGCCTAAATCAATAGGAGTATGCATAGTCTGCCAAGCAGCATTCTTTGGATGGTGGACGTAAGCACCATTAAAATTCACGATGGGCGTTGTAAGGCCAAGCTCGTGATAGTATATATCACTCGCACGATAAGGACGACCTGTAGCAATCATAACTTGATGGCCTTGTTCTTTTGCCTGCAATAATGTTTTTTTAGTTTTAGCTGAAATTTGTTGTTGGTCCGTTAATAACGTACCATCTAAGTCCAAAACGATTAAATGCGGTTTCATAGCTTATTGCCCCTTTCTATAATTTGAATAGTATCGCTTTGTAAACCATTCGTCAAAATTTTGTCACAGTGAGAAAAGTTTGCTAACATAAAGATGAGACAAAAATTGGGAGTGACAAAGATGATTGTTGAGAAAGAATTGTGGGGAAATATTCCTTTATTACATATACATACGGAAAATATGAATGAAGAAACCCCGGTAGTGATTTTTTTACACGGTTTCACGAGTGCAAAAGAACATAACTTACATTATGCATATCAATTAGTAGGCAGAGGGGTGCGTGTCCTATTACCAGATGCAAAATTACATGGCGACCGTAGTGAAGGCCTATCTGAGATGCAACTTAGCTTACATTTTTGGGATATTGTTTTAAATTCTATTCATGAAGTGGAACAATTATATAATGAATTAAAGAATAAAAAATTATTAGTGAATGATAAAATTGGCGTAGCTGGTACATCGATGGGCGGAATTGTAACATCGGGCTGTTTAAAACGTTATGATTGGATTCAAACAGCAGCTGTATGTATGGGTGCACCAGGTTTTCTTAAATTAGCGGAATATCAATTACAGCAATTCGCTAAAAGCGGTGTGAATTTGCCGATGTCCGAAGAAAAAGTACAACAAACGAATGAGCTTCTAGCTAAATACGATATCAGCCTAACACCAGAAAAATTTGCAGGACGACCTGTCCTATTTTGGCACGGGGAATTAGATAAAACTGTACCTTTCAATGATACGTATCATTTTTATTTAACTTTACAAAAATATTATAAAACAAATCCAGAAAACTTAAAATTCTTAGCTAATCAAAAAGCGGGCCATGCTGTGTCACGAGATGGTATGTTAGCAGCAACTGAATGGCTTGCTCAGCATTTGGCATAATAAGATGCATCTGCTATGATTAAGTTAACACTGTGACGGAAGGAGAAATACAGATGGATCAAGATATGAAAGACAGCATGCTAGGTGCATTAGAAAATGTAATTGACCCTGAGCTTGGTATTGATATCGTCAACTTAGGTTTAGTATATGATGTAGAGTTAGATGAAGAAGGTGTAGCAACGGTTACAATGACGTTAACTTCTATGGGTTGCCCGCTAGGACCTGTTATTGTTGATCAAGTAAATACAGCTTTAGGTGAGCTTCCAGAGGTAAAAAGTACAAATGTCAACATTGTATGGAATCCACCTTGGTCAAAAGATAGAATGTCACGCTATGCAAAAATGGCATTAGGTGTACGCTAAGTCCACTTAAAGCACAATAGAAAATCCCCGCTTGCAACAGTAAGCGGGGATTTTTGCTGTCGAAAAACTATTGAGTATGGTGTTGTATAAACATATGACTTTCGGCAAAGTGAGGGGGTGATTTCCGTTCTTGCTGGGCGCTTTAACAAAATGACAACCAACATTTTAGTTTGAGCGGGACCTTTTCAGGAGTTATCGCCCAACTTTTAAATTTTATCTACCAACTTGCACGTTTTATCTACCAACTTCTGAATTTTATCGACCAACTTTCGCGTTTTATCACCTAACTTTTAATTTTTATCGACATCCACCTTCCGAAGAGCAAAAAAAAGGATTCATACACAAAACTGTGTGTGAATCCTTTTACTTTATAATGTTGCCAGTCTCCATTCCAATCAACTTATCCGCATGACATACGTTTTAACAAAATGACATCTAACTTTTAGTTGAGCGGGACCTTTTCAGGAGTTATCGCTCAACTTTTAAAATTTATCTACCAACTTTTAAATTTTATCGCCCAACTTTCAAGTTTTATCTACCAACTTCTGAATTTTATCTACCAACTTTCACGTTTTATCACCTAACTTTTAATTTTTATCGACATCCATCTTCCGAAGAGCAAAAAAAGGATTCATACACAAAACTGTGTGTGAATCCTCTTACTTTATAATAGTGTTCATTCTTAATTGCACAAATTGGAGTGGAGGCTACTCGACTCCCGTGCGAAAGCAAAGCGACAGCAACAAATGTTTTCTATAGCGAAAGCGAAGCGTCAGCTACAATGTTTTATCTGTGCGAAAGCGAAGCGACAGCAACAATGTTTTATCTGTGCGAAAGCGAAGCGACAGCAACAATGTTTTATCTGTGCGAAAGCGAAGCGACAGCAACAAAGCGAGTAGCCTGGAACAAAATCAACCCCTTGCTTTGCTGAAGAGCATGCTTTAATGGCACAAAATCCCCACCTATAACTCAGAGGTGGGGATTTTGTGTTTAGTTATTAATCAATACGACATATTTGTAACGGACAATTTTCACAGGCGATTTCATCCTTTAAAAATTGTAGATCGTGAATGGTAATGTACCCTTTTTCAAAAGATAGGATATTGTGCTTCTTTAAGTCATTAAGCATGCGATTAATCATCTCTCGACTCGTCGCACATAAATTAGCGATTTCTGTATTTGTTAACGGGAAGTCAATATAAATAGTGTCATTTTCTAAAGGCTTTCCATAAGTATTCGAAAGACGGATGAGTGTTGAAAATAAAGCACCCTTTTTACCATTTAAAACTAAATCGCGCAAACGACTTTGGTGCTTTAAATTTTCGGTTTGTAACCACTTCATATATTCCACCATTAGATTAGGTTGTTCTACTAATAAAAGTTCTAGTGATTCTCGGCTTAGAACATATAAACTAGAGGGTTCTAATACTTTTGCTGTCATGGAATTAAACGTCAGGTTACAAAATAATGAGCCCTCTCCAATCATACTATCTGGACCACAAATGCGAATGGTTAATTCCTTCCCATTCGCCGTTTCTTGGCTAATCGAGATAGCCCCTGTTTTTATATAATAAATTTCTTTCGCGCGTTCGCCCTCTAAAAAAATTTTACTATCCTTATTCACTTTAATAAAAACACCGTGCTTTTGAAATAGATCGTGAAATTTTTCTTGTATATTATTCATTATTATCATTCCCAACACATCGCTTTCTTTTTGTAAAAATTACATAATTATTACAAAAGGATGGTGAACAATTTCGATACTAATTCTAAGAAACATACTTTTATTATAACGTAATTTTCCAGTTATAAGTGAAGAAATTTTAGGGTTAATTCTTTGCGAAGGTTTGTCGGATGTTGTAAAATAAAGTTAGTCAAAAAAGGTCAAACATTCTTTCGAGAAACAGAATGGCAAACAGGATTCCGCTGAACATTATTGAAAAGGAGTGCTAACTATGCAATTTCAACAAACAGATGATAAAAAACCATTAGAACAGTTTGGACGTAATTTAATTGAAGAAGTAAAAAACGGTAAAATGGATCCAGTTATCGGCCGTGATGAAGAAATTCGTAATGTTATTCGTATTTTAACACGCAAAACGAAAAATAATCCTGTTTTAATAGGTGAGCCAGGAGTTGGTAAAACAGCTATTGTAGAAGGATTAGCCCAACGTATCGTAAAGGGTGATGTTCCTGAGGGATTAAAGGATTGTATACTATATGAACTAGACATGAGTGCCTTAATAGCAGGTGCTAGTTACCGTGGACAATTTGAAGAACGCTTAAAAGGTGTTTTAAAAGAGGTAAAGGACTCAGAAGGGCGTATTATTTTATTTATAGATGAAATTCATACAATTGTTGGTGCAGGTAAAACGGATGGTGCGATGGATGCTGGGAATATGCTAAAGCCAATGCTTGCACGGGGTGAGTTGCATTGTATCGGGGCTACAACATTAGATGAATACCGTATGTATATTGAGAAAGATCCTGCTTTAGAGCGTCGTTTCCAACAAGTGCTTGTACGTGAGCCATCGATTGAAGATACTGTGTCTATTTTACGAGGCTTGAAAGAACGCTTCGAGTTACATCATGCGGTACGTATTCATGACCGTGCAATTGTCGCTGCAGCTGAACTTTCAAATCGCTATATTACAGAGCGCTTCCTGCCGGATAAGGCCATCGATTTAATCGACGAAGCTTGTGCGATGATTCGTACAGAAATTGATTCCATGCCGCAGGAACTGGATGCCGTAACACGTCGTATTATGCAGCTCGAAATCGAGGAGCAAGCATTGCGCAAAGAAAAAGACGAAGCAAGTAAAAAGCGCCTAGAGCAACTCAGTGAGGAATTAACAAAGCTTAAAGAATCCTCTGAGGGCATGCGTAAACAGTGGGAAACTGAAAAAGAAGCGTTACACGGCATTCAGAAAAAACGTGAAAAACTTGATAAATACCGACGTGACTTAGATGAAGCAGAAAGTAAGTATGATTTAAATAAAGCAGCCGAATTACGTCATGGCAAAATTCCTACACTTGAAAAGGATATTCAAGAGATGGAAAAACAACTAGAGAATGGTACGGAGTCACGTATTTTACGTGAAGAGGTAACAGCTGAAGAAATTGCATCGATCGTTTCACGCTGGACAGGAATACCAGTGACGAAATTAGTAGAAGGTGAGCGTGAAAAATTATTGCGCTTAAAAGATACATTGCATGAGCGTGTAGTCGGACAAGATAATGCTGTACAGCTTGTTACAGAAGCGGTATGGCGTGCTCGAGCTGGTATTAAAGACCCGCATCGACCAATTGGTAGCTTTTTATTCCTAGGGCCAACAGGTGTTGGTAAAACAGAGCTAGCAAAGGCATTAGCGGCACAGCTATTTGATTCTGAGGAACATTTTATTCGCATTGATATGAGTGAATACATGGAGAAGCATAGCGTATCACGTCTTGTAGGAGCACCTCCAGGCTATATTGGTTATGAAGAAGGTGGGCAATTAACAGAAGCTGTTCGCCGAAATCCCTATTCAGTTGTATTATTAGATGAAATTGAAAAAGCCCATCCTGATGTTGCGAATATTTTACTGCAAATTTTAGATGATGGACGCATTACGGACAGCCAAGGGCGTATGGTTAATTTTACGAACACGGTGGTCATTTTAACCTCTAACATTGGCTCAAGCTATTTAATGGAAGCTAAAGAAGACGATGCAGCTGTGGAGGATTTAGTGATGACTGCGCTGCGTCAACACTTTAAACCAGAGCTCTTAAATCGTATGGATGATATTATTATGTTCCATGCACTATCAGATGAGCACTTTACTGCGATTGCTTGGAAATATGTCGAACAGCTTGTCAAACGAGTGGCAGAGCAAGATATTACTTTACAAGTCGATCAAAATGTAATTGACTGGGTTGTAGAACAAGGAGCAGATGCTCAGTTCGGGGCAAGACCACTAAAACGCTTCGTACAACGTTATATTGAAACAGCGGTTGCAAAAGAATTGCTTCGAGGTGAGGTATTGCCAGGAGAAACATTGCACATTAGAATGCATGAAGGTCAATGTATCGTAGAAAAATAACAAAAAAACCTGTTCCGCATGAAGCGAAACAGGTTTTTTCTAGTTGAATTAATGATTGTCTGCAGCTTCTGGAGTTGACTCGTTTGGAATAACCGCACCGATAATGAAAACAAGAATTGTAAATACAACTGATGTGACAACAGCAGTTTGGAAATCAAACGTTGCACCAAGTACAGAGCTTACTACGTAGTTTAACATTGAAACTAGTAGGAATGACCATATGAATGTTACGATATATTGCATTAATTTCACCTCAACCGAACTTTTTTATATCATAAAGTTTTACTACATATTCATTATCATATCATAACATAAATCGAAAAAAAAAGAACCTTTTCTGTGAAAATGGCGAATTTGTCACAACGATAACATTTCTTTTATGATTTCGAGGTCATCTCAATCTTAATTGTGGTTGTCGGCGCTTTTCTGAGGATGTCGGGCCAACAGATGTTTTTTCGCAAAAGCGTAGAAAGTTTAGTAAAAAGATTGATCTTTATAACAAAGATTGATCAATAAAATAAAGCTACAAAAAGTTTTTGAAACCAAACGTTCTGTTAAAACCATCTAATAACTGAAAAGGAAAAATAACAGACAGTGACAATTTAGGAGGGTTTGCCAAAGATGAACATGTGCAAACCAATATGGGGAAATTGGCATTAGACAAAGGAAGGTTAGGATGAATGAAATAAAGCTTGTCAAAAAAGCTAAAAAAGGTGACGATACGGCTTTTGAAGAATTGATATGCCTCTATAAAGATCAACTTTATCGCACTGCTTATTTATATGTACAAAACAAAGAGGATGCGTTAGATGTTGTTCAGGAAACGGCTTATAAAGCTTATTTATCTTTAGGACAATTAAAAAACTCAAATTATTTTAAGACATGGTTGATACGCATTCTAATACATAATGCGAACGAGTTGCTGCGTGCAAAGAAGAAAGTTGTAAAGTTCGAAGAGATAAGTAAATACGAAACCAACGAGGGCCCGACTAACCAAACAAATCAAATGGTGCAAAACATTGATTTAAAGACAGCGATTCAACAATTGGACGAAAGGTATCAGACGGTAGTTATTTTATATTATTACCATGATTTAGCTGTTCACCAAATTGCTTGGTACATGCATATACCTGAAGGAACAGTGAAAACGTATTTGCATCGGGCGAGAAAATCTTTAAAAAAATTATTAGAGGGAAGTGATCAAACATGGATAAACAGCAGTTTAAAGATGAAATAAACGATATAGAGGTTCCCCAACTCGATGTTTGTACAGCCATAAAGAAAGGAATCGTAAAAGCACAAAAAGAAAAACCGATAAAGCGAAAAACAAAACTACTAGCGATACCATTAATTGCTTCTACTCTTTTGATTGGTTTTTTTAGTTCAGGATTTATTTTTCCACAAATGAGTCGTGTATTGGCGGACGTACCTTTAATAGGGAAAATTTATTCGTCGTTTGATGATTCAATTGGTGAAAATCTTGCAGCCAGTAAACTTGTGACGGAATTAAATCAAAAAGCAATCAGTAACGGTGTGGGCGTAACCGTGAACAGTGTTTATTATGATGGAGGTAGAATCAGTGTAACGTTTAAAGTGGATCATTTTAATGCGAGATCAAACGAATTTATGTTTGACATCGGAAACATCGGAGACGGGAGCGACAAATGGATGAATGCGGCTCAATTTGATGGGGTGGTAACATCCGACGGGGACCACATCGGTCAAATTATAATTGATTATCCTGATAAAGAATTTCCGAAAGATATGACTTTGCCTATAACATTGAAAGCTATTAATGAGACAAAAGGAGAGTGGAGATTTGATATCCCGATTCACCAATTGCCAAATCATAAAGTAAATGTTGGACAGGCATCTACAAGTGATGATAAAGAACATGCATTGAATTTTGAAACTATTACAGTAGGAAGAGAATCAGCCGTGCTTGACTACAAAGCCATTTATCCACTGACTGGTAAGGACGATATGGCTCGGATTGATAAAGTAATAGATGATCAGGGAAATGAAATTAGTGTACTCAGTTCAGGTACTGAATTCAGTAGAAAAAAGATAGGTAATAGAATTGAATCCGATGAGCGCACCATTATCGGAAAAATACCTAATCATGCTAAGTTTATCAAGGTTTATCCTTATATTAGGCAGTCTGAAAAATCATTACCGCCGATAAAGGTTTATTTAAATAGATGATTAACTGCTTTATAAAAGGGCGCTTTAATAATCCAATATTTAGTTAGAGTAATGAACTCCGTTTTGATTAATCTTTTTTCAAAATGGAGTTTTTGCATTTGCTGATAAATAAAGGATGAAGGAAATTTTTTAAATCATTCTTTATTCTACGTATCCCCAAGGAGTCGCCCAATTTTCACTCCAATAAATGTATTTACAAAGTATAAGTTTTAAGCATTATTTTAATTCATCTTGCACCTCTCGTTCATTATGAGTTATAATTATGACCAGTTACTAATAATTGATAGTAAGAAAGCAGAGGGGTTGCTATATGAACGCTGGTATTATAGGGATTGGCAAATACGTTCCGGAGAAGGTCGTTACAAATTTTGATTTAGAAAAAATGATGGATACTTCGGATGAATGGATTCGAACTCGCACAGGGATTGAAGAACGCCATTTTGCCGCAGATGATCAGGAAACGTCAGATTTAGCGGTAGCTGCTGCAAAGGAAGCTATTGCTAAAGCAGGTATTACGCCAGAGGAAATTGGTTTAATCCTTGTAGCAACAGTCACTCAAGATCAAACGTTTCCAAGTGTAGCATGTATGGTTCAGGAGCAAATCGGAGCAGTTAATGCAGCTGCAATGGATCAAGCGGCTGCTTGTGCAGGATTTATATATAGTTTAGTGACAGCAAAGCAATTTGTAGAATCGAATGCTTATAAATATGTCTTAGTAGTAGGTGTTGAAAAGCTGTCGAAAGTACTTGATTGGGAAGATCGCAATACGGCTGTATTATTCGGTGACGGTGCAAGTGCAGCGATTGTTGGTCCAGTATCAGAAGGTAGAGGAATTTTATCATTTGAGCTTGGAGCTGACGGTACAGGTGGAAAGAACTTGTATTTAACACAGCAGGATACAATCGCTATGAATGGCCGTGAAGTATTTAAGTTTGCTGTTCGCCAAATGGGTGAATCTGCAGTAAACGTTTTAGAAAAAGCTGGTTTAACAAAAGAAGACGTAGATTTTTTAGTGCCGCATCAGGCGAATATTCGAATTATGGAATCAGCGCGTGAACGTCTAGAACTACCACCGGAAAAAATGTCAAAAACGATTCATAAATATGGTAATACGTCGGCGGCATCTATTGGTATTTCCTTGGTAGATGAGCTTGAAGCAGGTAAGATAAAAGATGATGATTTATTAGTACTTGTTGGATTTGGTGGCGGCTTAACATGGGGTGCCGTTGCAATGAGATGGGGAAAATAAAAACGAAAAATGCTTGAGGGGAGTAAGACAATGAGTAAACGACGAGTAGTAATTACAGGAATTGGCGCAGTTACACCACTAGGAAATAGCATCGAAGAAACATGGGCTAACATAAAAGATGGAAAATCAGGAATTGGCGAGTTAACACGTTTGAATAAAGATCTTTTCGCAGCAAAAATTGCCGCTGAGGTGAAAGACTTCAATATTGAAAAGTATATTGAACGTAAAGAAGCTCGTAAAATGGATCGCTTTACACAGTATGCTTTAGCAGCGTCTATCATGGCGATGGAAGATGCACAATTAACAATTGATGAAGAATTAGCACCACGAGCAGGTGTCTGGATTGGCTCTGGAATCGGTGGTATGGAAACATACGAACAGCAATTTTTAACATTCCAAGAGCGTGGAGCAAGACGTGTAAGTCCATTCTTTATTCCAATGATGATTCCAGATATGGCTTCTGGCCAAGTGTCGATTCACTTTGGGGCAAAGGGCATTAACTCTTGTTCAGTAACTGCTTGTGCTTCAGGTACAAACTCTATTGGGGATGCTTTTAAAGTAATTGAACGTGGCGATGCAGATGTGATGATTTCAGGTGGTGCTGAGTCACCAATCGTTACGATGGCAGTAGCAGGCTTCTGCGCAAATACTGCATTATCTTTAAATACAGATCCAGAAACAGCTTGTCGCCCATTCGATAAAAATCGCGATGGTTTCATTATCGGTGAAGGTGCGGGTATTGTTATTTTGGAAGAGTATGAGCATGCAAAAGCACGCGGTGCAAAAATCTACGCAGAAGTTCTTGGCTATGGTGCAACAGGGGATGCGCATCATATTACCGCTCCAGCTCCAGAAGGGGAAGGTGCTTCTCGTGCAATGAAGCAAGCTTTAACTGATGGCGGCGTAGAAGCTTCACAAGTAGACTATATTAACGCGCATGGAACAAGTACACCTTATAATGATTTATTTGAAACACAGGCAGTAAAAACAGTCTTCGGTGAACATGCCTATAAGCTTGCAATGAGTTCTACAAAATCAATGACAGGTCACTTATTAGGTGCAGCTGGTGGTGTTGAAGCGATCTTCACAGCGCTAGCACTGAAAGAAGGCATTTTACCACCGACAATTAATTTAACAGATCCAGATCCAGATTGTGATTTAGATTATGTACCGAATGAAGCTCGACATGCAGATATTAAATATGCAATGAGTAACTCACTTGGATTTGGTGGACACAACGCTAGTCTACTATTCAAAAAAATCGAGGAATAATAAAGTGAAATTTTAATTTCTTTCAGCAAATGACTCGGATAGAGAACTGGCGACATAATAAAGTAAAAGGATTTATACACAGTTTTTTGTGTATGAATCCTTTTTTTACTCTTCTGAAGGTGGATGTCGATAAAAATTTAAAGTTAGGTGATAAAACGCGAAAGTTGGTCGATAAAATTCAGAAGTTGGTAGATAAAATGTGAAAGTTGGTAGATAAAAATTAAAAGTTGGGCGATAACTCGTGAAAAGGTCTCGCTCAAACTAAAAAGTTGGATGTCATTTTGTTAAAACGTATGTCATGCGGATAAGTTGATTGGAGTGGAGGCTAGGCGACTCCTTGGGGATCAGCGATATTGAGGAACGAAGGCTAAAAGCATCACATCCTGTGATAACGCCTTCGTGACCAACCTCGGTGCTGTTGCTGTCGCTACGCTTTCGCACAAACAAAACCCTCTGCTGCCGCTACGTTAGCACTACGCTTTCGCGCAAAAGACATCTGTTGGCCCGAGACCCTGCAGCGAAGCGAAAAGGGGAACGAAGGCTAAGAGCATCACGTCCTGTGATAACGCCTTCGTGACCAACATCCTGTTGCCCCGACGCCCCCAGGAAGCTCTGCTCTGCGCGAAAGCGAAGCGTCAGCGGCAATGTTTTATCTGTAGCGAAAGCAAGGCGTCAGCTACAAAGCGCCTAGCCGGAACGGAAATCAACCCCTCGTTTTGAAGAAGAACCTTACATTTATATGATCAACTTAAAAAACGTCAGCTTAATTTACGTGGCTGACGTCTTTTTTTATAGTTTTGTGAATAGATGATAAGTAAGAAGAAATAGAAAGGATGCCCTTATTTTGTTCCGACTCTTTTTATTTTTAATGAGCTATGGCTTATTGATTCTCTCAGTAGGGAATCTCATCTTGTATTTGAATTATCGGACACTCGGATATTCCTGGATAGTGGTTTTTAAGTTCATGGCACAAACATCAGCATTTTATATGGCTATTGGATCAGCCGTTGTGTTATGCGCTGTTGTGCTTGATCTTGGTTATGATAGAACTTTACATGAAAAAGATAAGATGTAACTCTTAAGTTACTCTCTTTTTGGCCAAGCTCTTACGATCATCTTTATGATAAAGTTTTTTTTTTAGCGACGTGCACGACCAAGGCCCATTGCTTCTTCCATACGTTTTAATGTAGCACTTGCAATTGCATTTGCTTTTTCAGCACCTGCGTCTAAAATAATATCTAATTCTGAGGATTCTACCAAATTGTAGAACTTCTCTTGAATTGGTGTTAGGTGATCAATAACCGCTGCTGCAACACCTTGTTTGAAACCACCATAGCCAACGCCTTCGTATTTTTTTACAAGGTCGTCAATAGCTACGCCTGAAATGGCAGATTCGATTGTTAGTAAATTAGAAACACCAGGTTTATTTTCCACATCAAATGCCACAATACCATCGGAGTCAGTAACAGCAGACTTAATTTTTTTCTCAATCTCTTTTGCTGTATCTAAAAGCTTGATTGTCGCTTTTGTATTTGGATCAGATTTACTCATTTTCTTGGTAGGTTCTTGTAGTGATTTGATACGAGCCCCTGCTTTTGGTAATTGAATTTCAGGAATCGTTAAAACATCACCATAGCGTTTATTAAAACGCTCTGCTAGATCACGAGTTAGCTCAATATGCTGCTTTTGATCATCACCGACAGGAACAATGTTTGTATTATATAAAAGGATGTCTGCTGCCATTAATGGTGGATATGTTAGTAGAGCGGCAGATACGCTTTCCTTACCGTGAGATTTATCCTTAAACTGTGTCATACGTTCAAGTTCACCAATCGATGCGACACATTGTAGCATCCAGCCTGCTTGTGCGTGAGCTGGCACTTCTGATTGAATGAATAATGTAGATTTTTTAGGATCGATCCCAGTAGCGATATACGTTGCTGCTAGGTTGCGAATATTTTGACGTAGTTCCTTTGGATCTTGTGCTACTGTTATTGCATGCTGATCGACGATACAATAAACGGCATCTCCTTCATCTTGTAATGCTGGGAATTGCTTAAATGCACCTAAATAATTCCCTAGAGTTACAATACCTGTTGGCTGTACACCTGAAAAAATAGTTGTCATGGTCATTTCCTCCTTGAATTTCGTCCCTTTTACATAAGTAAAATAAAAAAACATCATGCGTCCTCATTAGTAATCTAATGAAGGGACGAATGATGTTTGAATCCGCGGTACCACCCAGCTTGCCTAAATTGGCCACTCTACTTCGTAACGTGAAGGAACGAGCTTTGCTAATTGACTCCAGTAAGGAAACTAAAGACGTTCACAAAGCTAACTCGGAAGTCCATTCCAAATGCTTACACGATCTGTTTGCAGCGACCACAGACTCTCTAAACGTGTAAATGCAATTGTACTACTCTTCGTCAGCGTTTTTTATTTAGCTCAATTACCGTCGAGGTGGAACTCACCAAAGACATAATTGACTTATTTCAAAAAATTATATTATAAAGGCTCGGTGAAATGCAAGTGAGTAAAGTCAGACTTTTGGCGGTGTTCTTTCTTGGAAAAAAATTATATGATATTTTCGCTACTTTGTTTATCGCTATTCAGTAAATGTTTTATTTATATGAAACCAATATTAGTAAATAAACGTCCATATTGTACACACGGAATTGACAATATTCTCGTTTAATTTTTTTAAATGAGAAAAAAACAATCCAGAAATGCATGTTTAAATTACCTTGCGAATGGGAATAATAATAGTAGTTCGTTAGACATGCCAAGAAGTAACTACACTTTAAGTTATATAAAAAAACAGAAAATTTCGTGTGATAAAGGGTTATTCTTTTTTTTATTGGAACTATATTCAAACATCACAGAGTACTGTATAATGGTATGTAGATTACATTACATTAATTCTAATTTAACACACTGGTTTATAGATAATGATTAAAAGGAAAGGATGTGTCAGTATGATAGTAACTTTATTTACATCACCAAGTTGTACGTCTTGCCGAAAAGCGAAAGCATGGTTAGAGGAGCATGAAATCCCATATACAGAACGCAATATATTTTCCGAACCATTGAGCATTAGTGAAATTAAAGAAATTTTGCGTATGACAGAGGATGGTACGGATGAAATTATTTCAACTCGATCAAAGATTTTCCAAAAATTGAATGTTGATGTTGAAAGCTTACCATTGCAACGTTTATATGAGCTAATTCAAGAGTACCCAGGCTTATTACGTCGTCCAATTATTTTAGATGAGAAACGGTTACAAGTTGGCTACAATGAGGATGAAATTCGTCGTTTCCTACCTCGTAAGGTTCGTGCTTATCAATTGCAAGAAGCACAGCGCATGGTGAACTAATAGCTACGTTATCTGCATAGAATAAGTATTAGATGTTACATATGCAACAAGCATATTGTGGCATCTATTTTTTTTGTGTTTTACTTATGTAAAACCTTCTATATAAAGTATAATAAATAGTAGGGAAAAGTCATATATTTCCGTAAAGTATGTTAAACTTGATTTTAACTTAATAGTTTACTACAATTTCAATAATTCAAATATCTTCTGTGAAACGGTGTATATCCTTTTCATTTTATGACAGAACAGCATACAATATAAGTAGAGACAACTGTGGACAATTAATTTTTTATTTCGGTTGCTCGACGGTTTTACTGTAGTGTGGTCAAAGGTTGAAAAACAAAAATGGAGTATGAGGTTAAAAACAATGAATAAAAGCATACTAATGAAACAAAACTGTTTTTCGACAAATGACAGTGAAGGGAGATGAGGTCTAGTGGACATCGAACGTGTAAACGAAAATACACTCAAGCTCTTTATTACGTACAATGATATAGAGGATCGCGGCTATAGTCGTGAAGAAATTTGGTACAATCGAGCGAAGGGTGAACAACTTTTTTGGGATATGATTGATGAAGTAAACACGGAGGATTATTTTGATGTAGAAGGTCCGATTTGGATTCATATCAATGCGTCTGAAGTAGGCTTAGAAATCATAGTCACACGTGCACATATTTTAAAAGACGGTGAAACCTTAGATGGTTCTTCGCATTTTGATGAACACAAAGAGATGTTTGCCCCATTCGAGGACGTTGGAGAGGATCTTCTCAGTCAACTAACTCAATTTGGTGACATGGATGAGTCAGAGTTATTCATGGATACAGACATTTATGTTTATAAATTTAAAGATATTGATGAGTTAATCCCTGTAGCGAAACGCATGACAGATGAATTAGTGGATTCCTCATTATTTAAATATGAAAATTGGTACTACTTGGTAGTTGACTTCGCAAATGCAGATGAAGAGATCAATCATCACGATAGAAATGCCGTAATTAAAGAATTTTTAATACCATCGAATTTCACGATCCATCGCTTAGAGGAATATGGTGAAAAAATTATGGAATTTAATTGCTTTGAAACAGTACGAAAATATTTTATTTAAAATAATGAGTATTTGATTCAGTGTCTAGACTGTAAACAAACTTGGTGAAAATCAAGTTTATTTACAGTCTTTTTATTTGGGAAAAAACAATTTAAAAGATAGCATATTTTAAATTTCAAGAAAAAGCCGTACTTTATTTGTTGCTATCAAAACACTCCTTTACAATTAGTCAAAAAGGAGCTGATTTTATGCTGATGGCCTATAACGAGCAGCAACAGATTTTCCTCCCATATCAACATACAAGGGAAGCTTTACAACAATATAGGCGACAGATGAAATTTTATTGTCCCCAATGCCAACAGCCTGTCCAATTAAAGATCGGTAAATATAATATCCCTCATTTCGCTCATATGGCTTGTAATAGCTGTGTACAGTTATTTGCAGAGGGTGAATCAAAACTTCATTTACAAGGAAAAGTCCAATTATTTGAATGGCTAAGAAAACTCGGTCATACAGTAAAGCTGGAGCCTTATTTACGGAAACTTTCACAGCGACCAGATATGCTCCTGATAAAGGAGAAAAAGCAAATTGCCATTGAATTTCAATGTAGTACAATTTCTCATGAAAAGTGGCAATTGCGTACAGCTGGATATGAGAAAAATTCTATACAGCCATTATGGCTTTTTCAAACACCTCAAAGACAATCTACACAAGGTATTCAAAAAATTTCTATTTCTCCAATTATGCAAAAGGTGATCATTGCCACAGCACAAGGATTAGCTTATTTAGTGACCTATGATGCAAACACATCAAGATTTATTTATTGGACGAATCTTCTTTATGTTCATGGGCATACTTTTATAGGTAAAGTACAAGAACTAACTGTTCATAAACAGCATTTTCCTTTTTATGAGCCTAAGTCCATTACGAAAGAGGAATTTCATCTTTATTGGCAGCTTTATAAGAAGCATTGTAAGCAATTCGTTTACCATCGATTATTACATAGTAAAAATGGGGTGCAAGATTCATTTTTACGAAGTAGTTATGAGTTACGTTTTGCTTTGACTGCTATGCCTGATTACGTAGGTATTCCAGTGGAAAATGCAGAAGCGATACCAATGTTTTCTATTGAGTGGCAAACGATTTTGCATCATTTTTGTCGTCGTTTACAAGTAGAACCTCATGAATTAGACGAGAGAAATATTCGATCGTTTTTAATCCAAGAAAATGTGGAGATTACAAATCAAGCAGTACAAGCGATTAAAAATTATGGAATGGTACTGGCGAAAAGTAAGCAAAAAAATGGGTGCTTTTCGGATATTCGTGAGCAAGTGTATGCACATTTATTTGCAATTGCCGCAATATGCTGAGAAAATATGAGAGTATAGGAAAAACTCACATATAAAGGGGGCTGGCACATGGCTAGTAATCAAGTTTTAGTAAGAAATGAAGTTCCAGAAGAGTTAACTTGGCGTTTGGAGGATATATTTGCAACGGATGCTCTATGGGAAGAAGAGTATAAGGAAGTTGCAGAACTTGCCAAAAAGGCGTCTAGCTTTGCAGGTACTTTAAAAAATGGTGCAGATGCATTATTAGCAGTTCTAACTTATCACGATGATATTTATGAACGTACAATGAAGCTTTACACGTATGCTCATATGCGTAATGACCAAGATACGACAAATAGCTTTTACCAAGATATGAATAGTCGTATTCAAACATTAGCTACTAGTATCTCAGCTGCCCTATCGTTTATAACACCTGAGATTTTATCATTGAGTGAAGAAACGATAGAACGTTACTTAGCAGAAAATCAAGACTTACAATTGTATTCGCAATCTTTAAAAGAAATAACGATGGCACGTCCGCATGTATTACCAGCAGAACAGGAAGCATTACTTGCACAAATGTCTGAGGTAACAGGTACTGCTTCCAATACATTTAGTATGTTAAACAACGCCGACATGGTCTTCCCTAAAGTGAAGAATGAAGACGGCGAAGAAGTACAGCTAACACATGGCAACTATATTAAGTTTTTAGAAAGTAAAGATCGTACTGTTCGTGAAAATGCGTTTAAAGCAGTATACGAAACTTACGGAAACTTTAAAAATACGTTTTCGGCTACACTAACTGGCAATGTTAAAAAGCATAATGTCAGCGCACGTATCCGTAATTATGATTCTGCTCGCCACGCAGCAATGTCTAACAACTTCATCCCTGAAAGTGTTTATGATCAATTAGTAGAAACAATCCATAAGCATTTACCAGCTATGCAGCGCTATATTTCATTGCGTAAGAAGCTTTTAGGTGTGGATGAACTGCATATGTGGGATTTATTTGCCCCACTTGTGAAGGAAGTTGATATGAAAATCACTTACGATGAAGCGAAGGATATTTTAGTCAAGGCTTTAGCGCCACTAGGTGAGGAATACCAAGGCATTGTTCAAAGTGGTCTTGATAATCGTTGGGTGGATGTCTTAGAAAACAAAGGGAAACGCAGCGGTGCGTACTCTTCAGGTGCATACGGAACAAATCCATACATTTTAATGAACTGGCAAGACAATGTTAATAATCTGTTTACACTTGCTCATGAGTTCGGCCATAGTGTACACAGTTATTATTCACGTAAAAATCAGCCGTTCGTTTATGGCGACTATTCTATTTTTGTTGCTGAAGTAGCTTCGACATGTAATGAAGAATTGTTAAATGATTATTTATTGAAAACAATTGAAGATCCACAACAGAAAATTTATTTATTAAATCATTGGTTAGATGGCTTCAGAAGTACTGTTTTCAGACAAACAATGTTTGCTGAATTTGAACACCTAATCCACCAAATGGATAAGAATGGTGAATCTTTAACAGCGGAGCGTTTAACAGAGGTTTACTATGATTTAAATAAAAAGTATTTCGGTGAGGATATTGTGGTAGATGAGGAAATCGGCTTAGAATGGGCTCGTATCCCTCACTTCTACTATAATTACTATGTGTATCAATATGCTACAGGTAAATCAGCTGCAACAGCATTAAGTAAACAGATTTTAGAAGAGGGTGCTCCAGCTGTAGAACGTTATATTAATAACTTCTTAAAAGCAGGTTGCTCCGATTTCCCAATTGAGGTATTAAAATCAGCAGGCGTTGATATGAACGTTGCAAAGCCGATTGATGATGCATGTAAAGTATTTGAAGAACGTTTAAATGAGTTAGAAAAATTATTGTTGAATAATTAATTTAGAAGGCTGTAGGAATTTCACTACAGCCTTTTTTCTATGATTCATTGACTGATAAAAAATGAAAGCATAATGATTTTCTTTGATTTCTAAATGTTTAAAAGTGCGTATCTTGAAAAAATACTGTTTGTAATCGCTTTCTATTTGACAAATTTGTGAATCTAGCATCGGATATATTGCTATATTTATTATTCCGTGATAAAGTGATTCATGTGAAATAAATCACAAAAACAAACATACACCCCTTTGTTTGAACGTGAACATTTCTCCCATCCCCTTTGTGAAAGAGAGGCGTCACTATCTGTCGAGGATAGTGGCGCTTCTTTTATTTTTTGTTTTGTTATCAAAGGAAGATGTCATATTACATAAAGTATGGTTTTCGGCAAAGCAAGGGGTTGATTTCCGTTCCGATGGGCGATTTGTAGCTGCCGCTACGCTTTCGCACAGAGCAAAGCTTCCTGGGGCAACAGATGTTATTGCGCGGAAGCAGCACGCTGATTGCTGATAACATCAAGAAAATCGCTGATAAAATACCGAGAATCGCTGATAACAACATAGAAATCGCTGATAAAGTTTCGAGAACCGCCGATAGGTTATTTCACCATTTAGAAAATTATTTAATTAAGTTACATAAGCAAGGGAAAATTCCAAACGGGAACTTTAAATATACTGCGAATTTTTTCTATTCTTTGCTGTCGTCAATCTTAGTTTTCCAGTTGACATTACCATATATAAATGAGTATATTAATCCGGATATTGATGAAATGATAGATGAGGTTGTGCATTTATTTACAGTTAGTTTGTATAATCCGAGAGAACGTAACAAAAGCAAGTGAAGTTTATCTTCACTTGCTTTTGTTTCAGGGGCATCTTGGACAAGTCCCTATTGTATAGAATAATAGTATAATTGCATTATTTAATACGCCACAGTGTAGCGTGATCTGTCTGAATTCGTTCAATTTTTTGTTGTAGCATACGCTTTTTTAATTCGCGTTCAGCTGTTTGTTCTGTTAACGAGTAAATGAAAGCTACTTCATTTGTTGAAAGGGTATGAAATTTATCAAATAACTCTTCTACTGTTGGTAATGGTTGACGCACAAGTTGTTCATCCATCATTTCTTGTAAAATATGTTCATAAACTTCATAGGAATAGCTACCACTAACTTTTAGACCCTCATCTTCAATACATTCATTGAAAAATACAATGCTCGGTACTTCATCCACTTCCATTTCACGTTTAATATATAAATCGCATTGGAAGGCACGCGCTGCTTCCTTTGAACCAAAGTCTGCAGAAAATTCATTCATGTCTAATTGAACATCTTCTGCAATTTTCAACAGCGTAGCATAAGAATTGACATCTTGTTGATTTAATAATACATATTCTTGTAGTTTCGACAAATAGCGTGCTCCTACACGTTTGCCCTGTAACTCAGCCGCTTTAATAGCGATAGATGGTAGAACAGGGTGATTAATGTCGAGCTCAATACCTGATAAGCAACCCTTTACACGTTTACTTAAACAATTCAAAGAGGCAAGCTCTGTGCTTAGTACAAAGCGCCATGTAAAGTAATGGTTGTACTCAAGATGTAACTTACGAAGAATGGCTTGCATATTATACGCTTCTGGACAAAGTGGATCTACGAAAATATATAATTCAATAGGCTTATTGGCAGTAGAAATCACAGGAGTTGGCTCTTGCAGCATTTGAATATTATTCACGTAACAATTCCCCCTCATCGTCATTAGGTGTATTAATCATGTGATGAGCTGTTAATACTAAACGTTGGTAATAAGTTTCGCGGAACTTTCCTTCCAACCCAACTTCATCCATCGCTTCGGACATGCATTCAAGCCAAGCTTGAGCACGATCAGGTGTAATCGGAAAATTCATATGGCGTGCACGCATCATTGGATGTCCATGCTCCTCAGTAAAAAGATTTGGTCCACCTAAATACTGTGTTTGAAATTGAATTTGCTTGCGGGCTGTCTCTGTCAAATCTTTTGGAAAGATTGGCATAAGATCAGGATGCTTAGCAACTCTTTTATAAAACGCATGGATTAGCTCTGAAAGCTTTTCAGCCCCCAGCTCCTCATAAGGAACAGTGTATTTTCGGCTCATAAGTTAAATGCCCCTTTAATTCTTTATATCGTAAAGTATATTTTTTATACTTGGTCATCTTTACAAATGTGAATTTCTTGTGACTACCTTCATTCTATCAACGTCTTTTAGTTAACACAAACAAAGCGCTCTTCCAAAATGTTTTCGCTAGAAAAGCACAAATTTCACCACATGGGTGAAATTTGCCGAAAAAGACTGTATTAACAATGTTTCTGCGATTTAAACGGTGTAGTAATTCATCACTTTTTTGACATAATTCTGTGTTTCTTTGAAAGGAGGAATGCCACCATATTTTGTAACACGTGAAGCTCCAGCGTTATAAGCAGCTAACGCTAATTTAGGATCATTATCAAATTTATCAAGCAGTTGGCGCAAGTATTTTGCCCCTGCCATAATATTTTGCTCAGGATCAAAGGCATTTGTAACCCCTAAATATTGGGCTGTTTTTGGCATTAATTGCATTAATCCTTGTGCTCCAGCATGACTAACCACGTTTGAATTAAAATTAGACTCTTGCTTAATCACTGCAGCGATGAGTTTCTCAGGTACATTATATGTATTTGCTGCCTTTTGAATAATCGAAGCGTATTGGTTCGCACCTGCTAACGCATTGGCATACGCTGTTGAACCAATTACTTTATCCGAAACATAGGAGTCGAGTTTTGTACTTGATTGTGTGCTTGCTAATGCCGTCTGTACATCTGAAGGTATAAAGACGTTATTAGAACCCTTATAAAGTAATGATTGAAGCGCATTATTTTGCATATTGTCAGATAACCCAAACTGGTTCATCAATGACGAAGCGTAAGATACACCTCCGAGCATACTAGATAATTTTGCACTGTTAGTAGTAGTTGAGTCGCCTAGCAATTCGCTAATCATATCAGAAAACATAGAATTACTGTTTGTAAGATTGTTTGACGATGAATTTTCTGAAGATCCTAGTGTTTGTAATGCTTGAATGTCAAGTAAAGTTCTGAGTGATTGGATATCCAAGGAGTTGTCACCCTTTCTTGTTATTCTAGTTAAGCTCCTGTTTTTGATTCATTTGTAATGCCTTCATAAAACGTGCAATTTTTTTATCGGTAGCTCGTTTTTCGATACCATATTGCTGTAGAAATTCGTCGAAGATTGAATTTCCTTTTATTGCATCTTTTGATTCATATTCTACCTCATAATCGTCGCACTGCAAATAGAAAGAATGATCAAATACTAGAAGACCATCCTTATAAGGAATTTCGACACGATCCGTTGTTAGTGAACCAAATACGGCTAATTCTTCTAAAGGAATGTTGAATAGAGCTAGTCTTTTTGCTACTTCTTGTGCATAGAAACCTTCTCCATCAAGCATTTTCTTAGCTTGCTCAGCAGTTATTTCATCAGTTGTCTCTATATGAGCATGCTCTGCATTTTTTTCTTTTAAAGTACATTCAAAATATTTGTCGATTTGTCTAATACGAAGCCCACTTTGTCGTTTCCGAATAGCTTGAGAGGGTGTGTCGAAATAGTGATTTGTTTGACGGTGAATATCCTTTTCGGGAATATTGAATTGTTGCAATAAGTGTTCGTATTGTTGTTTTGTTAAAAGATTTTTAAATTCTATTTCAAGATGTTGTGCCATTATTCTCACCTGCTTATTTTAATTTTTTGTTGCTTAAAAGAAAGGATTAAATTGGCTATTTACTTTTCGTAAAGGCAGAGACGGTGCTTACTCTATGGGTGAAGCACGTGGAAAAAACGGTAATGACAACGCAAATGATACTAACGTTGTGTTACATCTTATTGAAAAGTCCACCTAACTATTTTCCAAATCATCAACACACTTTTAAAACTAGCTCAAAATTAGTTGATTGTAGTGGAGACTGGGCGACTCCTTGGGGATTAGCGTCACAGATGAGACCCTGGAGCGAGCAACGCGAGTGAAGCGGCTCATCGGACGCCCCCAGGAAAGCGCCCAGTCGGAACGGAAATCAACTAACGCCGCTATGATAAAAAATTTCATTCGTTATTTAGTTGATTTAGCATTTACACACTGCAACTAATTACCCTCTATGCTAAAATAAGAAGAAGAGTAAGACGAAAAGGGGAACCGCATGTGCGTAAAATTTATACAATAGAAACATTGAATTTTGAAAACGAGCAACTTCATTTTAGTTTAAACGACATTGAAGTAAATTTACAGTTAAAACCGGCAGCACAATTAATAGCAGATTCTGATGACTTTGCGTTTATTTATTTGCTTGATGCTGGAGAAAATTATCATTATTTGCGTTTTCCACCAAGTAGTTGGGATCAACTTGTACATATTTTACAAAAAAAGCAAAATCCAAAGCTACAATTAGGTGAAGATGTTATCGAGCTTACGAATTTTTACGATGAACTAGAAATGCTCGTGTATAATATTGAAGGAAATTACAATTATGGTGCGGAATTTGTCCAAACAGTGGAACAACACTTCAAGGCAATTCTTGCTGAATAAAAAGACAAAACGAACAGACGGTGTTGGTTTTGTTCGATACCGAATGTCGGGAGGTTTTTGCGATGGGACAATGGGAAATATTTTTAAGTCCTTATAAACAAGCAGTAGATGAGTTAAAAGTAAAATTAAAGGGTATGCGTTCACAGTTTGGTATTGTTAATGCAAATTCACCAATTGAATTTGTGACGGGACGTGTAAAGCCCTTAGCAAGTATATACGATAAAACATTAGAAAAAGGACTTTCATTTGAGCCTTCTAAACAGTTAGGTGATGAGCTAGGGGACATCGCAGGCTTACGTATTATGTGTCAATTCGTCGATGATATTTCAACAGTTACGGAGCTCATACGTCAACGTAAAGATATGCGTGTAGTAGAAGAGCGTGACTATATTACCCATAATAAGCCAAGTGGATACCGCTCATATCATATGATTGTCGAATATCCAGTAGAAACGATACAAGGGAAAAAAGTGGTATTAGCTGAAATTCAAATAAGAACCCTATCTATGAATTTCTGGGCATCTATTGAGCATTCTTTAAATTATAAATATAAAGGCATGTTCCCCGAGGAGATTAAAAATCGCCTGCAAAGTGCAGCAGAGGCTGCTTTCCGATTGGATGAGGAAATGTCGTCTATTCGTAGTGAGATACAAGAAGCGCAGGCCTACTTTAGTGAATACAAAGAAGCATCGAATCCTAATTTACTTTCGGAGAAGGAGCGTGACACAAAATGAAATTTTCCATTCAATCACGTAGAGATGCACAGTCGAATGAATTAATGGAGCTAGCCAGAACGTATTTGCAGGATTTTGGGTTAACTTATGATGAAGAGGCTCCTGAAATCGTTATTTCTATTGGAGGAGATGGCACTTTACTACATGCCTTTCATCGATATTCTCATTTGCTAGATCAGGTGGCCTTCGTAGGTATCCATACGGGACATTTAGGATTTTATGCGGATTGGAAACCATCTGAATTAGAAAAGCTAGTATTGTCCATTGCCAAAAAGGACTTTAATGTTGTGGAATATCCACTACTTGAGGTAAAGGTGGAGCATCATAATGCAGAATCCAATACGTATTTAGCGTTAAATGAAGCAACTGTGAAATCGCCTGATGTCACGCTTGTTATGGACGTAGTGTTAAATGGTAATCAATTTGAACGTTTCCGTGGAGACGGTCTTTGTGTGTCAACTCCTTCTGGTAGTACAGCTTATAATAAAGCCCTCGGTGGAGCAATTATTCATCCAACTTTAGCGGCACTCCAAATTACTGAGATAGCATCTATCAATAACCGTGTATTCCGTACAGTTGGTTCACCACTCATTTTACCAGCACACCATCACTGTGTTTTACGTCCAGTAAATGAGCAAAACTTTAATATGACAGTGGATCATTTACAAGTTACTGAAGGCGATGTAAAGTCGATTTCATTTAATGTTGCAACGGAAAGAGTACGTTTTGCCCGTTTCCGCCCATTCCCATTCTGGGAACGAGTACATGAGTCATTCGTCGCAAATGAGTAAAATGGATACAAGATTTACATTACATTTTATTGCGGAGAAGGACGGTCAACTACTAAGGGAGGCCCTCACTGAATGGCGCATATCCAAGCGTGCTTTGACGGCCATTAAATTTGATGGAGGCTTACTAACTGTGAATGATGTTGAACGCAATGTTCGACATCCTCTTCGCGTTGGGGATCGAGTTGAAGTGAAATTCCCTCCTGAAGAAAAAAGTGAAGGGCTTGCTGTTGAACATGGTGAACTTTCTATTATTTATGAAGATGAAGCTATTTTAGTGCTTAATAAGCCAGCACATCAAAGTACGATTCCTTCGCGGGAGCATCCAACACATAGTATAGCTAATCTAGTGTGTGGTCATTTTCAGCAGCAAGGTCTAGCATCAACGGCTCATATTGTTACGAGACTTGATCGTGATACTTCTGGATTGTTATGCATTGCCAAACATGCTCATATTCATCATTTAACGGGACTTGCACAGCGTAGCGGAGAGATTTCCCGACAATATGAAGCCATTGTTCATGGTCATGTAGCACAGGATATCCATTCAATCATTGCTCCGATAGGACGCAAGGAGACGAGTATCATTGAGCGTGAAGTGCGCGAGGACGGTCAATTTGCGCATACAGATGTAACGATTTTAAGGCACTTTTATTTCCAGAATGAACCGATGACACATATTCAACTAAAGTTGCACACGGGGCGAACACATCAAATTCGTGTGCATATGGCCTATGTAGGACATCCACTTGTTGGGGATGAACTTTATGGCGGAAGTCGCGAGCATATTAATAGGCAAGCCTTACACTGTGTGTCCTTAAAAATGCACCATCCTTTAACAGGTGAGAGTTTACAATTCACAAATAGCTTAAATGAAGATATGCAACGATTATTAAATAGCTCCTTAGTATGAAGTTCGAGACTATCTAAACAGTCATTAGTTCACTAAGAGTGAAAACTATACTGAACCATGTTATAAATTTAAGGAGATGTTCGCACAAACGGGCATCTCTTTATCATTTTATTTTCTATAAAAGTAATAAGTTCTTCTTAACAGCAAGTTAACAGAAAAGAAAGTGATAGTAGGATATAGTAAAGAAGAGGGTTATTTTGCTCAATACCGCAAGTTAGGAATGAAATTTTTTTACTTCTTTCAGCAATTGTCTTATGTAGCGAAAGCGAAGCGTCAGCAACAAAAGTCTCTCACCTCTATAGGTGGTGAGCTAAATGCGATTTTAAGTCACTTTTCAGAAGGTGTGTAAATATCCGCTGAAAGAAGTAAAAGCCTCCGGCGGATGTCATGTATACAAGTTGATTGGAGTGGAGACTGGGCGACTCCTTGGGGATCAGCGATAGGGGAACAAAGGCTAAAACCATCACATCCTGTGATAACGCCTTCGTGACCAACCTCGGTGCTGCTGCCGCTACGTTAGCACTACGCTTTCGCGCAAAAAACATCTGTTGGCCCGAGACCCTGCAGCGAAGCGAAAAGGGGAACGAAGGCTAAGAGCATCACGTCCTGTGATAACGCCTTCGTGACCAACATCCTGTTGCCCCGACGCCCCCAGGAAAGCGCCCAGTCGGAACGGAAATCAACCACACGTTAGGGTAACGGGGGAAATTAAGTTTACCCGCAGATTTATCCAATTAGCTAGTGGTCATGATGTAGGTTGCTATGTAGTAAAAAAAGGGTTTGCAGAAAAGGTATAATACACTCTATTATATATAAGGTAGATTTACGGCTTTGCCCGTATCAAAGATTTAATGCTCGGAAGGAGGGGACAAGCATGATAGAGGAAAGAAATGAAAAGGATGATGTGCAATTTGACGATGCACGTTTGCGAGAAATGCTCGAAGCACATGATATTGACGCATTCCGTGATGAGTTTTTAGAGCTTCATCCATATGATCAGGCAACGTTTTATGAGAAGGTGGAGCCAGATATAAGGAAGATCATCTATTCGTTCTTGTCTCCGACGGAAATGGCTGATATTTTTGAGGCAATCGAAATAGATGATGATGAATACACAGCGTATCTAGCTGAGATGGATCCGTCATATGGTGCAGAAATGCTTTCTCATATGTATGCAGATGATGCAGCAGACGTTTTAAATGAGTTAGATATGAAACAACGCGAAAGCTATTTAGGCATGATGGATGAGGAAACAGCTGAAGAGATTAATGAATTATTAAGCTATGACGAAGGTACAGCTGGTTCTATCATGACAACTGAATATGTAGCGATACCAGAAAACTCCACTGTTCGTTCAGCAATGGCGATTTTACGGAAAGAAGCGCCAGATGCCGAAACCATTTATTATATATTTGTCATTGATGAAGCACATCGATTAACAGGTGTTATTACGCTCCGCGATTTAATTATTGCTGATGAAGATACCCTTATACGTTCGATTATGAATGAACGTGTTGTCATGGTGCACGCAGGAGATGACCAAGAAGAGGTTGCTCAAATTATGAAGGACTACAACTTCTTAGCGACACCAGTTATTGACGATAAGGGAGAGTTACTAGGGATTATTACAGTCGACGATATTATCGACGTTATTGATGAGGAAGCATCGGAGGATTACTCTAAATTAGCGGGTATTTCCGATATGGATAAATTTGATACAACCTCGTTCCAAGCGGCTAAAAAACGTTTACCATGGCTTGTCATATTATTATTTTTAGGGATGTTGACAGCCAATTTGATGGGACAGTTTGAGGCAACGTTAGAACAAGTGGCGTTACTCGCTGTGTTTATCCCTCTTATTTCAGGTACTTCTGGAAATAGTGGAACACAGGCATTAGCGGTAGCGATTCGAGGAATTACAACAGGAGATGTTGAAGAACACAGTAAGCTAAAATTACTACTACGTGAAGCAGGTACAGGCTTAATGTCTGGAATCGTTTGTGGACTGATTGTAATTGGTATTGTCTATATTTGGAAGCAAGAACTGATTCTTGGAATGCTAGTAGGCGCGGCCCTTTGTGGTTCTATTTTAGTAGCAACGGTGGCGGGTTCCTTTATTCCATTGTTAATGCATCGCATGAAAATTGATCCGGCTGTTGCATCAGGTCCATTTATTACAACATTAAATGATATTACAAGTATTTTAATTTATTTAGGATTAGCGACAGCATTCTTAAGCAATATAGGCTGAGAACCAAATTTCTTCCTTTTGCATATTGTATGAAAAAAAGGGAAGTGAGTAATGTGGGTCGAGAGCCACGCTTGTTTATAAAGTCACCATCATATTTTCTAAATATTTCTAAGGTGCTACATGAACTTGATTTGGATGAAAGTACGTCAGTGTATAGTAGGAACGGCTATTACAATGAACAAACGTTTGAAGAAAAAGAAGAAGTGGTTGAAAAAGTACAAATAGATCCGTATTTACTGAAGCAGCTTCAATTTTTAGAAAAGCCGTTTCGCCAAAAAGCCTATCAACCGTTAGTCATATGTTTAAAGGATGGTAGAAAATTAAGCGGTAGTGCATCTGATGTACAGACCGATTCATTGATGCTTACTTCTTTCGAATTAAAGACACAAGAGATCATATATTTTGATGACATAGAACAAGTATTATGGCGAGGTAAACAATTACCTACCTTATGAAAAAAGTGTACAGCAGAGGATGCTGTACACTTTTTTTATGTGTAGTGTGTCAAAGGAGAAAAGATTATTCACAAATCCCTAAGTCAACATCAGCAATACATTGTACAGCGCAGAAGCATGATAAATCTACAGTGATACAGCTCTCAGTTGAATTCCAATCATCTACTTTACATATTTTTTTCATGTTGACACAGCAGCCATCTCGACTTAATAGATCTACTGTACTTTCGCTGGAGTCAAATGAACATAAAGGCTCTAAAACACGCAAAGTAGCGCAGCACTCATCAAACATATCTTCTACACGGAAAAATACTGATGTACATATACATGGATCTGCTGTTGGAGAACTGAAAAATGCTTTAAAAGGAGTGCCATCTTTTGTAATTAACATGAATACACGTGTATCTGCATGAGAGCGTGCAGGACTTACTATGCCTCCGAGTGGTTCTAAGAAACAGTTAGCTGTACATGGTTGACATTCTTCTCTCACCGCTTGATTTTGAATGTCTAAGATAGCGCGTACTACGTCACAAACGCAGCCTGCTGAATGGATTGGTCCAATAGGATTTGTTGGCTTGCCACAACCCATATTGTCACCTCCTTTCCTTGTTACTACTTCTACAATATGTGCTTATGAAAAATGGACTCGGGCTTTCGTATATATAGTCAAATGAATAGTTTTTTTATGGTTGGAGAAACTTTAAAGAAAAGGAGGGTAAAACGTGAAGCTCTTAGGAATAATGTTACCTCTATTAGTCAGTTTAACGCTTTTAAGTGGTTGCGGTGAAAAAGAAAAATTTATTGTCTACGGTTCACCGGAAAATGAAAAGGAAGTTGAAACCATTTTAAAAGAAGAGGACTATGTAGACAAAACAACGGTTATCCAATACGACAATAGTATGCTTGTAGCAACGCAAATTAAACCATGGCATAAGTGGAAAAAGACTAAATTAGAGAAAAAGTTGCAAAAGAAATTTGATGAAAAATATCCAAACAAAGAAGTTTTTGTCTCAGCCGATTATAAAATTTTTTATGAAGCCAATAAAATAAAAAGGGAACAGGTTGAAGATAATAAACTGAAAGATAAAATTAAGAAATTGAAAAAACTTGCAAAGGAGGAAACGTAGTGGAAAAAGAACAATACCAACAATTAGAACAAAATGTCACGCCAAAACCGCCCTATTTTAAGAATGTTGCAAAGGCATTTCTAGTAGGTGGCCTTATTTGTACAATCGGACAGGCTGTCTCTCTTTTTTATATCATCTTCTTTGATTTTACCGAAGCGACAGCAGGAAATCCAACAGTTTCAACCATGATATTTTTCGCCATGATTTTAACCGGATTTGGCTTATATAAGAAAATTGGTCAATTTGCTGGAGCTGGATCAGCTGTACCTGTGACGGGATTTGGTAATGCTGTTATTTCTGCTGCCATTGAACATAGATCTGAAGGGTTAGTGCTTGGTGTTGGTGGGAATTTATTTAAATTAGCTGGATCAGTTGTATTATTTGGTGTTGTATCCGCCTTTTTTATTGCACTTATTAAATTCATTCTAGTGTCGATAGGAGTGGTTTCATGGTAATTGTCTTTCAATCGAAGCCATCCTTAATAGCAGCGGGCGTAGTAGCAGGTCCATTAGAGAAACGAAGTATATTTAGTCAACATTTTGATGCGACGTATGATGATGAACGTTGGCAAATGAATACAAATGAACAAGGCCATCGAAAAATGGTTGAAGAGGCTTGTGAATTTGCTATGAAAAAAGCGGGCGTGAAAAATACGGACATTGATTATTTTATGGGTGGTGATTTAGTAAATCAAATGACACCAACCAACTTTGCGGCCAGAGACTTAGACATTCCTTTTATCGGATTATTCTCTGCATGCGCCACTTCTATATCTTCAGTAATCGTTGCGAGCCTCTTAACAGAAGCAGGTGCCTCCAATTTATCGCTAGCTGGCGCATCTAGTCAACACAATGCGGTTGAGCGCCAATTCCGCTATCCAATCAATTATGGCTCACAAAAGCCCCAAACCGCTCAATGGACGGTAACGGCTGCCGGTTATGCTCTTATAGGTAAGCATCATGAGGAATACCCTTCAATTGAAGCAGCAACTGTTGGAAAATCAGTTGACTACGGTATGGATGATCCATTTCACATGGGTGCAGCGATGGCACCAGCTGCTTTTCAAACAATTCAATCGCATCTAGAACAACGAAATCAAAAATTTTACCACTATGATTTAATTTTAACAGGTGATTTAGGTCAGCTTGGCTTGAAACTTCTAAAAGGCATGTTTGTTGAAAGTGGCATAAAGAGTGAGGAATTACAACCTTTACGTGATGCAGGTGCCGAGTTTTATGGACAGGATGAAACGTTTCAATCCGGTGCAAGTGGTGCAGGTTGTTCGGCAGCTGTCTTCTTTAGTTACGTGATTCAACAGATGCGAGCTGGTACCTATAAACGAGTGCTTCTTGTAGCGACAGGAGCATTACTGTCTCCGCTTACATTTCAACAGGGCGAGACCATTCCATGTACGGCACATGCGATTGAAATTACAATGAAATGAGGCAAAAACTATGGTTATGACATTTGTGTTTGCATTTTTTGTAGGCGGCATTATTTGCGCCATAGGTCAATTAATGATGGATGTTGGTAAATTAACACCTGGACATACTTTGAGTACTCTAGTCGTAGCGGGTGCGATTCTTTCAGGAATGGGTTTGTACGAACCACTTATTAATTTTGCTGGTGCCGGTGCAACTGTCCCGATTACATCTTTCGGAAATTCCTTAACGCATGGTGCAATTGTGGAGGCTGAAAGACATGGGCTTGTCGGTGTGTTAACTGGGATGTTCGAAGTGACAAGCTCAGGAATCAGTGCGGCCATTGTTTTTGGCTTTATCGGAGCATTACTGTTTAAACCAAAAGGAAATGTTGACTAGACGAATACCCCACCCATTTTTACAACCAACACATATTATAGGTTGTAGAAGGGAGGGGTATTTTTATGGAATATCAAGGCTGGGGTGCGCATCCGTATGGAGGGCATGCTGATGGTTGTTACGGAGGAGATTATGGAGGTTATTACGGCAGTTATTGTGGGGGTTATTATGGCCACGGACATGGTCATAGTTCAACGTTCATTTTAATTGTTGTCTTATTCATTCTTCTGATCATTGTCGGCGCGGCTTGCATATAATTTGATTAATGTGACAGTAGATAGAGGCTTTAGCTTGTCTTCAGAGTTTCATTTTCTGAATTAAGTTTAAAGCCTTCACTAGTTGTCATATTTAGTACATGCAACTGAAATTGAGGGAATTTGAATTTTAACTGATAGGAGGGGGAACATGAATCGCGGATTTTTTAATTCAATTGAACAAAAAACTGGAGTATCGATGGATGAAATCTTCGCATTAGCAAATGCAATTCAACATGCTGATTTTACAAATGAAAAACAAGTAAGAAAAATCGTACGACGCGTAAGCAAGATGTCCAATAGACAAATTACGCAAGAGCTTGAAGATAAGTTAGTACAATCTATTATTCAAGATGGCAATTCACTAGATTTCGATAAAATTACTAAAATGATGAAATAACATGGTAGATCTACTAGCAAAGCAATATATCTAAAAGGTTGGTTTAAATGAATTTTTATTCATAAATCAGCCTTTAAAGCATTGTAGAGCAAAAAAAGGGTGTTACGATATGCAATCGCATTTTCGTAACACCTATTTGACCCGTCGGAAGCTTTAACTTCTTCCTCGACGTTGCTATATTTGCTGAAAGGAGTTAGATCATTTTTTCCATTGCACGATGTGGGATACCAGCATCCATAAATTCAGGAGATGTAACCGTATAGCCAAGCTTTTCATAAAACGGAATAGCATAGCTTTGTGCATGGAGTTTTAACTTTTTCATATTATTCGAAATGGCGTGCTTCTCCATTTCCTTCATCATTAAAGCACCTAGTTTTTTGCCGCGTTGATCTTGTAAAATACAAACACGTTCAATTTTTGCAGCATTGTCCTCAATGCTGCGTAAGCGCGCAGCACCTACAGGGTCAGTGTCTTCGTACATAATAAAATGCGTTGCCGATGCATCCTCAGCATCACATTCTAGATGAAGCGGTACACCTTGCTCTTCAACAAAAACCTGCTTGCGGACTGCAAAAGCATCATCATGTTCTTTTGCTGTTTCAACAATCTTAACGTTATACAGATCACTCAGCTCCAGTCAATCGGAAAGTTTCATATGTTGTCCATGAGCCGTCTTCCAATTGGTATAAAAGATGAATGCGATCAATTGAATCTTTTTCGTCAACACCTGTCATACGTAATTGTCCAAAGATATCATCGTGCTCGGAATCTGTCATTTTTTGAGCAATAGTAATATGTGGTACAAATACGTGTTTAGATTCACCAAAAGGTACTTCTTCAAGAGCTTGATATAATGCTGTTAATTGTTCAGTTGGTTCAATACGGAAATAAATCGCATTGGTTGTTGGGAAAAATGAACTTATGCGTGATGCATGAATGTTTAAAGGTGCAAATTTGGCAGCGAGACCATCTAATTGCTTTACGACTGATTGAATATCTTCTTCCGTTGCATCGAAGCTATCCTTCAATGTGATATGCGGAGTAATTTTCGCATAATGAGGATCGTAACGTTTGCGATAAGTATTCGCTAAATCTTGCAATTTTTTTGATGGAAATGCCACAATACCGTATTTCATAGGCCATTACCTCCCGAAAATAAACAATTTTTTATTTAAGTATAACAGAAATTTCCGATTTCGTAATTTGAATCGTCTATATTAATTAAAATTTTCAATTAATGCACGACGTAAATCAGGCTTCCAATATTTCCATGTATGATTGCCATTAAATTCTTCATAAAATGTAGAAAACCCTTTGTTTAACATAAGATCATGCAGCTGACGATTTGGCGTTAAAAAGTCTTTAATGGTTTTATCCATCGTGACAACTTTATCTTCCTCTTTACCGACTATATGGTAAATGGAAATTGCGCCTGGATCTTTAAATTTTTCTACAGCTTGCAGAACATCTTCGTCCACATACGGCGATTGTAAAATAACCTTGCCAAAAATACTTGGATATTTTAATGCAGCCATTAAGGAAGCGGTTGCAGCCATTGAGTCGCCGATGACTCCACGACTCATTCCCATTTGATAAGTTGCGTATTCAGCGTCTAAATATGGCACAAGCTCATGTGCTAAAAAACGAAGATATGCTTCATGTTGCTCTCCACTTGGAATATATTTATGACGGCGATCCTTAATGTCCTTATAAGGGACAAATGCAATGATCAAATTTTCGATTTCATAGTCATCGATAAGTTCATCAGCCAGTTTTGTAATACCTCCAAGTTGGAAATAATCTTTACCGTCTGATGCAATTAAAATATTATATTTATATAGTGGAGAATAATTTGCAGGAACATAAATATAGAGCTGTAATTCCTCCTGTAATGCTTCACTATAGAACTTTAAATCTTGTACAGTTCCCCGATCCAATGATGACACTCCTTCTCATGTTTGTAACAAAATTGTACCATATAGCTTAAGTAAAGGTATAATAGGTTGGGCTAGTACTATTTAGCAATCAAATCGAAGTGAGGGATAGTTATGCATGATAAAAGTACTCGCGTACACTCTGATGAAGTAGCGAAGGCAGCCCAAGCTGCACTTATTCGTCGCGGTGTATCGCTAGAGGATATTGCTAAAATCGTTTATGAAATGCAAAAATCCTATAATGAAGGTTTAACATTAGACCACTGTGTTCACTCTGTCGAGCGCGTGTTACGTAAGCGTGAAGTTCAACATGCTTTATTAGTAGGGATTGAATTAGATGAACTTGCAGAGAAAAAGTTATTATCAGCACCATTACAGCAAATAATAGAATCCGATGAGGGTCTATTTGGTGTGGATGAAACAATCGCACTTGGATCAGTTTTTACATATGGTAGTATAGCGGTAACAACTTTCGGACACTTAGATAAACAAAAAATCGGTATTATTAAGAAGTTGGATACAGAACCTGGCCATCACGTCAATACGTTTTTAGATGATTTAGTTGGCAGTATCGCAGCTTCTGCCGCGTCACGAATTGCACATCGTATGCGTGATTTGGAAGAAGAAGGCGGAACATTTGCCGATATTGAGCCAGAAGAGCTAGGACCAAAACAAAAATCACATAATGAAATTTAACACGTATTAATTAGAGCCTTCTCGATCATTTGAGAAGGCTTTGTTTATGTTGAAATAAAATATGGCTTTTCGCAATGCATGATGGAATCGCTAGTTCTTGAAATTTTATCAGCGATATTCATGAAGTTAAAAGCGATTCTTGGATTTTATCAGCAATCGGCATTTGGGAACGAGCTGCTTTTATTATGCTGCCACTACGTTGCTCTAAGCGACTCATCGGGCGCCCATAGCAACTACATAACTTGAATGTAGTAGCCCGATATTTTACAATAGACACATCGTGAAACTTTTAAGGACTTTTATTGAGTTGGAGGATTTTTTTAGAAGCTTCCTTAAAGTGTCATAAAGATGAATTGTTGTGAGGGACCTATTACATGAAAATGCAAGATGTAAAAACGTTAATTACGAGTGGTACAATCATTCTTGCTGTTGTATTGTATATGATTTTTGGCAGATCACCAGCCCAAGAAAAGGATGCAACATCGACTAACCAGCAAGGTACTATTTCTATTGAGCAAGTAGAGGGGAAAACAGGAAATAAACGCTTTAATGTGGATTTTATTAAAGCATATGATGGTGATACAATTCAGGTGGCGATAAATGGCAAGAAACAAAAAATTCGCCTATTGATGGTAGATACACCGGAGATGAATTATAACAAAGGTGAAGCTCAACCTTATGCTGAAGAAGCAAAGGACTATACCATTAAACTTTTAGAGAACGCCAAAAAGGTTGAAGCGGTTTACGATGTTGGACCAGAAACAGATAACTATGATCGCTTATTAGCCTATGTTTTTATTGATGATGTGATGTTGCAGGAATCATTACTAAAAGAAGGACTTGCAGCAGTGCGCTTTATCCATAAACCAAACAATACGTTTGAGGATGAATTTAGAGACATCCAGCAAGATGCAGAAAAAGCGAAATTAAATATTTGGTCACATCAAAATTACTTCCAAAAAGATGGTTTCCATCCGGAAGTATTAAAATAAAGTCAAAGGACTGTTCCGAAAGGCAATGAAAAATGCCTTTTGGAACAGTCCTTTTTTAGGAGTTGCACTTCTTCGGTTTAATGATGTTTTCTAGTCGTTCGGGTTTGCTTGAAAAGCTTGGGTGGTTGATCAATTAATAATTCGCATCACTTTGTTCGTGTTTTAAATACGACAGCATATAAGCCGGTTAAAATCAAATGCAGCAAAGCGAAAAATAAAACTATATTAAAAAATTGGGTTTCATAAAAATTAAACCAATTTGTAAAAAGTTCTGTCTGCAAAACTTTATTTCCAAGGTTACCAAATTCAAGATCTATAATAGGAGGTATACCGTCGACAATTAAAAATATTAAATTAAGAATTATAAAGTACCCAACATGAATAATCCATTTCTTCATTTTAATATCATCCCTCTATTATTTATTGTTTTGTTGGACTCAATTGGAGAACACATAGATGATTTATTACGGCATTATATCGTAGTTTATAAAAGTGCCTATACTTGCTCCCGCTACGCCCCAAACTATTATGCTAATAGTATGCCATAAGACTACTCTCTTTTTATCTGCACCAGCTACTAATGATGTGAAAGCTGCAATATGTCCAGAAGCCACCAATGGAGCGATAAGTGCAAGACCCGGTACACCATACTTTTCGTACAATTTCCTTGCTTTACTTGCCCGTCTCTGAATAAATCCTTGTCTTTCCGACTTTCTATTTCGCATATTTGTTAATAATGCGTTAAATGGCACTATGACTAACATGACTGAAATCCAATTTCCACCTATTGCGATTAATCCAGATAAAATAAACGAAAGACCAATCACAGAACCTGCTGCTGCCCCACCGGGAGATTCTACGAATGGAATGAAAGATAATAAAAATACACCTAAATACTGTAGTATTTGGTTTGATTCATTTAATTGTGATATTAAACTTTGTACAATTTCACGAAACATAAAAAATTATCTCCCTTTATTTTTTAAGTTAAATCCAATAATACAATATATTACCAATATATTGAATTGATGTATTGAGAATTCTGATGCATATGCAGCTCTTTTTTCTTATTGAATTCACTAGGTGCAAGCTTTTGCAATATGCTTAAACTAAGCACTAAAAAGTGTGTTATGTATTTAGTATTTCTTGTAACGAATATCGATTTCATTCTATATATAAGTGTCACATGTACTTAAATGTGCCATTTCAAAGCTGTCGTAGCGTATTCTTTTGCTGATACATGCATTGTCATACGGGCATCTTTATATTGTTGGCTCATCCCAGAAAGTTGGGATGGATGACCAGTTGTTTAATTACAAGTATCGTGAAGGGTATTATTTTTATAAAAATCGAAACGGTGCACTTTTTACATCCGTCTAATTTAATGAGGTGGTGAATGTTGGATGGATTTTGATGAGGTAGCAAGAGAATATATAAAGGATTTATTTAAAATTGCCTACTCATATGTGAAGAATGTCCAATTGGCTGAAGATATTGTACAGGATGTCTTAATAAAAGCTTTTGAGCGACAAGAACAGTTCCGTGGAGAATCGAATTACAGAACTTATTTAATTCGTATGACCATTAATCGCAGTTACGATATATTACGAAGTTGGTCCTATCGCAATTACCAATTAACAAATACTTTTACATCATTTTTTAATCATTCTAAGTCAACCGAAGATTTAGTTGAAGAAAGAAGTAGTAACAAAGAGCTTTACGAACATGTATTTAATTTATCAATAAAATATAGAGAAGTGATTTACCTATATTATTATCTTGATTATTCCGTAAAAGAAATAGGGGATTTACTAGACTTATCTGAAAATACGGTGAAAACTAGGCTTTCTCGGGGACGTGAAAAGTTAAAAAAGTTACTTAAAGAGGAGGAGGCAATATTCAATGAATAAAGAACAGATAAAAAATAGTTTGGATCATTTTTTTGAAAAGAATAATCTTCCCTCCGAAAAATCAATGGAAAGAATGTTAAATTACAAAAAACAGAAATCAAAAAAGACACTGGCCTTATATCCTAAGTATTTATTTGGATTGATTACGACAATTGTAACCGTTAGTTGCATTATTTTTATGTTAGGCGTCATCAAACCTACAGAAAGTACTGTAAATGTTACTAGCAAATATTCTGAAATTCTTGAAGAATTTAATCTTGAAAAAGTCCAAATTGAACCTTTGAACTATACTTTTTTTAATGTACTGGTATATGAAATGCAATATTTTCAATCTGCATTTTGGACGAAAGAAGAGGCTCAGTGGCATAGTTTTGATTCGCTTATTGAGCAAACAGCAATGATGACTTTTGCTCAAAGTAAGGGGATTAAAGTTAAAGATAAGGAAATTGAAGAACTCGCTAAACAAAAAAATGCAGAATTTCTCCAAGAAAAAGCAGTGACTAAGTATGATGATTTATTCAAGGCTTTAAGTATTTCAGAAAATGAATTTTATAAAGATGTTCTATATTTCAACGCGAAATATGAATTATTGGAAAATAGGCTTTTAAAAGAATTAAGGATAAAAAGGGAAAATAGTGAAGAATATAGCAAGCTTTACAGCAACGCTATTCATTTTTATAGGGAGGTTGCTGCGGATGATATAACTAGCTTCAAAGAAGATTTTCAAATAGATGAACAATTATCCGTAAAACAACTCACACCCTTAAAAGAACCAGTAGAAGTTTCCTTTGATTATAAAAATATATCAGCTCTAGCATTAGGCCGAAATGCGAACGGTGAGTTGGAATTTATACATTCTCGTGATACGTGGAAATATATTTTAGAAGTATATGCTGAAATGCTATATAAAATTGATGAAGGGAATAAAAATTATATCCCAATTGCACCAAACACATATAATAGATACAAAACATCTTTAAAAAAGCTTGCTGAAAATTCATCTAGCAAATACCAAACAGAGGCTATACAATTACTAGAAATATTAAATATATTTGAGCATTCTTATAATGAAGATTATCAATTTGAGTAATGATTGATGTGTCAATTGGAAACTTAAGAGGGTCATTTTCATAACATAAAAAGATACATTTACTGATTGCTCAGTGAATGTATCTTTTTATTAATTTCGTATAGATTGAGTGACTACACAATATGTAAACCCAGAATCATCAAAGCCATTGTAGGATTGAGCATTATTTTTTTACATCTTTTGTCCACTCTGAAACTTTATCTTCATTGTCTTTAATCCATTTTTTTGCCGCCTCTTTAGGATCAGCACCTTCCATAATATCAAACATCACACTTTCAATATCTTCTGAAGTCCAGTGGAAGTTTTTAAGAACGCTATACGCTCCCGGATTATCTTCTTTCAATCCTTTACGTGCAAATGTACCAATATATTCTTCAGCTCCGTATATACCTTTAGGATCGTCTAAATATTTTAAATCAAAAGCATTAAATTTCCAGTGTGGAGACCAACCAGTCACTATGATTTCTTCTTTTTTCTCAATGGCCTGTTTAAGAGCAGCTGTCATTGCTCCAGCAGATGAGGTAACTACATTCCAGCCTTCAAGGTTACTATATTTTTTATAAGCATTTTCTGTTGTGGCTGTCATATTTGCACCTGGATCAATGCCAGTGATCGTTTTACCAGCTTCATCTGTTAAATCTTCGATAGAGTTGACATCCATATAGCTAGGGACAACTAAGCCAATTTTTGCACCTGTAAGGTTTTCACCCAAATCGACTATTTTATCTTTATATTTCTTAACTTGTGGGGCGTGCGTTTCTGGCAGCCAAGCTGACACCATACCATCAACCTCTCCGCTTGCAAGGGCTTCCCACATAACGCCATTATCTAATGGTGTTAGCGTTACATCATATCCTAAATCCTTTAGAACTTGTCCTACTACGTTTGTAGAGGCAATTTCAGTATCCCATTCAACATAGGCTAAGTTCACTTCATTTTTTTCCTTATCTTTCGTGCCTTCGTCATCTGAGCCACAGGCAGTTAATACTAACAGTAATGCAAAGGCCAATCCTATCTTTACTAAATGACCAAATTTCATAAAATCTCCCTTTCTTTATTATAGGATGAGATGTACCTAAAAATTAACAAGTAACAACTTAAAGTTATCAAAAGGTTGTTACTTTTGTCAAATCGCCTTTAATAGATAATTGTTTAAACTTGGATAGCGAATCATGCAGAAATATATAAGTGCTGATATAAAAAGGGTTGAAAATGCAGCCTTCCTTCGACGCATAGATGAACAAAAATTTTTTCCCTTCATATCCTATGTGAGAATGGATTTTACGTTATTGAGGAGGAAAAGAATGCATTGGATAGCCATCATTCTTATTGGGATTGCTGCCAACTTAGATAATTTAGGGATTGGTCTCGCCTATGGTATTAAGCGAGTGAAAATACCCGTATTATCCAATGCGGTTATTGCCCTTATTTCAATGATTGTCACATACGCTGCAGTAACAGCTGGAAGCGTAGTTATTAATTTTGTCTCTACAGATTTTGCAAATTTAATCGGCAGCCTTTTGTTGTGTGCTATAGGGATATGGACTTTATTATCAAGTCGCTTTTCCAAACAAGGCATATTGGAAAATCCTGAAGTGTTTGATGAAGATAAAAATCATATCATTTCAATTCGAGAAGCTATGACGCTTGGTTTCGTCTTATCAGCCAACTGTTTAGCAGGAGGAATGGCACTTGGAGCAAATGGTATTTCTGCGATCTGGACAGTTATTTCTATCGGTGCCTTTTCGTTCATCACAGTAGGAGCTGGTGTTCATTTTGGCGTCTTGCTAACAAAGACTTTTATTGGAAGATACTCAACAGCTATTTCAGGCTGGTTACTTATTCTTATAGGGATCATTGAAATAATTTCTTAAAGAATTTCATAACTAGGAGCACTATTTATGGTATCTGGTAGCGCCGATTTAAAAAAATATTAAAAATGACTTGACGTAAGTAAATTATTTATATATAGTTGGTTACAGAAAGTAATTAATTACTTTTCGTAACTACTATTAACTAGGAAGTACCAAAGAAGTAACTACAAAATGTTTATCCTTAAAATTTTGGGGAACATAATTAATGTAGTTACTTCATATTTTAACATATATCTCGAATTCGAGATAAAAAAATAACCTAACTGGAGGAATTTATAATGACAAAATGGAACATTGATTTAGGACACTCAGCAATTAACTTTCAAGTAAAACACATGATGGTATCAAAAGTAAAAGGTGTATTCGATACTTATTCAGCAGATATTGAAGCAGCAAATCTTGCAGATTTAACAACAGCAAACATCAACTTTACAATTGATACAGCTAGCATTAATACACGTAGTGAAGATCGTGATAATCACTTAAAATCAGCAGATTTCTTCGATACTGAAAAATATCCGACAATCACATTCAAGTCAACAAACATTACAAAAAAATCAGATGATGAATATGCGATTACAGGTGATTTAACTATTAAAGATGTAACGAAATCAGTAACATTTGATACTGAATTTAACGGTAAAGGTACAAATCCATGGGGCCAAGAAGTTTATGGCTTTGAATCTGCAACAACAATCAATCGTGAAGAGTTTGGCTTAACTTGGAATGCTGCTTTAGAAACTGGCGGTGTCCTAGTTGGTAAAGACATCAAAATTACAGTTGAATTGGAAGTAAACCCAGCTTAATTTTGAAAAAGGTGCTCAGTACATATCGAGCACCTTTTTATATTGCCAAAAAATAACACGCCTAATAGGTTACTTGCATAATTTTAGTAATTACTGCATATAAAACATCATATTGTTTTTGGGGGCGATGGGATGAATGTATTAGTAACAGGTGGCTATGGTTTTATCGGTAGTGCAGTGGCGAGGCGTTTTTTTAAAGAGGGTGCAAATGTTTATATTATTGATAATTTAAGTACCGGTCATTTACGTAATGTAGACTTTGAGCATAAATCTTATCTTTTAAATGTGGAAGACGAAGTTTGTGAACATCTCTTTAAAGAAACAGCGTTTGATGTGGTCATCCATTGTGCAGCGCAAACAAGCATTCAAAAATCTGTGCAGGAGCCAGTGAAGGATGTTTTAACGAATATTGTCGGGCTTAGTCAGATGCTCTTCTTATCGTCAAAATATAAGGTAAAGCATTTCGTTTTTGCCTCGTCAGCAGCTGTTTATGGAGATAGTCACTATCCTCCATTAGAAGAAACAGATGTTTGTGAACCGATTTCGATGTATGGATTAAATAAAAGTATTGGCGAAACATACTGCGAAAAATGGCAAAAAGATTATCGCTTACCAACGTTAATTTACAGATTTGCTAATGTATTCGGTCCAAGGCAATGCATGCAGGGAGAAGCGGCAGTTATTCCTAGCATGCTAAGAAGCAGTATTGAAGGAAAGCCCTTTACGATTTATGGGGATGGTGAACAAACACGAGATTTCATATATGTAGAGGATATTGCAGAGGCTATTTATGCCGGTGTACAGGCTAGATTACAAGGTATTTATAATGTATCAACGAATGAGGCATGGTCTATTCATCAAGTCATTTTGCTATTACAGCATTTAAATCATCCTTTAGAAATCCAATATGCGCCTGGAAGAGAGGGAGATATTGAACATTCGTTTTTAAATAATGAAAAGTTGACGAAGGCAATAGGGTGGAAACCAAAATACTCCTTTGCAGAGGGCATAGAGCGTACATTGCAAGCATTACAAAATGAAAAGATAGTGGAAATTTAAAAAGTTATACACAACTTATTAGATAAAAAATAGTATGTTTAGTATTTGACGATTTACCTTAAGGGGAATCGTCTTTTTATATTTATAAACACTTGTTGAGAGAGGTGAAAAATTGTGAATCATCCTAAAGTGTGCATTTTATAATTGGGTAATTTTCAGGATTATCGCCCAACTTTTGAAATTTATCGACAAACTTTCACGTTTTATCACCTAACTTTTAATTTTTATCGACATCTACCACTTTGGGATGGGACAGAATATTTGTTTGCCCATAGCACAGCACTAGAATTGACAAAATATACACGTAATCATACAGCATTCTTGTTAGTATTAAATATCTTTAATGCCCTCGATGCAATGAAAATATTTGATTGGCTTTTAGATGAAGCAAAGCGGTTATCAAGTCATCCACTTATTCGTAAACTTGAAAAGGAGCTTTTTAAAAGAGGGTATGAAGTTATTAAAGATTGCAGACTTTTTTGTTCAAGATGTAACGGCGAGACTATGATTTTGACACGCCAGAGGTTAGATATCGATTTACACTATTTTTCGTTTGCTCAAAGGGGACAGTCCGTATGCTGCATTTAGCATGTGTAATGGTAGATGCATACAATAAAGGAGAGACGATCTTTATAGATGAATTTGATACAGCATTTCATGTGTCTATCTGCGAAGCTTTAAAAATGAATCCGAATTATACGCCTTATTTGATTTTGCGGATTTGCAGAAGAAACGTGAAGATATATCCTTCGCCAAGCGCTACTTAGAATTAGGCGCTACACCGATTATTAATGAATATTTATCAAATCAATATTTAACTTCTTTTTAGCGGGTATCCAAACACCACTGAATAGAAGAACTCAGGCTAAGAACGCCACGTCAACGATTGAGTGACCAATATCGTATTGTTGTTGTTGTCGCTGTCGCTTCGCTTTCGCACAGAAAAAATCGTGTCGCTGTCGCTTTGCATCCACACAAAAAACATCTCCAGGCCAAAGCACAAAGCTGATTACGGGCACAATGATGGCGAGGCATAAGGCATACTTGATAGGGAGTGGAGGTATCTGAGTAGTGAGAGTTCGTCAACAAGGGGATCGAACACTGCGTAAAACAGTTTTAATTTATTGTGAAGGTGAAACCGAACGTATTTATTTTGAGCAACTACGTATTTTAAAGCGCTCCAAAATGGTAAGTGTCAAAATAAAAAACGTCAAACGTTCGGCTATTAAGCTAGCCCAGCATGCCTACCGAGATTCAAGTTATCAATATTTTGATGAGGTTTGGATTGTTTTTGATAAGGATGATTTAACCGAAAAGCAATTAGAGGAAGTGAATAATTTTTGTGAGAACAATAATATTCATATTGCCTATTCAAATGAAGCATTCGAATTATGGCTACTGTTGCATTTTGAAGAAGTCGATATCTCTGAAAAGTATCCTCGTGCTGTATTAAATGACAAGATGGAGCAGCATCTCGGGGTAACACGTTATTTACGTCATAAAGCAGATGAGTCAGTTATAGCACCTATCGCATTTCGACATGAGGTTGCCATTAAAAATTGTACAGATATGATGGCACTCCGTAAGACAGAAAGCCGCGACAACCCTTATTGCAATATACATGAAATGATACAATACATATTTTAACTTCTTTCAGCATAGGTTCTGTCACCAAATGGAAACAATTATTACAACTAAGATTTCTTTATCCTCCACTAAAAAATGAAGATAAATAAATTTTTTGTCTTTGGGAATAATACTTGAAGCCATGACAATTGAACTGTACATATGACACCTCTTAAACCGAAACGTGTATATTGTTCTAAATTTTTTTAGACTATCTAACTTGCCTTTTCTTTCTATACACATTACAATGAAAGTAAGTTAATATACAAGGTTTGAGCGATTGAGAGACCATTAAAAACATATGTACATTTTGTACATGTGCTTTTAATGGTCTTTTTTTCGCTCTAAATAAGGAGGAATTTCATAATGAGCACAGCTTCAGCTATACAACGTCAACAAACGATTGAAGAATTACAAGGTAAAGAATACGATTTATTGGTAATCGGTGGTGGTATTACAGGTTGTGGGATTGCACTCGATGCAACTGCTCGTGGACTATCTGTTGCGTTAGTTGAAATGCAAGACTTCGCTGCTGGTACTTCTAGTCGTTCGACAAAATTAGTGCATGGTGGACTTCGATATTTAAAACAATTTGAAATAAAAGAGGTTGCAGATTTAGGAAAAGAGCGTGCAATCGTTTATGAAAATGGTCCACATGTTACAACGCCTGTTTGGATGTTATTGCCATTCCATAAAGGAGGCACATTCGGTAAATTCTCAACGAATATTGGCTTACGTGTTTATGATTTTTTAGCAGGGGTTAAACGTTCTGAGCGTCGATATATGTTAAATCCTGCAAAAACAATGGAAAAAGAACCTTTAGTTAAAGCTGAGGACTTACGCGGCGGTGGTGTATATGTAGAATATCGTACAGATGATGCACGTCTAACAGTTGAAGTTGCCAAAGCAGCCATTGAAAAAGGCGCTACACTCATTAATTATACAAAGGCAGAAAACTTTTTATACAATGACCAAAAGAAAATGAATGGTATTGTAGCACAAGATTTGATTGCCCAAAGTACGTTTAATATTCGTGCGAAAAAAGTTGTGAATGCTGCTGGTCCATGGGTAGATGAGGTTCGTAATATTGAAGGGGAACAAAATGGTAAGCATTTAATTTTATCAAAGGGTGTCCACATTGTATTTGATGAATCTAAATTCCCGCTACGTCAAGCTGTCTATTTTGATACACCTGATGGTCGTATGGTGTTTGCGATTCCTCGAAACGGGAAAACGTATGTTGGAACAACAGATACATTTTACAAAGGCGATCCTCGTGAAATGAATATCCAGCAAGAAGATCGTGATTATATTATGAAGGCCATTCATTATATGTTTCCGAAAGTTAAAGTCACTGATGCAGATATCGAATCAAGCTGGGCAGGTGTTCGTCCATTAATTCATGAGGAAGGTAAAAATCCATCTGAAATTTCTCGTAAGGACGAAGTATGGGAATCAGCTTCAGGCCTTGTGACAATCGCTGGAGGTAAATTAACAGGTTATCGCAAAATGGCTGAAACAGTTCTAAATAAGATTGCGCAAGATTTAGAACAACAATTTGGTATTACATCTAAACCATGTCATACAAAGCAAATTCATATTTCTGGTGGGGATGTTGGGGGCTCCCAAAACTTAGATGCCTTTGTGTCAAAACGAACAAAAATGGGTGTGGCTATCGGATTATCAGAAGAAGAAGCAAAACATTTAGCACATCATTACGGTTCAAATGTGGATACTGTTTTTGAATATGCGAAAGAAAAGCATCCTGTTTTACCACAAGGGCTATATGCTCAGCTACTGTATGGTATTCATCATGAAATGGTTGTTCATCCAAACGACTTTATGATTCGTCGTACAGCGTATATGTTCTTTAATATTGCTCTTGTGAAACAATATAAAGACGCGATATTAGATGAAATGGCAAAACAATTAAATTGGTCTACTGAACAACGTACGCAATATGAAAAAGATTTAAATATGGAAATTACAAGAGCTACAACTGCATTATAATAAAAAGGAAGGGTCGTCTTAATGGCGACCCCACTTTTTAAAAAGGGGAAATCAAATGAATTTCAATGATCAACAAATTATTCCCGCAGCACGAACAGTTAAGCAATTTGATGAAATATTAAATAGTCGATTTGAATACATTGTTCTATTAGAAGTGCATATTAGTTTGCTCATGTCGATCAAGCGAGAAGCGGATCGGAACGGTAAGAAATTAATTATTCATGCAGATTTAATTCATGGCTTAAAAACGGATAATTTTGCAGCTGATTTTTTATGCAATGATATCCGTCCGGCAGGAATAATTTCCACTCGATCTAATATGTTAATAAAAGCAAAGTCTCGTGGGATTATTGCCATTCAGCGTGTCTTTTTAATTGATACGATCGCACTTGAAAAAAGCTTTTCATTGATTGAATCAGCAAAGCCAGATTATATTGAATTATTACCAGGCATTATTCCTTCAATGATTTCAGAAGTACACCAGCGAACAAAAATACCTGTTATTACAGGCGGACTAGTCCGTACTGTTGAAAGTATAGAGGAAGCGTTATCAGCGGGTGCAGTTGCGATTACTACATCAAATAAAAAATTGTGGGAAAATTTCCAAGATTATTGTTGACTATGTATATTATTTTCTCTACAATGTACATAAGTTAAAAGCGCGTGGTTAGGAAAAGGAACCCACATTTATTCATCTGCATTACAACATGCAGTTTGTTTAAGTGTGGGTTTATTTTTTTAATAAGTGCACTATAACAAAGGGGGCTTCTTGTATGTCAACATTTACAGCTGAACTGGTCGGCACGATGATTCTTATTTTATTCGGTGGTGGCGTTGTTGCAGGTGTATCACTGCACAAATCGAAAGGTTTTGGCGGTGGATGGGTAGTGATTACATTCGCTTGGGGTCTAGCTGTAGCTATGGCAGCATATGCTGTTGGTGGTATTAGTGGGGCTCATTTAAACCCTGCTTTAACAATCGCACTTGCTACAATCGGTAATTTCCCATGGGAGGACGTACCTACTTACATTGCTGCACAATTGATTGGTGCATTTTTAGGTGGGGTACTCGTTTATTTTATGTATTTACCACATTGGAAGGGTACGAAAGATCCGGAAGCAAAACTGGCTGTATTTTCTACAATGCCAGCTATTAAACATCCATTATCTAATTTAATTTCAGAAATGATTGGTACATTTATACTTGTTTTAGGTATTCTAGCATTAGGAACTAATACAATTACGGATGGCTTAAATCCATTTCTAGTTGGTATGCTAATTGTAGTTATCGGGATGGCATTAGGGGGTCCTACTGGTTATGCAATTAACCCTGCACGTGACCTTGGTCCACGTATTGCTCACTTTTTCTTACCAATCCCGGGTAAACGTGATTCAGGGTGGTCATACGCATGGATTCCAGTTGTAGGTCCAATCATCGGTGGTACATTTGGTGCCCTATTTTTCCAACAAATTTTTGAGGGGAAAAATAGTATTGCATTTTGGGTGCTAGCTATTATCGTAGTTATTATTTTTATCGCTGCTCAAATGACAGTCAAAAATGTTAAAAGTGAAGAGTAAATCAATTATGCCTCGACATGGTGCTTAGGCCAAGCAACATCACAATTTATGAGGGCCAATACGATGTCGATCATTTCGGTAATGCCACAGGACGAGGTGAGCAGGTGTTTTGGACACCCGCTGAAAAGAGCTTAAATTCGCAGTTATCTCACCATCTATAGAGGTTGGAAACTTTTGTACCTGTCGCTACGATTTTGGTACAAAAAATTTACTGAAAGAAATTAAAAACTATTTGGAGGTATGTCCGATGTCAGAAAAAAAATATATTTTAGCTTTAGACCAAGGTACAACAAGCTCACGTGCTATTTTGTTTGATGAAAAAGGGAGCATTCTCCACGTTGCACAACAAGAATTCCCACAATATTTCCCACAATCCGGATGGGTTGAACATCATGCAGAAGAAATTTGGTCTTCAATTCTTTCATGTATCGCTACAGTACTTTCTGCAAAAAATATTGATTCAAATCAAATTGCTGGGATCGGTATTACAAACCAACGTGAAACAACTGTTGTCTGGGATAAACATACAGGGAAACCAATTTATAATGCAATTGTATGGCAATCGCGCCAAACGAACGCTATTTGTGAGGAACTGAAAGAAAACGGTTACAATGATTTATTCCGTGATAAAACAGGTTTATTAATCGATGCGTACTTCTCAGGTACAAAAGTAAAATGGATTTTAGATAATGTTGAAGGTGCTCGTGAAAAAGCAGAAGCAGGCGATTTATTATTCGGTACTATTGATACTTGGTTAATATGGAAATTAACAGGTGGTAACGTCCATGTTACAGATTATTCAAATGCATCTCGTACGTTAATGTACAACATTTATGATTTAAAATGGGATGAAGAGATTTTAGAAATTCTAGGAGTTCCAGCTTCTATGCTTCCTGAGGTTCGTCCTTCTTCAGAGGTGTATGGCTATACGGAGGAAGCTCTGTTCTTCGGTTCTGCTGTTCCAATTGCAGGGGCTGCGGGTGATCAACAAGCGGCTCTATTCGGTCAGGCTTGTTTCGAAGAAGGTATGGTTAAAAACACTTACGGTACTGGCTGCTTTATGTTGATGAACACTGGTGAAAAGGCTGTAAAATCTGAGAATGGCTTATTAACTACGCTTGCATGGGGCTTAGATGGCAAGGTGACTTACGCTTTAGAGGGAAGTATTTTCGTAGCTGGTTCCGCTATTCAATGGTTACGCGACGGCTTACGAATGTTCCGTTCTGCTTCTGAATCTGAGCAATATGCTGCTCGTGTCGAGTCGACTGAAGGTGTTTATGTAGTTCCTGCATTCGTTGGTCTAGGAACACCTTATTGGGATTCTGATGTACGAGGTGCAGTCTTTGGTTTAACTCGCGGTACATCTAAAGAACACTTTGTACGTGCAACATTAGAAGCATTGGCGTATCAAACAAAAGACGTACTTGGGGCAATGGAAGCGGATGCCAATATTCCGTTGGCAAAATTACGTGTAGACGGAGGGGCAGTTGCAAATAATTTCTTAATGCAATTCCAATCAGATTTATTAAACGTTCCTGTCGATCGTCCAGTCGTTAATGAAACAACAGCTTTAGGTGCTGCGTATTTAGCAGGTTTAGCAGTTGGCTTCTGGCAATCTACAGATGAAATTAGTGAGTATTGGAATTTAGATCGTCAATTCACACCTAATATGGATGATTCACATCGTGAAGAAATCTATGCAGGCTGGAAAAAAGCTGTGGCAGCTGCGCAAGCTTTTAAATAATAGATGAAAAAACCTTGATAGGCAAATTTGAAGCGGATCCCAGTGGTTTGGGTCACTTCACTTGCCAATCAAGGTTTTGTTTTACTTATATCACTATAGTAGACTGAGTTATTTGAATGTACATTATGTTTCAGAATTGTTAAATCGGAAAATAAGTTGAGCTCCATTAAAAGTTTCACCGTATTCCTCACTGTAAACGCCATTAGTATAATTAGAAATGGTCTTCCTCCAAAATTTTTGTCCAGCAATGTTTTTTTCTAATGGATTAGTAAACAACTCCCAATTCCCTTTAAATTGTTCAAATACCATATTTGCAGCACGTTCAGCAATACCTCTACCTCGTAATGATTGAATTAAAAAGAATTCATTTAAAAAATAATCAATTCCTTTATTACAATGTGGAGGGGTTGCTATTAGGATAAACCCCGCAGGTATCCCATCGACTAAAATGCAGTAGGGGAATAAAATATCTGGCTTTTCCCACCAAATATTCTGAACTTCATACTGATCTATTAATGTTCGACAATCGTCACTATCCTCGTAAATTCCGTGCACATTCGGTAGATTACCATAATGTCCTGATAGGTCATATAAATACAAAGGGTAGAAGTTTTTAATAATATATCCATTATTTTTATCCGTTAATTGTATATCTATTTTCATTGTTTTCTCCTTCGATTTAATCAATTTTTACAGGATCGATCATTTCGAACAAATGTAGAGTATTCATTATAATTTTTGGCCCCCTTCTTTGTAATAAATCCAAGCTACTTACATTATTTCTATTAGGACTACTAGATATCCTTCAACATTTTCAACTAAGCAACATCAGTTCAAGGGTTAAAAGGTGGAATGTTTGGCCTTTCTGTATCAAAACCTTAAGGCATGTTTATTCAAGACAAACATATAGTTATATTGAGAATTATGAGTTTGGAATGAAAGGGGATTGCGTGGATAAATCTAAGTCGAATCAGCGCAAAGATTTGGATAAGAATGCGAAGGATCAACAGCTAGAGCCGTTTCGTGTCGATAATGAAGGAACTAAGATGACGACGAATCAGGGACTAAAAGTTTCGAATGATGAGAATTCGTTAAAGGCTGGAGTTCGTGGGCCAACCATTATGGAGGATTTTCACTTTCGAGAGAAAATAACGCATTTTGATCATGAACGTATTCCAGAACGTGTTGTACATGCAAGGGGCTTTGCAGCACATGGAGAATTTGAACTCTATGAATCGATGGGGGAATATACCAGAGCAAGCTTTTTACAGGACCCTACTAAGAAAACGCCTGTATTTGTCAGATTTTCAACTGTAGTTGGAAGCTTAGGATCAATGGATACTGCACGTGATGTTCGTGGCTTTGCGACGAAATTTTACACAGACGAAGGTAATTATGATTTAGTCGGTAATAATATACCTGTCTTTTTTATTCAAGATGCCATTAAGTTTCCTGATTTAATTCATGCGGTAAAGCCAGAGCCTCACAATGAAATGCCACAAGCAGCCTCAGCTCACGATACGTTTTGGGATTTTGTGGCGAATAATCAGGAAATTGCGCATATGATTATGTGGCATATGTCTGATCGAACAATACCCAGAAGTTTTCGAATGATGGAAGGCTTCGGTGTTCATACTTTTCGTTTCGTCAATGATAAGGGAAAGTCGAGATTTGTAAAATTTCATTGGAAGCCTGTGTTAGGCGTTCATTCACTCATTTGGGATGAGGCGCAAATTATTGCAGGAAAGGATCCGGATTTTCAACGACGTGATTTATGGGAATCGATTGAGATAGGTGATTATCCAGAATACGAGCTTGGTGTACAAATGCTTGAGCCTGAGGACGAATTTAAATTTGATTTTGATATTTTGGATGCAACAAAGCTTTGGCCTGAGGAGATAGTGCCAGTTAAAAAGATTGGGAAAATGACGTTGAATCGTAATGTGGATAATGTTTTTGCTGAAACAGAGCAAGTCGCCTTTCATCCTGGAAATGTTGTGCCGGGCATAGATTTTACAAATGATCCACTTTTACAGGGGCGGCTGTTTTCTTATTTAGATACACAGCTAATTCGTCTTGGGGGACCAAACTTTTCTGAAATTCCGATTAACCGACCCGTTTGCCCAATTCATAACAACCAGCGCAATGGCTTTAGTCGACAAACTATTCATAAAGGAAAAGTGAGCTATCATAAAAATTCCTTGGCCAATAATACACCATCCACATCAACGGCGAGAGAAGGAGGCTTTGCTCATTATGAAGAAAAGGTTGAAGGACGGATCACCCGGGCACGTAGTAAATCGTTTGATGATCATTTCTCACAGGCAAGGCTGTTTTGGAATAGCATGTCACCTCCAGAAAAACAACATATCATTGATGCCTTTAGTTTTGAGGTAGGAAAGGTAAAAAGTAAATCCGTTCGCCAGCAGGTTGTTGATATGTTTGTCCGCGTTGATAAAGAAATGGCAACGACTGTAGCTGATAATATTGGTGTTAATCGTCCAAAAGGAGAACAAATAAATGTCACGTTATCATCTCCTGCACTTAGCCAGGCAAATACAATAAAATTGCCACAAACACTTAAAGTAGGCGTGCTAATAGGCGATGGATTTGACGCAAATGAAGTTGGAGAAATACTAAAACATTTAACAAGACAGGGTGTTCGATACAGTATTATTTCCGACAAATTAGGGGTCGTTACTAGTAGTGATGGCGTACAGTTAACAGCAAGTAACACATTTATTACTACTGATGCGGTACTATTTGATTCGTTATATGTTGTAGGCGTAAGAGCAAAAAATCAGGCGAAATTTAATTCACATATTGTCAATTATATCAATGAAGCGTATAGACATTACAAACCGATTGGTATAGCTACATCTGGTACACCATTTTTTAATATGTCTAATGCCAATGTAGGGCCAGGCATTGTGTTAGCCACTGGCGACAAAGATTTCGCTAAAAAATTTATCAACGCCATAGCCCAGCAACGCTTTTGGGAACGGAATATTTATTAACTAACATCATTTTTCCCGCGGGAACAGGGAATACCCACTGGCAGAGCGAATACCCGCGGAAGGGGAGTGAATACCCGCGGAAGTAGGGCAAATACCCGCGGAAGCAGGGAGAATACCCGCGGAAGAGGAGTGAATACCCGCGAAGCCGAGCGATACTCGCGGAAGAGGAGTGAATACTCGCGGAAGAGGAGTGAATACCCGCGGAAGAGGAGCAAATACCCGCGGAAGCAGGGGGAATACCCGCGGAAGTAGGGCAAATACCCGCGGAAGCAGAGCGAATACCCGCGGAAGCGGAGCAAATACCCGCGGAAGCAGAGCGAATACCCGCGGAAGCAGAGTGAATACCCGCGGAAGCAGGGAGAATACCCGCGGAAGAGGAGTGAATACCCGCGAAGCCGAGCGATACCCGCGGAAGCAGGGGGAATACCCGCGGAAGCGGAGCAAATACCCGCGGAAGCAGAGCGAATACCCGCGGAAGCGGAGCGATACCCGCGGAAGAGGAGTGAATACCCGCGGAAGAGGAGTGAATACCCGCGAAGCCGAGCGATACCCGCGGAAGCAGGGGGAATACCCGCGGAAGCGGAGCAAATACCCGCGGAAGCAGAGCGAATACCCGCGGAAGCGGAGCGATACCCGCGGAAGAGGAGTGAATACCCGCGGAAGAGGAGTGAATACCCGCGAAGCCGAGCGATACCCGCGGAAGCAGGGGGAATACCCGCGGAAGCGGAGCAAATACCCGCGGAAGCAGGGGGAATACCCGCGGAAGTAGGGCAAATACCCGCGGAAGGGGAATGAATACCCGCGAAAGCCGAGCGATACCCTTTCCATTTTCTTTGAAATCCCACATCCATATGGTAAAAATGCTTATCTCAATATCTAATAAAGTCCCTCATTGTTCAGAAAGAATAGCGAGGGACTTTTTCACTTAATTCAATTGCTACTGATGGTTTGTATTCTGCTTTTTGTTCATCAGGACCTTCTATGTGAAAATGTTCCTAAATTTCCTGTAACATATATTACATTGCATTCAAATTTTGTAAATGCTATGGTGGTTCATGAGGTGAATTTTGTGGAAAAATTTGATATTGCAATTATTGGCGCAGGTCCTGGGGGCTATGTAGCAGCCATTCATGCAGCCAAAAGTGGCAAGAAGGTCGCTTTAGTCGAGCGAGATAAAGTAGGAGGGGCCTGCTATAATGTCGGCTGTATTCCTTCGAAAATTTTATTGGAGCATAGTAAGCTCATTCAAGAAATACAACGTGGTCATGATTGGGGCATTGAAAGTCCTACAGTAAATGTGAATTTTCCACGATTGATGAAACGTAAGGATGCTATTATTGATGAGCTTTTAACGAATATTGAGGGCTATATTTTGAGCAATCAAATTACTTTTTATCGAGGAGAAGCGGCAGTATCTAATGATTTACTTGTAACGGTCGGTAGTGAGACCTTTACAGCAACGGATATCATTCTAGCAACCGGAAGTAAACCGTTTGTACCACCTTTTAAAGGGTTAGAGACATCTTCCTATTATACAACGGATACATTTTTTGATATTGAAGAGTTGCCAAAGCAGTTAACAATTATAGGCGGAGGCGTTATTGCAGTAGAGATGGCATTTAGTTTAGCGCCACTCGGAACAAAGGTGACGATGCTAAATCATAGTGAAGATATTTTACAGACAGAAGAGCCAGATGCACGACCGCTTATTCGGGAGAAGATGAAAAAGCTTGGAATTGAGCTTGTGACAGATTTCCAATTTGAGCATTTTAACGGCAATGAAATTCATACATCTAAAGGGATTTATACATATGAAAATCTTTTGTTTGCAACAGGTCGACGTCCAAATACAGAAATAGCTCAGCAGCTGGGTCTAGCCTTCGATGGTCGATTAATTGCTGTCAATGAGCACCTTGAAACAAGTCAGCCACATATTTATGCTATAGGTGATTTAGTAGGTGGATACCAGCTAGCTCATTCAGCGAGTGCAGAGGGAATTCATGTTGTGGATCATATTATAGGGAATAAACCGGCGCTAATTGATCAAACTTCGATTCCTCGCTGTGTTTATACACATCCTGAAATTGCAACTTTTGGTTTACTGGAAGAGCAGGTGAACGAACCTTATAAGGTGACTCACATGCCGTTACAAACAAATCCTAAGGCATTAATGGAAGGAAATACAGTGGGCTTTATAAAGCTCATTGCGACGGAGGAAGAAGGGCGTATTTTAGGAGCTTGTGTGGTTGCTGATGGGGCAACAGAAATGTTAAATGCTATTTTAGCTACTAAAAAAGCAGGTGGCACGGCTCACACTCTTGCAAATATGATTTTCCCACATCCTACAGTATCAGAGCATATTGGGGATGCTGCAAAAGCTATTTTTGATAAAGCTATTCACCAATAATGCTCAAAAACTACATTCTTTAGCGGAGGTTATCCTTCTCGTTGTTGGTATTCTTAAAGTGCCCATAACAATACTGAATACTGTTAAGAAAACAATAACGAGTGGCTTGATTTCCGATCCGATTAGGAGTTTTCCTGTAACAAATGACTTTTGATGATGATACATGAACTATAAAAAATAGCGCATTATAGGAAATAACCTCCTATAACGCGCTATTTTTAATTAACTTCAGGTTCTTCTTTTTTCTCACCCGGTGTTGTAGAGAGATATAAGAAAGCCTCATCTTGCAAAAGCAATAATTTTTCCTCACAAATACCGTGTGCTAATGGTCCAGAAAAAATAGACTCCCACCAAGTTCCTGTTGTTGTTGTCATTCATCTACGCCCCCGTTTCAATTTTTCAATATGTAGTTGTAGTTGTAAATTTCTCAAATCACGAAACTGTCTACAGTTCTAACTTCTTTACCCATTCCACCCAAATCAGAAAGAGGAATTTTGGTTGTCAATGTTGTATCGTATAGACAATGATAGTTTGTTTCGAAATGAAAAAACTATGTATGGCATTTTAAAAAAAGGGGTGCTTTTATTATGAATTTTACGCCACAAGATGTAGAAAATATGATTACAGAACAACGGCAATTTTATTTTTCTCGAGCGACAAAGAGTACAAAATATCGAAAAGAACAATTAATAAAACTGAAGAAAACGATTTTAAAATATGAAAAAGAAATTTTGAATGCCCTATATGTAGATTTAAGAAAAAGTGAGTTTGAGGCATATGCAACAGAAATTGGCATTGTTTTAGATAGCATTTCTTATATGGTAAAGCATGTTGAAGAATGGATGAAACCTGAAGCTGTAAAAACACCGATTCAATACCAGATGGGAAAAAGCTTTATTGTAAGAGAGCCATATGGCGTAACATTAATCATTGGTCCTTTCAATTATCCATTCCAACTTGTCATGGAGCCATTAATCGGTGCTATTGTTGGTGGTAATACGGCTATTGTAAAACCTTCAGAAACATCTGTGCATACAGCAGCAATTGTAAAAAAAATAATAGAAGAAACGTTTAATCCTTCCTATATACGTGTTGTGGAAGGAGAAAAAGAAGAAGTGACGGCACTTATTCATGCATCTTTTGACTATATATTTTTTACAGGGAGTGTGGCAGTCGGAAAAGTGATTGCAAAGGCCGCTGCAGAACGATTAACACCAATTGCCCTAGAACTTGGTGGGAAAAGCCCCGCGATTGTCGACCAAACAGCCAATTTAGAAGTAGCGGCGAAAAGAATAGCATGGGGAAAATTCACAAATACTGGACAAACTTGTGTAGCACCAGATTATGTCCTTGTCCATAAAGATGTTTATGATCGTTTTATGAAAAAATTCAAAGAAACGATTCGTTCCTTCTATGGTAAAAATCCATTAAAAAGCCCTGACTATGGCCGTATTGTGAATCTAAGACAATTTGATCGCTTACAGCAAATTCTCGTGGAAGAACGTGATGCAATTACATTTGGTGGGAGAACAGATCGTGATGATTTGTACATTGAGCCTACCATTATTGAATATGTGAAATGGACAAGTCCTTCGATGCAAGATGAACTATTTGGTCCAATTTTACCTGTTATGATGTATGATGATTTACCGCTGGCTATACACCAGATTCGTCAATTACCAAAACCATTAGCTGCGTATTTTTTCTCAGAGCATGAAAAAGCTACTCAGTACTTTTTAGAGGAATTACCATTTGGCGGAGGATGTATAAATGATACGATTACACATGTAGGAAATTTACATTTGCCATTTGGAGGTGTCGGACCATCAGGGGCCAAAGCCTATCATGGGAAGGCTAGCTTTGATAACTTTACCCATCCAAAGTCGATATTAAAAAAATCATCGAAGGTAGAGACGAATATTCTCTTTCCCCCATATAAACAAAAAGTTAAGCTTGTGCGAACTATAATGAAATAATAAAAGGAGGTGTCGGATCACGAAAGGTCTGATACCTTCTTTTTTTTACCAAGCTCCCAGATTTGTCGATACATGTTGATTTTTGATCTGTTAAAATGAGCGTTAACATGTATTAAAACGCATGCCAATGAAATAAGTTGGAACGGAAATCAACTCAACGTGATGGTAATGCGCTAAATTTCGATGAAATATTAAAGATATATTAAAATGATAGCGTTTTCATCGGAAAAACGTCGTAACTGGCATTTTATTTATGGGCGAATAAGTAGTAAAATAAATTCAATAGAATGTGGGGGTATTCATTTTGTCATTTCTTGTCGAATAAACAACAAATGTTAAAATGGATGTAGAGATTGATTGGAGGACTATGAAATGTATGCAGAGGAATTGTTGAATGCATTACCTTTGAAAAAAATAATTGGAGTGCTACCTGACCAAGTAAGTGATATTGTCATTGACTCGCGAAGTGTGCAACCAAATAGTATGTTTGTTTGTATAAAAGGCTATACGGTAGATGGTCATGACTATGCACAGAAGGCTGTTGAAGGTGGCGCAACAATTGTTGTAACAGAGCGAAAATTACCTTTAGGAGAAAATATTGCACAGGTCATTGTGAAAGATACAGATCGCGCAGTTGGCTTGTTAGCCGCAAAGTTTTTTGACTATCCGTCTAAAGATATGGCAATGATTGGTGTAACAGGAACAAATGGAAAAACATCCGTAACGGGTATTATTCAAAATATAATGCATGGTATGGGCGAGAAATCTGCACTGTCAGGAACGATTGGCTTTAATTTAAATGGTATTTTATATGAATCTGCAAATACAACGAGCGATGCATTATCGACTCAACAAATGATATTCCGTGCAAAAATGGAAGGCTGCCGTTTAATGACGATGGAAGTATCTTCACACGGTTTAGCACTTGGACGTTTAGCTGGTGTAGAATATGATGTAGCTATTTTTACAAATCTTACACATGATCATCTTGATTTCCATGGAACGATGGAGGAATATGGCCATGCGAAAGGCTTATTATTCTCACAACTTGGACAAGATTTAGAAAAGAATAAATTTGTCGTGTTAAATGCTGATGATGCTTGGTCAGAGCGCTATGCAGCGATGACACCATTTCCAGTATGGACATATGGCTTAGAAAATGAAACAGCTGATTTCCGAGCTATTAACTGTGAGTATCATGATTTCATGACATCTTTTGACGTTGAAATGCCAGAGGGAATATACCATGTAAACATGCATTTACTTGGAGAATTTAATATATACAATGTGCTTGCTGCGATGGTTGCTTTTTATGGCCGTGGTTATTCAATGGAAACAATCATTGAACAAATTGAGCAATTACCACCAGTAAAGGGACGTATGGAGAAAGTTTGCTCAGATTTACCTGTGCAGATTTTTATTGATTACGCACATACACCAGACGCAATTGAAAAGGCAATTTCATCTGCTCAACCATATAAAAAAGGCAAGCTTATTTTCCTAGTTGGTACAGGTGGCAATCGTGATAAATCGAAACGTCCAGCAATGGCAGAAAAGGCATCAGCCGCTGATTATGTTATTTTAACGACGGATGACCCACGCTATGAAGACTACGATAGTATTACAGGCGATCTTGCTAAAGGGATGCTACATGAAAATTATGCATGTATAGGAGATCGTGCTGAGGCAGTGCGTCATGCGATTGAGGTTGCTGAACCAGGGGATATCATTATTTTTGCTGGTAAAGGCCATGAAGATTATCAAATTATCGAGAATACTAAATATCCGCATAGCGATGCAGATATTGCAATAGAAGCTGGCCACTTAAAATTTGTATAGTAAATTGCAATCCTAGAGAACCCTTTTAGTTAGTACTAAGGGGTTTTCTTTTTGGGTTATTTTAACAGTGAGGTGTTGGACTACAAAGTGGTAGTCATCGAAATATTTGAAGAAGCCATACATTATGCCTTTCTGAGATTGAGACCTCTTTTTTGGGGAATTCATGTAAAAAGGTTGTAAGAAGGGCAAGTCTTCTTTTATTATTAGTAAGTATGAAAAAAGGAGAATGACGAGATGAATTCAAATTTAGAAAAAGATATATTATCGCGTCGAACTTTTGCCATTATCAGTCACCCTGATGCTGGGAAAACGACGATTACAGAAAAACTTTTACTATTTGGTGGTGCGATTCGTGATGCCGGTACGGTAAAAGGGAAGAAAACAGGTAAGTTTGCAACATCTGACTGGATGGAAATTGAAAAGCAACGTGGGATTTCTGTAACTTCATCAGTTATGCAATTCGATTATAATGGCTCACGTGTCAATATTTTGGATACACCAGGTCACCAAGATTTCTCAGAGGATACGTATCGTACTTTAATGGCTGTAGATAGTGCTGTCATGGTTGTAGATGCTGCCAAAGGTATTGAGGCACAAACTTTAAAGCTTTTCAAAGTTTGTAAAATGCGTGGTATTCCAATTTTCACCTTTATTAATAAGCTAGACCGTCAAGGGAAGGAGCCACTTGAGCTGATTGAAGAGCTTGAGGAGGTACTTGGCATTAACGCTTACCCAATGAATTGGCCAATCGGTATGGGTAAAGAGTTTTTAGGTATTTACGATCGTTACAATAAACGTATCGAGCAATTCCGTACTGAAGAAGAAGAACGCTTCTTGCCAATTGATGATAATGGGGAACTTGCAATCGATCATCCAATGAAGGTTACTTCTTATTATACACAAGCAATGGACGACATAATGTTGCTTGATGAAGCGGGTAATGAGTACTCTGAAGAAAAAATCCGCCGTGGTGAATTAACACCTGTTTTCTTCGGTTCAGCTTTAACAAATTTCGGTGTGCAAACATTCCTTGAAACATATTTACAATTCGCACCGACACCTCAGCCTCGTATTACGGAGGATGAACAATTTATAGATCCGGTTGAGCATGAGGAGTTTTCAGGTTTCATTTTCAAAATCCAAGCGAATATGAACCCTGCACACCGTGACCGTATTGCTTTTGTGCGTATCGTATCGGGTAAATTTGAACGTGGCATGAACATGACTTTATCTCGTACAGGTAAATCGTTTAAAGTGACACAATCTACACAATTCCTTGCTGACGACCGTGAAACAGTAGATGAAGCAGTTGCTGGTGATATTATCGGTTTATACGACACAGGCACTTATCAAATTGGTGACACAGTTGTAGGTAGTAAAAAGACATTCCAATTTGAAAAATTGCCACAGTTCACGCCGGAGCTGTTTGTACGTGTAACTGCGAAAAATGTTATGAAATCTAAGCAATTCCATAAAGGTATTTTACAATTAGTGCAAGAAGGCGCAATTCAATATTATAAAACGTTGCATACAGAAGAAGTTATTCTGGGAGCAGTTGGTCAATTACAATTTGAAGTTTTTGAGCATCGTATGAGAAACGAATATAATGTTGAAGTGAAGATGGAGCCAATTGGTTCGAAAATTGCAAGATGGATTGAAAACGAAGAAGATGTTAAAGAATCGATGTCTTCAGGTCGTTCAATGCTTGTAAAAGACCGCTTTGATAATTTTGTTTTCCTATTTGAAAATGAATTTGCAATGCGTTGGTTTGCAGATAAAAACGAAAACATTAAACTGTATAGCCTTTTATAATAAAAGCAAAATTGTCAGGATGATTTCCGTTCCAGGCTACTCGCTTTGTCGCTGACGCTTCGCTTTCGCACAGAGCAAGGCTTCCTGTGGGCGAGCGTCGAGCCGCTTCCTACGCTTGCGCTCCGTGCAGGGTCTCGCCTGTCTCGCTTTCCCACGGGAGTCGAGTAGCCTTCCACTCCAATCTTATAAAATTTATGCATAGCAAAAGTGAACGTAGTGGTTACTAATCTGAATGGACTTATAACAGTTAAGCCAATTATATATCTGTTATTGCTGCTTCGTTTTTGCTAAAGAGCCATACTTTGTTATATGAAACCTTAATTTCATGAAAAAACACGAATCGACATGTTGCGATTCGTGTTTTTTTACAAGGAAAATTGGAGCTATATGTAGAATATATACAGTATTAGGAAATTTAAATCTGATGAACAACCTCCAAGGGATAATGTACAAATTTATAGGCTCATCTCTAAGAGTTTGTTAAAAAGTATACTTTGTGAATAAGTTGATTGGAGTGGAGACTGGGCGACTCCTTGGGGATTAGCGGAAGGGGAACGAAGGCTAAGAGCATCCCGTCCTGTGATAACGCCTTCGTGACCAACATCCTGCTGCCCCGAGACCCTGGAGCGAGCATCGCGAGCGAAGCGGAAGGGGAACGAAGGCTAAAGGCATCACGTCCTGTGATAACGCCTTCGTGACCAACATCGTGTTGCCCCGACGCCCCCAGGAAGTTTTGCTCTGTGCGAAAGCGAAGTGATAACGTAGCGACAGCAACAAATGTTTTCTGTAGCGAAAGCGAAGCGTCAGCTACAAATGTTTTATCTGTGCGAAAGCGAAGCGACAGCAACAATGTTTTATCTGTAGCGAAAGCGAAGCGCCAGCTACAAATGTTTTATCTGTGCGAAAGCGAAGCGCCAGCTACAAAGCGCCCAGTCGGAACGGAAATCAACCCCACGCTATGATGGTGTCCGAATTTATAAAATATTCTCCTTTTCGGGTATTATAGAAGGGAAGAGATGGAAAAGGAGCTTGTAAAAGTGAACATTAGTAATTTTTCTATTAAAAGACCTGTTTTTACATTAGTTACGATGATATTAGTCATTATATTAGGTGGCGTTTCATTATTAAAAATACCTATTACGCTTATTCCGGAATTACGTCCACCAATAGGCATCGTTGTTACAAATTATCCTGGCGCGAGCCCAACAGAGGTTAATGAGAAAATAACGAAGCCATTAGAAACAACACTTGCCACCTTACCCGGGATCAAAAAACTACAGTCTACCTCTCAAGAAGGATCCAATTTAATTATTCTCGAGTTTGATTGGTCAACCAATATTGAAGATGCCCAGCTCGATATTTTACAACGAATCGATATGACCCCTCTACCGAATGATGCTGAGAAACCTAGCTTTTTAAAATTTGATCCATCACAGTTTCCGATCATACAACTTTCACTACGGGCGGAAAATGACAATGTTGATGTGCGATTACTGGCAGAAGACTTGGAAAAGGAACTTCGCCGAACAGCAGGTGTCGCGAGTGTCAATATTTCCGGTAAGCTTGTAGAAGAAGTTCAAATATCTTTAGATGAATCAAAGCTAGTTGAAAATGGATTAACTCAAGCAGATATTGTTCAGATTATTCAATCTAACAATGTTTCTCTTCCTGGTGAACCAGTGTTAACAGCAGATGGGAAGATGTTAACTACACGTATTTTAAGTACTTTAACTTCGCCAGAAAGCATTGCTGAGTTAATTATTTCTGTAAATCCACTAGATGGAAAAGCATTAACTGTTGGAGAAGTCGCGACTGTTGAGCGCGTGGAGCAAAAATCCGTCACTACAACTCGAGCAAATGAGCATCCGGCGGTATTAATGTCCGTATTACAGGAATCAGGTGCTAATACGGCAGAAGTATCGAAAGCTTTTAAAGCAGCTTTAAATGAATTATTAACGAAGAAGCAATATCAAGGAATTGCTGCAGATGTACTAGTGGATCAGGGTAACTATGTAGATTTAGCAATAAGCAATATTGGATCTTCTCTACTTGTAGGTGGATTATTCGCAATGTTCATATTGTTTATCTTTCTACGCAGTGTGAAAAGCCCTATGATCATTGGCATTGCGATTCCCTATTCCGTGATTGTTACATTTGTCTTAATGTTTTTTGCCAATTTCTCGCTCAATATTATGACATTAGGGGCGTTAGCACTTGGGATCGGTATGTTGGTGGATAATGCTATCGTTGTTATTGAAAACATTGAACGACACTTAGGACTTGGCAAGGACCCGATAACAGCAGCTAAAGAAGGGACAAAAGAAGTGGCGCTTGCGATTACTGCTTCCACTCTTACAACGATTGCCGTATTCATACCTGTAATGTTTATTGAAGGATTAATAGGGCAAATTTTCACAGAATTTGCGTTAACGATTTCCTTTAGTTTAATCGCTTCTTTAGTTGTTGCGTTAACAGTTGTTCCAATGCTGGCAAGTCGTCTTTTAAAAATGAAATCGACGAATATTTATGAAAAACGTAATGAGTCATCCTTTTATAGGAGTTACAAAATATCAATTATTTGGGTATTACGTCACCGTATGCTTGTACTAATCTCAGCAGTTGTCTGTTTTGGACTGGCGTTGTTTGGGCTTATGAAAATGGGCACAGAGTTTTTACCGCCAACCGATGAGGGATTTGCATCCATTAGTGTAAATCTTGAAAAAGGGGTAGCCGTATCAGAAACAGAAAAAGTTGTTGCGAAAATTGAAGAACGCTTAAAACAAGAGAAAGATGTTGACTTATATGTTAGCTTAATCGGTGGTACACAACAGACCCAAGCTCGGGGACAAACAAGTGCCAATCAAGCAGAGCTATATGTAAAGCTTGTCCCATTAGCAGATAGGGACCGTTCGATTTTTGAATTTGTGGAAGAGGTTGAGCAAGATTTACATGCTGAGCTAGGGGAGCAAGTTGAAATCAACTTTAATGTCTCGACGACAACAGGTTCATCACCAAATACATTAACGTTTAGGTTAACAGACTCTGATGAGCAAAGACTTCAGAACTCGGTTGATCAAGTGCAACAGGAGCTATTAAAGGTAAAGGCCATCACAAAGGTATCAACGGATTTAGATATCACTGCAAAGGAAATACAAATCGAAGTAGACCGAGAAAAGGCGAAGGACTACGGATTTGCACCTGCGCAAATTGCTCAAACGGTCAATCAAATGACGAAGGGGCAGCTAACCACGCAAATAATCGCAGAAGATGGTGCTGTATTGCCCGTCTATACAGGCTTTGGACAAGTGTTTAATGATAGTATCGAATCATTAAAAACAATGCAGCTTCGTTCACCTGCTGGTTTATTTGTAAAGCTAGAGGACATTGCGACTGTTTCTATACAGGAAGGGCCGGTATCGGTAAGACGTTCTGATCAGGCGGCGGCTGTTGCATTTTTTGTTGAGTATGAAACGAAGGAATCGCTAGGAGGCATCTCAGCAAAAGTGGACAAAGCATTGGACAAAGCAAATTTACCAACTGAAACGCAAGTTGTCTTCAGTGGTGATCGTGAACTTTACGATAGTGCGATTAATGATATGCTGTTAGCCGTTGCGTTAGCGATTGTGCTTGTCTATATCGTGATGGCTGCACAATTTGAATCATTCAAATATCCATTTGTGATTATGTTTACAGTACCATTAATGATTATTGGCGTGGCAGTTGCGATGTTTGCCACGAACACGCTAGTGGGTGTGACGTCTGTTATAGGAATTTTAGTGTTAGTTGGAATTGTCGTGAATAACGGGATTGTACTTGTCGATTACATTAATCAACAAAAGGCTAGAGGAGTGGCGTCGTATGATGCGATATTACTGGCTACACAAGATCGACTTCGCCCAATTTTAATGACCGCTTTCACAACCATCTTAGGATTGCTACCGCTTGCTCTTGGCATTGGCGAAGGAACTGAGATGAATCAACCGATGGGGATTGTCGTAATCGGAGGACTGGTGACATCAACTTTATTGACATTATATATTGTACCAGTTGTTTATACTTTCATGGATAAAGAGACTAGGAAGATGCGGTAAGTTCAGGAGGGATGAAAGATGGGGGTTCACTTTTTTACAGGTTTTCCGGGTTTTATTTCAAGTCAATTAATACGAGAGCTATTTCGAAAAAAACAAACAGAGGAAGTTATCGCGATTGTTTTAGCTGGTGAATTAGTCAAAGCAAATTTAGAAAGAGAGCATATTTTAGAGATGTTTCCTAACTGTTCTATTCATATAGTAGAGGGAGATATTACATTACCGAATCTTGGTCTAGAAAACAATATTGTGCAGGAAATTGTACCTCGAATAAAGGTGCTTTGGCATTTGGCTGCCATTTATGATTTAGCAGTACCACGTGATCTAGCATGGAAGGTAAATGTGCATGGTACGACTATGGTTAATGATTTTGTGCGAACTTTGCCGAACTTAAGACGCTATATGTATTTTAGTACAGCGTATGTAGCTGGAACGCGTGAGGGAATTTTGTGTGAAAACGAACTAATTCGTCCGCCTGCTTTTAAAAATTATTATGAGGAAACAAAGTATGAAGCTGAGCATCGAGTAGAGGATTTGAAATCAGAAATACCACTGACAATTATTCGACCTGGCATAGTACGTGGCCATTCTAAAACAGGGGAAACGATTAAATTTGATGGGCCTTATTTCTTTTTAAATATGGTGGATAAATTAAAATGCCTTCCTTTTATCCCGTATATTGGCCAATCAACATCAACAATAAATGTGGTGCCAGTGGATTATATTATAAACGCCGCGACTTATCTCGTTAATGAAAAATGCGCTGAAGGGAAAACTTTGCATCTAACGGACCCGAACCCTCACCCTGTGCAAGAGGTGTATCGGACGATGGTAAAATCTATAACTAACCATTATCCTAAAGGGCGAGTACCGTTAATATTAGCGAGAATATCTTTACAAGTGCCATTTATTCGAAAAAAACTAGGGGTCGAGCAAGAAACTTTAGACTACTTAACTTGGAATGCGAAGTTTGATACATCAGAAGCAGTTACTATTTTAAAAAAGGGTGAAATTACATGCCCTGATTTTATACAGACTATGCCTAGCATGATTGATTTCTATTTAGCACATAAAGAAGATAAAAGCTATCAAATTCAGATAAGGTAAATGTAGTCTACTGATAGAGAGTTGATGCAATCGGTTTATGATCCTTCCAGCAAACATCACTACAAGAATGTCGATTGGGGAAATTAGGTTTATTATTGACGAATAAAATCAGAGCCTATTAGGGTAGATAATTTTGCCACTATTATATGATAGTGCTATAATAAGCTTTCAGAAGAAAAAAACCTTCGACGTTTTGTCAAAGGGGAGTAGCTAACAGATACGAGCGATGTATCTGGATCACATTCGTCATTACATGGTTTTTACCATCGGGTGTGATAAGCGAATAACTCTAGCCTAGTGGTATTAGCTACTAGTAAGAGTGGTACTGAGTCAGTATTTATTTGCTTAGCGAGACCTTTGCCTTTTTATAAGGGCAGGGGTCTTTTCTTTTGTGCTCGTATTGAAATGACTATTTTGGGTAAAAGAGCTTTAGAGGAGGCACATGATGGAATCAATTTTATTACAATACGGCTGGGTACTAATTGTACTTATAGTATTAGAAGGGTTATTAGCAGCAGATAATGCAGTTGTCATGGCTGTAATGGTAAAGCATCTCCCCCACGAACAACAAAAAAAAGCATTATTTTATGGATTATTCGGCGCGTTAATTTTCCGATTCTCAGCACTTTTTGTTATTACAGTATTAGTGAACTATTGGCAAATTCAAGCGTTGGGAGCAGCTTATTTATTATTCATGTCTGCCAAAAATATATATGATTTGCGTAATAAAGAGGATTCACAAGAAGAATCTAACGATGAACAGGGGAAAAAGGGTGCTGGTTTTTGGATGACAGTGCTTAAAGTAGAGGCCGCGGATATTGCATTTGCTATTGATTCTATGCTTGCTGCAGTTGCTATTGCAGTATCTTTACCGCAGTTAGGGAACTTTGATATAGGTGGCATCAATGGTGGGCAATTTATGGTCATGTTACTTGGAGGGTTTATCGGAGTAATCATGATGCGATTTGCGGCACAATGGTTTGTGAAAATACTCAATGACTATCCTTCACTTGAAACTGCTGCATTTTTAATTGTAGGATGGGTAGGGGTGAAGCTTGTCGTATTGACTTTATCCCATGAGAAGGTGGGCATTTTACCTGCAGAGTTTCCACATTCAACTGTGTGGGAGTTAACGTTCTGGTTTGTATTAGTGTCTATCGCATTTATAGGTTACTTGGTGGGAGTTCGTCATAAAAATAAAACCCATTAACTAATTTCGGCAAATAATATTCGCTGAATGAGAGGGACTCAAGCTAAAAACTTCGAGGGCATAATTGATGAGGAATAGTCGTATCTATTCCTCTTTCTTTTTTTAAAAATTTTTTCTATACTATAATCTATCGAGTTTGGCATCATATAAGGAAGGGGTTGTCAAAGTGCCCTGGAAAAGATCAAAAAATAGACTTGTTACACCTTTTCAGGTGCTTGTCTCTTATTATTTTATAGCTATAGCGATTTCCTTCCTGTTACTACGGCTACCAGGCGTTCACCAAGAAGGTGTTAAAGTTTCATTATTAGATAGCTTGTTTACGGCAGTCAGTGCAGTTAGTGTAACAGGTTTAACAACATTCAATATATCTGAAAGCTATACAACATTTGGACTCGTGATGGTACTTGTCATTTTACAGCTTGGGGCAATTGGCATTATGTCACTCGGTACCTTTGTGTGGTTACTTGTTGGGAAAAAAATCGGTATGCGTGAGCGTCAATTGATTATGATCGACCATAATCAATACAATTTATCAGGGGTTGTTCAATTAATACGAGAAATATTGAAAATCTTAATGGGTATTGAAGTGATGGGTGCGTTCATTTTAACTTTGCACTTCACGAAATATTTTGATACTTTCAATGAAGCCTTGATTCACGGTGTCTTTGCTTCCATTTCAGCTACTACAAACGGTGGCTTTGATATTACGGGCATGAGTTTACTGCCGTTTCATAACGATTATTTTGTTCAATTGATAACGATGGTGCTAATTGTCCTTGGTGCAATAGGATTCCCAGTATTAATTGAAGTGAAAACCTTTTTACTTAATCGCCATGCAAATTTTCGCTTTAGTTTATTTACAAAAATAACTACCTCCACATATGCCCTTTTATTTGTGGTAGGGGCTCTTGTTATTTTATTGCTTGAATCATTCCATTCCTTTAAGGGAATGTCTTGGCATGAGGCCCTGTTTTCTGCAATGTTCCATTCTGTTTCAACACGATCAGCTGGACTTACGACGTACGATGTAACAACCTTCAGTGAAGCGACAGATATTTTTATGAGCTTTTTAATGTTTATTGGTTCTTCGCCAAGTTCAGTTGGTGGCGGGATACGTACAACAACGTTTGCCATGGCCATTCTATTCTTAATTACCTTTTCACGGGGAAGAGAGGATATTCAAGTATTCGGACGTGAAATACATTTAATTGATGTATTCCGCTCGTTTGTTGTTATCTTATTGGCGTTCTTTATGGTATTAGTTGCGACGATTATTTTACTCATTACTGAACCGCATGCATCACTGATTCAAATAATTTTTGAAATTACATCAGCGTTCGGAACGTGTGGAATGTCTCTAGGCATCACATCCGACTTATCAGTAGTTGGCAAAATTATCATTATGATTTTAATGTTTATTGGTCGTGTCGGTTTAATTTCCTTCCTTTACACTCTAGGTGGTGGAGGTAGAGGCAAAAAATCAAGTTATCACTATCCTAAGGAAAGGGTGATTATTGGCTAAAGTTTAGGGTAATTTCGTCCATAATTCATTTTGAAATTAACGATGTAGGTTTAACATTGTGCCGAGGAATAGTGGATTTGCCTAAAAAATTATTGTTGCCACATAATTGTCGAAAAATTTTAAATTGTTTTTTCCTGGTTCTTACGGATGGTTTTTAGGTAATATTTACAGGAGTTTGGTGTGGATGAGTTGAGAATTTCGTACTAAACTTTTTTAGGATATTTGTAATGCCTTTACTAGCTACTGTTAGCCGTAATAAAGTTACATTTTATTTACAATAAGTTCAATAAAAAAGCAATTGTTTCGTTTAGGTAACAATTAAGTATTCTTTATGAGTGAAAAAACGCTAGTCCTAAAATTTATTAAAGGACTAGCGTTTTTTATTATATAGAGTGGATTGTTGCAAAGTATGGTGCTTGACCGTGACGGAAGTAAGTTAATAGATAGCCATTTTTTTGTACAATTTTGCCTTTTGAGAAATCCTGATAATCTATATGGTGCGGAATAATAAGCGTATGTTTAAACAACTCTTTTTCAGATAGATTGAAGCTGGCGAATGCCTCACCTGCAATTGCAGGGTTTTCACGTAAAGCATTATAGAGTGCTTTTTGTTGCTCCTCTGTAGGGCGCTCTTTCCACCATAATTTACGTGGCTGGAACTGCTGTGCCATTAAATAATCTAGTTGCATTAGGCTTTGAATGATAGTTAAATTAGCACCTTCTACAGTTTCTAAAAACATCAATAAACGGCGGAATAAATCCTCGAGCTGATGACCGATACGAGACCAGCCTTTCGTTTCCCAAAAAGTACCGAAATTTTGGAAGAAATCAAATGGTGTTTCAAACACTTCAGTTACTAAGTATTCAATCGTATGGTCCATACGGTGATCGTTCCAATATTTCTCAAGTACATCCTCTGCATGTTTAATACGTACAATATCATCAAATGTTAAGACATTGTTTGAGAAAATCTCGTAAGGAGATAGGTCCACATACGTATAGCCGAATTTTTCAGCCTCTAGACGAAGGCCTGTACCGCGCAGAAGTTTAAGGAATCCAAGCTGTAATTCTTCTGGTCGCATTGCGAAAACATCATTAAAGGTTTGACGGAAGCTTGCGTAATCTTCCTCTGGTAAGCCAGCAATTAAATCTAAATGCTGATCAATTTTTCCACCTTCTTTAACCATCGTCACTGTACGCGTTAGTTTTTCAAAGTTTTGACGGCGCTTCACAAGAGTATTTGTTAAATCATTCGTTGACTGAACACCAATTTCAAAACGGAAAAGGCCTTTAGGTGCGTTATCATTTAAAAATTGGATAACCTCAGGACGCATAATATCTGCGGTAATTTCAAATTGGAATACGACCCCTGGCTTATGTTCATCGATTAAAAACTGGAACATTTCCATTGCATAGCTGCGGCTTATATTAAAGGTACGGTCAACAAATTTAATAGTACGAGCTCCATTATCCATCAAGAATCGAATATCTTCTTTTATTTTTTCACGGTTGAAATAACGAACACCTACTTCAATAGAAGATAAACAAAATTGACAGCTAAATGGGCAGCCACGACTTGTTTCAATATATTGAATTCGTTTGCCTAGATGGGGGAGGTCTTCCTCAAAACGAAACGGACTTGGCAATTCACGTAAATCAACTTTTGGTGCTTGTGCGTGAATGCGTACTTTGCCATCCTCTAAGTAGGCAATTCCCGGAACATCCTCCAATGAAATTTCATCATGTAAATAGCGTAATAATTGTTTAAATGAAGTTTCTCCTTCACCCATAACAATAAAATCAACCTCTTCAATTCTACGCAACCAATGGTGAGCGTCGTAAGAAACTTCAGGTCCACCGAGCAAAATTTTAACATTTGGACAGACAGTTTTTAACATCTTGATGACGTGAATAGTTTCTTCAATATTCCAAATATAACAACTGAATCCAACGATATCAGGTTTTTTTTGGAATAAATCTGATACAATATTAAAAGCAGGATCTTTAATTGTATACTCTGCAATAATTGGATTAAATTCTGGTAAAGCTGCACCTTTTAAATAACGCAAAGCTAAATTTGTGTGAATGTACTTTGCGTTTAATGTAGTTAAAATAGTATTCATGCAATAATCTTCCTTTCAATTTATAATTGTAACAGTCAAGTTGCTGACATACAATATAATCCTTTTTACCTATTTATTTTGTGAACAGTTCGTGAAATAATTTTAAATACTTGAATTTACTAAATTTTGTAATAATAGAATCGTGCAATCATAAAGTATAGTAAGGGCTCAAAATTCAATTAAGGGGTTTTTTACTCTTTTGAAAGGTTCGGTGAGAAAGTTGAAGCAATATGATATTAATCAATGTTTTGGAAATCTTATGACAAGTACTTCGTCACCAACACTTATTCTTAATAAAGCAGGGAAAATTTTGAACGTGAATGAGGCAGCTATTAAACTTTTTAACCTTAATTCAACGTATATTGGCTATTTAACTATGGACGAGCCGTCTAATTTAAATTGGGCGAAGTTCGTCAAACAATTAGAAAGTGATTTAAGATCTGAAGAGATCTTCAATATTCAAACAGCTAGTAATGAGTTTGAAATGATGTCCTTCAAATGTTTTTATGATCCGAGCACAGAAGAAATAGTTGCACAAATTACAACATTAAATAATGATATAGCTCATGAATTATATGTTAGTCAAAAGCAAGAGAGATCTCAATTTTTCAATGCTTATGATCACTTACCGTACGCTGTTATTATAAGTGACGCTAGCGGGATCATTCTTGGGCTAAATAAGTATGCCGAAATGTATTTGAAAATAGAAAAAGCGCAGCTTCTTCATAAGGCACATCAGCACATCTTTGATACATTTACATTGAAGAAGGGTCAAATTACAGCATACCTTTCTAAACTGATGGGTGAAAAGCATGCAAAGGTTCATGTAATTGATGAGACTCAAGTTATTACCCCTTGCTATTATGAAATCTCAAGTATCTTTGATGAATACAACAATATTATTGTCACAGTCATTAATGATGAAACAGAAAAGAAACAACTTCAACATAAAGTTGAACATCAGCAAGCTTTAAATGTTGTCGGTCAAATGGCCGCAAGTATTGCCCATGAGATTCGCAATCCATTAACTTCTTTAAAGGGCTTTACCGAATTATTAAAGCTAAATGCTGATGAAGAATCGCACATGTATTTATCTGTTATCGATAGTGAACTTCAACGGATGGAACAAATTTTATCCGAGCTTTTAGTATTGTCCAAGCCAACAAGTACGAAAGTGGAATTAATAGAGCTAAACAATATTGTGAAGCAAGTGATTGAGTTTATGCTTCCAGATGCGCTTATGAAAAATATTATGATTCAATACATTTCTCCTTCTACCCAAATATACATTGGTGGTAATGAGAATCGCTTAAAGCAAGTATTCATGAATCTTATTAAAAATGCGATGGAATCCATGAATAATGGTGGAACGATTACAGTAGAAATGAATGCTATTGATTGCTCGATTGTAGAATTACTGATTAAAGACGAAGGTGCTGGTATGGACAGCGCTACCCTTCAAAACTTATTCCAACCTTTTTACACGACGAAATCAACAGGGACAGGACTAGGCCTTGCTTTCGTGAAAAAGGTGATTGAGGAGCATGAAGGTGTAATAGGTGTGAATAGTGAATTACAGAAGGGGACATGCTTCCACTTACAATTCCCAATCTACACATTTAATCAGATGGATAATACAATAGATGTTTCTACGAAAGATTCTGCTTATTTAGTAACATAAGAAGAGTCCGAATGGTAAAATCACCGTGAAAGGCTAAAAATCAAATATTGCTTTTGACAATGCTTTTCTAATATCGCTATAATGGCATGTATAAAACGCGAATTGAGAGGAAAAGGATATGACGTCAGAAGATATAAAGCAATCGTTAAAATTATATATAGTATTATCACGTGCACATAAAGCGATAAATGAGATGACCCATCAATTTTTTCAAGAGAATGGATTAAACCCTACTGAATTTGCTGTATTAGAGCTTCTTTATCATAAAGGAAGACAGCCATTACAGCAAATTGGCAATAAAATTTTGCTAGCTAGTGGGTCTATTACGTATGTTATTGACAAACTTGAAAAAAGAGGGTATCTATTGCGTGTCTCTTGTCCATCAGATCGCCGTGTTACCTATGCAGAAATTACGGACAAAGGTGAAGCATTTATGGGAGAACTATTTCCAAAGCATGAACAGCATTTACATGAATTAATGAGTGCACTATCTGTTGAGGAAAAAGACCAAGCGATCACGTTATTAAAAAAATTAGGACTATCTATTAAAGATTTGTCTTATTAAAAAAAGTTGTCTCAATGAGTTTTGAGGCAACTTTTTTTATGGGAAGGAAAAGGTGAATCTTGGAGGAAAATTACCTTTATCTTTATGGTCCTCCAACATAATCTAGAATGCCCCCTTGAGACATTAGCAGCATAGAGAAGGGCAGGAGCGAGCGTAAAGTATCCTGTCTAGGTAACGCTCTCATGACTGTCCCTAGCAGCTCACATTAAGCTATAAACTCTATTTACAATAAAAAAGACTGTAGAGCAAACGAGTTTGTCTACAGTCTTTTTTGGATTATTATTTTTTAGAAATAGTCGCTGCCATTTTAATCATAGCATCTGATAAATCTAATTCGTCGTTATCGTGGATTGTAAATTTTGTAATTAAACCATCTTTTTCAATCACAATACCGATTACTTTTTCTTTGTCTTCTTCAAAATTCACAACATAACCCTCAATGTTTTTAACATCCTTAAATGCTGCTAAATCCTCAGTAGATAAAGGTGATGGTTCACCAACAGCGTTCATATAATCTGACATAGAAGTTTTAACATCTTCGTAGCTTGCTTGTGATGCGTCAATAGATTCGATACGCATAAATACGTCAGGATTGTCATTAGAAATTAACATATCCTTACCTGGTTCTTCTTGAGAAAGTTTAAATCCAGATAGTTGGTGCATTTTAAAGTCTTGATCAACACTTTTAGATTCTGTTGCTTTTTCAGTTTTTTCTTGACCTTTTTGTTTATAGATAACTTCTTGTTCTTTTTTAGGTGCATTGTCTTTATTATCGTTTTTATTTGTTTCAGATTTTTCAGTAGTTTCATTTGATGTAGGCGTTTCTTGTGATTCATCTACAGTTTTGTCTGTAGAAGCTGGTTGCTGTTGTTCAGTTGGTGTATTTGATGGCTCCTTTTTTTGAGCATCAGAATCCTTTGTTTCGGAAGTATTACATCCTACGACTAAAACAGCTGTTAATAATAATGCAGGTACAGTAAATAATTTTTTTTGCATGAAAAGCCCTCCCTTTCTTAATTAAACGTTAGTAAAGATAAAATGTTTCCTAGTTTTAATGTTATTATGTTAAAGGTAACACTAAAAATAATAGGAGCACAAAAACTACATGGGCTACAATAACAAGTGGCATACTTTTACGCCATTCATATAACAAGCCCCAAATAAGACTGGTTACTAATGCAGCGATCATACCAAGCATAAAGCCGCTTATTGCAATAGCGATTGCGCATAAAATAGCAGTTACAATAACAGCAAAAATCGGACGCATAAAGCGTTTCAGCTGTTGTTGAACATAGCCACGCCAAAAAATCTCTTCACCAATTGCAACAATGAATACGAGTAAAATATAGTGCCAAATATTTTGTGGTCCATAATTTGCTAAAAACTTTTGTACTGATTGTACTGATGAATCATTAATGTATGGTGCAAGCCAATAGCCAAAGCGAATAATACCGTATGTTATTGTACCGTAACCAATACCAAAAAGTAAAAACTTCCAGGTTGGTAACTGATCTTCAATTTTACCAGTCAAAATTGCAATGGCAATACATACAAGTAAAGTAAATGCATATAGGTACCAAAATACAGCTTGATTAGCAAAGGTAAAAGCAAGCATGCCATAAACGAATAATAAAGAAAGGAGCAATATTATTGTTTGTTTCGAATTTGTAAGCATTATTCGACCTCCATGCTTATAATTTTATCAAAAAAAGAGCCCCTTATCATCTATAAAGACAAATAGGGACTATTCAGACTATTGAGCTTCATTCGTATATAAAATTTTGTAACGTTTATGGTTGACGACCGTTTTTTCTTCAATTTCAAGAGAATCGAAATTCTCCATATATGTTAAATCAACGATCACCGAATTTTCATTTACCTTTTCGACTATACCTTGTAAACCATCTTTAAACTCGATAATATTTCCAACTTCAGCTATTTTCACAGACAGTCAGCTCCTTCATCGACTAATAATATACAGTTTGCATGAAAAAATGGAAAACGTAAAGTCCTTTTTGAATAATTCATAATTTAATACACAAAATACTAAAAAGTGAGGAATGGAAAGATGGAAAAATATGAAAATATGCTTAAACAATTACAAAACGGGGAATTGAAAAGTATAGAGATTGAGAAGGAACAATTTTATGAGTTCCGAGAAGTACTTGTAAAACATCCTTTATTTAAACATTTTAGAGGTGAGGCCAAACAAAATGGACGCGTTATCTATACTTACCAAGAAGTTGCAAGAAGCTAATTTGTCGAACATTGTCGTAAGTTAATGCTGTAAGAAATGAAATATAAATGTATAATAATGGTATGATTATTTGTGTGTGGAGGGTTTATGAATGGTCAATCTACTCTTGAAACAAATGGAACAAACTCGTGAGATGATGATTCGCTCAGGTGTAGAGAACGGATTACAAAATGCGAAAACCATTCAACTGAGTCGCAGATTAGATCAGTTAATGAATACTTATTATAGACAGACAGCATTTGAAGAAGAAGAAGATCAAGAAGATTGAAAGAATGTTCCAGTATTCAGAGTGTAAACTTTTTAAATATAAATGTTTAAAAAGTATTTTATGGGGAATAATTATGATGAACACAGCAACATTCTCATTTCCCCCTTTAGAGCAGTGATACCCCATCACTAGCTCTCTTTTTTTTTTATCTGAATTTTTCTAAATGAAGATAAAGCATCGGTATGAATTGTTTACGAAGCGACAGCAACAGCAAACAACAACAACGATTACACCGAGGCGAATTTGATTTTACTCGTATATATGCAGTACATAAGGATTTTAGAACGAATAAAAAAGAGTAGTTTGAATTATCTCACTTATTCAATTAAACTGAAAGATGGAAATAAGTGCGAATGATTGATCGAAAGCCTTACTAACAAAGGAGTATGTACATATGAGAAAAGAGGGTATTGCATTTATTGGCACAGGCGTTATGGGTGCTAGTATTATCAAGCATTTATTAAAGAATGGTCATGAGGTTACTGTTTATACACGCACAAAGGAGAAAGCGGAGCCACTTATCGCGTTAGGTGCAAATTGGGCAAGTACACCAGCAGAAGCATTTAAAAATAAGGAAATTGCCTTTACAATGGTTGGATATCCTGCAGATGTAGAGGAAGTTTATTTTGGAGATAATGGCTTATTTCAAACAGCTGAATCAGGCAATATCGTTATTGATATGACCACTTCCGAGCCAACATTGGCAAAGAAAATTTTTGAGCATGCCCAAACGTTTGGAGTAGAGGCGCTAGATGCTCCTGTTTCTGGAGGAGATATCGGTGCTCAAAATGGGACATTGTCAATTATGGTTGGGGGTAGCCAAGCTACATTCCATAAAGTTTCATCAATCATGAAACATTTTGGTGAAAATATTGTTTATCAAGGTGAAGCTGGTGCAGGACAGCATGCTAAAATGTGTAATCAGATAGTTATTGCTTCTGGAATGATTGGTGTGTGTGAGTCACTTGCTTACGGTTTAAAGGCTGGACTTGATTTACCAACAGTATTGCAATCCATTTCGTCTGGTGCAGCAGGCTCTTGGTCGTTAAGTAATTTAGCACCCCGTATGATTAATGAAGATTATGCACCAGGTTTTTATATAAAGCATTTTGTTAAGGATATGAAAATTGCATTAGACGAATCAAAAAAAATGGGGATTACATTACCAGGTCTAGCACTTGCTTATGATATGTATGAAAAATTAATCGAAGAGGGATATGGTGAAAACGGTACACAGGCACTTTTAAAGGCTTATTAAAATAATTTTTTAGAAAACTGAAGAATACTAAATTTTAGGAAGCCCGAAGTATCAATCTTAGATGGATACTTTGGGCTTTCTAAATTTCTTTATTTAGAAGACTCCCGCCTTGTTGTGAGATGAATGCGGAAGGCTCAATTCAAATCCGTAACACACAGAAAATAACGAAGGGAGCATTACTCTTTATTAAAAAGTTTTGCGTCTAAAGAAAAACTAGATGCCCCTGCAAGTGCAAAGTATAAAGCAATCGCAGCTAAAGCTAAATCAAATTCATATCCAGCTAAGCCGTTTTCACCGATAAAGCCAATGCTAAGTTTCGCTGTAAAAATGGCAACAATCATTGTCACTGTTAATAAAGCGCCAAAAAGTCTTGTGCCTAACCCTAGAATAATTGCTACACCACCGACTAGTTCTATAATGGCAACAATATAAGCCATAAAGCCTGGAATACCAATGGCATCAAAATAATCAGCCGTGAAGCCTATACCACCTTGAAATTTTTGAAATCCGTGGGCTGCAAAAATAAAGCCGAGCACCACACGTAAAATAGTTGAACCGATATTTTGCATAGTTAAATTAACTCCTTTTGTTTTTGGACTTACATTTCGTAACTTAGTTTATTTTTAAAAATAACTTTTGTCAAGTAACTAAATTTTATTTTTGAAACTGATTCTCGAAAAAGTGGTATACTCTTATATAAGAACGAAGTACTTAGGAGGGTAGGAAATTGGATCAAAAAAAAATTTGTCCACGATTTGAAAAAGCACTAAAAATCTTAAATCATAGCTGGAACACCTTGCTGATTTATCAGTTATTAGAAGGTCCCCAACGATACTCAACAATTAAAAATCAGGTGGGTATTAGTAGTCGTGTGTTAACGGAAAGATTAAAAGAATTAGAGATTGAGAACATTGTGAAACGCACAGTTATTCCATCAACACCAGTCGTGATTGAATACGAGCTAACAGAAAAAGGGCATGCACTTGCTCCAATTCTAAAAGCAATTGAACAATGGTCTTCTATGTGGGTGAATGTAGAAGAATAAACAAAGGATATCCAAGCGAGGGGGCTTGGATATTTTTTGTAGAGAGTTGAAAAAATGGTCAAGCAAATTGAGTGTGAATTTCGTTAAGAAAATCACACTTCTGCACAACGAGGGGTTGATTTCCGTTCCGGCTGGGCGCTTTGTTGCTGTCGCTTCGCTTTCGCACAGATAAAACATTTGCCGCTGACGCTTCGCTTTCGCGCAGAGCAGAGCTTCCTGGGGGCGTCCGATGAGCCGCTTCACTCGCGATGCTCGCTCCAGGGTCTCATCTGTGACGCTGATCCCCAAGGAGTCGCCCAGCCTCCACTCCAATCAACTACTTCACATAGGTTGTATCATTTAGTATGAACTCTAATTAATAATGTTAAGAAAACTTCAGCAATGTTTTTATGTGTGAAAGCGGAGCGGCAGCAACAAGATATCGAAAATGCAGTGCTACCTTAGCGATATCAGCTACAAAGAAGTATTTGGCTCGATTCTTCCTACAGAAAAGGGATATTTTGGACAATAGTTTTTCAATAACATAAGAATATCCAAGCGAGGGGGCTTGGATATTTTTTTATTATGGTAAATGAAACTGAATGTATGTTGTAAATAGTGTTAATTTTCTTCAAATAAAAGGTATTTTTTATTACATGGGGGAATTTATTTAATAGTATAGAGAATGGGAGGTGGGTTTTATGAAGCGGAATTCAACAGTAGATGTGCAGCATCGGAGTCAGTTAGCTCTTTATTTATCGTTGCCAATTTTGTCGTGGGCATTTTATGATTTTGCGAATACAATATTTTCTTCAAATATTAATACGATATTTTTCCCGTTTTATATGGATGAGGTTTTAGGGACGAATGAGGTGATGCAGCAGGTAGCAAGCACGTTTATTTCTTATGCGAATGCCATCGCTAGCTTTTTCCTTGTCATTTTTTCACCACTTTTTGGTGTATGGCTTGATAATACGGGCTATAAAAAGAGGTTTATAGTGTGGTTTGCAACAATCTCCATCTTCTTCACCTTTATGATGGGTGTTTTTGCGAATCTACAGACGTCAACAAATTATTCGGGTGTGCCGCTTAGCTTATTTTTAGTTGTAGCTAGTTTTATCATTGCGAAATTTTTCTTTAACTCAAGTCTAGTATTCTACGATTCAATGATGAGTGATTTAGGGACAAAAGAGGAAATGCCTCTTATTTCTGGCTATGGGGTGGCGATTGGTTATCTGGGAACAATTTTTGGACTACTTGTTTATTTGTATGTAGGAAACAGTGATTTCCATCGAGCATTTATTCCAACGGCAATTTTATATTTATTATTTTCTTTGCCATTATTTTTTATTAATAAAGATACACCGATTCCAACGTCCCAGCGAAAGCCTATTAAATTTCTAGATGGCTACAAAGAAATTGTTCAAACCTTTAAGGACATGAAGCAATACAAGGCTATTTTTACGTTTATGATTGCTTATTTCTTTTTAAATGATGCAATTGCAACAACCATTGCCATGATGGCTGTATATGCAACAACGATTGTTGGCTTTACATCGGGTCAATTTATCGTGCTTTATTTAGTGTCCACTGTTTCAACGATTATCGGTTCTTTTACATTTGGTTATATTACAAAAGCGATTGGAGCCAAGCGTGCGATTACATTGGTGGCGTTATTAATGGTTATTGCTTTAGCATTTGCTGTCTTCTCTACAGAGCAATGGATGTTTTGGATTGCAGGTAGTATGTTTGGCGTATCACTGGGATCCATGTGGGTAACATCTAGAACGTACATCATTGAATTGTCTCCAGAAGAAAAACGAGGTCAATTTTTTGGCTTATTTGCATTTTCGGGAAAAGTATCTTCAATTATTGGGCCAGCAATCTATGGAACGGTTACATTATGGATGAAGGATTACGGAACGCTAGCAAGTCGAGTTGCTTTATCGACATTAATTGTGATGACGATAATAGGCCTATTAGTGCATTTGAAAGTTAATGGCTCAAAAGTTGCAGATGATAATTGTTAAGATGCTCGTCACCTCAATAAGTTTTGTGCGTGAATGCTAGGCGACTTCTTGGGTGGAGCGAGCAGGCAGAAGAAAGCATCACGTGCTGTGATAGCGCCTTCGTGACCAGCATTCATTCGATCCAAGTAGCTCTTCGGACGCCTCAAAGAAAGCTCTAAGTTGGAAACGGAAATCAATCCCGCGTTAGGATGATTAGCGATGTCAATGATAAAATTGGAAAAAAGCAAGTAGGAGAAATGTATTGCCTATGATACAATTGAATTATAAATAGAAGTTTAAAAGAAAGGAGCGGGGTTGCTTTGGAACATAAAGGTATATTATTAGAAAGTGGCACAAATGAGCTAGAAATTGTTGAATTTGAAGTAGCGAACAATAAATTTGGTATTAACGTTATTAAAGTAAAAGAAATTATTCAACCGATTCCAGTAACATTTATTCCACACGCGCACCCGCATGTAGAAGGGATTATTCAATTACGAGGTGAGGTTTTACCAGTAGTTGATATGCTTCGAGTATTAGGTATTCAAAATGTAGAGCGTAGTCCTCAGCAAAAATATATTGTAGCTGAGTTTAATAAGCAGCGCGTAGTATTCCATGTTGATAATGTAACGCAGATTCACCGTATTTCATGGAATCAAATCGAGAAACCTTCTGATATGTATCAGGGAGGAACTTCACAAGTAATTGGTGTTATTAAGCAAAATGAAGAGATGATTTTATTGCTTGATTTCGAAAGAATTATGGTAGATATAAATCCAGATTCAGGTATTAGTGTAGAATCTGTTAAAAAGCTCGGTAAACGTGAACGCTCTGAAAAACGCGTGTTAATTGCTGAAGATTCACCATTACTACGAAAGCTCTTATTCGATACGATGAATGAAGCGGGTTATGAGAATGTTGAATTCTTTGAAAACGGCCGTGATGCTTATGAATACCTCGAATCCATTGTTAAAAGTGGTAGCGATGTATCCGAGCATATTCAATTAGTTGTGACGGACATCGAAATGCCACAAATGGATGGGCATCATTTAACGCGTAAAATAAAGGAGCATCCAGACCTCCAAAAGCTTCCTGTCATTATTTTCTCAAGCTTAATTACAGATGACCTTCGCCATAAAGGTGACCAAGTAGGTGCAGAGGATCAAATAAGTAAGCCAGAAATTGCGGAGCTTATTTTACGAATAGACCAACTTATCTTATAAAATGAAGAGGTTGAACAAGGTACTTCACAATATTAATAATGGGTATCCTGAAAGTATATTAATAATTTTAAGAAAGTCGGATGCCGCTTGTAGGCTTCGGCTTTTTTGTATAGATAAATGCTACTAGGAACAACATATGAAGAGTCTTTGTTTGGGTATTGATACAGCCTACCCTAAAAACAGGCAAGTTTAGAGCCAGTGGGTTTTGTACCTACAAACCGATCAGTAGAACAGCAAATAGTATATATGTACGCGCTAAGGAAGTGATTATATGAATGAATTAAAAACGGCTATCATCGACATTGGCTCAAATACCATTCGATTAGTATTGTATCAATACGATAAAGAAGAGGGACTTCGTGAGATTGGGAATATTAAAACGGTTGCACGTTTACGTACATATTTACAGCCCTCTGGTGAAATGTCTGAAGAAGGTATAAAAGTATTAACTGAAACATTATTGACTTTTAAAGCAATTCTTGATGATTTTGAAGTGACTGATGTTAAAGCTGCTGCAACAGCTGCAATACGTCAGGCAACAAATAGAGATAAAATTATAGCCTTAATGAAAGAACGGACAGGTATTCAATTAGAGCTTTTATCTGAAGAAGAAGAGGCCTATTACGGCTTTGTTGCTGTAACGCATTCAATAGCTACGAAGTCCGCTGTAACAATCGATATCGGTGGCGGTAGTACTGAAATAACGCTTTTTGAAAATAAAGAACTTCAGAAATCCTATAGTTTTCCTTTTGGCACAGTTTCTTTAAAGCAACGTTTTGTAAAGGGCGAGATTATGAATGGTAGTGAAAAAAAGGAACTCATTGCATTTGTTAAAGAACAGTTTAAATCACTTCCATGGATACAGGGTATCGGTTTACCGATTATCGCGATTGGTGGTAGTGCCCGAAATATTGCCCAAATTCATCAGCAAAAACATGTCTATCCAATCGCAAGTGTACATGGCTACGAAATGACTAAGGAAAATTTAGTGGAGCTTAGTGCATTTTTAGGTAATTTAAGCTTTAATGATTTGAAACAGTTAGATGGGCTCTCAGCAGATCGTGCGGACATCATCGTCCCTGCACTAGAAGTATTCAATGTGTTAATGGAGGTTGTCGGTAGTAATTTGTTTCAGATCACGAAGAAGGGTTTGCGAGAAGGACTCATTATACAGCGTATTTTGCAAACAGATAAAACGGCGTTTGATAAAGACAATGTGTTTGAGGTGAATGCCAAAAGATTGGCTCTTCAGTATGGTCGAACTGAAAAAGAAATGGACTATTTGATGGATCTAACGAATCAATTGTACCGCGAATGTTGTCATTCTGGTTATTTACAGCATAATCCAAAAGATTGGGAATTATTGGAGAGAGGAGCGAAGGTTTTTAATATAGGGGAATATATTGAGCTAAGTTCAGCGAGCCAACATACCTTTTATTTAATTGCGAACCAATCGATCGATGGGTTAAATCATAAGGAGCGTGTGAAATTAGCACTTTTAGCATCGTATAAAAATAAAGATTATTATCAGCGATTCGCTGCTCCGTTTACAGAATGGTTGAGTCGTGAGGAGTATCGTAAAATACGAGAATTTGGCGCCTTTTTAAAATTTGTCTATGCGTTAAATGTATCTAAAAGAAAGATTGTACGTGCCATTAAGATGCAAACGAAAGAGGACTACGTTCAGCTTAACATCTATGTAAAACACAATGCGGCTGCTGAAAAATATCAAGCAAACCGACATAAAAAACATCTAGAACGTGCACTAAAAATACCTATAAAAATAAACTTTATTGAGGAAGGGTTGAATGACTATGACAACTGAACTTACGAATAATCAGTTAATGGAAGAGGATTTAACAGAAAAGCATGGTCGATTATTAGAGGAGATCGCTAAGCCGCAATACTATAATAATCGTGAATTAAGTTGGTTAGCCTTCAATGAACGAGTTTTAGAGGAGGCAGAGGATGTCAATAATCCTCTGCTAGAACGATTGAAATTTTTAGCAATATTTAGTTCGAATTTAGATGAATTTTTTATGGTGCGTGTTGCGGGTCTACAAGATCAAGTACGTGCAGGTTTCCATAAGCCTGAAAATAAGTCGGGCTTAACACCAAAAGAGCAATTAGCCAAAATTGCTGAGCGAACTCAGGCATTAGTGCGCCGACAAACAGAAGTTTACAGACATTTAATATATGATCTGTTACCACAACATAATGTACATATCGCAGACATGAAAGACTTGAATAGTACACAGAAGGCATTCGTCAATGAAATGTTTGCAGAAACTATCTTCCCTGTTTTAACACCTGTAGCTGTCGATGCGTATCGTCCTTTCCCAACTTTGCTTGGTAAGACATTAAATTTACTTGTTTTATTAGAGCATGATGAAGCAGACTTAGAGAATCGTGAAAAAGTTGCGATTGTACAAGTTCCATCTGTCTTAGATCGTTATATTAAAGTACCATCAGCAGCCGGAGAGACAGTTATTGTTTTATTAGAAGACGTGATTGTAGCACATATCGAAAAGCTCTTTTATGGTTACAGTGTCAAATCAGCGCAGGCTTTCCGTTTGACACGTAATGCTGATTTAACGATTCATGAGGAAGGTGCAAGAGATTTACTTGTAGAAATCGAAAAAGAGCTGAAAAAACGTAAATGGGGTGTAGGCAGTCGACTAGAAGTTCGTGAGGGTGAGATGAGCGAGGAAGTTCTTACATACTTACTAGATGAATTTGAAATTGAAGAAACAGATGTCTTTCATATAGATGGACCTCTAGATTTAACTTTTATGTTCTCGTTTGTAAAAGGCATATCTGTTGGTCGAGAACATTTAGAATATGAAAGCTTTATTCCCCAGCCGCCGTTAGATTTACAATCGGATGAAAATATTTTTGAAAAAGCGCTACAACAAGATATTTTTTTCCATCACCCATATGAGTCGTTTGCACCTATCGTAGACTTTATCTCAGAAGCGGCAGTCAATCCGAACGTTTTAGCGATCAAACAAACATTATATCGTGTTAGCGGTAATTCACCTATTATTCAAGCATTAAAGTTTGCAGCGGAAAATGGTAAACAGGTAACCGTTTTAGTTGAGCTGAAAGCACGTTTTGATGAAGAAAATAATGTTCATTGGGCAAAACAACTTGAGCAAGCTGGTTGCCTCGTTATTTACGGGATGAATAATTTAAAAACACACTCAAAAATAACGCTTGTTGTAAGCCGACGAAATGGCAAAATTGAGCGCTTTGTTCATCTTGGAACTGGAAATTATAATGATGCGACTGCAAAAATTTATACAGACATGGGTATAATAACTACTGATAAAGAATTTGGTATTGATGCTACTAACTTCTTTAATTATTTAAGCGGTTATACAGAAAAGCCAACTTTTAATCATTTAGTCGTTGCGCCATTTGATATTCGAGATGAATTTATTAGGTTAATGGATGAGGAAATTGCTTGCCATAAGAAGCATGGCAATGGTTTTATTCGAGCTAAAATGAATTCACTGACGGACAAAGACTTAATGATGAAGCTATATGAGGCGTCTATTGCAGGTGTGAAAGTAGAACTTATCATTCGTGGTATTTGTTGTATTAGACCAGGTATCCCTGGAATTAGTGAAAACATAACTGTAACGAGTATTGTTGGTCGTTTCCTTGAGCATTCTCGTATTTATTGGTTCCATCATAATGGTGAAAATAAGGTCTACTTATCTTCTGCAGATATGATGACTCGTAATATGATTAAACGTGTAGAAATTTTATTTCCTGTATATGCAAGCGAAGCAAAAGCTCGTATTATTAACATCATGAATACACAACTTGAGGATAAGGCAAAAGCTCGTATTCAAGATTCCAATGGAAAATATCATTACAAAGAGTTTGATCGTAGTGAAGATCCAATTAATAGTCAGGAAATTTTCCTGAAAGATGCACTAAAACCTACGCTAGACGAAGAATAAAGCAAACACGCTACTTAGTGAGGGATATAATGGAAAAATATAAAGAAAGTGTAGCGCAATTTGCAGACTATCATCAATTCATGCAACTTAATCCGTTTGATGCAGTCGTATGTTTGAGAAAAGATGATACAAAAACGTCGTTTGAAGTCGTTAATTTTAACGAAAAGCTACCGTCATTTATTAAGCTACAAGATGTGAAAGCCACCAACGCAGAACAATTTTTTACGGAGCAATGCTGGCTGCAATTATCGAATATAGTACAACAAGAATTAAATACAGACCTTGAACTAAAGGAATATACGGGCCACAAAGTAAAAACATTTGTAGTTCGTGTACAGCCCTTAGAAAAATCAGTTGTAGCAATTATCCTACGTGAGAAACAGAATGAAGTAGAACCACATTTGCAATTTGTGGAACAGCACGTAAGTCCGGTATTAACAACTGATTTACAAGGTCGAATTATTCACCAAAACGTTGTTGCCACTTCTCTATTGTCAAAAGAACATCAAAGCTTGATAGGGCAAAATATTTTTTCATTATTAGAGAGTAAGTATATCAACGAATTTAAATTATTATTTGCCAAAACTATTGAGGGCTCGGCATTTAGTATGCCCCAATGTATGTTTAAGCGCCAATTGCTTAGTAAAGAGCCTTTCTATTTAAGAACGCATCCAACGTACTTTCAAGGTGAAATTATAGGTGTACACTTATTTGTGAAAGATGCCACTTCATTTATAAATGATCATGAAGCCTTTTATTACCAAGCATTAATAGATGAATTAACAGGCATTTGGAATCGCAAGGCTTTTAAGGAGCATTGGCTTCAGCATTTAAATGATAAAAAGCGTAATAAGCAAGCAGCTATTATTTTGGTGGATATTGATCGCTTTAAAAAGTTTAATGAATCCCTTGGTGAAAGCAAGGGTGATGAACTTATGCGAATGTTTAGTCATAGGCTTCGCGAGCTCTGTTCCTCCAAATGCTCGCTTTATCGTTTTAATAGCGATGAATTTATATTTGTTCTAAAAGATGCCACTGTCAACAAAATTGAACATTCGGCCAATGCGATTTTAGACGCCTTAAAACAGCCATTCATGATAGATGGGCAAGAATATTTTATTAGCGTTTCTATTGGTATCTCACTTAGTCCTGCAGATGGCAAGGATTTAGAAACCCTGATACGGAAAGCAGATAAAGCCTTATTTTCTGTAAAAGAACATGGGCGCTCACACTTCCGTTATTATCGTGAAGATATGACAACAATTTTTCCAAATGAGGCGCTGATGGAAGCCCATTTACGTCGTGCTATCGAATTTAATGAGCTAAGTATTCATTTGCAGCCACAAATGGATTTAACGAATAACAGCATCAATAGCTTTGAGGCGTTATTACGATGGAATAATCGGAAATTTGGCTTTGTGTCTCCTGCGCAGTTTATACCGATTGCAGAGGCATCTGGCTTGATCATTGAAATCGGCGATTGGATCATTGACGAAGTATGTCGCTATCAAAAAGAGTGGCAGATGAAAGGCTATCGACCAGTACGTATTGCCATCAATATTTCACCAAAACAATTTAGAAAAGAAAACTTTGCTCGGAAAATAAAAGCAGCATTGAAAAAGTATAATGTGCAACCTGAATTATTAGAGGTGGAAATTACCGAAAGCTCCATGACCAATGTCCATGAAACATTTTCAATTTTAACTGAATTGAAGCAACTCGGTGTTTATGTTTCAGTGGATGATTTTGGAACCGGTTATTCATCTCTAAGCTATTTAAAGCGTTATCCAATAGACATTATCAAAATTGATCAATCGTTTATAGCTGACATTACAAAAGATGATAAAAATGAAGCCATTATTAAGGCCATTATTTCGATGTCCCATAATTTGGGATTAGAAGTCATAGCTGAGGGGATCGAAGAACCATCACAGGTTGATTTTCTAAAACGTCATCGATGCCAAAAAGGTCAAGGCTTTTTATATAACAAGCCATTACCAGTAGAAGCCATTGTTAATAAATATTTTGTTAGCTAATGAAAACTAATAAGTAGCACTTCATCATAAATTGGATGAAGTGCTATTTTTTTAGCGCTTGCGAAGGAAGGATATTTAAGCGCAACGAAGGGACAACCTGATTAAGAAAGGACATAACCAGATCACGGGCAAGCGGATCAAAAAAGGAGTACACCCGAGCGAATGCAGCTCCCAACTGAGCAAACCCTTCTAAAATTAGTTATTTATTTTTTTACTTTCAGTCCATCTAACACCACCGCTGTAAATTGCGCCATTTCTGCTGACAAATCGAAATCTTCATTATGGATTAACCAATCATAGACATTAGCACGCATACAACGTTGAATAATTGTTTGAATTTGACCAACTTCTAAACCTTGACGAAACTCTCCAAGTTGAATACCTTCTTCGATATAAGCGTTGATCATTTGGAAAATCAATCTTTGCGGATTTATTAAGTAATGATCTTGTTCTACTTGATTCGTCATCGCTGCAGTATACACTGTTCGTAATAAATCTTTTCCAACAACATGTGTTAAATATTTCATTTGTTCTTGATAGAGCAATAAAATTTTTTCACTTGGCGGCAATGTACGATCAATATTTTTTTCCACAGAGCCATAAAAACTATCTAGCTCTTTAAATTTTTCTAAAATAACATCGTACTTGGATGGGAAATGTGTGTAAAACGTTCCTTTTGATACTTGACATGCTTTCGTAATTTGCTCAACAGATACATGCTCGAATCCATGTTTATTAAATAAATCTAATGATACTTTGAGTAATTTTTCACGTGTTTCTAAGGCCTTTTTTTGACGGCTAGTCATTGCATTCATATTGGACAATCCTTTCGCTAAGTATTTCAACATATTTTTTACGAGTAGTATTCTGAAAATATAAAATATTTTGATTGACGTAATGGATTTGATTTGATTATTATTTAATTGACTAAGGTCAATGACTGCGGTCAATTAATAGATCTCGTTATTAATGTTACGACAAAAGGGTAGAGTTTGGCTAGTGTTCATTGGATTTTCGAGTTAGGGGGAGGCAATAATGACGGAGAAATTAGGCTTTATCGGCTTAGGTAATATGGGGTTACCGATGTCAGTAAATTTATTAAAGGCTGGCTATAAGGTCTATGGCTTTGATACGAATTCACAGGCAATGGAGCAATTTAAAAAAGAAGGTGGGGTTGGGCTAGCAACAGCAAAGGAAGTTGTTGAGCAAAGTGATATTATCATGACGAGCTTGCCGACACCACAAATAGTGGAACAAGTATATCGATCTGAACCAGGTATAATGCATCATGCTAAGATAGGAAGTTTATTAATAGACTTTAGTACGGTAAATCCTGAATTGAATGATTCCTTACATAAGGAAGCACAATCATTGGGATTAGGTTATCTCGGGGCACCTGTTAGTGGAGGTGTTATAGGTGCTATTAATGCAACGCTTACGATAATGGTTGGTGGTGAAAAGGATGATTATCAACGTGGGTCCGAAATATTCCGAATAGTAGGGCAAAATATTTACCATCTGGGTACTTCTCCAAGCGTAGGGACGCGTATTAAATTACTCAATAATTTAATGATTGGATTTTATACAGAGGCTGTCGCTGAAACAATTGTACTTGGTGAGACAATGGGCATCCATGCAGATACGCTGTATGAGGTATTAAGTAATAGCTATGGTCAAAGCCGTATTTATGAACGAAATTACCTGGAATACATGAAAAACGAAAATTATCAGCCAGGTTTTACTACAAATCTATTATTAAAAGATTTGAAGCTAGCAAAAAATATGGCAGAAGAAGTAGGGGTACCACTTCGAATTGGCGAAAAATTAGTGGATCTATATGAGGATATTGCTCAGCAAGGCTATGGAGAAAATGATATGTCTGCCGCTTATTTAAGTTTAAATTCTCTCAGCAAAAGTACCCCTACTTTATAGGTAATAGGATGAGTGGGTTTAAATTAGCCTAATCCGGACGCAATGATGCCGAGGCATAATGGATAAGAAAAATGTAAAATTGAACAAATTTAAAGGAGGACTAGAAATATGACAACAGCACAAGAGGTTAAAACGTTAACGCACTTTATTGGAGGGGAACTAATAGAAGGGAAAAGCGGACGTTTCGGTTCGGTATTTAACCCAACGACTGGTGAGGTGATTGCCAAGGTGCCACTTGCGACTGCAGAAGAAACTCGTGGGGCTATCGATAAGGCTCAGGAAGCTTTTCCACAATGGAGAGATACGTCAGTAGCTAAACGAGCTGAGATTGTATTAAAGTTCCGTAATCTTGTTACTGAAAATATGGATGAGCTTTTAGAAATTATTTGTACAGAAAGCGGTAAAACAATGGAGGATGCGAAAGGTGAAATTACACGTGGTTTAGAGTCTGTTGACTTAGCGATCGGTGCACCTCATTTAATGAAGGGGGAGTATTCAGTCAATGTGGGAGGTCAAATTAATGCCTACTCCGCCAAATATCCGTTAGGTGTTGTAGCGGCTATTTCACCTTTTAACTTCCCAATCATGGTCCCTTTAGCACAAACAAGTATGGCAATTGCTGTTGGTAATGCAGTTATTTTAAAAGCTTCAGAACGTGTTCCTATGACGGCCTTATACGTCAGTGAGCTTTGGAAAAAGGCTGGATTACCAGATGGTATTTGGACGGTAGTTAATGGGGATAAAGATGCGGTAAATGAACTATTGGAAAACCCGATCGTGCAAGCAATTTCATTTGTAGGGTCGACACCTGTTGCAAAATATATTTATGAAACGGGCTCAAAATTTGGTAAACGTGTCACAGCTCTTGGTGGTGGGAAAAACAATATGGTTGTGATGCCAGATGCGGATCTTGACCAGGTAGCCAATGCATTTATCGGTGCAGCCTATGGAGCAGCTTCCCAACGTTGTATGGCAATTTCTACGATTATGCCTGTTGGAAAGGATACAGCAGATCGTCTTGTGGAAATCTTGAAAGAGAAAATTGCAAACTTGAAGGTAGGTTCATATACAGATTTAAAGACAGATTTTGGCCCTGTTATTTCACAGCAATCGAAGGAAGCGATTATTGCTGCTATCAATCAGGGAGAGTCTGAAGGGGCAACAGTTGTTTGTGATGGTCGTGAGCTTGATATTGTCAAAGAGTCTAAAGGGTTCTTTGTAGGTCCGACATTGCTAGATAACGTAAAACCAGGTATGGAAATTTATGAACAAGAAATATTCGGTCCAGCTCGAAATGTTGTACGTGTCGATTCGTTAGACGAAGCCATCCAACTTATTAATAAGCATGAACTTGGAAATGGGGTAACAATTTTTACGAATGACGGCTTAGCTGCTCGTAAATTTACAACAGAAATCGATGTTGGAATGGTTGGTGTGAACGTACCAATTCCTATTCCAGTTGGTTACCATAATTTCGCTGGATTTAAAGGTTCTCGTTTTGGGGAAGGGCATATGTTTGGTCCAGATCAGGCACGCTTCTTCACAAAAACAAAAACAATATCAGAGCGTTGGATGACTGGGCATGCATCGACAACATCTACGTTTGCATTCCCAAGTAATAACGACTAATACAAATGAAGAGCTGTATTTACTTGCAGCTCTTTTTTTCTAAAAGAATAAGGGGGGATGGGATGTTAGAATACATTGGGCTTTTTGGTAGTTTAGCTTTACTTGTGTATTTAACGATGAGGGGCGTAAATTTACTGATTTCAGCACCATTGACTGCATTGCTAGCGGCCATAACGAATGGTCTAGCATTTTTTCCACAAACAGCTGATGAAAATCAAGCTAACTTCTTAACAAGTTATATGGATGGGTTCACTGGATTCGTCGGTTCATGGTATTTAATGTTCATGGCAGGAGCCATTTTCGGAAAGGTAATGGAAGATACGGGAGCAGCGGATAGTGTTTCTAAATGGATTGTAGAAAAAATCGGAGTGAAATATGCAGCCTTTGCAGTAGTACTTGCCGCAGCTGTACTAACGTATGGTGGTGTCTCGGTGTTTATCGTAGCCTTTTCTGTATATCCAATGGCTATTAGTTTATTCAAGGAAGCTAATTTTCCTCGTCGCTTTATTCCTGCTGCATTAGGGTTAGGCTCTGTAACATTTACGATGACCTCAGCAGGTTCACCGGAAATTCAAAACTGGATTCCTATTTCATACCTTCATACAACGCCATATGCTGGATGGGAAGTAAGTATAGTTGTTGCAATTTTTATGGCAATTGGCGGATCATTGTGGCTAAATTGGATGATTAAACGTGCAGTAAAAAGCGGAGAAGTATTTATTGAACGATCTAATGATCCAGTAGTTGATGAATCTCGTAAGCTTCCGAGTCCAATTCTAAGTCTTGTGCCCCTATTAGTAGTTTTAGGTATTTCTTTTGTGTTCCATGATTCTCTTGGAACTTCAGCTTTAATTGTGGCATTAACGAGTGGATGTATAACAGCTTATTTAGTGAGCTATAAATATTCAAAATCTGTTGGAGCAACACTAGCAGCTGGTGCTATGGGTGCCGTTGTTGCTATTGCTAATACAGCAGCAGTGGTTGGTTTCGGTGGTGTCGTAAAAGCTACTCCTTCATTTGTGGCAACTGTTGACGTCATGACAAATATTCCTGGAAGCCCATTAATTGGTGGTGCAATAGCCATTGCTGTAATAGCAGGATTAACAGGCTCTGCTTCGGGCGGACAAACAATTGCCATGCCATTACTTGCTCCGCACTATATGGATATGGGAGTAGATACGGAGGCATTACATCGAACAATTGCTATTGCATCGGGATCTCTCGATTCATTACCTCATGGTGGTTATGTAGTCACAACTATCAATTCTGTATGTAATGAAAAACATAAAGATGCTTATATGCCATTTGGTGCCTTAACCGTCATTATACCTATAATAGGCACAATTCTGGCTATTATATTATTCTCACTAGGAATGTAGGGGGGCTAAGCGTGAAGGGAAAAACAGTTTTTATTACGGGAGCAGCCCGCGGTATCGGGTTATCGATGGCATTAGCGTTTGCTCAGCAAGGAGCGCATGTCGTTATAACAGATCGTAATGAACAGCTTTTAGCGGAGGCAGTTAAACAACATCCTCAATTAATAGCTTACACATGTGATGTTACGGATGAACAAGCCATATACGATGCGATCGACTTTACTGTTAAAAAGTTTGAGACAATAGATATTTTAATAAATAACGCAGGATTTCAACATGTTTCGCTTATTGAGGATTTCGCGACAGAAATATTTGAATCCATGCAAAAGGTGATGCTTGTTGCACCTTTTATAGCAATGAAATATGTGTTACCACATATGAAGAAAAATAAGTTTGGACGCATTATTAATATGGCATCCATTAATGGTGTAATTGGGTTTGCAGGGAAGGCCGGATACAATGCCGCTAAGCATGGACTTGTCGGTTTAACGAAAGTTGCAGCACTGGAGGTTGCAACTGAAGGGATAACCGTAAACGCGGTATGTCCAGGGTATGTCGATACAGATTTGGTGCGTAATCAGTTTACGGATTTAGCAAAGACAAGAGGTATCCAAGTAGAGGAAGTGCTAGAACAGGTGCTTTATCCACTCGTTCCTCAAAAACGCTTACTAGAAGTGTCAGAAGTTACGGGGCTTGCGCTTTATTTAGCAAGTGATACGGCAAAGGGGGTAACTGGTCAAGCAATTCTTTTGGATGGCGGTTATACAGCACAATAGCGTAGGAGGGTGAAAGATGATTCAAACAAAAACAATTTATACGGTTCATTCGCCAGGAACGATCGTTTATGGACGGGATTCTTTTGAAGAAGTAGGCATGTACGCCAAAAAAATGGGGACTAAGGCTCTTATCATTAGTGATCCAATTATGGATAGCTTAGGCTTTGTTCATCAATGTAGCACGTTATTAAAAGCTAGTGGATTGGAAGCGGTTTCATATTTAGGCGTAACGACGGAGCCAGTAGATACGTATGTAGCAGAAGGGCTTCATATTTTACAATCAGAGGGCTGTGATATGATCATTTCCGTCGGTGGCGGGAGTTGCATCGATACTGGAAAAGCAATTGCAGTAGTTGCAAAGAATGGTGGCTACATTGGTGATTATATGAAAATGGCCAAAATGGCAGAGCAAGCACCGATTCCACATATCGCCATACCAACAACAGCGGGAACCGGTTCAGAGGCAACGGATGCAACAGTCATTACGAATACGAAAAATGACGTGAAAATGATGATTAAGCAGCCTGCATTTATGCCAAACGTAGCAATCGTTGACCCGATTTTAACGGTTACATCTCCACCTGCCATCACTGCAGCAACAGGGATTGACGCGTTAAGTCATGCTATTGAAAGCTACTTATCTCGTTTAGCCCATCCTTACTCAAATGTACTTGCATTATCAGCGATGGAGTTAATTGTTCATAATATGTTAAAAGTTTATGAGCAAGGTAACGATATTGATGCTAGGGAAGCGATGTCGCTAGGCTCAATGCAAGCAGGTCTTTCATTCTCAAATGCTTCTGTCGCATTAGTACATGGCATGTCTCGCCCAATAGGGGCATTATTCCATGTACCACATGGTATTTCAAATGCCATGCTTTTGCCGGCGGTATTAGAATTTTCAAAGGATGCTTGTGTCGATCGGCTAGCAGATCTAGGTAAGTTTTTCAATAATGATCATGAGCAATTATCGCAAGAAGAGCTTGCCGATTTAGCAATTGTGTCAATTAAGGAAATGTGCAAAAAGATGGATATCGGGAATTTACAACAATGGGGAATTGAGGAACAAGCCTTTTACGATGCTATTCCAAAAATGGCAGCTGATGCAATTGCCAGCGGTAGCCCTGGCAATAATCCTAAGATCCCTACACAGGAAGAGCTAATGGAGCTTTATAAAATTGCTTATCATTATGAGTTTTAGGAATAAATAGAGTTACAAATCGTATGAATTTGTAACTCTATTTTTTATTTATTAGCTAAGTTATGTTATAGTTTTGAAAATTTGAACAAAGGGAGTGGAGATTAATGAATACCCGCACGCGGCGCGGCAGAGAAATACCCGCGAAAGGGAAGAGAATACCCGCGCGCGGCAGTGAAATACCCGCGGAAGAGGAGAGAATACCCGCGCCCGGCAGTGAGATACCCGCGAAAGGGAAGAGAATACCCGCGCGCGGCAGTGAAATACCCGCGGAAGAGGAGAGAATACCCGCGCATGGCAGAAATACCCGCGAAAGGGAAGAGAATACCCGCGCGCGGCAGTGAAATACCCGCGAAAGAGGAGAGAATACCCGCGCGCGGCGGGGAAATACCCGCGAAAGAGAAGAGAATACCCACGCATGGCAGAAATACCCGCGAAAGAAAAGCGATATCCGAGCAACTAAGGATCTGTATTGCAGAATTAATATGACATATCCGAGAAAATATAGTAATATTTTATATGAATCGTCATTCATTTTTCGAAGGGGGAAATTGTATGTTGCAGGGGAAAACAATTATTATTACTGGTGGATCAAGTGGGATGGGACTTTATATGGCCAAGCAATTCGTTGCGGAAGGGGCAAATGTTGTCATTACAGGGCGGAACGAGGAGCGATTAGCAGAGGCAAAATCCTTTATTTTAGAGGCTGGGAAAACGATTGAAACATTTCAAATGGATGTTCGAGTGCCTGAGCATGCAGAGGGAATGCTAGCATTTGCAATTGAAAAGTTTGGACAAGTTGATGGGCTTGTGAATAATGCAGCTGGTAATTTTATAGTACGTGCAGAGGATTTATCACCAAATGGTTGGAAGGCTGTTATTGATATTGTTTTAAATGGGACATTCTTTTGTTCTTCGGCAGTCGGAAAGTACTGGATTGAAAATAATATTAAGGGAGCTATTCTTAATATGGTGGCAACTTATGCATGGAATGCAGGTGCTGGTGTTATTCACTCTGCAGCGGCTAAAGCAGGTGTATTGTCAGTGACTCGAACGTTAGCTGTTGAATGGGGAAAACAGTACGGCATTCGAGTAAACGCAATTGCTCCAGGTCCAATTGAGCGTACAGGTGGTGCAGGGAAGCTCTGGGAGTCAGAGGCTGCAGCTGCTCGTACACTAGACTCTGTTCCGTTAGGCCGTACAGGTACTCCAGAAGAAATTGCTGATTTAGCAACATTTATGATGTCTGATAAAGCAGGTTATATGAACGGTGAATGTGTGACACTTGATGGCGGGCAATGGCTCAATCAGTATCCATTCTAACTTGAAAAATCTTTGCATAACGAAGAGCTGGTTTGACGCATACTAAAGGTAAAGAAAGGAGTTTTGCCGATGGGTATGTGGTTAATACCGGCTCTTATTGCCATTGCGATTATTTCTGCCATTTCGCTTGTGTCAACGCTAAAAATCGCCAAAATGACGTCTCAACGGAAATCAGAAAATGATACGCCGATTTCAGAAACCGTTGAAGAATATGCAACTATGCTCAATCCAATTGTTTGGGTGTATATCATTTTTTTACTTTTTTTAGGGATAATGATTTTTTATTATTGGAGTAAGGCAGGGTATTAAATTATCCGTGACATCCGCCGGAAGCATTATCTTCATTCAGTTCATATTTTATAATATGGCTGAATGAAGATTTTTCTCCATTGCCCTTAAGTAAAACCTCCTTTATTTGTGCTTTCGATAGTTAGTTTTGTTTAAAATCCTAAAATAATTCGCAGCTTATAAAAAAACTCTTCTCGGCCTGGTCGTGGTCATAAAAGGAATAGTTATGATATGATAAAAGGGAAGCATCCTGTTCTGCAAAGCGGGGACAGAAAAGGAGAAGAAGTTCATGATTTCAACTAACAGCAAAGACTTATTAGCAATGCCAATTAGTGATTTTATTATTTCATCTGAAAAAGTTGCGCATGTACAAAGTGGAAATAGTGCAGAGCATGCACTCCTAGTACTTACACGTACAGGGTATTCGTCGATACCTGTTTTAGATTTGAAATATCGACTTCAAGGTTTACTAAGTATGAAAATGATTACGGAATCCATTCTTGGACTAGAACATATTGAATATGAAAAGCTACCTGATATTAAAGTGGATACAATAATGGATAAAGATATCGCTGTATTAAAGTTGACGGATACTTTTCAGCGAGCTCTCGACTTAGTGATTAATCACGCCTTTTTATGTGTTGTGGACGAAGAAGGAACATTTGCAGGGATATTAACGAGACGTGTTATATTAAAGCAATTGAAAAAATATATTTATCAAAAAGAGTAGTAGTTTAGGAGGGGACTCAGATGAAAATCATGAGACCCTCTTTGCTTGTATCGGAGGTTTACGGATTGATGGCAACGGAGGCTGAAATTTTAAAAGTACTTGCAGAGGAACGTAATATGCGCAAAGCGGCAGAACGTTTATTTTTATCTCAACCAGCACTTTCTCAACGGTTGCAAACTATTGAAAAGGACTGGGGCGCACAATTATTTATTCGTTCGCAAAAAGGACTAACAGCGACACCTGCTGGAGAAATGATAATTGCCTATGCAACTGAAATGCTCAGCAAAAAAGAAGAGATTTTCGAAACGATCCAATCATTAACGACGAAAGTAAACGGGACATTGAAAATTGCCTGTGCATCGATTGTCGGCCAAAACTGGCTTCCGATAATATTAAAGGATTTTGTATCGAAATATCCTGAGGCGAAAATTTCCCTTATGACTGGTTGGAGCTCTGAAATAGTTAAAGCGCTTTATGAGGGTGAGGCTCATATAGGGATTGTGCGTGGGCAGGTTGATTGGAAAGGGGAAAAAATCCATCTTTTTCGTGACACCCTTTATTTAGTAGATAAAGAGCTAAAAACGATAGAAGATGTCTTAACGACAGACCGACCTTTTATTCAATTTAAAAGTGATTCCAATTACTATCAAGAAATTCAACAATGGTGGCAGCAGCATTTCGCTTCAAATCCAAGAAAACAAATTTTAGTGGATCAGATTGAAATTTGTAAGCAAATGGCATTGAATGGCATTGGTTATGCTATTTTGCCTTCCATTACTTTAAATGACCATGATGGTATTAATAAAATTGCATTAACGAATAATGAAAAAGAATTTGGTTTAACGCGAGATACTTGGTTAATTGGCTATGAATCCTCATTTGAGTTACGACAAGTAGAGGCTTTTGTAGAGGTAGTGCAAGATCATGCGCGATGTTTGTTTGACTATACGAAATAGAAATTAGAACAAGGCAGTCTCAAGTATTCACTTGGGGATGCCTTTTTTCATGTAATTCTCAATTTAACATATAATTAAAAATTTTATCCAACTTTTGAGTTTTATCGGAACACTTTCAAGAAATATCGCCCAACTCTTGAATTTTATCGACATCCACCTTTTTCTAATAAAATATCATCCCTAACTTTCGGCATTAGCTAATTCTTAAGAGTTTATGAATATTCATGAAGATGTCATAAGAAATGAAACAAAATGCTGTGAAAAACGTATAATTACTTAACCAACAATTTACATAAAAGGGGTTGAGTTTTTGAAGAAAACGAATCTAACGGCACTTATACTACTATTCATGCTGGTTATTAGCTTTATTTTGCCTGTGGAACAGGCAAGTGCGGCTGCTACTTTAGAGGTGGAGGCTAAGGTAGGGATTGCGGGTAAAGCTAAATACCAATCAGTTGTGCCGATTCAGGTAACAGTAAAAAATAATGGTGAAGATTTTTCTGGAGATATGGTCATTAATGTCTCCGGTTCCTATCAAGCTACATCAGCACAAGTTCTTCCTATCGATATAGCTTCAGGAGAAGAAAAAACATTTGATATTTATCTAGATGGATTAGATGACTTTAATTACTCGAATGCAGATACGTTTGCGTTTTTTGAAGGAAGCATAGAAAAAGGAAAAAAGGTTGCTTATAAAGGAACAAAGCAGCTACAAGGTAATCTTTTAGATCCTTCCTCCGTTTTTATTTATACATTAACGGAGAAAAGTGATCGTTTATCAGCATTTTTGCGTCTTTCCCAATCAGCTCAACAACATAATGTTGAAGTGTTCAACTTAAATCAAATTAAAGATTATACACTGCCGGAAGATACTCAAGGATTTGCAATGGCGAATGTTATCGTCATCGATGAAATGGCCATTGCTGATTTATCGAAAAAGCAACAAGAGTCTTTACTGAAGTGGGTACAGAATGGTGGAACTTTATTAGTAGGAGCTGCTGACCAAGTAAATGCCACAGCTGGTATTTTCAAGGATTATCTACCACTAGCGTTATCCAAACAAATGACAACCATTTCGGCAGATCGTCTTTCAAAATTATCAGGTGGCGGAACTATTACACAACCTATTGCTATTTATGGGGCAACTGAAAATAAAGGAAGTATTGCTGTTTTAACAGATAACCAAAAGATTTTAGCGTCTAAGAAAAAAGTTGGCAGTGGAGAAATTATACAAACAGTCTTTTCATTAGGAGATCAACCACTTGCGTCTATGGATGGTTATCCAGTATTAATAGAAAAATTGCTCAATATACAGCAGATGTCACAACAAGGGATGCTCGTTAATGGACAGCCGCCGATGGATCAAATGTCGTATGACCTGCGGAATATAAATGAATTATTCCCTTCGTTCGAAGTATCTGTTAGTTATATGGTAATCGTTATTATTTTATATATTTTAATTATCGGACCTATTTTATATTTCATTTTAAAGAAAGTAGACAAGCGGGAGCATGCATGGTGGATCATTCCTGCGATAGCAATTGTATTATCTATTGCCCTATTTATCGTTGGTGCAAAAGATCGAATTGGGCAACCGCAAATTCAACAATCGGCATTTTATAAAGTAAATGAAGATAGTAGTTTAAATGGTTATTATGTAGAGTCCATTTTAACAAATCGTGGCGGTGATTTTGTTGTTCATGCAGATAAGAATACAAGTGCATACGCGCTGCGAAATTCTAATAATTTCACGGGGATGAGCGAGAACTTACATGAAATATCCTATATTAAGGAAAATGCTAATGGTTCAACGTTAACACTGCGTGATTTAAGCTATTGGTCTGTTCAGTCGTTTGCAGGGAAATCAGCGGCACAAAATATTGGTAAGATGGACATCGATATTACGCTAAAGAATGAAAAGCTAACCGGGACCATTAAAAATAATTTCCCGTTTGCACTAAAGGATGTTACTTTAATCTCTGGCATTAAAGAAATTAACCTTGGCGATATTGAAGCGAACGGTAAACTTACAGTCGATAAGGAGCTAAAAGCAACAGTTCTGCAAAAACCATCTAATTTTACAAATTACAATTACAATTACAATAGTTACCCAGCGAAGAAGGAAGAAGTGAATCCTTTACGTATCGAGCAAATGAAATCTATGGCCATACCGTTTGTTGAAAATGATAAAAGCCCTGTTATAACAGCATGGGCAGATCAAGCAATTGCTGGTGTGGAGCTAGAAACAAGTGCGAATATGTCTCCAATTTCCTATTTTGTTCAGCCATTTGAGGGTAAAGTGGAGCTTTTAGGTCCATTTACGATGAAACGTAACAACTTTACGTATTCAGTAAACGGATTATCCCCTAATTCGTATTATGAACAAATAGATGAGCAATTAAATAATTGGCAGTTGTCTGATGGTTTATATGAAGTATCCATTGCGATGCCAGATAATTTTATGAAGTCAGTTCAAACATTAAACGAACTGACAGTCTCGAATAAAGATGTTAGTCGTATGCAGCTATCGATTTGGAATAACGAGACGAAAAATTACGAGCCATTGGCAGATGAGAAACAGGTATTTTCAGGTAACATAAAAAAATACTTCAATGACAATGATGAGTTGCTAATTGAAGTTAAATTCGGACAAGATCAAACGGGTGAGCAAACAAAATTACCAGATGTAGAGCTGAAGGGAGTGGCGAAATAATGATTGAAATTCGTGATTTAACGAAAAGATATGGCTCCTTTACAGCGCTAGATCATTTGAATCTATCTTTGGAGGAAGGGGTTGTCTTTGGTTTTGTAGGTGCCAATGGAGCAGGTAAATCGACTACATTTTCGATTTTAGCAACCTTGCTGGCTCCTACTTCTGGTGACGCGCTTATTAATGGGAAAAGCGTTATTAAGGAACCAAAGGAAGTGCGAAAACAAATTGGCTATATGCCAGATTTCTTTGGTGTTTATGATCAACTAAAAGTAGACGAATACTTAGACTTTTACGGAGCAAGCTACGGCATTGTGGCAGCTGAACGAAAAGTACTGATTCCACAGCTGCTTGAGCTCGTAAATTTAACAAATAAACGTTATGAATATGTTGACTTACTTTCACGAGGGATGAAGCAGCGTCTATGTTTGGCACGTGCTCTTATCCACGATCCTAAAGTATTAATTTTAGATGAACCTGCTTCAGGTTTGGATCCACGTGCACGAGTAGAAATGCGGGATATTTTAAGGAATTTAAAATCTATGGGGAAAACTATTTTAATCTCCTCCCATATTTTGCCCGAGCTTGCAGAAATGTGCGATGAAATCGGTGTGATTGATAATGGCAAGCTTATTGCTCATGGCAATGTGGCTTCCATTCAAGCACAGCTACAAGGGGAGAAGCGTATCGTAATAAAAGTAACAGAAAGCTTAAACGAAGTACGTGCATTTTTGGAGGAGGATCCTCTGATCTCTTCAATAGATGTGATGGACAATCGCTTAGAATTAGCCTTTAATTATCGTGGAACAGATGACGATCAGGTAGCACTATTGAAAATGGCAATACTTGCGGATCTACCTATTTATGCGTTAAGTGAAGAGGAAAAAGATTTAGAAGATGTCTTTATGGCTATTACGAAGGGAGCGGACAATCAATGATGGAACGATTTTATAATCCGGTTTTCGTAAAAGAATTGAAGTTACGCTTCCGTTCTTTTAAAAGCTTTTCAGGTTTAATGTTTTATTTAGCGGTTATTTGTATTTTTATCGTAGGATTTTTGCTTATTACAACTGGATTCACAGGCAAGGGTTTCTTTAGACCAGACACAAGCTTTATGATGTTCGCGGTCTTAACAATATTACAAATGGCTCTTGTTCTTTTCATTACACCGAGCTTAACTGCCGGTGCAATTAGTAGCGAACGGGAAAAGCAAACATTAAATATTTTACTAACAACGACACAAAGCTCTACTCAAATCATCATTGGAAAATTATTATCCTCGGTAGCATTTTTAGTATTAATGCTTATCGCAGGGCTACCATTGTATAGTTTAGTATTTTTATTTGGTGGCGTATCGCCGTCCCAATTAATCTCAATATTTTTATTTTATTTATTAACAGTTGTAGCAATTGGTAGTATCGGTGTTATGTTTTCAACCATTACAAAACGAACTATTGTTGCGATGATTTCTACGTATGGTTCAATCATTTTTTTAGGTGGCATTACGGCGTTTTTCTTCTTTATATCAATAGCCTTCCATCAGATGGGTAATTCCTTAAGTACTAGTACTTCTTATATGGCTTACTTCTGGGCTTCTATTAACCCAGGTGCATTAATGCTTACGCTTACTTCGCCAGCGATGGGCGATGCTTTAGCACAAGTTTCGGGAGTGAAATTTCCTGTTTGGATTAGTTACTTAATAGCTTATTCATTGATTATTGTTTTTTGTTTAACAATTGCGATTAAAAAATTACGTGCCAATATGAAAAGCAACCGATAAGGAGGAATATTATGGAGCGCCGTAGGCAATTACGGAAATATATTCAACGTGCAAAGACGAGTTTAACAGTGGAAAGAAGCATTCCAATTGCACAATACGGCTTGTTTTTGGCATTGCTTTCGAGTGCTTCCCTCTTCCTCGTTTCAAGGCTCTTTGTTTGGCCATATTATCGCCAAACAGCTCTTGCTACCTTTATCGTTGTCATACTAGCAACGGTACTATTTATGTGGTGGAAGCGTGTAAAAGAAAAGGAAGCTTTGCATACACTGGATGATTATTTTTCTCACAATGAACTTGTGACAGCCTTATCGTTCGAGGATGATAAGGACCCACTCGTTCTATCTCTACTAACGAAAGCGCTAGAAAACGTTGACAAAGCGTTTGCTGATTTTAAGGCTCGAAAGAAAAGCTTGTTCCGTCCAAAAGCATTGATCGGATTGTTTGGAACAGCTGTCGTACTAGCCATTCTTTATATGTTCCCAGCAGCTACACAAATTGAAGCCATTGAGGTGGAGAAAGAAAAAGCTGTCATTGAGGACGTAAAAAAGGAAGTAGCTAAATTAGAGAAAAAAGTAGAAACAAAAGAAGTGAAAGAGCAATTAAAAGAATTGCAAAATACTTTAAAAGAGGCAGAGACAGCGGAAGAAGCATTACGCGAAGTCGTGAAAAAGCAAAAGGAACTGGCTTTAAAGGAGCAACAATTAAAAGATAAGCAAACGGCTAGTAAGGATGGCGCTGCTGAAGAGAAGGGTTTATCGAAAGAAGAAGTGGAGCAATTGAAGGAGCTTGCCCAAATGCAGCAGGAGCTAACGCAAAATGCCACTGCCACTCAGACAGCTATGAGTAAGCTTGGGAAGCCTGCAAGCAATACGCTACAAAATGCTATTGCAAGTGCCAATAGTGCAAATAACAACCAGTCAAACAATGCTAACCCAAATCCAAATCAACAGTCATCAGCGAATTCACAACAGAGCAATCAGCAAGGACAACAAGGCCAATCAAATTCCCAAAATGATTCTCAACAGGCCAGTGGTAAAGGTCAGGAACAAGGATCGAGTCAAAGCACTCAACAAGGACAAGGACAAGGTAATGGTCAAGGGAACGGACAAGGTCAGGGCAATGGAAATGGCAATGGAAACGGTAATGGTTCAGGTTCAGGTTCAGGTTCAGGTTCAGGTTCAGCAGGAGGTAGTGGTGCAGGAACAGGGCAAGACGGTCGCGATTTATTAACGACGCCGAAAAGAATAGGTGGCTCAAGTCAAACTTCAGTAGATGGAGGCGCATTAGGCGATGGATCACATGTTTCGGAGCAACAAGGAAATGGTCCCATTACTAAAGGTTCTATCCGTCCTTATGGGGAAGTTATAGGCTCCTATAAAGATAGCTATTTAGAAAGCTCAGAGCGTTTACAATTACCGAAGGATTTACAAAATGTCGTGCAATCTTATTTCACGTCAATTGAGTCTCAGTAGGAGGAAAAGGAATGGCATTTACAGAGCAACAATATGTTGAAATGAGTACGAAATTACAGCAAGTAAAGGAAGAAATTCATCGTTTTATCGTCGGGCAAGAAGAAGCAATTGATTATACATTATACGCAGTGCTTGCTGATGGGCATGCATTATTAGAGGGGCTACCGGGTTTAGGGAAAACGATGTTAATCCGTACAATTTCTGAAGTACTAGATTTATCATTCTCGCGTATTCAATTTACACCAGATTTAATGCCGGCGGATATTACAGGAACTAGTATGATTGAGCGCACACCTGATGGCAAGCAGCAGTTTACGTTCCAGCCAGGCCCGATCTTTAGCCAAATGGTATTAGCAGATGAAATTAACCGAGCAACACCAAAAACACAAAGTGCTTTGCTGGAAGCAATGGGTGAAAAAACGGTAACCATCTTGGGCGATACAAAGAAGATGGCAAGACCATTCTTCGTGTTAGCAACACAAAACCCAATTGAGATGGAGGGAACATACCCTTTACCAGAGGCACAAATGGACCGCTTCCTATGTAAAATTCTTGTGCCATATCCTGAGAAAAGTGAGCTAATGGAAATTATGAAGCGTACAACAGGTGCTAAGGACATTGATTTGCAAAAGATCATGAATACCGAAGCCCTTATTGAAGCGCAGCAAATGGTGAAGGAAGTACTTGTTGCTGATGAAATGCTCGAATTTGCGACCGACCTAGTTGTGGCTACACATCCTGAGCGAGTGGATGCAATTGATGAGGTCAAGCAATATGCTATGTATGGTAGCGGCCCTCGAGGTTTACAAAGTTTAATAAAACTTGCGAAGGCAAGGGCGCTTATGAATGGACGTTTCCACGTTTCTGTAGCGGATATTAAATCTGTAGCTAAGCCAGTGTTACGTCATCGTATGCTGTTGAATTATGAAGGGGAGGCTTCAGGTAAAACAGCAGACGATGTGATTGATGTCATTTTAGAAAAAGTACAGCAAGGTGTTAGCAGGTGACACAAAAATTATTATTGCCCGAGGATTGGTTAGCGAAAATTAGTCGCTTCCAAGTGGCAACGGCCTCCAAATTACGTGGGCAGCACAAGGGCTCGCACCGTTCGCAACGCTTTGGGGCATCGCTCGATTTTTCAGATTTTCGTGAATATCATTTAGGTGATGATGTACGTCAGGTGGATTGGAACGTCTTTGCGAGAACTGATAAATACTTCATTAAACGTTTTTTAGATGAACAAGAAATGCGTGTACACATTTTGCTAGATACTACTAAATCTATGGGCGATCAAGCAAAATGGACTTTTGCGCGGCAAATTGTTGCTTCACTTGGCCTAATGGTGCTCGGTCGCGATGATCGCTTATCATTTTCTTTTGTACAGGATGAGGTGAAGCCGCCGTTTCGCCGTAAAGGTGCAATGTATCGTCGCGCTTTTTTACAGATGGTCACAGAGATTGAGCAAGCAACTTATACAAATAGCTTTGCCCAGGGAGCTTTAAAAGCATTGCCTAAGGATAGTACAGTTCTATTTATTGTGACGGACGGGCTTGAGCCAATCGAGGAATGGGAGCAACTTCTAAAGAGGCTACCACGTTTTGCAGGGGATGTACGTATTTTGCAAATCGTTACGCAAGAAGAACTATCACCACAATATACGGGTGATGTGCGCTTACTTGATCGTGAAACAGGCAGAGATGTAAATGTTACGATGTCTTCTAAAGTTCTAGACACATATATGGCAAAACGTTTAGTACATGAAGAGGAATTTGAGGCAATTTGTCGGCGCTTCGGTGTTCGACAATTACAGCTTAAAGTAGAGGATGGATTACAGCATGCCATCTTCCAACAATTATTAAAAGCACATTGGATTAGGTGAGGTGAGCCGTATTGGGCTTTAGTCAATTACTTTTTAGCTGGACGGCCATCATCCCGGTCATTGTCCTTCTATATTATTTCTTTCGAAAAAAATATACCGATCAAACCGTATCTTCAACACTTTTCTGGTCGGAAATTATGCAAGAAACACGTGTATCTCCATACTTAAAACATTTACAAAAAAATGCACTGCTTTATTTACAACTGCTAGCTCTTCTTTTACTCGTATTAGCTTTAATGAATCCTTACGTTAAAAAGTCAACGATCGTTGGTGCGCAGACGATTTTCATTGTAGATACGTCCGCAACGATGTTAGCAGGAAAAGAGCAGTCAACATTTGATGCACATAAAAAAGAAATGCTGTCATTGGTCGACGAGCTAGATGGTAGACCTGTGACACTCATTACAACAGGCAATACGCCAAAAGCTATATTACAGCAGGAAACCAATACTAAAGATATTGCAAAAGCCATTCAAGCGTTACAAGTAACATATGAAACCGCTCAAATGAATAAAGCTCTGGATGTGGCGCAGGCTTTTGTCGGCAATACCCCAACATCTATCTATGTTTTCACAGATTCGCTTGATAAAAAGCAGTTACCGATGGAAAAAGATACGGTGAAGTGGATCGTAAAAGGAGCTGCAAAGGATTTAACAAATATCGCAATTACACGTTTTGCCGCTACAACTGATGGAAAATCTGCTATGGCTCTAGTTCAGTTACAAAATGATACGGACCAAGAGCAAAATGTATCGCTGTCGATAGAAAATGCTAAAGGTAAGGAGTTAGTTTCAGAGAGTGTCATTTTGCCTCCAAGTGAAGCAGTAACAAAAACCTTTAAAGACCTACATTTAGAAGATTCTATGACGGCCAAGATAGATGCTAAGGATGATTACGCTGTTGATAATACACAAACGGTATTGCTACAGACAGCTACTTCAAAGGTGATTGTCGATCAAAGTATACATCAACTCATTCAAAAAGGTATGCAAACGATTAATAGCAGCGTGAAAATTGTGTCATCTTCACAGGTGGCTGACCATCAGGATGCCACTGTTGTGACGAAACAGACAGCGCTACTCGAAAAGATGGACAAGCCAATTGTATTATTTGGACGGGATGATGTTGAGAAGGTTGAAGCTTCTGGGGAAGTCGGTACAACAAGTGATGCACTGTTTGCATTTAGTGAGCTTAAAGGTATTTACGTCAGTGCTGTATATCCTGGATTCGACGATTATAAAACGATTGCATCCGTTGGAGACAGGCCATTTATTCAGCGCTCACCTAAAGGAGATTTAGTTGTATTAGCTGATATTGCAGATACAGATTGGCCGTTACATCCTTCATTCCCATTGTTTTTATGGAGTGCCGAGCAGGAGCTTTCAGAATCAATTGGTTCACTTGGAGTTTTTACACCAAATGAGCAACGTGCAGTTGCTTTAGCGCAGGGGGACTGGAGTATTTATTCACAGGAAGATGAATTTTTGTCAACCATTACAAAGGGTCTATTAACTGCCCCAATGAAGCCTGGAATTTACACAGCTCGCTCAAAAGATGAAGAAAAGCGCTTTATTGTACAGCTTCAAGCGCAAGAACGTGTTATTGAAAAAGGGACTAGCTATACGCTTGGAGAGCTTCCGGACAATGGTAAGGAAGAACAGTCAAAAACCTCGTTCGTACCTTGGTTGATCCTTATTATCGTCGTATTACTGGTTGTAGAGTGGGAGGTGCAACGACGTCGTGGATTTACGAATTGATATGCCATTAGCATTGTTGCTTTTACTTCCGTTGCTTGTGTATTTTGGCTGGACTTATTGGCGTGAACGTCAGCGACTAAAGAAAAGCCATATCGTCGTACTAGGAATTCGTATTGTGGCAATATGCTGTTTGGTTTTTGCACTTGCTGGGCCCTATCTTTTATTGCCCGTAAAGGAAGAACAAGTATTATTCTTAATTGACCGTTCTGCTTCAATGAATGGAACAGCTGATGAGATGGCCAATGCCATAGCGGAAAGTTTACAGTCGAAAAAAGATGAACAGCTTGCAGGGATTTATTCTTTTTCATCGACATTACAAACGGAAGCTATTTTATCGGATTCTTTAAAGGAAGTACCTAAATTCACAGCTATAAAAGCAACAGATCAAACAAATATCGAGCAGAGCCTACAGCTTGCATCAGGCATTGTAGATCCGAAAAAAGCAACACGGCTTGTGCTCTTAACGGATGGCAATGAAACAAAAGGAGATGCCTTGGAATTTGCAACGAAGTTTAAAGGGTCAAATATTAGTGTGGATGTGATGCCATTTAACCAACCTGTTGCTAAAGATGTATCCATGAAAAGTTTTGTAACGCCACAAGTAGCTTATGTAGGCGAGCAGCAACAGCTAGTCGCCGAAATCAATGCAACTGTAGCAGAACAAGGTGAGCTATTATTATACGAAAATGATAAGCTTATTCATCGTGAGAAAGTTGAGCTTACAGAAGGTTCAAATGTTTTTACGTATAAACATTCAGCAACGACTGAAGGACTTGTGAAATATGAGGCACTTGTACAGGTCGAACAGGATGCCATTTTTGAAAATAATAAATTAACTAGCGTCACAATGGTGCAAAGTGAACCACATTTACTTATTGTTAATGGCTATGATACTGCATCACCAATTGCAGCAGCACTTGGCAAACAATCAATTGCCCACGATGTTGTAGATGCTAAAAGTTTGCCAAATGAGCTTTCTAGTTATTTACAATACAATGCAATTATTTTTGATAATGTACCAGGGCATTTAGTCGGTGAGGCAAAAATGAATGTCATTGAGCAAGCCGTGAAAAACTTTGGTGTCGGTTTTACAATGGTTGGTGGCGAAAATAGTTTTGGCTTAGGCGGTTACTTTAAAACACCAATCGAAACTTTATTACCTGTTGAAATGGAGATCAAAGGTAAGGAACAATTACCATCATTAGGGCTTATTATCGTACTTGACCGTTCGGGAAGTATGTCTGGAACAAAGCTAGAACTCGCGAAAGAGGCGGCCGCTCGCTCAGTTGAAATGCTACGAACTGAGGATACGCTCGGGTTTATTGCCTTTGATGATCGACCTTGGGAAATTATTGAGACAGGGCCACTTGGCAATAAGGAAGAAGCTGTAGATACGATTTTATCTGTAACGCCAGGTGGGGGTACCGAAATTTATGGATCACTTGCTAACGCCTATGAAAAACTAGCTGATCTAAAGCTACAGCGTAAGCATATTATTTTATTAACGGATGGACAGTCACAGCCAGGTAACTACGAAGACTTAATTGCACAAGGAAAAGAGAATGGCATTACATTATCAACGGTTGCAATTGGTCAGGATGCAGATGCCAACTTACTTGAAGCACTTAGTGATATGGGCAGTGGGCGTTTCTATGATGTCGTCGATGAGCAAACGATTCCTTCTATTTTATCTCGTGAAACAGCCATGATTTCACGCACATATATTGAAGATAACCCATTCTATCCAACGATATTTAATGCATCTGGCTGGAATACGTTATTTACAAATGGTGTACCTAAAATGAATGCTTATATAGGCACTACAGCAAAGCAGGGAGCCACGGTTATTGCAGAAAGTGAGAAGGAAGATCCAGTACTTGCAGAATGGCAATATGGCCTTGGCAAAACATTTGCCTTTACTTCTGATTCTACAGGAAAATGGACAGGAGACTGGGCAAGGTGGCAAAATTGGGGCACGTTTTGGCAAACGCTTATTTCAAAAATGCTACCAAGCTATAACGATGTTGCCTATGATGTACGTCTAGAATCAGACGGCACATTTGTCATCACTGACCCAACAAATGAAGCGGCGTTTTTAGATATAGTTGCTGTCAATGAGGCGGGTGAAGAACTTGAAACGCAGCTAGAAACAATTTCAGCATCACAAGTTCGAGCAGTCGTACAAGCAGAACCAGGACTAATCTTCTTCCGCATAGCCGATAAACAACAGGCTATTTACCAGGCAGGCTTAAGTGTACCTTATAGTGCTGAGTATGAATTACGTCCAGTGAATGATCAGCTTGTCAAGGGACTGACAAAGCAAACAGGCGGCTCCGTATTGAAGGAACCGAGCGAAGTATTCCGTGAATTTACGAAAAAAGGAGCGGAACGTCAAAATATTGCAACATGGCTTTTATTAGCAGGAATGCTACTATTCTTTATTGATATTACGATTCGACGCTTCGGTTGGAGCTTCCTAACAAGACCAAAGAAAAAAGAATCACCTGTAGAGGAAAAACAAATACAGGCAGAGGACACAAATGTTGCCCAGCTATTAAAGGGCATGAAAAAACGACATTAGTAAGTTAAAACGGTGGTTCATGGGTTTTTAAGCTATGAGCCATCGTTTTTTTGCATTCTATCTAAAAAAATGACAATCAACTTTTTAGTATTAACACTTTCAGCGATTATCACCCAACATTTAAATTTTATCGACGAACTTTCGCAATTTATCGACCAACATTTAAATTTTATCGACTAACTTTGGCGTTTTATCACCCAACTTTTAATTTTTATCGACATCCACCTTCTAAAGAGATGCGCAAATTTTCTGAGACAGGTAAAATTTTACTTGTAAATAATGTATATAAGTGTAATAATTGATGATAGTAATAAAATATTACTATCATTTTTACGTACTATAAATTTTTGTGGGGGATCGTACATGACCAATATTATGAATTCTTTTGGTTTTCTAAGCTTTAAATTAGCCGAGGCTTTAGAGGAAAATCTCGAGAAATATATCAACGAAAAATTTCAAATGAAATCGAGAGAAGTCGGGATCATGATTGCTGTAAAAGAAAAGAAACTTAGCCAAATTCAAATAGGGCAGATTTTAAAGCTGGATAAAAATAGTGTCCGCTTTTTTATCGATGATTTAGAAGAAAAAAAGTATGTTTATAGGGAAAAAAATCAAGAAAATAGAAGAGAGAATTTAATCTGCCTTACAGAACAAGGTGAAAATTTGGCAGAAGAATTAATGAAGACCCTTGCGATTTCTGAGAATGAAGTTTTACAACTACTTTCATTGGAAGAAAAAGAGCAGTTGAAAAGTATTTTGACAAAAGTATATGAAAATCGTACATAGTGCTTAAAACCTTATCAATTAGAAAGAGTGATGACAGATGAAAGCAGTAGAGGTTATGAAAGAGTATTTAAAAAGAGCACAAGAAGAGGGTCAGGATTTATCTGACATGTATGCAGATCACGGGGAATTGAAAAATTTTAAAGGTGAAATTTTTAAAGGCAGAAAAGAAATACAGAACTTTTATATGTCACCTATGCCGAAAGGCTTTAAATTAACGATCCAAAATATTGAAGGCGATGATCTAGAATGTAGGGCAATTGTTTCCACTACTTGGGATGGTTTACCAAACCCAGTATTTCTGGAAGAAAGGTTGATTCTTGAAAATGAAAAAATTAAATCATTTACAATGATCCCAAAATAAAGGAGACTGAAGCATGTCATTAAATCCTAAAGGAAATCCTCTTCCCACGCCTGAAAGAGACACGAAATATTGGATTGGCGTAGCATCTCTCAATCATGTGCAAAAAGGAGTTGATGGAGGGTTTAGCCAGCTATGCCATGGCAAAGAAAGACCTTTGAAACGAATGAGAAAAGGAGATTGGATTATCTATTATTCTCCTAAAAAAAGTCTAGATGGTAACGAGCCTATAAGAGCGTTTACCGCAATTGGAAGAGTAAAAGACGAGAAAATATACGAGTTCCAAATGGCAGAAAATTTTATCCCTTATAGAAGAGATATAGATTTTTATAAAGATGCAAAAGCTGTGCCAATAAAAAGGATCTTAGATTATTTGGAATTTGTAGAAGATACATCGAAGTATGGTTATAAATTCAGGTTTGGTCATTTTGAAATAAGCAAAAAAGATTTTTTATTAATTGCACATGAAATGGGATTACCATTGAAGTATGGCTGAATTTGTTTAGAATAAAAAACGTTACTTTCTTAATTTATTGCCATAAAGAAAGTAACGCATAATCATTATTTAAGTAAAGTGTTAAGGTTAGTTACAAATACTGTCTTTCGCAAATTGCTAGCAATGACAACGCCTAATACAGCACCAATAGTACTTGAGGTTAAAAAAGCAGGCATGAAAAATAAAGCAGCAACGGATGTCCCCATAAATAAATGTGCGTAAGGTACTGCAATGAGTGAGGCGATAATTCCTGTCCCGAACATTTCGCCGACACCTGCTAGCCATTGCTTGCCGCTATATTTATAGGCAAGAGCTGCACACAGTGCACCGATAACACTGCCTGGTATAGCTAATAATGAACCTGTACCTGTTAAAATCCGAATAATGGCTGTGACGAGGGCGACCATAACAGTAGGCACTGGTCCAAGAATGATAGCACTAATAACATTGATGGCATGCTGTACAGGGTAGGCACGCGCAATTCCCGTTGGTATTGAAACGAAGGTAGAACCTGCTACGGCAATTGCTACTAATAAGGCCATGATTGTTAACTTTCGAATTGACATAATTTCCACTCCTCTGAAATATGAATTTAATAGTGATCGCCGGTAGATGCGGAAGTTCCGCCGCAAAAAGCATGAAAAACGCCGCTAAAGGTGTGAGTTCCGCCGCAAAAAGCACGAAAAACGCCGCTAAACATAGAAGTTCCGCCGCTAAAGCGCAAAAAACCGACAATAACAATAAAAACCAGAAAAAAAGCCGCTTCCTAAAAACAATAGGAAGCGGCCCTGCATTTACATAGTAAAAAGCAAGTGTCGCCACTTCCCTCCGCTAGTGTGAACTAGATCAGGTTCAAAGGGTCCGTATATGACCATATACGTCTCAGCCTTTTAAAGACTCCCCTAGTGGTAAAAATTCATTTGTCAGTTATCCCCATAATTATGTAGCATACTACTAGAAATAGTCAATAACTTTTCAGACTATTTTGTATCAGGATGCATAAGATGTGGTGCTTTTTTCATTGTCCAAATAAGGGCAAGGAAAAAGCAAGCCATTAAAATAATAGCTCCGACAATATAAGGGCTATTCATATTCCAATCGAATAATATACCTGCTAAAGCTGGTCCAATCATATTCCCAAGACTCATATACGCATTGTTCAGACCTGCTGCATAGCCTTGTTCATTCTCGGCAATCTTTGAAATCAATGTGTTGACAGCTGGACGAATCAACGTCGTAGCTGTAGAGAAGATTGTCGCTACAATCAAAATAAATGCAAAACCAGATACAAATAATATTAAGAAAATCGAAACGGCTGCAATAAATAAATTGACTAATACTACCTTCATTTCGCCGAAGCGATTAAACAGCGGTGTAATAATAAACATTTGTACAACAACACCAAAAGCGCCACCCACAACTAAAATAATAGCGATATCAGTAGGTGTGTAATTAAATTTGTCAGTCACAAATAACGATAATGTTGTTTGGAAATTAGCAATTCCGAAAGAAAATACAAGCATGATAATTAACATCACAAAATAAGGCATACGGACTGAACGGGCCATCTGCTTAGCAAGATTATCCCGCTTCTGTGCTCTTTGCGCTGTGTTCGGCTTAGTAGCAGGCAATAAAAAAAACGATAAAATAGCTGCTAAGATCGCTGCAATGCCTGCCGTATAAAACGGAAAATGCAAACTAACTTTTGAGAGGAATCCACCGATACCTGGTCCAATCATAAAACCAAAGGACATTGCTGCCCCGAGCATACCCATACCTTTTCCTCGTTCCTCATATGTTGTGACGTCTGCCACAAAAGCCATTATAGGGGGCGCAACAAATGCAGATCCGAGGCCACCTAAAAAGCGTGCTAAGAAGAGCATCCATACATCAGTAGAAAGCCCAAAACCAATTTGTGCAAGCCCCGTTACTATAAGACCGAAAATAATGAGATTTTTTCGACCGTGCTGATCCGAAAGATTCCCAGCAATAGGAGAAAATACGAATTGTGCAAAAGCGAACGTCGCAATTAACATGCCAAGTACTTGTCCTGCAGCACCAAATAGTTTTAAATAATCAGGCATGACAGGAATAATAATACCAATACTCCCCATTGCGATAAACATATTAAACATTAAAATATACAAAGCCGCCTTATTAGACTTCTGCTGGGTCATCGAATACCCCTTTCTTTATTAAAATATACTACAGTCTACCACAAGGTTTATAGGTTTGCTATTGACTATAAGTCTGAAATAAGAATTCAGATGACCTTCCGGCAAAACAAGTGGTTGATTTCCGTTCCGACTGGGCGCTTTGTTGCTGTCGCTTCGCTTTCGCACAGATAAAACATTTGCCGCTGACGCTTCGCTTTCGCGCAGAGCAGAGCTTCCTAGGGGCGTCCGATGAGCCGCTTCACTCGCGTTGCTCGCTCCAGGGTCTCGGGCCAACAGATGTCTTTTGCGCGAAAGCGTAGTGCAACGTAGCGGCAGCAGCACGGATGTTGGTCACGAAGGCATTATCACAGGATGTGATGGTTTTAGCCTTCGTTCCTCTATCGCTAATCCCCAAGGAGTCGCCCAGTCTCCACTCCAATCAACCACTTCCCGGAATGTATCTTTCTTACATAACACTCTAATTTATAGTAATAAAGCGATGTATCCTAGCCTCTTTTTTTTCGTTTAGCTAATGGTAGACTTCTATGGGGAAACTGGGTGCAGTATTTGTTTTAATAATTAGAATCCCACACCTGAAAAATTAAAAAATATAACATCAGAAAAACGCAAGAAATCAACTTTTCTAAAATTGATTTCTTGCGCTTTTAAGGTTTTCAGTTTTGGGTTTAGCGAATACTCATTTTAAATTCTAAGAAAAGCTCATTGTATTTGCCTAAGTAATCAGGACCTAAGTTTTTATAAACTTCTAATGTTTTACGTTGCTCTTCAGATGGGTAGAAGCGCTTATCAGATACGACTTCTTTATCCATTAACTTCATCGCTGCAATATTAGGAGTAGAGTAGCCTACATAATCAGCGTTTTTAGCACCTGATTGAGCTTTCAGCATAAAGTTAATGAAAGCATGTGCGCCATCTATATTTTTTGAAGTTTTTGGGATAACCATATTATCAAACCATAAGTTTGAGCCTTCTTTTGGTACAGCAAAGTCTAAATCTTCATTTTCTGACAACATATCTGCTGCTTGACCAGACCAAGTGAGTGCTACAGTAGCTTCATTATTAACCATCAGCGGTGTAATTTCATCCCCGATAATGGCTTTAACATTTGGCGCTAATGTGATTAGTTTATCAGTAGCTTTCCGTAGCTCTTGATTATTTAAAGAATTGAGCGAGTAGCCAAGGCTGTTTAAGCCCATACCAATCACCTCACGTGCACCGTCTACTAAAAAGACTTTACGTTTTAACGAAGGATCCCATAAGTCCGCCCAAGATGAGAAGTCTAGGTTTCCAACGAGCTTAGGATTATAGACAATACCGACTGTTCCCCAGAAATATGGAACAGAATATTTATTGTCGTCATCAAATGGTAAATCTAAAAAATAGGGGTCGATATTTTTAAAATTAGGGATTTTCGTTTTATCTAAAGGAACAAGTAATTTTTCTTCCTTCATTTTTTCAATCATGTATTCAGAAGGTACTGCAATATCGTAAGCTGTACCGCCTTGTTGAATTTTTGTCATCATGGCTTCATTTGAATCAAACGTCTCATAGATGACGTGAATGCCTGTTTCTTTCTCAAATTGCTTTAGCAAATCGGGGTCAATATATTCTCCCCAGTTAAAGATAGTTAATGTATCTTTACCACTTTTTCCACCACCAGCACTTAGGGCATTAGCAGCATAGAATAATAGGGCGGAAACGACAAGTATTGCGATTGTCGCTTGAATTAATTGCTTCATTGAGTTCCCCCCGTTCTTTTACTAGCACGGCTTGTAATGAAGTAATAGCCAACTACGACGATAACTGTTACAAAGAATACTAAACCAGAAATAGCGTTAACCGTTAAGGAAATACCGGCACGTGCCATCGAGTAAATTTCAACAGATAATGTACTGAAGCCGTTACCTGTCACGAAAAATGTTACCGCAAAATCATCGAGGGAATACGTTAAGGCAAGGAAAAACCCTGCGAAAATACCAGGTTGAATATACGGTAAAATAACACGCATCATGACATCTTTTTTCGTCGCGCCTAAATCTAATGCAGCATCGATTAATGATTTGTTCATTTCTAATAGTTTCGGTAAAACCATCAATACAACAATTGGAACACTGAACGCTACGTGTGCTAATAACACAGAAGTAAAGCCTAATTTAATACCGATCATTGTGAATAAAATTAAAAAGCTTGCACCGATAATGACATCTGGGCTAACAATTAATACATTGTTTAAAGAAAGTAGGGTATTGCGCATTTTCGAATCTTTTACAGTGACAATGCCGATAGCCCCTAGTGTCCCGATGATTGTAGAAATCAATGCAGAGAGTAATGCCACGATGACTGTATTAATTAAAATGACAAGTAGACGTGAATCCTCAAACACAGCTTTATAATGTTCTAATGTAAAGGACTCAAAATTATTCATCGATCCGCCACTATTGAACGAATAGAAGATTAAATAGAAGATAGGTGCATACAAAACGATAAAAACAATCGCTAAATACACTCTTGCTGTAGCAGATAGTTTTTTCATCGTACGCGACCTCCTTTATCCTTTTTCTGTCCTGTAATTAACATAACGATGACCATGAATAAAATTAAGAAAACAGCAATTGTTGAACCCATTCCCCAGTTTTGGGTTACAAGGAATTGTTGTTCAATCGCTGTACCAAGTGTAATCACACGGTTTCCTGCAATTAAACGAGTAATCATGAAGAGTGATAATGCAGGAATAAACACAACTTGAATACCTGATTTAACACCGTCCATTGTTAAAGGCAATATTACGCGACGGAATGTAGTAAAGGCAGATGCCCCTAAATCACGTGCTGCATAAATAAGAGCCGGATTTAAACGATCTAATGAGTTAAAAATCGGTAAAATCATAAATGGAATAAAAATATAAACGGATACGAACACAAAGCTAAGGTCAGTGAATAGCATTTGCTTCGGATCAAAACCAAATACTTCAATGAATGCATTTAATGGGCCGTACAAGCCAAAAATCCCGATAAAGGCATATGTTTTTAACAATAGATTAATCCAAGAAGGAATAATAATTAGTAAAAGCCAAAGCTGCTTATATTTCGTTTTTGTTAAAAAATAAGCTGTTGGATACGAAACAAGTAACGTAAAGAACGTAATTAAAAATGCATACCAGAATGAACTTAATGTCATTTTTAAATAGACAGAAGTAAAGAATGCTTTATAGTTATTGAGCGTGAAATGGCCATGTATATCTAGTAGGGAATAGTAAACAACAAGTGCAATCGGCGCGATAACGAAAAATGCAATCCACAAAACATAAGGAAATAAGGCTGATTTCGAAGTCTTAGTTTGCATCTTCGTCGTCCCCATACGCCTCTAAACGTTTATCGAATTCTTCTTCTGTTTCATTTAAGCGCATTACATGAATTGCTTCAGGATCAAAGTCTAAACCAATTTCTGTCCCTACCTCAGCTTTTTTCAATGAATGCACGAGCCATTCATTACCATCTTTGTCATACGTAGATAATTCATAATGCACCCCACGGAACAATTGAGTATCCACTTTAACGACAAGCTTGCCTTTATCGATTGTTGTCATTTCTAAATCCTCAGGGCGGATGACAATATCAATTTTTTCGTTTGGCTTCATACCTTGGTCAACACATTCAAAAACTTTACTAGCAAACTCTACTTTGAAATCTTCAATCATCACGCCAGGAACGATATTTGATTCACCAATAAAATCAGCAACGAAGCGGTTAATTGGCTCATCATAAATATCTACTGGTGTACCAGATTGTTGGATTTCACCTTCACTTAAAACAAAGATTTCATCACTCATCGCAAGTGCTTCCTCTTGATCGTGTGTGACAAATACAAATGTTTTCCCAAGTCGTTGTTGTAACTCTCGTAGTTCATACTGCATCTCTGTACGTAACTTTAAATCTAAAGCAGAAAGAGGCTCATCGAGTAAAATGACTTCAGGATCATTGACAATCGCACGAGCGATTGCAACACGTTGGCGTTGACCACCAGACATTTCGGAAATTTCACGATTGCTATAGCCTGATAAGTTAACGAATTTTAAAGCTTCAGCAACACGGTTTTTAATTTCACTCTCAGGGAGTTTTTTTATGCGAAGTCCAAATGCGACGTTTTCAAAGACATTTAAATGAGGAAACAACGCATAATCCTGGAAAACAGTATTTACTTGGCGTTCATTTGCTGGCACCGAGTTGATTTTTTTATCATGAAAATAGATATTTCCTGTAGTCGGTTCTGTGAATCCAGCAATCATACGTAAAATAGTAGTTTTACCACATCCAGATGGACCTAATAATGTATAGAATTTTCCCTTTTCTAGCTCTAAGTTAATGTTTTTTAAGACGACCGTGCCGTCATTATAGGACTTTGAAACATTTTCAAAGCGGATAATCGAATTCGTTGTCATAGATGCGCCTCCTTAAGCTATAAATATGAATCCGTTGCGACAAGCAAAATTTTTGTTTCATCAGCATGTGCATTAAAAATTTGATGATGATCTGTCGCGTCAAAATAGAGAGCATTGCCTTCACTCGCTATGTACTGTTCATCTCCTAAAACGAGACGAATACGCCCTTCGACAACAAAAATAAATGTTTCGGAAAGTGAGGGTTCAAACTGTTTGAATTCCCCATCAGCAGCTAGTGTTAAGAAAATTGGCTCCATCTCTTTTTCATTGGAAGTAGGAATGAGCCATTGAATCTCATATTTTTTTTCTTCGTCTGTATAAGTGGACTGATCTTCCTCTGTATAGACAACCTTTTGTTCAGGTGCTTCATCATCGAAAAATTCCTTAGGTGTTGACCCTAAAACTTCTAATAGTGAAAATAGAGTTTCAATGGAAGGTGAATTTAGGTCGCGTTCTAATTGAGAGATATACCCTTTACTTAAATCTGTACGTTCTCCAAGTTCCTCTTGGGTAAGACCTTTTTTTAAACGAAGCGCTTTGATTTTTGCTCCTATTTGCATCTTTTCCCTCCTAGAAGAAGTTTAGCAATCATAAACTTTTGAAATACGAAGTTTACTTTAACGAAACTTTTAGTTTACTAAAACCATTACAATTATACATAATAATAAAGAATTTGCAATCGTTTTTTATTAAAAAAAAGATGATGTAATTTTTAGAAATTATACATAAATATCGCATAGAAAAATTTTGTTTAAACCAGAATAAAATTGTTAAAAATAGCTAATAAATAGGCTGTAGCAGCTATTCCATTTAGGGATTTGACGAAAATTTGTCAGATTATTTAAAACGAGCACTTTTGAGAAGTTTACTTGTTTGAAAAACTACGATTACTCTGTTATCGTAGAAGACGAGTTCGCTGGTGCGAATGGAATATATACACTACATATATAATCGGAGGGATTTATAATGGCAGAACGCATGGTAGGTAAACAAGCACCTGACTTTACAATGGAAGCGGTACTTCCAGACAAATCATTTGGCAAAGTATCATTAGAAGACATTAAAGCACAAGACAAATGGACAGTTCTTTTCTTCTATCCAATGGACTTCACTTTCGTATGTCCAACAGAAATCACTGCAATGAGCGATCGTTATGATGAGTTCGAAGATTTAGATGCAGAAGTAATCGGTGTTTCTACGGATACAATCCACACTCACTTAGCATGGATTAACACGGACCGTACAAAAAATGGTCTTGGTGAATTAAAATACCCATTAGCAGCGGATACAAATCACCAAATTTCAAAAGAATATGGTGTGTTAATTGAAGAAGAAGGTATCGCACTACGCGGCTTATTCATCATCAACCCAGAAGGTGAATTAAAATACCAAACAGTATTCGATAACAACATTGGCCGTGATGTAGACGAAACTTTACGTGTACTTCAAGCTTTACAAACTGGTGGTCTTTGCCCAGCAAACTGGCGCCCAGGTCAAGCAACTCTATAATTTAGAGTTTGTACGGGCTTTGAACTCAACTCAAAGCTTAGCGTAACTGGATCATTCAACAAATAAAGAGTCCCCACAGCATGTTTGTGGGGATTTTTTTAAACTTAATATAGGAAAAAGGTTCGTCACCAAAAATTGTGGATGGCTTTTGTTAAAACGTCTACTGTGTAAATAAGTTGATTGGAGTGGAGGCTGGGCGACTCCAAGGGGATTAGCGATAGAGGAACGAAGGCTAAAAGCATCACATCCTGTGATACCGCCTTCGTGACCAACATCCTGCTGTTGCTGTCGCTGCGCTTTCGCACAAACAAAACCCTCTGCTGCCGCTGCGTTAACACTACGCTTTCGCACAAAAAACATCTGTTGCCCCGACGCCCCCAGGAAGCTCTGCGCGAAAGCGAAGCGTCAGCGGCAAATGTTTTATCTGTGCGAAAGCGAAGCGACAGCAACAAATGTTTTCTGTAGCGAAAGCAAAGCAGCAGCTACAAAGCGCCCAGCCGGAACGGAAATCAACCCACGTTTTGATAATGAACCCCATAAAAGGAAAAAGGAGAATGTTTTATGAAACTTCGTGAACAAATGCCTGAACTTGTAGGCGCAACAACTTGGTTAAATGGTGAAGTAACAAAAGCAGATTTAGTAGGCGAAAAACCAACGTTAATTCACTTCTGGTCAGTTAGTTGCCATTTATGTAAAGAAGCAATGCCGGATGTGAACAATTTCCGTGATCAATATAAAGATGAGCTAAACGTTATTGCAGTGCATATGCCACGTTCTGAGGAAGATACAAATTTAGAAACAATCAAATCTGTAGCAGCAGAGCATGACATTGTTCAACCAATCTTTGTAGATAGCGAATTAAAGCTAACAGATGCATTTGAAAACCAATACGTACCTGCGTATTTTGTATTCGATAAAGATGGTCAGCTTCGTCACATGCAAGCTGGTGGTAGCGGCATGAAAATGCTAGAAAAACGTGTGAATCGCGTTTTAGATGAAATGCGCAACGCATAAAATAGTGGATGAAGAGGCGGGGATATTTTATTCCTCGTCTTTTTTTATAGAAAACACCATGTTAGTTTTAGGGGCTCCTCTGATTACTTTTTTGGTCAAGCCGAGCCGTTAAGAGGCAAAGCTGATCACTTCCAGGGTCAAGCCGAGCAGATTTAGTGGAAACCTGATCACTTCTAGGATCAAGCCGAGCAGTTCGTCTCACACCCGATAAATTCTAACGAAAAAACCCACTAAGCTGAACGGTCCTGTACAAGGTTTGTCTTTCCATGACGAATAGCCTCTTGTTTTGGCGATACATATAGCAAAGAATGCGTTACAATAATGGTATAGTAGTTTTCGGAGGGATTTATAATGATGAAAAAAGAGTTTGCTGTCATTGGACTTGGACGTTTTGGCGGAAGCATTGTTCGCGAACTGATGAGTCAAGGCGCACAAGTTATGGCGATCGATCATTCCTCAGAGCGGGTGGACGAGTTTGCTTCCATTGCCACACAGGCCGTTATCGCTGATTCGACGGATGAATCGGTATTAAATTCATTAGGTATTCGTAATTTTGAGCATGTTATCGTAGCAATTGGCGAAGATATTCAGGCTAGTATTTTGACAACTATTATTTTAAAAGAAATCGGTGTTCAACAGATTACTGTAAAGGCCCAAAATGATTACCATGAAAAAGTTCTGCGTAAAATTGGTGCAGATTTTGTCGTGCATCCTGAGCGTGATATGGGAATACGTATTGCCAATAATATGCTGTCTAATACAGTGCTTGATTATCTAGAGCTTTCGGATGAACATTCAATTATGGAGCTGAAGGCCAATGATGCGATTGCAGGTTACTCCATTATGGATTTAGATATCCGTGCAAAGTACGGGATTAATATTGTAGGTCTTAAGCGTGGTGCAGATATTATTGTATCTCCACAAGCGAGTGATAAAATTTTGCTAGGAGATATCATGCTTGTTATTGGGGCTGATGTAGATATTAACCGCTTTGTTAAAAAGGCATTGAATGGGTAGTGAAAATGAATAAACGAAGATGGAAACTAGTTATATTTGCTGCAATTATTGTTATTATCGCCTTTACATTGCAGTCTCGCGACAAAAATGAGGAGGAAGCAATTTCTCGCATTTTAGATCATGCAGCAGAAATTGATGCAATCGAGCTTTTGAAAGGAGAGCAATCTCTATTAAAAGCAAAAGGTCAGGATGCAACAGCCTATATTGAAAACTATCCTCTAAGCCATGTTAAGAAACTAAGCAAAAAAGAACGCGCTATATTTGAAGAAAAACCACTCTATCATATTGTCTATGAAATGAAAGGAAAGCCATTATATGAGGTGGATATTTTAAAGGTCGCTATTAGCTCTGAGCTAAGTGAGGAATTACAGCAGATGGTTTTTAAGGTTGGGGATCAGCAATATTTGATCTATTGGGCAAAAGAGAAAAAAGCACTTGAGCAATCAAGAAATACGCAACGCTTACTCGAACAATATATTAAATAATAAAGAGGGTAGTGAAAACAGCAAATAGCTGTAATCGCTACCCTTTCTTGAGCAAGGGCATAGTTTTCCTCTAGGCAAAACGCTACACCCTTAAGCTTTGACGATACATATAGCAGAGAATACGATACAATAATGGTATGTTATTCTTTGCAGGATTTTTTAATCTACTGACATTGAACGGAGACGTTTAAGGATAAAATTAATGTTAAGAAAGCAAATGAGGAGTAGGTTTAACACATGTTCAACATTCGAAAAGAGGCGCTATTTAAATTTTTGAAAATTCTATTTCCAATAGCGCTTTTAGCAATAGCTGTTTATGAAATTCTACAAACTATAAGTGGAATAGATGTTCATTTACTACGGAAAGAAATGAACGAATTACATGTATGGGAGCTCTTGTTCATTCTTTTTATCACCTTCTGTGCCATTACACCGATGATTTTGTATGATGTTATTTTAGTGAAAATGGCAGGAATCAAAATAAATAAACGTATATTGTTGAATCATTCATTTATTGTGAATACCTTCTCCAATCTTATTGGCTTTGGTGGTTTAGTTGGTGTATTTCTGCGTAATTATTTCTATTCCAAATATAAAGAGGATAAGGAAGACTTGTTAAAAAGCATAGCCTCCGTTACACTCTTTTATTTAACAGGGATTTCGTTGCTAGCGTGGATTATGTATATATTCTTTTGGGACTTCCCGTTGTTAAAAGAAGTACGATGGTTAAAGATAGCGGTTATTCTTGTCAGCTTATATGCGCCGATTTTTATTGCTATGCTGATCATTCGTAATAAAAAAGCAGGTTCTATAAATCCAAAGATCTCTCTTCAATTGATAGGTACGTCAGTAACTGAATGGGTTGCAGTCTTTTTAGTTATCTGGATATTAACTTTTATTTTGGACATTCCAATAGAATTATCCAATTTAATTCCCATATTTTTAATTGCTTCCTGTGCGGGAATTGTCAGTATGATACCTGGCGGAGTAGGCTCATTTGATCTTGTTTTTTTATGGGGGACACAAAGTTTAGGAATGGCTGATGAGAAAGTGCTTTTTCTATTAATTTTGTACCGCATTGGCTATTTTGTACTTCCGTTCTTGGTTTCTGCCCTTTTATTTGTAAAAGAGTATTGGAATCGTTGGAATGAATCGTGGGACGACTTGCCGAATGTTATTTTCCAAAAGCTGAGTCACATGTTATTAACGATATTGGTATTTCTCTCCGGTATTGTCTTATTGCTATCTGCGTCGGTGCCAGGTATTCTAAGTCGACTAAAAATAGCTCAGGAATTTCTATCTTCGCCAATCATGCATGTCTCTCATCAGATGACTGTTGCAGCTGGCTTTATTCTCCTAGGGTTATGTAGGGGGATTAAATATAAAGTGAAAAGGGCATATCAGCTTAGTCTTATTGTCCTTAGTAGTTCAGCGATATTTTCAATTTTTAAAGGCTTGGACTATGAAGAAGCTATATTTTTAGTAATCGTCGCAGGGTTATTAATTGCTTCAAAAAAACAATTTTACCGTGAAAGTTACGTTTTGACATGGGGAATCGTGTTAATGGATCTTGCTGTAGTGACATTCATTACAGTGATGTATGTCTTGATTGGTTATGTCAACTTACCTACTTCTAAAATCCGTATTCCAGCTGCTCTACAGGAATATATCATTACAGATTACCGAGACCTATTTTATAGTGCAGTCATAGGTATCCTAATAGCAATTGTCATTTTTTATATAGGGTATTTTATCCGCGCACCTAAGAAAATGGAAAAGCTTTTATCTAGTGAGCAAGAAGAACTCATCAAAAATCATTTGATGACCTATAAAGGAACGGAGTATTCACATTTAATTTTTTTACATGACAAATTTGTCTATTGGAATAAAGAAGGTACAGTTTTATTTTCCTATCAAATATTCGCTGATAAGATCGTGGTACTGGGAGATCCAGTGGGAAATGAAGCCGATTTCTTATCTGCTATTCAAGAGTTTTTAGAGTTGGCGGACAAGCATGGGTATACACCAGTCTTTTATGAAATTAACAATAATATTTTCCCTTCTTTACATGAGCATGGATATAGCTTTTTTAAGCTTGGCGAGCAAGCTTTTGTAGATTTAGATGAATTTACGCTAGCTGGTAAAGGAATGAAGGGACGACGAGCGGTAAAGAATAAATTTGAACGAGAAAATTTTACAGTTGAAATAGTAAGCCCTCCTTACTCACGGGAATTCATGCATGAATTGCAAGAAGTATCAACGAAGTGGTTGCAGGGAAGGGCAGAAAAAGGCTTTTCTCTTGGCTTTTTTGATGAACACTATTTAAACACTTCCAACATTGCTGTTTTACGTGGTACAGATGGGGTGATTGGCTTTGCCAGTCTCATGCCAATGTACGATAATGGCGAAAGACTCTCAGTAGATCTCATGCGTTTTAAGCCGGGAGCACCATCTGGAACGATGGATTTCATTTTTCTCTCTTTATTTGAATGGGCAAAAGAAGAAGGCTATCGTGTTTTTAATATGGGGATGTCACCATTGTCAAATGTCGGACAGTCAAGATATTCTTTTTTAAGTGAAAAAATTGCAGCACAAATATTTTTACATGGACAGCACTTCTATCATTTTAAAGGATTAAAAAACTTTAAATTAAAATATGCAGACTTTTGGGAGCCAAAGTATATAGCCTATCGAAAGAAATCTTCATTGCCATTTACAATGGCGCAAGTCACGCTATTAATCGGCAAAAAGAGAAAATAGTTCAATCAAAAAAAGATGCATTGCAAAATTAATTTGCGATGCATCTTTTTTTGATTTGAATTAGGAAACGCTGATAAAGCATGGAACATCGCTGATAAAAGAGTCAGAAACGCTGATAAAGCACCGAACATCGCTGTTAAAAGTATCAAAATCGCTGATAAACCTTAAACATCGCGTAAAGTACATGAAAAAATTGTAATTTTATAATTGATTTTCCATTGACGCTTTGTAATAATAGAGAAAATTTAGTGCTAGATGAAAGATTAATAGTAAAAATTAAAACTTTGTAAAGGAGGGGACAGTTTGCGTATTCCAGATAAATTAACAGTAGGTGATGAGATACGTGTGATTGCACCTAGTCGTAGCGCAGCAATTATAACAGCAGAAAGCCTTGAACAAACAAAGAAAAAACTTGAAAATTTAGGCTTTACTGTATCGTATGGGCGTCATATTTTTGCGTGTGATCTGCAAAATTTTTAGCAACCGCTATAACAACAAAATGCGGATTTGTTACGTATTCAGGGCCTCATTTTCCTAGCTTTGATATGGAACAGGCACAAGACTATCAGCTATCATATTTTCAAAAATGTTTGATGAACAATACACCATATACGATTAAAGCATCAAGCGTTTGGAGTGATGATGCATGGTATTTAGATCAATATAATCGTCATTTTGAAGCAGCTAGCTGGAAGGTATATTCTAAAGGTGAAGCAAGTGGACAATTATTTGGTGGAAATTTATGTACGTTAAATCTGCTTCAAGGGACAGAGTATATGCCTGAATTAACAAATAGTATTTTATTTGTAGAGGATGATGAAATCGTTAATCCAGAAATACTTGCCCGTGATTTCACTTCATTATTACAAGCTACTAGCAGTATTAAAGGTATTGCGATAGGGCGTTTCCAAAGGGCTTCTAATATGACGGAGGAGCAATTACATTTTATTTTAGATAAACATCCAAGCTTGAGAAGAATTCCAGTTTTATATGATGTTGATTTTGGACATACACAACCAATCTTTACGTTTCCTATCGGTGGTGAAATTCAACTGAGCACGGAAGATTTCCCTGTGATACATGTTACTAAGTTTTAAAAAGGGGGAGGGATTAGGATGGTAATAAGAGAGGCAATAGGTAAAGATGCTGAACAAATTATAGCGGTCATAAGAAATGCAGAAGAGTCTAATTTTATGTTATTCGGGCCTGGTGAACGAAAGTTAGAGACTGAGCAATTTACTAAATTTATCGAGAATTTTCACAATAATAGCCATTCAGCTTTGTTTGTAGCTGAAATAGAAAAGCAAATAGTTGGTTTTTTAATTGTTCAGGGTAATCATATGCCATCTAGAGTTTCACATCGAGCCTATATAGTCGTAGGTATCCATCAAGAATATAGAGGACAGAAAATTGGTACTGCATTGTTTAGTCACCTCGACGATTGGGCAAAAGAAAAGAGCATACATCGATTGGAACTAACAGTCATGACAAATAACACAGCAGGCATAGCTTTATATAAAAAAATGGGGTTTGAAATAGAGGGGACTAAAAAACATTCCTTATATGTTGATGGGGAATATAGGGACGAATATTACATGGCAAAAATAGTGTAACATGAAGAAGGGCCCTACTGAATTTCAGTAAGGCTCTTCATTTAAAAATAATGTTCATCCGTTATAGCATACAGTTTTACATTTTGATGATCACCTTTAACAAACATACTTTTTCGTAAAATACCTTCGAAAAGCATTCCCGATTTTTCCATTACTTTTTGGGAACCGATATTGTCCTCGAAACATCGTGCTTGTATCCGAACTAATTTTAATTCGTTAAATCCATAGTCTATTAATTTTTTTACTGCTTCGGTCGTCATCCCTTGATTCCAATAATCTTCAGAAAGAACGTAGCCAATTTCCGCACATTTATGCTGGTCATTAAAAGAAACAAAGTCGATCGTGCCAATTAACTTCTGCTTATATTCAATGCCCCATAATAGATGATTACCTTGTTTATACCCATTTAAAACAAATTCAACAAACATTTTTGTTTCGTCTAAACTTTTATGAGGATCCCAAGTCACATAACGTGCTACATTTTCACTGGATGTATACTTAAACATTGCCTCTAAATCATTTAATGAAATCGGTCTTAATGTTAATCTTGCTGTTTTTAAAACAGGTGGTGCTTGTTTGAAAATGTTGTCGCTCACAAAACTCCCCCTTAAAAGCAATTTCCTGTATTTAATTATAACAAGATTTGTAAATTCTCGTTAAGCTTTTTATTTGAGATTGAGAGGAGAGGTGGATTGTCGATAAAAAATTAAAGTTGGTTAATAAAACGTGAAAGTTGGTCGATAAAATTTAAAAGTTGGTAGATAAAACTGAAAAGTTGGTCGATAATTCCTGAAAGTGTTTCGATAAAACTATTAAGTTTGGACCCACGTTATGCTAATGAGTTATAGACAATAGTGTTTCTACAAATATAGAAAAAAGGGCCTCTTCATTGAAGAGCCCTTTTTCTACATGAATCTATTAATTTTCTTCCATATCTTTTCGGTTTTTCTTTAACATTTTAGATAGCATTTCATACACGATTGGTACAACTACTAATGTTAATAATGTTGAAGATAGTAAACCACCAATTACGGTAACTGCTAGGTCTTTTGAAATTAGACCACTTCCACCATTACCAAGTGCCATTGGAATCATTGCACCGATTGTTGCGATGGCAGTCATTAGGATTGGACGTAAACGAGTTGCACCTGCTTCTAAAATGGCATCGCGCATAGCAAGTCCGTCACGTTCCATATGAATAATGCGGTCTACTAATACGATGGCGTTTGTTACAACGATACCTATTAACATTAATAGTCCCATCATAACAGAAACAGAAATTGTTTGATTTGTAACGTACAAGCCGACAAATGCACCAATTACAGAGAATGGTAGTGAGAACAGAATAGCAAATGGTGCTAAACCTTCGCCGAATGTTACTACTAGGATGAAGTAAACAATCGCGATTGCAGCTAACATAGCGATTCCGAGCTGTGTGAACGTTTCTTGCATGTCTGCAGCAACGCCTCCAACTCCAGTCGTTACACCTTTAGGTAAATCTAATTTATCGATTTTCTTATCAGCAGCTGCAGTTGCTTTTGACATATCGTCACCGATAATTGTACCAGAAACTTTTGCGAAATATTCACCTTTTGAGCGAGACAATGTGTTTAATGTAGTGCCTTTTTCTACTTTTACTAACTCACCGATTGTCATTGTTGTGCCTGTAGCTGTTTGGATTTTAGTAGCTAATACATCATCAAGAGATTTGGCCGCAGCTTTTTCTTCATGTTGTACAAGAACATCAATATCTTTACCGTTATGCTGAACTTTAGTTAAAACTTCTGGTGCTGTATTTTCATTTAAAGCCATTACAATTTGAGCAGTAGTTAAACCGTATTGTAGAATATTCTTTTGATCTACTTTTAAGGTATTCTCAACGAATGGATCTTCATTATCAGACTTAATTTCTTCTAATTCATCAACTTCTTTTAATGCGCCTTCTACTTGTTTCACGGCTTTACGAAGCTTTTCTAAATCTTCACTATATAATGTGTAACTTACTTCATTTGAAGAACCCGACATTGATGAGAAGTTTTGAGATTTCCATTCTCCAGATTGACCGATGTTCATTACATAGTCTTCTACTTCTTGACGTGCCCCAGGGAAGTCCTCCATATCTGGATCGAAGATGAGGTACATTAAGGCACCACCAGCACCGCCACCCATCATCATTGCTGAAGGATCAACATGTTTTGGATCATTGATCGAAACTTGTAAAATATCAACGTCTTTGCGTTTCATTAATTCTTTTTCTACTTTTGCAACATTTGCTTCTGTATCTTTCATTAGCTCGCCTGTAGCAGGAGTATACGTTAAGTACATCACCTTATCTTCTTGAGAGCCCATGAAGCTGAAGCCAATAAGTGGTGTTAAAGCAAGAGAACCAACAAGCAATACAATCGCTATAACTGATGTAATGATTTTATGGTTTAATGCTTTTGTTAGTATACCTTTATACCAAAGAGCTAGTTTACCAACTTCTTTATGTTGACTTTCTTTTTTCTCACCGTATATTTTTTTACGGAATAAGAAGTGAGATAAAGCTGGAACTATTGTAATCGCCACTATTAATGAAGCACCGAGTGCAAATGACATTGTTAACGCAAACGGTATGAATAATTCACCAACCATACCACCTACAAACATTAGTGGGGCGAATACGGCCACAGTTACTAATGTAGAAGAAAGGATTGGTTTGAACATTTCAATTGTCGCTTCACGAATAAGCGCACGACCTGTTAGTCTTTCTCCTTTTAAATGGATACGTCGATAAATATTTTCAACAACTACAATGGAGTCATCGATAACACGACCGATCGCCACGGTAATCGCACCGAGAGTCATAATGTTTAATGTGATATTCATCCAGTTTAATAGTAGTAATGCCATGAATACTGAAACTGGGATAGAAATAATCGAAATAATTGTTGATTTGAAATCACGTAAAAATAGTAAAATAATTAGCACGGCAATGGCACCACCGAATACTGCTTTTTCAATCATAGTGTAGACTGAATCCTCAATCGGTTTACCTTGGTCAAGTGAGATATCTACTTTTAAGCCGGCTAATGATTTTTCTTCGTCTTTCATTAAATCTTTCACTGCATTTACGACTTTTACCGTATTTGCATCTTGAGCTTTAACGATTTGAATTGCAATTGCATCTTTGCCATTTGTACGTGATACAGATTGTACTTTACCTTCGACCTCAATCTTTGCAATATCGCCTAGGCGAACGAATGGTGAAGGATTTGTAGCAGAAGGTGTGACTGGGATCAATAATTCTTTTAACTGATCGATAGATTGTGCTTTACCGTCTACTGATACGGCCTGTTCACCAACAGTAAATTGATATAAACCAAGTGATAGTGACATATCACTTGCTTGAATCATTTGCTTGACAGAATCCTCTGTTAAGCCGAGAGCAGCCATTTTCGCTTTATCATATTTAAATGATACTTCATTAATGTGCTGACCATTGATAGTTGCTGAAGCAACGCCATCAATTTTTTGGATTTTAGGAAGTAGAATGTCTTCTACTGTTGACGTTAATTCAACAATATCTTCTTTAGAGCTACTAACTGATAAAGCGACAACAGGCATCATATTCATGCTAATGGCCATAACTGTCGGCTTTTCAGCACCTTCAGGTAACTTGATTGTATCTAAAGCGGACTCTAATTGGCGTTTTTTCTCATCCATATCAATGCCGTAGTCGTATTCAACTTGAACTTGAGCTACGTTTGAAGAGGAATTTGAGTAAACAGCTTTTACATCTTCTAAGCTTTCTATTGACTTTTCAAATGGCATAGAAAGCTCATTCATAACCTGTTCAGGTGTTGCGCCAGGATAAACACCCATGACAATTAAATATGGTATAGAAATATCAGGTATCGATTCCATTTTCATTCTTGTACCTGAATAAATACCAGAGACAGTGATGATAATTGTTAATAACCACACTGCCAATTTGTTTTTCAATACGAAATTAACTAAACCTTTCACCTTTACACCTACCCTTTATTGACTAACTTGATTCATTTATTTATACTAATGACTAATCGGTCATTTGTCAATGAAATACATTAGGAGAGAATTAAAAGTATGTTAAAAAAGCAACTTATTATGGAGAAAGCGTTGGAGCTATTCTCAGAACAAGGCTTTGAAGCTACATCTGTACAGCAAATTACAGAACGATGTGGAATTTCAAAAGGTGCATTTTATTTATCTTTCAAAACAAAAGACGAGCTTATCATTTCTATGGTAGAGCACTATTTACAACAGTTTATTGCTGATGTTGACCAAGTAGTCAGAAGCTCACTTAGTAAAGATATCATTTTAGTTGAGTTTTACAAAAGTATTTTTCAAGCATTTAAAAACAATGCTGCATCTGCTCGTGTGTTTTTTAATGAGAAAGTACTTCTTTCAAAAAAAGAGTTGTTTCAGAAAATAATGGCCTATGATGCTGATATGTCTAAGTCGATCATCTATATGCTTGAGCAGCTCTATCAAGATGAACTCCACGAGACAAAATATGATGTCATGTATTGTATTAAAGGATTTATGAAAAGTTATTCAGAGCTTTTTATTTTTTCCGATATACCACTCGATTTAGATCAATTGGCTAAATCTCTAGCTGAAAAGACGGAAATTATTGCACGGCATACTACGATTCCATTTATAACTGAAGAGCTCGTTCAATTGACACCGGAACCTTATAATGAAAAAGTTTCACAGGAATCTTTACTGGAATTAATCGAACAATATCTAAATGGGTTAGAAGAGTCTATAGAACGCGAGTCTCTTGAATTACTAAAATTTCAAGTTGAAAATCCAACCTATAGTAAACCAATTTTAAAAGGTTTAATCGAAAACATACGATTGCAGCCAGATTATAGATGGGTTGCTTATGTAATAGCTAAATACTTTAATATTTAGACATGATAGGATTGCTCTCACTCTCAAGGGTAAACGGTCCTATTTTTAATGGGACAAAGAGAGTCTGCAAAGAATGGAAGTAATAGCGGTAATATGTAATAGTCTAGGTGAATAGAAGTGATTGCAGTGCTGCTAATAGCAATACAATAAGAACATGAACACCATTCAAGTATGGTAGTCATTTATTCGAAACGGTATTTTACTGAATGTTATGCTTGCTCAAAACCGATTCCGGGCGCAATAATGCCGAGACATATTTGCTAGTTGTTATTACTATATACGAAAAAATAGTAAAAAGGTTTCGGAAAAATAAAAAAACTACGCAATTTTGCGTAGTTTTTTGTAATGAGGTTAAACCTCCATAATAATCGGTAAAATCATAGGGCGACGTTTTGTTTTTTCAAATAGATATGGACCTAAAACGTCAGTTATTTCATTTTTAAGCTCAGTCCATTGAGGAGTTTTGCTTTGAATGGTCTCGTTCAGGTGGCGATTTAGCATTTTTTGTGCTTCATTAATCATCGTACCTGACTCGCGCATGTAAACGAAGCCTCGTGAAATAATGTCTGGACCGGAAACGATTTTTTGGTTTTCCATATCCACACTTACAACAACGATTACTAAACCTTCTTCCGAAAGAATGCGACGATCGCGTAATACGATATTTCCGATATCTCCAATACCATTGCCGTCAATATAAACGTCTCCTGAAGGGATGCGACCAGCTACATGCGCCTCATTGGCACTTAATGCTAGCACGTCACCATTCTCCATAACGAATGTATTTTCGAGTGGAACATCACAATCTTCTGCTAGATGCGTATGCATTTTCAACATACGGAATTCACCGTGAATTGGCATGAAGAATTTAGGCTTCATTAAGCGTAGCATCAATTTTTGTTCTTCCTGAGAACCGTGACCAGAAGTATGGATATTGTTTAGTGCACCATGAATAACTTCTGCGCCTGCACGGAAAAGTAAGTTGATGATCTTGTTGACACTTACCGTATTTCCTGGCACTGGCGAAGAAGAGAAGACAACTGTGTCACCAGGCTGGATTTGGATTTGACGATGTGTACCATTTGCAATGCGAGAAAGGGCAGCCATCGGTTCACCTTGAGAGCCTGTACATAATATCATTACTTCATTTGCTGGAAGGCGATTAATGCTTTGTGCATCAATGAATGTATCCTTTGGTGCATTTATATAACCTAGTTCGCGACCAAGTGTAATGGCATTGTCCATTGAACGTCCAAAGACAGCAATTTTTCTTCCGTATTTTATTGCAGCATCTGTTGCTTGTTGTAGACGGTAAATGTTAGATGCAAAAGTTGCGAAAATTATACGACTATCAACCTTACGGAAAATTTCGTCGATACTTTTACCAACTGTACGCTCTGACATTGTGAAGTTCGGCTTTTCCGCATTTGTACTATCTGAAAGTAAGCACAGTACTCCATCTCGTCCGATTTCAGCCATTTTTGTTAAGTTGGCTGGCTCACCTACAGGTGTAAAGTCAAATTTAAAGTCACCTGTATGCACGATGTTACCGGGTGGTGTTTTTACAACGACACCGTAAGCATCTGGAATACTATGTGTTGTTCTAAAGAAGCTAACCGATGTTTTTCTAAACTTAATAACATCATCTTCTTTAATTTCAATAAGCTTTGTCGTACGTAGCAAGCCATGCTCGTCTAATTTATTGCGTAATAAACCAAGTGCAAGCTTACCGCCGTAGACAGGAACATTTACTTGACGTAATAAGTAGGGAATACCACCAATATGGTCTTCGTGTCCGTGTGTAACAAATAATCCTTTGATTTTGTCGACGTTGCGTACTAAATAAGTATAATCCGGAATTACATAGTCAATGCCGAGTAAATCGTCTTCTGGAAATTTAATACCGGCATCAATTAAAATGATTTCATCTTGAAATTGAACGCCGTAAGTGTTTTTGCCGATTTCGCCCAGTCCGCCGAGCGCGAAAACAGCTGCTTGGTCATTTTTAACAAACTTCATGTTTGTTAAATTTCCTCCAAGACGAAGTTCGGACTTGCTTGTTCGTAGGCTAAATAGTTACCTTCAAGCAGTTGAATGAACTCGATGTTGTAGTTTCGGTCTTTTAGCTTTTCACGTACTTCGCGGTCTGAAGCAGCTTCAAGGTATAGACTTTTAGTATTTTCGCGAACTGGAATTTCATTTGCTTTTTCTTGATAATAAACTTTGTAAATCATAGTTTGCTCTCCTTTTATTGCGTACAATTTTCTTGCACCTTTGACTAATACCACACACGTACTACAAGAAAAAACAGCAAATTTCTAGTGTAAAGAAGAAATTAAGCGTTTGAAGTTCTTGTATCTCAGTGCTACATCCAGACGTAATTACAACAAGGTGCAATTGAATTAAGCAATGAGACAGTGGTTGCACATAGCCAAATAAATGCATTTCCTTTATATTATCACGCAGTTACTCTAAAATAAAGAAAAGCCCTTCAAATAATGAAGGGCAAATGTTAGGCAATTGATTTTTTTCCGAGTATGCCGCGAAGTTGCTTCAACAATTTACGTTTGAGTTTCTTCAGCATGGCACATCACTCCTTAGGATCATTGTAATAAAAAATACTGCCTCTGTAAAGTCATTAGCCTTGTAAAATAATACGTCATGAAGGGGAATATAAGATGAATAAAATTTTATTTTTTGATGTAGATGGTACACTTTATAATAGTGAGAAACGATTACCTGCTTCAGCGAAAGAAGCTCTTTTTGAAGCTCGTCGTAATGGATATGAGTTAGCGATTGCAACTGGGCGAGCACCTTTCATGATTCAATCCTTACTTGAAGAGCTAGATATTGATACGTACATAACCTTTAATGGACAATATGTCGTTTATAAAGGTGAGGTTGTCTATACAAACGGTATTGAAAAAGACGAACTAACTAAGATTATTGCCTTTGCTGCAGCGCGAAATGAACCTGTTGTATTTTTAGACGATCAGCGAATGATTGCGTCAGGCGGAAACAATGCTTGGGTGGCAGAAAGCTTAAATACATTAAAATACCCGTATCCAGAGATAGACTCAACTTATTATATGCAGAACAGTGTCTATCAAACACTTATATTTATGGAAGAAAAAGATGAACCTATGTATCGGGAAGCATTTCCAAACGTACAATTTGTACGCTGGCATCGCTATTCTTGTGACATTTTACCAAAGGGTGGGTCAAAGGCTGCTGGTATTGAAAAGGTGCTTGAAAGAATGGGACTTACGATAGAAGATGCCATTGCTTTTGGAGATGGTATGAACGATATTGAAATGCTACAAGCTGTAGGGACTGGCGTGGCGATGGGGAATGGACATGAGCGCGTAAAAGCTGTTGCTACCCATATTGCAGAGCATGTAGATGAGGATGGTCTTGCTAAAATCATGCGCCAATTAAACATTATCTAAAAAAGCAACTAGTTGTAAGAATTGACTACAACTAGTTGCTTTTTTATTTATTCAATGTCTTTAATAGTTGTTTTTACTATTTTCAACTGTACATCTTTATTTGTGAAATGATTGATTGTGTCTTTAGAGAGCGCGGAATCTGTAATAATCATATCTACCTCATCTACTGGACAAACTTGAATAGCAACATCTTTATTAAATTTCGAAGAGTCTGCTGCTACATATACAGTTTGAGAAATATTAATAATTTGTTTACGGGTAATTGCCTCTTCTAAACTGAAATCTGAAATTCCTTTTTCAATAGATACGCCACTAGCACAAATAAATGCTTTGTTAATATTAAGGTGATCGAATCGGAAGAGGAAATCATTAGACGTTACGGATTTTTCGGAGTGACGAACTTTACCACCTATGATGATCACTTCAATATTGGAGCCAATTAAATCGAAGGCTACAGGAAGTGAGTTTGTAATGACTGTTAATTTTTCTTTCTCTAATAAAAATGGTGCCATTTGAAAGGTAGTCGTCCCGCTATCTATAAAAATACATTCCCCATCTTGTACTAAAGAAGCGCATGCTTTTGCAATGGCGATTTTTTCAGTTAATTGGTCATGAAGTCGTTGATCTATCAATCCTTCAGCAGGCTCGATATATTTAACGCCGCCATAAAACTTCTCTATCTTCTTTTCCTGAACAAGCTGTTGAATATCACGACGGATTGTTTCCATTGAAACGTTGAACTCTTTTGTGAGGGTTACTAATTTTACTATCTTATGTTCCCGTACGAATTGCAGAATATGTTGTTGCCTTTCTATTGTATACATTTCATCACCTCTACTACTAATTTACTCTAAACACTCGCAACTTTGTCAACAACTGGTCAAGATTTACTTAACATTTACACAAATCTGGATGTCCCTTTACAAATTGTCCCTATACTAAAGTTAAGAACTAAAGAGAGGTGAACAATTTGTTGGAACTAAAAAATATCTCGAAAAACTATAAAGATAAAAAAGTTTTAATGAATATAAATTTAAACATTCAACCTGGTGAAATCGTGTCGTTATTGGGACCGAGCGGCTGTGGAAAAACAACTTTACTCAATATTATTTTAGGTCTTACGCAACAAACAAATGGACAGCTTCTATACAATGGACAAGATATTTCGAATCAATCAATGAGAGATCGCGGGTTTAATATTGTTTTTCAAGACTTTGCATTGTTTCCTCATTTAAATGCGTATGACAACATCGTGTATGGTTTGAAAAATATAAAAGAAGCTATGTCAAAAATGGAGGTTCAGGAATATATAGACTTTTTAGAACTGACTCCACATTTACATAAAAAGATTCATGAATTGTCAGGTGGACAAAAACAGCGTGTCTCTATAGCTAGAACACTCGTGATGCAGCCTAAAATTTTATTGTTAGATGAACCTTTAAGTGCGCTTGATGGAGTGATAAAAGAATCGATTAAGGAACGTATTCAATCTATTGCTCGCCAATTTAATCTAACAACAATTATTGTAACGCATGATCCGGAGGAGGCTCTTACGCTATCGGATAAAGTTCTAATTATTAATGAAGGAACTGTTTCGCAATTTGGAACACCACAGGAAATATTACATACACCCGAAAACCAATTCGTGGAAGATTTTATATTAAGGCAGCTCCATATAAAACGTCATAACATTTATCAGCTATTTGGAGAGTCTTATGCTTAAAACAAATAAAATGATGAAATTGATTTTTCTCCCGATTATATTCTTTTTTATATTCTTTCTAATTGTTCCGTTACTTTATATGTTTTGGCAGTCTTTAAAAAAGGGGACAGCCATCACCATTCAAAACTATGTGGAAACATTGCAAAATGTAGAGATTCGTGATGCGTTTTTAAATAGTTTTCAAGTTTCCTTAGTAGCGGCTTTGATCACAACAATTATCGCTTTTTTATTGGCGTATGCTGTGCATTTTACAACGATGCATCGCTCTACGAAAAAACTTGTCCAAGTTGGTATTACTTTGCCAATGCTTTTACCGACCATTACCTATGGTTTTGTCCTGATTTATACCTTTGGCAATCAAGGGATTATGACGAAGATATTTGGTCAGCCCTTATTTACGGTATATGGGTTTAACGGTTTGTTAATTGGTTATGTACTTTATACGTTACCTGTTGCCTTTATATTAATGCAAAATTCTATGCAATACATCGATAAGCGCTTTCTGCTAGTTTCCATGCTGATACATGATCGTCCATTACGAAGATTTTATCATACAGTATTGCGACCGATGCTAGGGACGATTGGCGGGGCATTCATATTATCGTTTGTTTTAAGCTTTACAGATTTCGGGATCCCTGCGTCAGTTGGTGGTGGTTACAAAGTTATTGCAACTGAGCTATATCAAGCAATGCTTGGCTCCATTGTACATTTTGAGAGGGGTGCGGTGATTTCGATTTTCATGTTAGTGCCTGCTGTACTTGGAGTTGTTATGTTAACTATTTTAGAACGCTTTAATTTTCAATATAAGCAAGTTTCTAAAAGTGACCTCGTTGTTCACCGGTTACGTGATGTCATGTTTACTGTTTTCTCATGGGTCTGTGTGGGCGCAGTGTTCATCATGTTTTCAACAATATTTATTGTCCCTTTAACGAAGGGCTATCCATATGATTTCAGCTTTACTTTAGAGCATGTGAAAAACGTCTTAGCTGAACAGGGCTTGAAGCAAGTCTATATGAATTCACTAATTGTTGCTGTGTTGACAGCGGTTTTAGGAGTAGGTGTAGCATTTGTAGCCGCTCTATTAAATGTAAGAACACCACTTAAAGGAAAGAAAAGCTTAGATCTTGCTTCGATGATTACGAATACTGTGCCAGGTATGGTACTTGGTCTTTCTTATTTGTTTTTCTTTACCGGCAGTAGCTTGAAGGGGACTTTCCTTATCGTTATTGCGTGTAATATTGTTCACTTCTTTACGACGCCCTATTTAATGGCGAAAAATTCATTGCAAAAAATGGATCCGACATGGGAAGTGACAGCTGAGCTATTAAAGGATTCGTGGTTAAAAACGGTCATTCGTGTAATTTTGCCGAATATTAGACCTACGATTTATCAAATGTTTAGCTATTATTTTTTAAATGCCATGGTGACTGTTAGCGGGGTAATTTTCCTTGTCAGTACGAAAACGATGCTTGTATCGACACGTATAAAAGAACTTCAACATTTTGCGAAGTATACAGATATTTTTGTCCTATCGATTTTTATTTTATGTACAAACCTCATTGTGAAATTAGGTTGTGACTATATAGCAACACCTAAAGAAAAAACAAAGGAGCATACAGATGAAAAAATCAACAGTAATGATGTTAGGTACAGTTAGCACTGCCATTGTTTTGGCTGCTTGTGGAGGAGCGGAAGCGGGTTCGAAAGATCAAGTCATTATTTATTCAAATGCGGATGATGAAGCCGTTCAAGTAATGGAAGCAACATTAGATAAAAAGGGTTATGAAGGTAAGTATTTAATCCAATCATTCGGAACTTCAGAACTGGGTGGGAAAATAATGGCTGAGGGGAAAGACATTGAAGCGGATGTCGTTACAACAGCTTCTTATTTTATCGAAAGTGCACAAAAATCTAAGTCAATGTTTGTAGATTTATCTTCTGATTTAAAGCCTCTAGATGGTGGTACTACATTTGCATTACCGATTTTAGGGAATATCGGGTCAATTTTTATCAATACGGATTTATTAAAACAAAAAGGGTTGCCAGTTCCAGCATCAATAAAGGATTTAACAGACCCTGCTTATAAAGATATGTTGTCATTTCCGAATATTCTAGATTCGTCAACAGGTTGGTTATTAGTGCAAGCGATTATAAATGAGTATGGCGAAAAAGAAGGCAAAAAGATATTAGCTGATTTAACTAAAAATGCTGGACCGCATATCGAAAGTTCAGGATCTGGACCTATTAAAAAAGTGAAAACCGGCGAAGTGGCTGTAGGGTTTGGTCTACGTATTCAAGCGATTGATGCTAAAAAAGAAGGGCTACCGATTGATTACATCGATCCGATAGAAGGTAATTTTACATTAACTGAATCAGTAGCCGTGGTAGATAAAGAAGGGGATGAAGCGCTAGCGCGTGAAATAGCCAAAATAATAGCAACGGAGGCCCGCCCTGATTTATTGAAGCAATATCCTGTAGCCCTTTATGAAGGTGAGCAAGTCAATGAAGAGTATGTGCCTAAATATTTGAAGAAATGGGACACAACATTAACGGTTGATCTATTAGAAAAACATCAAGCTTTCTTTAAAGAAGCGCAAAAATAAGGAGATATTGATTTAATGAACAGCTATAAATTGTTAACGCCAGGACCATTAACGACAACTGAAACAGTAAAACAAGTGATGTTAAAGGATCGTTGCACATGGGACGATGATTATAAAACGGTCACACAAACAATACGTAAGCAGCTTTTGGAGTTAGCGCAAGTAAAAGAAACCGATTATACAACTGTTCTTATGCAGGGAAGTGGTAGCTTTGTTGTGGAATCTGTGTTAACAACTGCAATTGGAGATGAAGATAAAGTCCTTATTATCACAAATGGTGCTTACGGTGAACGCATTGTTGATATGGCAAAAGTACTTAAGCTACAGCATACGGTCTATAGTGTTCCTTATCATGAACAACCGTCACCACTCAAAGTGAAAACGCTGTTGGAAAATGATTCAACAATAACGCATGTTGCCGTTGTACATTGTGAGACGACAACTGGCATATTAAATCCTATAAGTGAAATAGGAGACGTTGTGAAAGGGTTGAATAAAACGTTTATTGTTGATGCGATGAGTAGCTTCGGTGGCGTACCAATGGATGTATCGGTAATGGGGATTGATTATTTAATTAGCAGTGCCAATAAATGTATCCAAGGAGTACCAGGCTTTGGATTTGTGATAGCGAAGATTGAGGACTTAGAAAAGTGTAAAGGGCAAGCTAGAAGCGTTGCGTTAGATTTATATAATCAGTGGGAAGTAATGGAAGTGGATGGGAAATGGCGTTTTACATCACCTACACATGTTGTGGCTGCTTTTGCGAAGGCAATAGAGGAGCTAGTGGAAGAAGGTGGAGTCCGTGCTCGACACGAACGATATGCGACGAATAATCGTATACTTCGCGCTCGTTTGCAAGAGCTTGGGTTTAATGCTTATATTTCAGAGGATCTACAATCACCTATTATTACAACGTTTTTATTCCCTTATGAAGGCTTCTCCTTCGAACATTTCTATCATGCGATGAAAGAAGCCGGTTTTGTTATTTATCCGGGGAAATTAACAGATATGGATACATTCAGAATTGGTAATATTGGGGATATTCATGAAGATGATATGAATACACTATGTAAGGTTATCGAAAATTATATGGCGGTGATGAAAAAATGAAGATTGAAGCGATTATTTTAGATTGGGCAGGTACAACTGTTGATTTTGGCTGCTTTGCTCCTGTGAATGTTTTTCTTTCAATTTTTGAAGATGCGGGCATCGAGGTAACGCTTGAAGAAACACGCAAACCGATGGGCATGCTGAAAATCGATCATATTCGTACAATGCTAGAAATGCCTAGAATTCGTGAGGCATGGAATCAAAAGTATGGACGACATTTTACGGAAGAGGATGTCCAGGCGTTATATGTGCAGTTTGAATCAAAGTTAATGGAGTCATTAGCAACTTACACTGATCCGATTCAGCATGTGAAAGAAACCATACATCAATTAAAAGAAGCGGGTATTCGTATCGGTTCTACGACGGGGTATACTGACTCAATGATGGGGGTAGTGACTCAACATGCAGCAGCAAATGGATATGAGCCTGAATTTTTAGTAACGCCTACTCAAATAGGAGATAAAGGACGTCCGTACCCATATATGATATTTAAAAATATGGAGGCATTAGGTATTAAGGCAACAAAGCAAGTTGTGAAGGTTGGAGATACTACTTCAGATATTCAAGAGGCTTTAAATGCAGGTGTATGGGCTGTTGGTGTTATTGTTGGAAGCTCTGAAATGGGGTTATCACAAGAGGAATTTATGGCCTTGTCAGAAGAAGAGCAGCAAGAGGCTATTGAAAAAACAGCACTAGTATTTAAAGAAACGGGTGCACACTATACAATTCGAACAATGAAAGAGCTGCCAGCGTTGCTTGAAGAAATTAATGAACGTTTAGGACAAGGAATAGTCATGGTGTAAACATAAAATATCACAACGAGCTGGAAAGAAAGGAGACCCCGCAGTTTAAAAACTGCAGGATTTGCTTTCTTTCTGTGCTTTTAATCACGCTCATATGGTGTTGAATCTGGGATTTCCGCAAATGGATTTTTTTCATTAATGCGATCGTAAAACATAATGCCATTAAGGTGGTCTAATTCGTGTTGGAAGGCTATAGCAGGCATGCCTTTAAGTCGCATTTTTTTCTCTTCACCGTCAACTGTTTTAAATTTAACTGTAACACGAGCATGACGTGGTACATAGCCTGGAACATTGCGATCTACAGAAAGGCAGCCTTCACCCGCTGGAAGGTAAGTGTTTTCTACAGAGTGGCTAACGATTTTTGGATTGATCGCTACAAAACTTAATTGTTCGCCATTGTCATCTGTTAAATGAAGGGCAAACATACGATGTAGGCTATTTACTTGATTGGCAGCTAATCCAATGCCACCGCGTAAATTATATTTATCTGCCATTTCAGGATCTTGGCTGTTTATTAAATATTGAAGCATATCTTCTGCAAGTTGTTTTACTTCATCAGTTAAAGGAAATTTGACCTCCTCAGCTTTTGTGCGTAAAGTCGGATGACCTTCGCGAATAATATCATCCATTAAAATCATATATGAATCTTCCTTTCAACTTTATAGTGCTTACTAATAATTATACATCACGTCTTAAAACAATCACATGAAAAAAGACCTTATTTGAATATACTTAAAAAATTATTATATAGCTATTAGATTGTCTAGAACTGGGCATTCTACTATTGGTAATCATGAAAGGAAACTAAATTAATGAGCGCTTCTACTATGTTGTTATAATACAGTTGTTGTGGATTAGTGGTACAGTGTGAAACAGAGTTGTTTAATCGTTACTTTAGAAAAAATCTTTGTTTATACGCGTAATATATGATTGACCGACGGTATTTTATTCAGTATACTGAGTGCAAAGAATAAGTTGTACTAGTTGAAACAGTGATTTATTTTAATACAGCTGAAAGGGAGATGTGACAAATGAGCAAGAAAAACAATAATATTTTTGATGCTAAACAAACGCTGACTGAAATCGAAGATAAGTTTGAAATGTTTCAAATTTTGAATGAAGAAGGCGAAATTATAAATGACAATGCAGACCCAAAACTATCTGATGAGGAGCTAGTTGAGTTAATGACGCGTATGGTTTATACACGTATTTTAGACCAACGCTCTATTTCTCTTAACCGTCAAGGTCGATTAGGCTTCTATGCGCCAACGGCTGGGCAAGAAGCATCGCAACTTGCTTCACACTTTGCATTAGAAAAAGAAGACTGGATTTTACCTGGTTACCGTGATGTACCACAAATCGTATGGCATGGTTTACCTTTAGATAAAGCGTTTTTATTCTCACGTGGTCATTTTATGGGGAACCAAGTTCCTGAAGGCGTAAACGTATTAGCACCTCAAATCATTATCGGTGCACAATATATTCAAGCAGCAGGTGTAGCTCTTGGTATTCAAAAACGTGGTAAAAAGGCTGTGGCTGTAACTTATACAGGTGATGGTGGCTCATCGCAAGGGGATTTCTATGAAGGCATTAACTTTGCAGGTGCGTTTAAATCACCAGCAATCTTCATTGTACAAAATAACCAATATGCAATTTCAACACCTCGTGAATTACAAACAGCTGCGAAAACAATTGCTCAAAAAGGTGTAGCAGCAGGCTTACCAAGTATTTTAGTTGATGGAATGGATGCGCTAGCAGTTTACGTAGCAACACGTGATGCACGTGAGCGCGCAGTTAACGGCGAAGGTCCAACATTAATTGAAACAATGTGCTATCGCTATGGTCCTCATACAATGGCAGGGGATGACCCAACGCGTTACCGCACATCGGATACAGATAGTGAATGGGCACAAAAAGACCCTCTTGTACGCTTCCGTAAATATCTAGGGGCGAAAGGTTTATGGGATGAGCAAAAAGAAGAGGCTGTTATTGAACGTGCAAAAGAAGAAATTAAAGAGGCAATCAAGAAAGCCGATGCTGCTCCAAAACAAAAAGTAACAGAGTTAATGGAAAACATGTATAAAGGCGAAATGCCATCTAATTTAAAAGAACAGTATGAAATCTATAAAGAGAAGGAGTCGAAATAACCTATGGCACAAATGACAATGATTCAAGCAATTACAGATGCACTTCGCACAGAATTAAAGAATGATGAAAACGTTCTTGTATTCGGGGAAGATGTAGGTGTCAACGGTGGGGTATTCCGCGCAACTGAAGGCCTACAAAAAGAATTTGGTGTTGACCGCGTATTCGATACACCATTAGCAGAATCAGGTATTGGTGGCTTGGCAGTTGGTCTTTCTCTTCAAGGTTTCCGTCCAGTTCCTGAAATTCAGTTCTTCGGCTTTGTTTATGAAGTAATGGATTCTATTAGTGGTCAATTAGCACGTATGAGCTATCGTAGCGGTGGTGTCTATAATGCACCAGTAACAATCCGTTCTCCATTTGGTGGTGGTGTACATACACCAGAAATGCACTCAGACAGCTTAGAGAGTTTGATGACAGCACAACCAGGGTTAACGGTTGTTGTACCATCTACACCATACGATGCTAAAGGCTTACTGATTTCATCTATTCGAAATGATAACCCAGTCATTTTCTTAGAACATTTAAAATTATATCGTTCATTCCGTGAAGAGGTACCAGAGGAAGCATATGAAATTCCACTAGGTAAAGCGGATGTGAAACGTGAAGGTAAAGACCTAACAATCATTGCCTATGGTTTAATGGTTCACGAAAGCCTAAAGGCTGCAGAAGAGCTGGAAAAAGAAGGTCACTCTGTAGAGGTTATTGATTTACGTACAATCCAACCAATTGATATTGAAACAATTATTGCGTCAGTTGAAAAAACAGGTCGTGCAATCGTTGTACAAGAGGCTCAAAAACAAGCAGGTATCGCTGCAAATGTGGTGGCTGAAATTACAGAACGCGCGATTTTAAGCTTAGAAGCACCTGTACTTCGTGTGGCTGCACCAGATACTGTGTACCCATTCCCACAAGCTGAAGGTGTTTGGTTACCAAACTATAAAGATGTAATGGAAACAGCGAAAAAAGTTTTAACATTCTAACTTCTTTCAGCGGAGTCTCCCACTTCTATAGGTGGTGTGATGAATGCGGTTTGAAGTCACTTTTCAGCGGGTGTCCAAACATCCGCTGAAAGAAGTTAAAGCCTCCGGCGGATGTCACAGAATCGGAAAGGAGTTCTTTGTGCAAGCACAAAGCCGATTCCGGACGCAATTATGCCGAGGCATAATTGATTATATGTAGCTTCTAAACGACTGTAATATAGAAAGGATGGGTACACATGGCATTTGAATTCAGATTACCAGATATAGGCGAGGGTATTCACGAAGGCGAAATCGTGAAATGGTTCGTTAAAGCTGGAGATACAGTAAAAGAAGATGATATTCTTTGTGAAGTACAAAATGACAAAGCAGTGGTAGAGATCCCTTCTCCGGTTGAAGGGAAAGTTGAGGAAGTTTTAGTAGGAGAAGGCACAGTAGCTGTTGTTGGTGATGTCTTAATCCGCTTTGATGCACCTGGCTATGAAGACCTAAAGCTAAAAGGTGATGACCATGCTGAAGCGAAAACAGAGGCTCAAGTCCAAGCAACAGCTGAGGATGGTCAAAAAGTAGAAAAGGCACCTGTTAAAGAAGAGCAGGCTCCAGCGGCACCTCCTGTAAAGACTGAAGCTTTAGCTGTAGCTGATGAGAATAAGCGTGTCATTGCAATGCCTTCAGTACGTAAATTTGCACGAGAGCATGATGTTAATATTCGTGAAGTTCAAGGTACAGGCAAAAATGGTCGTATTTTAAAACAAGATATTGAGAATTTCCTAAATGGCGGAGGTGCTGTAGAAGCCGAAGTAGCACCAGTAGCTAATGAAGAAGCTGTTCAGCAAGAAACAACTGTACAAGCAGCACCAGTAGTCCTCGAAGGTGATTTCCCAGAAACACGTGAGAAAATGTCGGGCATTCGAAAAGCGATTGCAAAAGCGATGGTTCACTCGAAACAAACGGCTCCACATGTTACACTAATGGATGAAGTCGATGTAACAGCTTTAGTAGCACATCGCAAAAAATTCAAAGATATCGCTGCTGAAAAAGGTGTCAAATTAACGTACTTACCATACGTAGTTAAAGCCCTTATTTCAACTTTGCGCGAATTCCCAGAATTTAACCGCTCATTAGATGATGCAACACAAGAGATTATTCAGAAGCATTATTATAATATTGGTATTGCAGCAGATACAGAAAAAGGCTTGTTAGTACCAGTGATTAAACACGCAGATCGTAAATCTGTATTTGCAGTATCAAACGAGATTAATGAATTAGCGACTAAAGCACGTGAAGGCAAGCTTGCACCACATGAAATGAAGGGTGCTTCGATGTCGATTACGAATATCGGCTCTGCAGGAGGACAATGGTTTACTCCGGTAATTAATCATCCTGAAGTAGCAATTTTAGGTATTGGTCGAATTTCAGAAAAACCTGTAATAAAAAATGGTGAAATTGTAGCCGCACCTGTGTTAGCATTATCATTGAGCTTTGATCATCGTATGATCGATGGAGCCACTGCGCAAAATGCTTTAAATCACTTAAAGCGTTTGCTAAGTGAACCAGAATTATTATTAATGGAGGCGTAACAAAAATGGTAGTAGGAGATTTTCCAATCGAAACAGATACTCTTGTCATTGGTTCAGGTCCTGGAGGATATGTAGCCGCAATCCGTGCAGCTCAAACTGGCCAAAAAGTAACAATCGTTGAAAAAAATGTACTTGGTGGTGTGTGCTTAAACGTAGGCTGTATCCCATCAAAAGCATTAATTTCAGTAGGTCACCGTTTTGAGCATGCTAAACATTCAGATGACATGGGTATCATCGCTTCTGACGTGAAATTAGACTTCTCAAAAGCACAAGCATTTAAAGACAGCGTTGTTAAAAAATTAACTGGCGGTGTTGAAGGCTTACTTAAAGGTAATAAAGTTGAAATTGTACAAGGTGAAGCTTATTTCGTTGACGCTCACTCAGTGCGTATCATCAATGGTGAATCTGCTCAAACTTACACATTTAACAATGTAATTATCGCAACAGGTTCTCGCCCAGTTGAAATTCCAACATTTAAATTCTCTGAGCGCGTACTAAATTCTACTGGCGCACTTTCTTTACAAGAAGTACCAGGTAAATTAGTAGTTATCGGTGGAGGCTATATTGGTACAGAGTTAGGCTCGGCTTATGCTAATCTTGGCTCACAAGTAACAATTATCGAAGGCGGAAAAGATATCTTAGCTGGCTTCGAAAAACAAATGACACAAATCGTGAAAAAAGGCCTTAAAAAGAAAGGCGTTGAAATGGAAGTAAACGCATCTGCAAAAGGCGTTGAAGAAACAGAAAACGGCGTAGTGGTAACATATGAAGTTGGCGGAGAAGAGAAAAAAGTTGAAGCTGACTACGTATTAGTAACTGTAGGTCGTCGTCCAAATACAGATGAAATGGGCCTTGCTGAAATCGGTATTGAATTCGGTGAACGTGGTCTGATCAATGTTGACAAACAATGTCGTACAAATATTCCAAACATCTATGCAATTGGTGATATTGTCGCTGGTCCTCAACTTGCTCATAAAGCATCTTACGAAGGTAAAGTTGCTGCTGAAGCAATCGCTGGTGAAAAATCAATCGTTGATTATTTAGCTATTCCTGCTGTATGCTTCACAGATCCAGAAATGGCAACAGTTGGTTATAACGAAGATGAAGCGAAAGCTGAAGGCATCGAATACACTGCAGCGAAATTCCCATTCGCAGCAAATGGTCGTGCACTTGCATTAAACCAAACAGAAGGTTTCGTGAAGCTTGTTGCGCGTAAAGAAGATGGCTTATTAATCGGTGCTCAAATCGTAGGTGCTGGTGCATCTGATATGATCGCTGAAATGGGCTTAGCAATTGAAGGCGGTATGACTGCTGAAGATGTTGCATTAACAATCCATGCTCACCCAACATTAGGTGAAATTACAATGGAAGCTGCTGAAGTATTACTTGGCAACCCAATCCATATTGTAGCGAAAAAATAATAAAGTTCATGAAAACGGCTATAAAGCATCTGCTTTGTAGCCGTTTTTTTGTATAAATACTTTGAAGACTTATCGGAACAATTTCATTTTTTATCGGAATAATATCATTATTTGAGACACCTCCTTTAGAATGTTTAAAAACTAAATGGTCAAAGAAATTTTCGTGAATGTTATGGTGCTTTAGATAAATCGATTGTAAATCAACAAGCGCCTAGTCGGAACGGAAATCAACCGCTCACATTGCTGAAGAGCCATACTTTATTTAATTTCATTGACATAATAGTTTTTTGTATAATAGTTGTAATTTTGATAAAGTATTTATATCGAATGAATATTCGAAAAATACAATCCGATTAGGATCTATTAAATTTTGGATAGATTTAGTGTCAAATCCGAGAATGATAACGCTGTTTATGAAACAAGAGAAGTGAAAGAAAAAAACTGGGGTGATAAAAATGGAGCTAGGCTTGAAGGGGAAAGTAGCAGTTATTACAGGTTCAAGTAAAGGTATTGGTTATTATACAGCGATGCAGCTTGTGAAAGAGGGGGCGAAGGTTGTACTTTGTGCTCGTGGTGAAAAACAGCTTCAAGTGGCTGCGGGTTGTATTAAAAACGAAACGGGCGAGGACGTTTTAATTGTACCGGCTGATATAACAAAGGAAAAGGACTGTAAGTACTTAATTGAACGAGCAGTAGAGCATTTTGGTCGCCTTGATATTCTTATTAATAATGCAGGTACAGCTTCAGCTAATCCATTTGAATCGGTTAGTAGTGAGCTATGGCAAGCTGATTTAGATTTAAAAGTGTTTGGTGCTGTCAATTGTTCAAAGTATGCTGTACCTCATTTGCGTAAAGTTGGTGGTGGTGCAATCGTTAATGTGACTGCAGTAATGGCTAAAACACCACCAGCAAATTCACTCCCTACTACTGTAAGTCGTGCTGCAGGGCTTGCGTTAACGAAAGCTATGAGCAAAGACTTAGGACAAGATAATATTCGTGTGAATTCTGTTTGTATTGGCCTTATTCGTAGTGATCAAATAGAGAAGAAGTGGAGAGAAGAAGAGCCAGAACTTTCGTGGGAAAATTATTCTCGCAAAGTTGGTCAAGCAATTCCACTTGGTCGGGTAGGGGATACTCAAGAAGCGGCAAATGTCATTACTTTTTTAGTATCTGAGGCAGCTAGCTATGTGTCGGGTACTTCGGTAAATATTGATGGCGGTTCAGGACACGCTTTATAGATACATAAAAGAGTGAAGAGAATTGGTTCTCTCCACTCTTTTTTGCTCTTCTTCTTCATTAAAAAGACATTTTTCTCACGCGTTTTCATAAGAATTGGAATGAGTAATCATTGACGCTGCAAATACATGATTTGCTTAAATATTGTTTCTATTGTAGTCTTTTTTCTATTATTTTTCTAAAATTATAATAGACAGAAAATTCCTGCAGATGTAGAATAAACGTAATGGGGGGTGTAATGTGGCGAAATGTTGAACGAAAATTTTGCTTCGATGTTAAAGAGAGTTGTTCGTATTATTGTTCAGATTGGGATACTAAATATTTTTTATTACATGGGTGTCGGTATTGTGGCTTTACTACATGTACCTCTTCCAGGAAGTGTAATTGGATTACTTTTATTAGCACTTTCACTCAATTTTAAAATAATTAAAGTAGAATACATTCAAGATGGAGCAGGTTTCTTAATTGGCGTATTAACCTTGTTTTTCATTCCCGCAACAGTAGGCGTGATTGACTATCCTGAACTTTTGTCAACAACGGGTCTCTTGATTATTCTAGCCGTTATTGCTAGTACGCTCATCTGCATTTACGTTACAGGATTATTTAGTCAAATGATTGAGAAAAAAGAATTAGCTAAAAAAGAGAAAGAAGCCATTGTAGAAGACGGAGAGGGGGAACTAACAGTTGACTGAAATTATTGTTGTCGTTGGCACCATTGTCTTGTTCGTGCTATTTACAAAACTTTATCAACGTTTCCCACATCCCCTAATGATTCCACTAGTGACGACAACAATCGTCAGTGCGGTCATATTATTAGTCTTTAATATCCCATACTCTACTTATTTGGAGGGAGGACAATGGCTTCAAAAAATGCTAGGTCCAGCAGTTGTAGCACTAGCGTACCCGCTATATAATCAGCGTGAGATCATTATGAAGTATAAGTATGCTATTCTGTCAGGTATTTTTATCGCTATGATTACGGGCTTAATAACAATATTTGTTATGCTGAAATGGATTGGAGTTAATAAAAGCTGGTTGCTGACGGCCTTGCCTAAATCATTAACAACACCTGTAGGTATGCAGGTGAGTGAGACAATTGGAGGCATTCCACCATTAACGGCTGTACTCGTAATGCTAGCAGGATTTGTAGGTGCCATTATTGGACCATTAGTTATTAAATACGGCAAAATTGACTCTGCCGTTAGTAGGGGTGTCGCAGTAGGCAGTGCCTCACATGGTGTTGGACTTGTGAAATTAAGAGAATATGGAGAACAAGAATTATCAGTAGGCTCGTTATCTATGGGTTTAACTGCAATTATTGGTGCATTTCTATGTCCATTATTTGTTTATTTATTTTTGTAAAAAAACTATATACAGAAATTTGTATATAGTTTTTTATCTTTTTTCGATAATAATTTGAATGGTATGAGCGAGGCCTGTATGGAGTATACCTTCATGTCGTACTTGTTCACCTGTGAAAAAATGGATAATTTTAAAAGGCTGACACCAATTTAGAACATCCAATGGATCATATAAAAAATCAAGCTGTCTTGGGCCACCTGTGGCGTAGGATAGTTGATAAGTTGAATAAAGTTCCATCATAATACGACCGCCAGACTTTACAGAATCTACAATCCGCGTAAACACTTCATGTTGCTGTTCAGTTGGAAAATGTCCAAACACCATAATAGCAGCATCAAACATCTCTACTGGTAGTTCATCTTGGAGTAGATCAGTAAGCTTTGTATGAACTGTAACATTATGTTTTTCTGCAAGCTGACTCGTTTTTTCAAGCCCACTTTCGGCATAATCAAAGGCAGTTACTGTATGACCTTGTAAAGCTAAAAATACTGCATTTCGACCTTCACCTTCTGCGTATGCAGCCACATTTGGATAACCCTTTAAATAGTGTATATAGTCTTCAATAAATGCATTTGGCTGCTCACCATAAACATATTCAGTTGTTCTAAATCGTTGATCCCATGTGTTCATTCCATCACCTCTTTAATTTGCTAAGCACAAAGCTAATTTCAGACGCAATTATGCCGAAACATAATTGATTATATTGTAAGTAAAGTAAGCTTCAGAATCTAATTTTTTGCTTAGTTCATGAAAGCAACTATGCGTTGCGAATTAGCAAATAACAACTTCTAGAATAAAGTGTAGGTATCCATTATTATTTGATCAAAATATTATAAGTTGGAGGTGAAGTTCAAATGAATTTGGAAAACCGTTTAAAGGAATTAAGAGAACAACATAAGTATACACAGGATGATGTCGCAGGCTTTTTAAATATTTCAAGACAATCCGTTTCAAAATGGGAGCAAGGAAAGGGCTATCCTGATATCGATAATTTAAGAAGGTTAAGTGATTTATATAAAATTTCTTTAGACCAACTTATTACAGGTGAAGAAAAATATCATACACCTGTAGCTTCTGATTCAAATAAATCGGATCATAAAACTGTTGGAGATTTTTTGTGGAGATATTGGTGGCTCGTTTTCCCTATGTTAGGTATGATCTCTTCTTGGTTCTATTACCATTAGTAATCGAAAAAAGCTACCTCTATCTGAGGTAGCTTTGCTATTAAATAATTGGTTTACGTTCTTTTATGACGCGAATCGTTTTCAAAGTTGTATCTTCTGGTCCTTGTACAGGTAAACCAGCTTCAATATTCATTTGAATATAACGAATATTTTCTTGAGTAATTATTTCCCCGGGAATAAAAATCGGAATACCTGGGGGATATACCATAACAAATTCTGCACAAATACAATTATCCGCTTCTGCAAGAGGAACAACTTCAGTATCTGCATAAAATGCATCACGTGGTGACATGGCAAGTGCAGGGATTTCTGGCACATTGACGATTGCTTCGGTTATGGCAGCTTCTGAATCGAATGCTTTTGACATACGACTAAGGGCGTTGATTAGGAGATTAATTTCCTTTTTCGAATCCCCGAGTGTCACTAAACACAAAATATTATATAGGTCCGATAATTCTACTTCGACATTGGCATTGTGTCGAAGCCATTCCTCGGCTTGATGACCAGTGATACCTAAATCTTTAATACTTATTAGTAGCTTTAAAGGGTCCATATCATAAGTTGCCGATGAATGTAATTTTTCTTTACCGGCACATTTTAAATGTGGAATTTGGTTAATGCGTTTCCGTGCATCCTTTGCCAAGCGAAGAGCATCGCCAATTAAATCATACCCATGGATTGCTAGCTGACGTCGAGCTGTGTCAAGGGAAGCGAGTAATGGATAAGATGTCGATGTTGTTGTTAGCATCGACAGGACAGCCTGTACGCGCTTAGCAGACACAAGCCCTTCACGAACATTTAAAATAGATGTTTGAGTCATTGAACCACCAAGCTTATGTACGCTTGTTGCAGCCATATCAGCCCCAGCTTCCATTGCGGAGTATGGGAGGTCATCATGAAATTTAATGTGTACACCATGTGCTTCATCGACAATTACCGGGATGTTGCGGCTATGGACTATTTCGACAATACGCTTTAAATCTGCCGTGAAGCCGAAGTACGTTGGATTAATAACAAGTACTGCCTTTGTATCTGGATAAGCATTTAATGCTTTTTCGACAGCTTCAGGCGATATTCCGTGCGAAATACCATATTCACTGTCTACCTCAGGATGAATAAAAATCGGGATTGCACCAGCAAAAACAATCGCCGACATAATGGATTTATGAACATTCCGTGGTACTAGAATCTTATCACCTGGACCGACGACGGTTAGAATCATCGTCATAATGGCGCCACTAGTACCTTGAACGGAAAAGAATGTATGATCAGCACCAAAGGCTTCGGCAGCAAGTGCTTGCGCTTCTTTAATAGCGCCTTTTGGTGAATGCAAATCGTCTAGTGGAGCAATATTAATTAAATCAATTGATAAAACGTTGTCGCCGACGAATTCTCGGAATGCAGGATCCATACCTTGCCCTTTTTTATGGCCTGGAATATGGAACTGAATTGGATGTCTGTTCCGATGTTTAAGTAATACGTCGAACAATGGAGTCTCTAATTGTGACAACGCAGGTACCACCTCACATTATAATATTTAAGAAAACAAATGAATTATAGCACCTAATTGCATGAAAAAATAGACTTTACAGAAAAAAATAAAAATTAAAGGATTTTTTTATAATATCGAGAAATTAGTATCGTAGGAAAGGGGAGATACTATGAATTGGAATTCACGTGTGACGGAGCTTTTAAATATTAAATACCCAATTATACAAGGGGGATTAGCCTATTTAGCATATGCGGATTTAGCAGCAGCGGTGTCGAATGCTGGGGGCTTAGGACAAATAACAGCAATGAGTTTACGAGATCCTGACTTATTGCGTGCAGAGATTCATAAAGTACGAACATTAACGGATAAACCGTTTGGCGTAAATTTTGCCATTGGCATGTATGGTACTGGTTATGAGGATATGGTGCGTGTTGCGGTGGAAGAAAAGGTACCGGTTGTGACAATGACTGGCGGTAATCCTGCACCCATCTTTGATATTTTGGAAGGAACGGATATTAAAAAATTAGTACTTGTTGCAGCACGTAGACAAGCACAAAAGGCGGAAGAACTTGGCGCAGATGCTGTTATGGTTGTTGGGCAAGAGGGCGGAGGTCATCTTGGACGCGACGATATAGGGACAATGGTGCTTGTACCTCAGGTTGTAGATAGTGTGAAAATACCTGTTATCGCCTCTGGTGGGATTGGTGATGGACGTGGCTGGATGGCAGCTCATGCACTAGGGGCAGAGGGAATTGAAATGGGTACGCGTTTTATAGCGACCAAGGAATGTGTTGATGCCTCTGAGGCTTATAAAGAAGCCTTAATCGCAAGCACCGAGGCAGATACGACAGTAATAAAACGTTCTATAGGTGCACCAGCAAGAGCGTTGCGCAGTGAATTTACAGAAAAGATTTTAGAAATTGAGCGCGCTACACCAACGTATGAGGCGTTGAAAGATTATATTAGTGGGAAAGCGAATAAACGTTTTATTTATGAGGGCGAGAAGGATGAGGGACTTGGCTGGGCTGGACAAGTGACAGGGATGATTCATGATATTCCAACAGTTGAAGAGCTTATCACTCGAATGCTTGCAGAAGCGGAAAGTATCCGGGTAAAATGGGGTCAGTAACATAAAGGTGGTTATGTCCAAATGGAATACTCTTATCCGTTTTCAACAGATTGGTCAACTGAGGAAATTGTTGATGTTGTCCAATTTTTTGAAGGAATTGAACAAGCTTATGAAAAAGGCATTAAGCGTGAAGTAATGATGACGAAATATCGCCGTTTTAAAGAAATTGTTCCTTCACAGGCCGAGGAAAAAACAATTTTCCGTGAATTTGAAGAAGCTAGTGGCTATGTCAGTTACCCTGTTGTGAAACAAACAAAAGAAGCAGCTGATGGCACAATTATTAAAGTAGCACCAAAGCAACGTCGATAAAAATCGACCTGGGACAAAATTGATCAAAATCTTAAAAAGCGTGAGAAATCAACTTTAGCAACGTTGATTGCTTGCGCTTTTTTGATACGGAATTTTTTCAATTTCACTTTAAAAATATGCTGTCAGTTGTTGGTTCACTACTTTTAAAATGTGGACGTGAGTATTCCTCATGTCCACATTTTTTTATTTGATTGCTTTACACTATCTCGGTGTTAAAAATAAGCAAATTTCATATACTACATATACAAAATAAAACATTTTCAATTTTTTTGAAAATCAGCGAAAAAATAATAATTTACTCAAACTCTCTTTTACGAAAATATTTCTCAAAAAAATTTCATTTGCTAGGGATAATAACGTAAATTTTCCACAATATATAAATATAAGGTTTTATCATATAAAAATTGTTTTAGTTATTATGCCACAATGCCAAACTTATTTTCCAACAATGATGTTGTAAATAGGGAGTAAACGGCTAAAGGTTTCTTCCGTTAATTGATGAAGTTGGTTAGCTGACAGCTTGACAGCTTGTTCTTTTGGAATATGACGACCTACTAAAAACTCACCTTTTTTAACATCACGTAAACGAATCAGTAATTCATCTAGCTTGTCTTCCTTTGCATCTTGCAAGGAGATTGCTGCTGGAGACATGTGATCTCCAGAGACAATAAAATCATCAGGAAGTTGCTGTAGTATGGCTTTGTTGGCAATTAAACGTTCTGCCATCACATTTTTTTGTGGGGCTTCATAAATAATAGCTAAGACAATGAATAAATGTGTGCTCCAAAGACCAATCTGAAAGTGAGGTAATGATTTATAACCTCTTTTGTACGGTGCGAAGGCAACCCAGCTATCATTTGGGGGATTTACTGTTCTGCGCGCATGCTTCGCAACATGAGGATAAAATTCTTCTCCAAGATGACTTGAAAAGAAGGAAGAAAAATCCTCACCAAGCAATTGGAATTTTGGCCGTACACATAAATTTAATGCATCCATTCTCTGTTCTAAACCATCTATTTGAAAAACATTGAAGTCTTTGTTAGTCCATTTTATTTTTGTCATTTTTATTAACTCCTTTCGATTTATAAGGTTTATTTTATTAGAAAAATGGGAAAAAATCTTATAACAAGAACTTTACCAAATCTAATAAGTTTTGTGAAAAAATAAAAAAAGGAAGTGATTTTTATGAAACCCATCGTAAAAATTATACGTAAAGTTGACATTGAGAAGCAATATGAACACATTTTACAATTAGAATTAGATTATGAATTGGCTTCGTTATTCTCGGCAATGAATGAAAAAAATGAGCTTGAAATTGAAAAAAGTAAAAAACGCCTCGCTGAAATTCAGCTAGAACTTGAAAGCTTGCACGCCTATGCGTAATAAAAATTTTATACCGATTTGAAAAATCACTTGCTGAATATTCCGACAGCAGGTGATTTTTATTGCTATAAAGGGTAAAATAGACAATATATCATAATGGAATTATGTGTTACTTATTGATGTTTTTTAAGTAGGCTAAAAGCATAGGGCCTTTTCTTATAATCGAAGGGTGGGTTTTTATGGATTTACAACAAATGGATCAATTTGCAAAAAGCATTATATATGAAGCGGGTAGCCGTATTCGAGAGGCCTTTTCGTATAATCTAGTGATCGAGACAAAATCAGGTGCAAATGATCTTGTCACAAATATTGACCGCGAAACAGAATTATTTTTTATCGAAAAAATCAGAGGTTTTGATCCAACCCACAAAATTTTAGGGGAAGAGGGTATGGGAGAGAAAGTAGAATCATTAGAAGGTGTTGTATGGATTATTGATCCAATCGATGGCACGATGAATTTTGTGAAACAACACCGCCATTTTATGATTTCTGTCGGTATTTTTGTGAATGGGGTAGGCAAGCTAGGTTACATATTTGATGTAATGCGTGAAGATTTATTTTATGCTATTGCAGGCGAAGGGGCATGGTACAATGACTCACCATTACGTAAATTACAGTCAGTTAAAATGGAGGAATCGGTCATTGGTATCAATGCTCATTGGGTAGCACCAAATCGACATATTCACCATGAAAAGGTTATTGAATTGGTTAGGACAGTACGTGGTACAAGGTCTTATGGTTCAGCAGCAATGGAAATAGCGTTTGTTGTCAGTGGTAAATTAGATGCTTATGTATCGATGCGATTATCGCCATGGGATATTGCTGGTGGTACGATTATAGCTAAGGAAGTTGGAGCGATCGCCACTAATTTACATGGAGAGGGCTTTGATTTCTTGCATCAGGATACATTTATTATTGCCAATCCTTCTATACACAAAGAGTTGTTAGAAAAATATATTGTGCCTTATGAATAATAAAGGAGCCGTCTATTTTTAGACAGGCTCCTTCTTAAGTCATCTTATTAAAGTAAGCCTTGCTCACGAAGCTTACGTTTCATTTTAAAGGCTGTCATGAAAATGACACAAGTAGCCACAATGCCTGCTATTATACCTAATACACTGCTAATTGCCACTGAATACCCGATAGAACACATTGCTAAAACAGCAGCTAATGCGTAAATGGCCATTACGAATTTTGCACGATTCATAGCTGAGCCTCCTATATTAAAAATTTATAATGCGAATATATTTTTTAGAATGAGGAAAATTCTAATAAGGACATTTCTATCCTTCTTGTGCTATAATATCACAGTTAAACATTCGAAAAAAGAATATGGAGTGGAATAATGACAAACTTACGTCAAGATCTTCGCAATATCGCAATTATCGCACACGTTGACCATGGTAAAACTACTTTAGTCGACCAATTATTAAAACAATCGGGTACATTCCGTTCAAACGAACATGTTGAAGAACGTGCAATGGACTCTAATGATATTGAACGTGAACGTGGTATTACAATTTTAGCGAAAAATACTGCAGTAAATTATAACGGAACTCGTATCAACATCCTTGATACGCCTGGACACGCCGACTTTGGTGGTGAGGTAGAACGTATTTTAAAAATGGTAGATGGCGTTTTACTAGTTGTCGATGCGTATGAAGGTTGTATGCCGCAAACACGTTTTGTATTGAAAAAAGCGTTAGAACAAAAATTAACACCAATTGTGGTTGTTAATAAAGTAGATAAAGACTCAGCTCGTCCATTAGAAGTAGTAGATGAAGTATTAGAATTATTCATCGAGCTTGGTGCAGATGACGATCAATTAGACTTCCCTGTTGTTTATGCTTCTGGGGTAAATGGTACTGCTTCACTTGATGCAGATCCATCGAAACAAGAAGAAAACATGCAATGTCTATTTGAAAAAGTAATCGAATCTATTCCAGCACCTGTTGATAATTCAGCTGACCCATTACAATTCCAAGTAGCATTACTTGACTATAATGATTACGTTGGTCGTATCGGTATCGGTCGTGTATTCCGCGGTACAATCGAAGTAGGTCAACAAGTAGCACTTATGAAATTAGATGGATCAGTAAAACAATTCCGTGTTACAAAAATCTTTGGCTTCTTTGGCTTAAAACGTGAAGAAATTCAATCAGCAAAAGCTGGTGATTTAATTGCCGTTTCAGGTATGGAAGATATCAATGTTGGTGAAACTGTGTGTCCTGTTGAACACCAAGAAGCTTTAACACCATTACGCATTGATGAACCAACTTTACAAATGACGTTCTTAGTAAACAATTCACCATTCGCAGGTCGTGAAGGTAAATTTGTAACAGCACGTAAAGTAGAGGAACGCTTACGTTCTCAACTTCAAACAGACGTTTCTTTACGTGTTGAAGATACAGATTCTCCGGATGCTTGGACTGTTTCTGGACGCGGTGAGCTTCACCTATCTATCCTTATTGAAAATATGCGTCGTGAAGGCTTTGAGCTACAAGTATCAAAACCACAAGTAATCATCCGTGAAGTTGATGGCGTAAAATGTGAGCCATTTGAACGTGTACAAATTGATGTTCCAGAAGAAAATGTTGGATCAATTATCGAATCAATTGGTACTCGTAAAGGTGAAATGTTAGATATGGTTAACAATGGAAATGGCCAAGTTCGTTTAACATTCTTAGTACCTGCACGTGGTTTAATTGGTTATACAACTGAATTCATGTCAATGACAAAAGGTTTCGGTATCATCAACCATACTTTCGATTGCTACCAACCATATATTCCAGGTCGTATCGGTGGTCGTCACCAAGGTGTACTTGTGTCAATGGAAACTGGTAAATCGACAACTTATGGTATGATGCAAGTAGAGGACCGTGGTACACTATTTGTAGAACCAGGTACTGAAATTTATGAAGGTATGATTGTTGGTGAAAATACACGTGATAATGATATCACTGTAAACATTACAAAAATGAAGCAAAAAACGAATGTTCGTTCTGCGACTAAAGATGCGACAAATGTAATTAAAAAGCCGCGTTTATTAACACTAGAAGAAGCATTAGAATTTTTAACTGATGATGAGTACCTAGAAATCACGCCAGAATCTATTCGCCTTCGTAAACAAATTCTAGACAAAAACGAACGTGAGAAAGCAGCGAAAAAATTAAAAAACGCTGACAAATAATTTTTTGCTTCCACGAAAGGAAGAGGATATTGATGTTGAATTGGTTGTTATTAAACTCCATTCAAGCATCTGAAATGAGAGAAGGAACTGAGGCTGAAGTATTAGAGGATTTCACCGGTATTAGCCGTCTTATTTATGAATACTCACCAAATTATACTGTAGCAGGGTATATTGTTTTCTTCTCCGTATTCATTTTGTGCGCAATTGTTTATAAACTAGGCTTTGCACGAAAATTAAACTTTAGGCAAAATATTGTTATCTACATTTGTTTGTTCATAGGATGTATTGTTTTGACATTCTTTGCTCTTTCATTACCGATGATAGAGGGCTTAATTGTTGCAGCATTATTTTTAGGTATTTATAAAGTGCGGTTATCTAGAGAAAATAAAAATGCATAAAAGGTAATTTATAACTAAACCAGTCAGGTGATAACAAAAATATCATCTGACTGGTTTATTCTTATAATAATCAAAATTATTACAGCTTTTTCGATTGAAAATCATAAATAAAAAATAACTTTAAGTGTTTAATCATTCATTAAAAAATTTCTCTATTTTATAGATTGTAGAAAAGTAATCAGGGCATCATCCAAAAGACAGAGACGATAAAAATACGTTTTAATTTGACTTTAAAGGCTATATTAATTCAAATAAAAAAATCTACAAACCCCGTAAATGTTTTTTCAACATAACGGGGTTTTCTCGCTTTGTATTGGACGCATATATTTCTATCTCCTTTTTTGGGGGGTATTTTTTATATATTGTCCTTTTGTGAATATTATCCATTAAATTCCTGAAATACATATAATACTATATTGTTCAACTGAATTATATGTGAAATTGAATTTGATTTTACTGTGCACCAGACGTCCCTTTCGGATCCTAAGGTTTCCGAAAGGGACGTTTAATTATTTATTTTAGAAGTACTTTAACATAATTCTTCGCACCTTAAATGACATAAGTGAATAAGTTAATGTCGATAGGCTTATTTCATCAATCAAGGAGGAAATGAAATGCGTTGGCTTAAAAAAGGTTTGCTATTTAGTGTTGTCGCTTTGTTACTCCTTTCTTTGACAGCATGTAATAAAACGGAGCTTGAAAAAGTTAAAGTTGGAGAAGTGACGCGCTCGATTTTCTATGCGCCGCAGTATGTAGCACTTGAAAAAGGATACTTCAAGGATGAAGGTCTTTCTGTTGAGCTACAAACAATTGCGGGTGGCGATAAGACAATGACGGCGTTGTTGTCTGATGGCATTGATATCGCCTTAGTCGGGTCAGAAACTTCTATATATGTAACGCTCCAAGGCTCCAATGACCCGATTCAAAATTTTGCGCAGTTAACACAAACAGATGGCACGTTTTTAGTTGCGCGCGAAAAGATGGATAATTTTTCGTGGGATCAGCTAAAGGGTTCTACATTTTTAGGGCAACGTAAAGGTGGAATGCCACAAATGGCGGGTGAGTTCGTACTGAAAAAGCATGGCATTGATCCTAAGAATGATTTAAAACTCATTCAAAACATTGATTTTGCTAATATTGCTACTGCCTTTGCTTCTGGAACAGGTGACTATGTACAGCTATTTGAACCAACTGCGAGCATGTTTGAGAAAGAAGGTAAGGGCCATATTGTCGCTTCATTTGGTACGGAATCAGGGAAATTACCTTATACATCATTTATGGCGAAAAGTAGCTATTTAAAGGACAATGCGAAGGCAGTTCAAGGCTTTACAAATGCATTGAAACGAGCGCAGGATTTTGTACAAAAAGCAAGTCCAGCCGAAATAGCGAAAATTATTCAACCATACTTTGAGAATGTAGATGTTGAATTAATTGAAACAGTGGTTGAGCGTTATAAATCACAGGGATCTTATGCTACAGATCCAATTTTGGATGAGGGAGAATGGGATAACTTGCAAACGATCATGGGGGAAGCTGGTGAACTTCCTCAACGGGTGGATTATGGAAAGCTTGTGAATACAACCTTTGCTAAAAAGGCAGCTGAGTAATATGGAATTTTTAAAACTAGAAAATATTCATCATAGCTATTTTTCGAATACGCAGGCAAAAGAGGTTTTACGTGATATTAGTTTAGATATTCGTAAAGGTGAGTTTGTTTCTTTTATAGGACCGAGTGGATGTGGGAAAACGACGCTATTATCAATTATTGCAGGATTATTTGCCTCTACAGAAGGCAAGGTATACATTGATGGTGAGGAAATTTCAACACACAATCAATCTCTAATTGGCTATATGCTTCAGCAAGATTATTTATTTCCTTGGAAAACGATCGAAGAAAATGTCACAATTGGTTTGAAAATCATGGAGCGAAGCAATAAGGCTCATAAAGTAACGGCAAATGCACTTTTGCAAGAAATTGGTTTACCGCATGTAGGGAACAATTATCCGAGAGAGTTATCTGGTGGCATGCGTCAACGGGTAGCACTTGCAAGAACATTAGCAGTAGAACCTAAAATTTTATTGCTAGATGAACCATTTTCGGCACTTGATTATCAGTCGAAATTAAAATTAGAGGACTTGGTTGTTGAAACGTTAAAGGCCTATCAAAAAACGGCAGTTCTAGTGACACATGATATTGGTGAAGCCATTTCGATGAGTGAACGAGTATTTCTATTTTCTGCAAATCCAGGTAAATTGCATAGAGTATTTGACATACCTTCAGAGTTACAAAAGCTTTCACCTTTTGATGTTCGACAGCATCCAGCATATTCAGAGGTATTCCAAACTATTTGGAAGGAGCTGGAGAGTCTTGGATAATACATTATTTAAACAATATCAGCAGATGCTAAAAAAAGAAAAGCGTTTTGTTCGAGTATATCAGCTTATTATCTTACTAGTATTTTTCGGTGGGTGGGAGCTTCTTTCAAGATTTGGATGGATTGACCGTTTAATTTTTAGTTCACCAACGCAAGTATGGCATACATTCGTAGAAAAAGTGAGTGACGGTACGTTAACATTGCACGTTGGTGTTACTTTAATAGAAACGATTATTGGCTTTATTGCCGGTACATTAATCGGTACATTAATAGCGATTGTCTTGTGGTGGTCGCCAATGATATCGAAGGTACTAGATCCATATTTAGTTATTTTAAACGCCATGCCGAAAGTTGCTTTAGGACCAATTTTAATAGTCGCGCTTGGTCCAGGTTATTTTTCAATCATAGCGATGGGGGCATTGATTTCAATCATTATTACAACCATCGTAGTTTATACAGCTTTTAAAGGAGTAGATCCAAACTACAGCAAGGTATTACAAACTTTTGGGGCAACAAGATGGCAAATATTTAGAGAAGTTATTTTACCAGCTTCATTTCCAACGATTATTTCTACTTTGAAAGTAAATGTAGGACTTTCCTGGGTAGGTGTCATAGTTGGGGAATTTTTAGTCGCTTCAAAAGGGCTTGGTTATTTAATTATTTATGGCTTCCAGGTGTTTAATTTTAATCTTGTGCTTATGTCACTACTCATCATCGCCTTTTTTGCGACGATTATGTATCAGGTTGTTGAGTTGATAGAAAAGGCGATTGTAAAAAATAATGGTTCACAATGATAAAAAATGCTATCGTAAAAATAAAATAGTATACTAGAACACCCCGTAAATGCTAGTGATTTTAAACTTACATTTACGGGGTGTTTATATGATGAATACTACAAAAACTGTATATTATCTTCAAGATGTTCTGTTTTAGAGATATGTTGAAAGAAACTATTCAAAAGTACGATAATAATTAGATTTACAAAATTTGTTTTTTAATATTTTGAAACGTGGATTATGCTTCGCCTAATGAGCAAAACCTTTGAAAAAGTCTCTAAATTTGAGTCTAACGTCTTTAGGAATTAAATATTTTACATGTTCATCTTAATGGGCTGTTTCATAATTACTAAATAATTTATAGATATTTAATATCCCATTTCCAACATGTTCTTTAGGTCCAATTCTAGAGGTTCCTTGATTATATAGCTTATTAATTGCTTTATTGGGTTGATTTTTAAAATTGTTTTGATCAATAATTAGGCCAAGAGCTCCTGCTACTTTTGGAGCGGCGTTAGAAGTACCTATAGAATATGAATAACCACCGTTTGAGGACGTGCTTAAGATGCTTTCTTCTTGAAACCAGCCTTCTTCTATCCAACGATTCTGACCATAAGTTTCTAATAATCTTGTATCTCCCCCATAAGATGCAATATCAACGAAGTTTTTTCCATAGTTAGAAAAATTTGATAGTTGATTTGTTGGGCCAACAGAGGAAACAGAGACTACATTAGGGAGTCCAGCAGGTATATCTAATAGAGAACCATTAATTTCACTATTATCTTTTGATAAAACTTCTTTCCAAAACTTATTAAGTGTATAAGAATCATTTAAATTTAGAGAATCATTACCTACAGCTGCGACTACGATACTTCCTTGTTTTTTAGCAAAATTAATTGCCTCTTTGTAAGCTTTTATTTCAGCTAAATGATTTATCTTTTCACCCTTTTCATTTGTTATTTGTCCTTGTACAAGGTATTCACCTAAACTAAGGTTAATAACATCCACATCATCTTTGGCTGCTTCAATAATCCCCTTAATAATCCAAATGGATTCGCTAGATCCCTTTCCAAAAACACGATATGATCTAATTCCTATTTGGGGGGCAACCCCTTTCATCATTCCATTTGCAGCTATTTGTCCTGCTACAAAGGTACCGTGACCAGTTAAATCTATTAAACGGTCACTTTCACCTGTTTCTTCGGTGTCTGTTTCATTAATACCGCCTTTAGGTACAAGATTAATTGATCCTTCAACAATATTGTTTTTTAAATCAGGATGTTCAGTGTTTATCCCCGAGTCAATAATTCCTATTATTGTTTTTTTGCTTCCCTGAGCGATTTCGTAGCTCTTACCATTTGATGTGGATAAAATCATATCCCATTGTAAGTGCCATAATGGCGGTTTGTTAGAATTGTCAGAGTTTATAGAATTGACGGGTTTTATATTAACGTCTTGAATTCGCGTTTGCTTTGTTTTTTGTTCCATGGACTCATTGTAAGAATCTATGTACTGATAATCTTTTAAAAAACCTTCTAACTTGCTAGGCTCTCCTATTAACTGATACATTCCTATTTCTTCAACAGAATACGCTAATTGTATTGAAGACTTTTCTATTTGTTCAAGGAAATCATTAGAATAGCTAGGGCTTCTTAAAAATACAGAATATTGCTTTTCGTATTCCTTTGCTAATCCGTTCTCATTTCCAATAATAATAATCCCAAAAAACAGAAATAAAATACTAGCCAGTTTTCTCATAATTATATACCTCCCTTTTTGTTGATAATATAACATTTAAACTAATATTTGTAAAATTAGTTTAAGTAAGGTAATATATGGAATGCGTTGTAATTTAAATAAAATTACCTAAATATTTCAAAAAAAGTATTTACTTATCGAATTTCATAAGTTATGATATTGGTAAATAAATGGTAGGGGAGGTAATAAAAGGTAATTTTGACTCTAGAACTTAAATGAGTAAACAGATGTACAGTAAGTGAAGTAAGTAGGTTATGGGAAAGACTATAACACTTTAGATTATCTCTGACTCAATTGATTTAAGAAGGTGCATCAAGATGATAAAACTATAGGTTGTAAATTTATAGTCTAAATGTTTTTTCTTAAGTACTAGAAATAAATTAAGGAGATGAATGGAAAATGGAATGTAATTTAAAATTTGATGCAATTGGCGAGATAGACGAAGCGGAATTAAAATCATTATCGGGTGCAGGAGAAGTAAATCCTCGTAGTTCATGGGGATGTGTAATAGACGTGACAATCTGGACTATCACTGACTCGATGAATTCATGTCCGTCTACAGCATGCTCAACAAGATGTGGTAAATAAAACGGAGAACATTTCTTAAAAATTATTCAATAATTAAAAAAGGAGATGAATAAAAGATGGAGTCTAATTTAAAGTTTGATGCAATTGGTGAGATAAATGAAGAGGAATTGAAATCATTATCGGGTGCTGGGGAAGTGAATCCTCGTAGTTCATGGGGATGTGTAGTCCAAGTGACAATCTATACGATCTCTGACTCGATGAATTCATGTCCGTCTACAGCATGCTCAACAAGATGTGGTAAATAAAACGTAGAATCATTTCTTAAAAATAATTCAGTAATTAAAAAAGGAGATGATTAAAGATGGAGTATAATTTAAAGTTTGATGCAATTGGTGAGATAAATGAAGAGGAATTGAAATCATTATCGGGTGCTGGGGAAGTGAATCCTCGTAGTTCATGGGGATGTGTAGTCCAAGTGACAATCTATACGATCTCTGACTCGATGAATTCATGTCCGTCTACAGCATGCTCAACAAGATGTTAATTTAATTTAAAGGGGGATCTTAAGTGTTAAAAATGAATGGGGACATCAACCAATTAAAATTAAATAAAGCAAACTACCTTTTTGAAAGAACACCCAATCATTTGAGTTCTGTAGAGATTGGATCATCAATTTTGAATTGGATGGAACAAACGGAACTAGGATTTGATGAATTCAAGGAAAGACTTATGCATAAAAAAATAGACTTCAATAATTTTGTTAAAATCATTAACGACCAAGATCCCCAACATTCTCAACAAATTTGGTGTGAGCTCTTTAAAAATATTTTTTCTTCTATCGATAATGAAGATTTTGAGAATATGGATGCATCATTAGGCTTTGGGATACCGATTATTCCATTTACTCGATACTTCAGAAAAAAATTAGAGGAGACGATAAGTGTAAGAGTTAAAGAGTATAGCAATTGGAACAGTGTACTCGATGGGTTAGAAGCAAATTTATATCAAGAATTAAAAACAGTTTCTTGTAAATTGTTTATATCTGATTTTTCTAACAAAAAAGAAATGATTGGAAATAATTCGGAAGAGAATCTGTTAAATACCTATATACGTGATTTTTTAAAATCAAAGATATATCTAACAAAAGTTTTCGAAAACTTCCCAGTTTTAACTCGATCATTAACAGAAATTACTGATCGATATTCTAAAAACTGTATTCTTTTATTAGAAAGATTTGCTTGTGATTATTTAGACATCAACAACACTATGGGAATTGGTAAAGAATACCCAAAACTAAAGGGGATATCACTTGGTGAAGGGGATACACATAAGGGTGGACAAACAGTAGCGATTTTCACCTTTGATAACGAGAATAAAGTAGTTTATAAACCAAGATCTTTAGATATAGATATTCAATATAACTCCTTTTTAGAGTGGGTTAATAACCATTCAACAATTAAACATCATCTACGTAAAATAATCACTATTGATCGAGAAACTTATGGATGGCAAGAATTTATTGAACATGCGGAATGCGAAAGTCTTCAAGATATAGAAAAATATTATTATAGAGTAGGTATTTTAATAGGGGTTTTTCATTTATTTGGTACTACTGATATGCATTATGAAAATCTTATTTCATCTGGGGAACATCCAAATATTATTGATTTAGAGACTTTATTTGCAAATCATATTAATGGCTCAGAAAGTTTTAAGTTTCCTATGGATCAACTTTTAGATTCAGTGCTTAAATCAGGATTATTACCAACAGGTCAACTATTTAGAAGTAATATAGATTTTGATTTAAGTGCCATTACAGGAATCCCAAATCAAAAATCAGATAACATGAAAGGATGGGTTCTTGTAGATGATAATTCAGACCAAGTGAAATTTGAAAATGTTAGTTTTATAACAACAGAAAGTAAGCATCTTGTTTTCAATCAAGGAGTGCTTATTGACCCTCGTGAATACATAGAATTTATTAATAGAGGATTAAAAGATATCTATATGGTATTTCTTGAGAACAAGGAAGAGCTAACTAATGTTCTAACAAAGTTATTCTCTAAGTGCGAGTGTCGAACAATACTACGTCCTACTTATATTTATGCCCGTTTTTTAGTTGCATCATATCACCCAAAGTATTTAAAAGATGGGTTAGATCGGGAAAAGTTGTTGGAAATGCTTTGGAATATGGTGAAAACGGAACCAAAGTTCGAAGGGATTGTAGATTTTGAAATAAATGAAATTTTGAATCACGATATCCCATTTTTTACATTTCGGATGAATTCAACTAGTATTTTTTCTAGTAACGGTGATGAAATCATCAATATTTTTAGAGAGACAAGCTTAAATAGGTTAATAATGAAATTACAAAATTTAAATCATGAGGATTTAAAACGACAATTACAATATACTGAATTAATGCTTGAAAGTAATCATATAGCTACAATGGAATCTTCTGAAGTAGAAGCACTTGAATATAAAATAAATATTCCTTCTTATCAAACAAATAATATTCATTTGGAAAAAGCTATCGAAATTGGTGATTATCTCATTAATCATGCTATTGGTAATAAATCAGACGGTCCTGTCACATGGATTGGAATGGATACAAATCCAGAAACTAATCGATTAAATCTTAAAATATTAGATCCAACTCTATATAACGGTGTTTTAGGAATTTCCCTTTTTTTAGCTCAACTTGGAAAGATAACAGGGAAAGAGATTTATACAGACTACGCTCGACGCGCTACTGTATATGTAATAGATATCATTGAAGAATTTGGAAATTCCCTACCGCCTTCAATGTATAGCGGATTAGGATCTGTTCCATATACATTACACTATCTTGGAGAGATATGGGACGATAAGTTTTTATTCGATAAAGGGTCTGAATATTTAAACGAAATCAACCAGCTGGATTTTACTTCTGAAGATGTTATTGATTTTCTAGGTGGGATAGCCGGATTTATTACTTATTATATAGAACTTTATAAATTAAATAATAATGAAGAGTTACTATACAAGATTAATGAATTGTGCACGATACTAATACAAAAATTACAAGAACAAGAAATTAAAATAAAAGATAATACTTTCCTTACAGGTTTTGCACATGGAACTTCAGGTATCATCTATTCATTATCACAAGCTAATAAATACATTCCTAACGCATTAGTGTCAAATTGGGTTAACAAGTTAATCCAATATGAAGATACTCATTATAATTCATTACAATTAAATTGGGCAGATTTAAGAGATAATGCGACAGATATTTGGAATTCTTATTATTGGTGTCATGGAGCACCAGGAGTATTACTTAATCGTTCAATTATGTCAAAGAACTTCGAAAAAAATGAAGTAATTCCAGTGAATATCAGTGATATTGTTGAATCTTTCTATACTCAGGAGAATTTTGACAATAGGATTTGTCTGTGTCACGGGGCTTTTGGAAATGTAGATATTATCTATTCGGTCTCGGAGAATTTAGGTAATAAATATATGCAAGAGCACTGTTTGAATCATTCAAATAGTTTGTTACAGGATGTAGAAGTCCTGGGTAAAATTGAGGGGATGAAAAAGAGCGGATTAATTGGCCTATTTACTGGTATTACAGGGGTAGGATACTCCTTATTAAGACTAATTGATAGAACAGTACCTAACATTCTTACATTAGAATTACCCAAGAGGGTGGAATAAATGAAAAAGGTTCCTTATATAGAGCAAATGAGCCAAACTGAATGTGGTATAGCTTGTTTGGCAATGATAGCTGCTTATTATAAATGTAATATTCCATTATATGAATTAAGGGAAAAGTTAGGTAACGGTCGGGATGGAAATACTTTATATGATTTGTATCAAGTTGCTAAAGAATACAAATTTGAAACTAAATGTTTAAAAGCTTCCGTTAATAATATTTCTCAAGTTGATTTACCGGTAATTATATTTTGGGAACATAAACATTATGTTGTATTAGAAAAAATAAAAAATAACCATTTCTATATAATAGATCCTTCTTTTGGTAGAAAAAAAGTGGATCAAATAGAGTTCGAAGAGAAATTTTCAGAGTACATTCTTCTATTATGTCCCGGAGAGTCTTTCCAAAAAAGAAAAGAAGAAAGTTTATGGAAGCCTTATTTAAAACTGCTTACTTTAAGACCGAGCATAATGTTTGGGTTACTGGGTATAAGTTTAATCTTGCAATTATTTGTACTCATTACACCTATATTAACCCAGAAGTTGGTTGATAACCTAGCTGGTAAAAATGGGGATATTTCGATAATCCTTGTAGGGATTATTCTCTCTTTTATTTCTTATTTTATATTTAATTTACTGAAGAGTGAAGTTTCTCTTAGGCTATTTAAATTCTTAGACTTTACTATGTCATGGGATTTCTTTAAACATTTACTCGACTTGCCTTATAGCTTTTATCAAGTAAGACAATCCGGAGATTTATTATATAGATTCTCTAATTTAAGAGCCATTCGATCTATTTTATCTAACCAAATTATGAAGAATATTTTAGATTTGTTCCTTCTTATCTTTATAGTTGGTTATATGTTTTATAAATCTTTCATATTATCTTTGTGGATCATTGGGCTTTCAATAATTATATATTTAGTTGTATTAGGATTAAGGCCGTTAATACATGAATTAAATAGAAGTGAACTGTTAAAGGACACAAATCTCTATTCTTTTCAAACAGAATCAATTCTAGGAATCTTAAATATAAAAACTTCAGGATCTGAAAAGCAAATACAAGATAGATGGAAAAAGTTTTATTTGGAGTTTGCGAATGCATTTGTGAAAAAGGAAAGAGTATTTAATTTTATGACCTCGTTTACAGGGTCTTTGACATATTTTGCACCTTTACTAATTCTTTGGATTGGTTCCCATAGTGTATTGAATGGAACATTAAGTATGGGAGAATTAATTGCATTCCAAACAATATCAACTTTTTTTATATCCACTTCTAATTCTTTCATAATGTCGATAGACTCATTTTTTCAACTAAAGGTATACTTGCGAAGAATTAGAGATGTAATGGATACTCCTACGGAATCATCTGACGATGGGAAAGAAAAAATTGATTTATTAGGAAATATATATTTGGAAAATGTAGACTTTTCGTACACTGAACAAGGTGATTCAATAATTCAGAATATATCTCTTCAAATTGAAGCTGGTCAAAAGGTAGCTATTGTAGGTCCTTCAGGGTCTGGAAAAAGTACATTAGCAAAAATAATTGTTGGACTTCATAAACCGATAAAGGGTGAAATCTTTTTTGAAAATATGCCCTTATCAAAACTTAATAAATCTTATTTACGTAGACAGATGGGAATCGTTACTCAAGATCCATTCCTGTTTAATCAATCAATTGCTGACAATATTAAACTTAATAGAGATGAGATTAATAACTATCATGTTGCCAATGCGGCTTCTATAGCACAAATTCATGATGAAATTATGAAAATGCCAATGAATTATGAGACTATCATTTCAGAAATGGGTCAGAATATTTCTGGAGGACAAAGACAAAGAATAGCACTTGCTCGATCATTAGTAAACCAGCCCAGAGTCTTAGTTTTAGATGAAGCAACAAACGCCTTAGATAGTCTAAACGAGAAAAGAATTGATGAATATCTTTCAGAAATTAAATGTACACGAATAATTATTGCACATCGATTATCATCAATTGTTGATGCAGACCAGATTGTTGTTATGGAAGATGGGAAAATAATAGGTATTGGAAAACATGAGGAATTGATAATCGAAAATGAATTTTATAAAAAATTATACGATACGAATAGTCAGTTAGACTTGAAAGGAGGTGAGAAATATGAAGAAATCGATGGTGACAGAGTGGAAGAACCCTTATATTCGAAGCAACAATATTGAAGGGTTCCCAATTGAAAATCCTGTACAAGAATTATCTGAAATGGACATGCTAAATGTCAATGGAGGAGTTCAAGAACGTTGGGCTGAAACGATTTTAACAAGCTTAGCATGTGCAGCTGCTAGTTATATCCTTGGTAATCCTGGCCACGTATGTACTCTGACAGTGGAGTGTCAGAAAAAATGTAACTAATTTATATTTTCAACCTAAAGAGAAAGGTTTTTCCTTTCTCTTTTTATTAGACTATGATGAACGGAGCGATAATATGCCAAACCTTTGTTTATATAGATCATATACAATTGAGGAAAGGAAAAAGTCGGAAACAAAATCTGAAAAAGAAAATTTGAATTTGGCAATTAATTTTTGGAACAACATAACTAATACTGAAAAGCCTCAAGACATAGAACATATGTTAAAAGACATGTACAAAATTGACTTAGATGATTTAAGTTGTATATTTGATACTGATAAATATAACAGTGATTTTTTGAATCATGAAAGTTGGACCCAATTTTTAAGTAATTTTATTTTAAAACCTAATAAAGTGAACGATAATTTATTTACCTCATTAAATAATTACCCGTTTTTTATGTTTTTTAAACCATTTTTAATAGGTTTTGTTAGTGAGTTTAATTCATTTAGTGAAAGAAACTCAATTAAATTAACCGATACAGCTTTACAAGAAATTCTTCTTCATTTATATCAGCTATTATTTAATATTGCTCATAAAACCTTAATACTCGAAATAAATACACTTCGACTAAAGGGAGAATTGGTAGGTGCAACATCACAGGAAAGATATAATTATTATCATACATATATTCTAAATGATAAAGAATACTTGTTTTCATTAATAAATGAATATCCCGTATTATTTAGGCTATTAATAACTAAAGTTTTAAATACAAAGAATTTTCTTAAAGAACTATTAATGAGAGTACAAAAAGATAAATATGAAATAAAAAGTTTATTTGATGTTGATATTCCGATTAAAGAGATACATCATATAAATTTAGGATCTGGTGATTCTCATAATAATGGAAAAACAGTTTGTGTTATAACATTTAGTGAGGGCAGACGTCTTGTATATAAGCCACGTTCATTAGAATTAGATGAAAAGTTCCAAAACTTTTTAAAATGGTATAACGATAAAAATGATACAAGTACAAAATTAGTACCATTTAGACTTATAAATAAAAAAGATTATGGTTGGGTCGAATTTATTGAAAACAGTAAGTGCATTAATAATGATGAAGTTTGTGCATTTTACCATCGTCTAGGACAATTGCTTGCAATTGTACATATATTTAATGCTACAGATTTTCATTATGAGAATATAATTGCATCCGGTGAATACCCATTTTTAATTGATTTAGAATCTCTATTTCATCATACAATAATGCCGGATCACCATGATTCTCAAAGTCCAGTTATTAATAAAGCTCTTAGAATTGTGCGGGATTCTGTTGTTTCTACAGGTGTACTTCCTTCAACAGCTAATATTAACTTGAATAAAAAAACTATCTTTGATTTAAGTGGGATAAGTGATGCAGATAATCAAATAACTCCATTTAAAGAAGGATTTGTGAAAAAAATTAATTCAGATGAAATTAGAATAGAAAAAGAAACCTTTAAAATTAAAGGAGGGTCGAATTTACCTAGGTTGGAAGGAAAAGATATATTTATTCTTGACTATCTTCCTAACTTTTCTGAGGGATTTGAGTGTGCATACACATTTTTTTACAATAATAAAAAAGGACTTATAGAAATTTTAGATGGCTTTTCAAACGTAGAGGTTCGAAAAATATTTCGTGATACGATGAAATACAATAAACTTTTAAATATGAGTTACCACCCAGACTTTTTAAGGAATCAGATTGATCGAGAGATTTTATTATCTCGATTGTGGGTTGAAAGCAAGAATGAGGAGAGTATAAAAAAGATTGTTCCTTATGAAATTAGAGATTTAGTGGAAGGAGATATTCCTTACTTTTCTTCTAGCCCTGGAAGTTATAATATTGTAACTTCTGATGGAACTAAACACATTCCTCTTTATTACAAAAGTGGTATGGATTTATGTAAAGAAAAAATCGGCAAATTGAACAAAGAAGATTGTCTCTATCAATTGGAAATAATACACTCTACAATATCTGCTGTTTATTCTAAAACTGATCTTAACTTAGTGGCTCTTAATAATAACGATGATCAAGATCCTAATGATTTAATATTCAAAGTAAAAGTTATTGGAGATTTAATAATTGAAAAAGCAATAAAAACTGGCGAAGGTATGGAATTAGAGTATTGTTGGACTTCTATGGTTCTTGACGGTAATGATGAAACTAATTGGAAATACTCTATTACAGGACCGGGTTTGTATGATGGTAATACTGGAATAGCACTGTTTTTCTGTTATTTATGGAAAATTACTGGGGATGAAAAATATAAAAAGGCAGCAGTTGCAACTATTACACCAGTAAGAAAACTAATGACAGAGTTAAACAATAGGGATGATATTAGTATAGGGGCGTTTATAGGAATAGGCGGTATCTTGTATACATTACACCATCTTGGAGAAGTATTGGATAATCCTGTATTTATTGAAGAAGCCCTTGCATACAGTAAGAAGCTCCCAAAATCTATCAAGAATGATCAATTATATGATGTAATAGGTGGTAGCGCTGGTTTACTGCATGTCATTATTAATTTATATGAGCATACGCATCAAGAATTTTTATTAGAGATTGCAAAAATGCTAGCTGATCATTTAGTTGAATCCGCAGAGCCTATCAAGAATGGTGTTGCATGGCTTCAGCCCTTTAAAAAGAGCGATGAAGCCTATATTGGATTTTCACATGGTAATGCTGGAATTATATCAGCATTAGCGCGATTTAATAAGTATGGTAATAATAATGAAATAGTTGAGTGTATAAAAAAGGGTCTAACCTATGAAAATTTTTATTATAATCCAGATAAGAAAAATTGGTTTAGTAAACATTTAGATTCTTATCCAATCGCTTGGTGCCATGGGGCTCCGGGAATTTTATTATCTCGAGCTATGTTATTAAGGGAGAATATTCATGAAGTCTGTGGGGACATAAAAAATTCTCTAGATTTCCTTTCCGAAGAAATTGGTGGAGATAATTATTCTCTTTGTCATGGTCAATTAGGTAATTTAGATATTTTATTATATGTTAGGAAATTGTTACCTGAATATTTTGTAGAATATGATTCTATCATAAATGATGTATATCAAAAAATTTGTTTGGAAAAGAATTTTAAAGCTGATTTGAATACAGTTGGAATAATGAATGGAATAAGTAGTATAGGGTACGGTTTATTACGATTAATTAATTCAGATTCTATTCCTTCTGTTTTAGCGCTTGAACCTCCTAGGTAGTAAAGCAATTTCATACCTATATAATCTTTTCGTTTTAGGCTTCCCTCGAAAATTTTCATACTAATGGTCTGAATTCGGCATTGTACCAGAATCAGACCTTAATCTTTTCATTCTATTGGCCTTAATTTAATATGTTAAAGGATTGTGCGTTGTCATGATTGTATTGTTCCTTTTACGAAGGAATAAAATTTTTTTAATACGCAACATTTTAATTCCGCTGGTTCGCTCCTATTTTAATAAGGGGCGCTTTTTTTTTACAAAAAGTAAAAAATAGTTGTCATTATGGAAAAAATATTTTATACTTGCTTTATAGAAATGTAAAGGAGTGGATTTTTTGGAAACTGTTTTACAAATACGAAATCTTACTAAGAAAGTTAATAAAAAAGTTCTTTTGGAGGATATTAATTTAGATTTATTTAAAGGAGAAATCCTAGGTTTAATTGGTCCTAATGGGGCAGGAAAGTCAACAACTCTTAAAACAATATTAGGTTTAGCCTCGGCTTCTGATGGAAGTATTATTCCTAAAAATTCTTTATCAAATAATAGGAGAGCTTGGTTAGGCGAAGTTGGTTGTATTGTGGAAAATCCCTCGTTTTATGAATATATGAGTGGCTATGATAATTTGTGGATGCTATCAAAACTTTATGGAAAAAGGACGAAAAAAGAAATTTTGGAAATAGCTGAACTTGTAAAATTAACTTCAGCGATTCATAAAAAGGTCAGCACTTATTCGCTAGGGATGAAACAAAGATTAGGGGTTGCTCAATCTCTTATACACAATCCTCAAATTTTAATTTTAGATGAACCGACAAATGGTTTAGATCCTCAAGGAGTTATTGATCTTAGAAATTTATTGATCTCTTTGGCAAAAGAAAAAAATTTATCTATATTAATTTCTAGTCATCAATTATCGGAATTAGATTTATTATGTGATCGCTTTGTATTTATTAACAACGGCAGAATAGTGCAAGTTCAATCAAAACATCAATGTGAAAATAAAAAAATTAGTTATACAATTTTGGTTCAACCTCTACAAAAAGCGTTGGATTTAATTAATGAAAAATTTCCTCATACGAATCCTACAATAAAGGATCAAAAGTTAATTGTTCAATTATTAGAGATCGACATTTCTGAAATAACAAAGTTTTTAATTTCCAATGATTTGAATTTATCTGAGGTTTATGTGAATGACGAATCGCTAGAAGAAACATATTTAAAATTAATAAAGGAAGGGTGAATGAATTAGATGACTCTTATAAAATTAGAACTTTATAAAATTATAAAAAAGAAATTTATAATGATATTTTTAGGTTTCCTTACTTTAATTGTTATAGGAGCCGCTGTTTACAACGTTTTCCAAATTCAGGAGTCAAACCAAGTGAATGATTGGAAAAGTGAATTAGAAAGTCGAAATATTCGTTTAGCAGAGGCTAATGAAAATCTTGCTGAAACATCACTTGCCTATGTAAGTAATAAAGAAAAAATTATATTAAATGAATATCGTATAGAAAATAATATAAAACCTGATCAAGAGCAAAATGTATGGACTTTTATAAAAAGCATTCAACCTTTATTATCGTTTTTAGGAATATTGACAGTTATGATTGCGTCCAGTATAGTTTCAGAAGAATTTGATAAAGGTACTGTTAAAATATGGCTGACAAGACCTATTTCCAAGAATGCGTTCCTTTTTTCAAAATACATGGCAGTTGTCATGTCTAACTTTTTAGCTGTGTTTTTTCTTTTGTTAATAGCCTTTTTAGTGGGAATAGTGTTCTTTGGTTTTGATGGACCTAAAGAACTTTTAATCATAAACAATAATAATGTTGACCAAGTGGAATATTGGTACTACATGTTACGTTATTATCTGTTTACAGCAATTGATTTAAGCATTTTTTGTACACTTGCTTATACATTGTCTGCTTTAATAAGAAATACCTATATTTCACTTGGATTAACTCTATTCGCTTATTTTACTGGTAATATTGCTACAAGAATTATTGGAATGAAATTTAGCTGGGCAAAGTTTATTCTATTCGCAAATACCGATTTTAATGTTTATGTTGATGGAACAGAAGTAATTGCTGGTATGACTCCTTTATTTTCAGCCATAATCGTATTGTTATATATATTCTTATTTTTGAGTATAACTTTCCTTGTTTTTAACAGAAGAGACTTATCTTTCTAGATAAGGGTTTATTGTTAACTTTAAATAGTTTTAGCATTAAGCCAAGTTTGAATTTCAGAGTAGGAAACTAAAAATTCCGTGATTTATGTGTTTAGTTGAATGAATCACCTGACTTCATACTATTAGATAAAGATAGCTTAGCATTAGAGGATCTAAAGCGCCTGTTGACGAAAAAAAGTAATTTTTTTTTGACAAAAAGTTAAAAAAATGTTACCGTTTTTGTATTGAAATGGGGGGTGTTTGTTTTGCAAACAGAACTTACTAATACACTTCATATTCTTAGAGCTAAAAAAAAATGGTCACAAAAAGAGGTAGCTGAGAGATTGGGTGTAAGCAGACAAACAATAAATTCAATTGAGGCTAATAAGTATAGCCCTTCCTTAGTTTTAGCCTTTAAAATTGCCAAATTGTTTGATGTGGATATTAATGAAGTCTTCCAATATGATGTTTTGAGAGAGGAGAATGAATAAATGTATATGGTTGTCCTGACTCCTTTAGCTCTTCTTTTTTGGGGAGCAAGTATATTGTATTTCCGATTTGTCCTGCCTAAAGAAAAAGATGAGCGAATGGATATAATCTTTAAAGCAGCTTATAAAAATGCTTATTCTTTACTTTTAATTGGGATTGCTTTTCTTTTTTTAATAACTAAATTTTCTGCAATGAATGTAGATTTTGAAAATTTCAAAAATTATATTTTGATAATATTATTGATATCATCTGTAGCATTTGTGAGCACGGTTGTTTATCTAAATAAAAAAATGTAATTTAAAGAAAATCCAACTAGGGTATTATACCTATAAACGGTTAGAATCTGCTATTGAGAAATTCGTAAGCCTCCTAGATGCTAATACTGTAATTCAAGCATTAGTTTAAAATTGCTTCATTCTTAAAAAATAATTGCATAAACCTTGGTAAAAACTGCCCCATAAAAAGAGACACTAAATAAACATTTATGGGGTGTTTTTTTGACGACATAAATATAGAAGAAAGATTTTGGGATGATAATTTCTGATTTTTCATGGCAAAACATAAGTATTATGTTCCAACAACCTTTTTTCTTAAGAAGATAATCTAAAACAATGTTCTAATGCTACTACCGTTTACTTTCATCGCAGGAAAGCGAGTAGCGGAAATAAGTGTCTTCTGATTTATCTAGGTGAAAAAAATTGTTAATCAACACAACTGATGTTTTAAATAACTGTGGATTATAAATAAAAATCATTCCGAGCTTAAATTATGCTGCGGAATGATTTTTATACTTTTTGACTTTTAGGTTAAAATTCTTTATCCATTTGTGGTGAAGTACGATAAAAACGGAAATTTCCTGTTTCAATGCGTGCAACGGTATGTTCTTCAATTCGATCATGGCATGTACCACACATATACGTATGAATTGGTCGATTGCGTAATTTTTTTGCTAACGGTAAATTATCATCTAAATTGTTAATTGTATCGCAAATAACGCATTTTACGCGCATTGCATTCCCTCCTACTCAGCACGAATTGCTAATACATTTTTGATAGGGTTGTCTACATTTGAACCGTCTCTGAATAGCACATGAACAGGACCATCTTCTAGTAATGGCTTGCCATCTTGGCTATATTTTAAAATGAAAGTATAAGCCTCTTCGATTGTAAATGAATATTCTTTGTCATCTTCACATTCGATAACGATTGTTGTGGCTTCAGGTTTAATCTCAGCATTTTTCAAGAAGTGACTTAATTCAATTCCGAAAGTACCTGTTTCCATCCCTTTGCGGTCAAATTTTCGTTCTGATTTCAATGTTGGTGGGAAAGTAGCTCCTTCCATAATCTCACGTGACCAGTGAGCACCTACTTCACGCATATATTTAATATCCGAATCTTCCTCAACTTCTTTTGTGTCGAAGTATGTTTTTAAATCTAATTTACGATCATCGAAAATCCATACAGTGGGATCTAATGTTAATTGGAATGTAACTGCGCCCTTGATAGGAATTATTGTTTCCATAATAGAAATCCTCCTCAAATCTTGTATATCCATGAAATAGTATAACGCTAATGACCCGAGTTAATAAAGAAATATAATTTGATTTCTCTATTTTCCAATGTAGACACTTGCATTTTTAACGACTAAAAGATAAACTTTATTAAGATAGAATCGAAGAAATATCAGATAATGGGGGCGTCCTCATGGATACTAAATCACAAACTTCTTTTCAAGAGAAGGCTTTGGAGCTTTTAGTTGCTGATGCAGACAAAATTGCTCGCCTCATTCGAGTACAAATGGATCATTTAACAATGCCACAATGCCCTTTATATGAAGAAGTATTAGATACACAAATGTTCGGCCTTTCACGTGAAATTGACTTTGCTGTGAAGCTTGGACTCATTGATCGCGAAAAAGGCAAAGAAATTCTCGATTCACTCGAGAAAGAACTTTCTGTACTACATGACGCGTATACAGACAAATAAAAAGAAAAAACTCAAACGCAATTTGCGATTTGAGTTTTTTTTCTAGAATGAGGTTTTCCAATGAAACAATACTTAAAACGTTATGCACAAAATTTTGATTACCCGTTATTTTTTACTTTTCTATTGTTAAGCTTATTTGGATTAGTCATGATTTATAGTTCAAGTATAATGGTAGCAATTCAAAAAGGACTTGAACCAGATAACTATTATCACAAGCAAGTAATCAATTTAATTGTAGCTTTTCTTGGGTTTTTAGTAGCAGCATTTTTCCCGTATAAGCATTATGCGAATAAAAAAGTTATGTTGTTACTGACGGCTGTGCTAGTTGTCCTTTTTACTTGGGTAAAGGTTGCTGGTAATGATGAAGCAGGAGTAGGGGCAAAAAGTTGGATTCATGTCCCTGGTTTGGGTAACTTCCAGCCTTCTGAATATGCGAAGCTATTTATCATTTTATATTTTGCGGCTGCTTTTTATCGTAAAGCGCAAAAGTATACGTTTGAAAAGCTACAACCAACAGAAATTTTTTATCCAATATTCCTCTGGATTCTTGTTGTTGCTGGTGTAGCATTTGAAACCGACTTAGGAGCAAGTATTATTCTATGTGGAATTGCTGTTTGTGTTGTAGCAGCGAGTGGCATTCCGTTTAAAACATTTTGGAAGTTTTTCGGGTTGTTGGGTGCGTTTGGAGGCGTCATCTTTGGTATACTAATGCTATTTAAAGGGGATATGTTAACTGATAACCGTAGGGGGCGTCTTAAATCATTCATAAACCCGTTTGAGTATGAAAATGGTAGTGGCCACCAAGTTGTCAATAGTTATTATGCCATTGGCGGAGGCGGCTTAGAAGGAAGAGGTCTCGGTCAGTCGATTCAAAAATTGGGGTATTTGCCTGAACCACAAACTGATTTTATTATGGCGATTATTATGGAGGAACTTGGAATTTGGGGAGTTCTGATTGTTTTAGGTGGTTTAGGATTTATTGTATATAAAGGATTTTCGATTGCATTGCGCACGAAAGATCCACTAGCACGTATGATTACGGCTGGTATTGCGAGCTGGATTGGCTGGCAAACGTTTATCAATCTTGGGGGTGTAACTGGGTTAATCCCGTTAACCGGTGTAACGTTACCTTTTATTAGCTATGGCGGGACATCTATAATTATTCTATCTTTAGCAATGGGAATATTAATCAATGTTTCTATGTTTGAAAAGGTAGAACGGAGAAAGACACAATCATAAAGGGGGATATCAATGGAGTCAATCAAAAAAATTCTCGTAGCCAATCGAGGAGAAATTGCAATTCGTATTTTTCGTGCATGTACGGAGTTGAATATCCAAACAGTAGCCATTTATTCACGGGAGGACAGTGGTGCATTTCATCGCTTTAAAGCAGATGAGGCCTATTTAGTGGGGGCTGGCAAGAAACCAATTGATGCTTATTTAGATATTGAGGGCATTATTTCGATTGCTAAAGATGCTAAGGTTGATGCGATTCATCCAGGGTACGGTTTTTTATCGGAAAACGTAGAATTTGCACGTCGATGTGAAGAAGAGGGGATTGTCTTCATTGGGCCGACATCTCAGCATTTAGATATGTTTGGAGATAAGGTGAAGGCGCGTGAACAAGCAATTGCTGCGGGCATTCCTGTTATTCCTGGTACAGATGGTCCAGTAAATAATTTAGCAGAGGTAGAGGCTTTTGCAAGCGCATATGACTATCCAATTATGATTAAGGCAGCATTAGGCGGCGGTGGTCGTGGAATGCGTCTTGTTCATACAGCAGAGGAGCTAGCTTCCTCCTATGAACGTGCAAAATCAGAGGCGAAGGCAGCATTTGGCTCTGATGAGGTATATGTAGAAAAGGCTATTATTAAGCCAAAGCATATTGAAGTCCAAATTATTGGCGACCAACAAGGTAATATCATTCATTTATATGAACGTGATTGCTCGATTCAACGTCGTCATCAAAAGGTTGTTGAAATCGCGCCATCTAATTCAATTTCGGAAGATTTAAGAAGCCAAATTTGCGATGCAGCAGTTCAATTAATGAAAAATGTCTCATACATAAATGCAGGGACAGTAGAATTTTTAGTTGCAGGCGAGAATTTTTATTTCATCGAGGTCAACCCTCGAATTCAAGTAGAGCATACGATTACTGAAATGATAACGGGTGTTGATATTGTGCACGCCCAAATTAAAGTAGCAGCAGGCTACGGATTGCATAGTGAAGAAATCCACATTCCACAACAGGCAGATATTCCAATGATCGGCTATGCAATTCAAGCACGTGTCACGACGGAAGATCCGGCTAATGACTTTATGCCAGATACAGGAAAGCTTATGGTGTACCGTTCAAGCGGTGGCTTCGGGGTTCGATTAGATGCCGGAAATGGCTTCCAAGGGGCTGTAGTAACACCGTATTATGATTCACTACTGGTGAAAATTTCTACGACGGGAATGACGTTTAAAGAAGCCGCGGCAAAAATGGACCGAAATTTAAAAGAGTTCCGTATTCGTGGGGTGAAAACGAATATTCCATTCTTAAATAATGTCGTAACGCACGAGAAATTTTTAACGGGTGCATTTGATACAAGCTTTATTGATTCAACACCTGAACTATTTATTTTCCCTGAGCGCAAGGACCGCGGGACAAAGCTCTTAAGTTATATTGGTAATGTGACGCTAAATGGCTTCCCAGGAGTAGAGAAGAAGGCGAAACCAATTTTTGTACAGCCGAGCATCCCGAAAGTCGATAAACTAATCGTTCCTCCGGCGGGGACGAAGCAAATTTTAGATGCCCGAGGAGCAGAAGGGCTTGTGAAATGGATTCTAGAGCAAGAGGACGTGCTATTAACGGATACAACTTTCCGCGATGCACACCAATCACTTCTAGCGACTCGTGTACGTTCACAGGATATGTTCGAAATTGCAGATGCCACTGCACGTATGATGCATGATTTCTTCTCACTCGAAATGTGGGGAGGCGCGACGTTTGATGTGGCGTATCGTTTCTTAAAAGAAGACCCGTGGGAGCGACTTGCCAAGTTGCGTCAACAAGTACCGAATGTGTTATTCCAAATGTTATTGCGTGGTGCGAATGCAGTCGGCTACACAAATTATCCAGACAATTTAATTCGTGAGTTTATCGCTGAATCAGCGGCATCAGGCATTGATGTTTTCCGTATCTTCGATAGCTTGAACTGGATTAAAGGAATGGAAGTAGCCATTGATGCTGCACGACAATCAGGTAAAATTGCAGAAGCTGCGATCTGTTACACAGGAGATATTTTTGATGAAACAAGAGCGAAATATTCAGTTCAATACTATAAGGAAATGGCCAAGGAGCTAGAGGCAGCAGGAGCGCATATTTTAGCGATAAAAGATATGGCCGGATTATTGAAACCGGAAGCAGCATATCGCTTAATTTCCGAGTTGAAAGAGACGACAAATCTGCCAATCCACTTGCATACGCATGATACAAGTGGCAATGGTATTTATTTATATGCCAAGGCGATTGAAGCGGGAGTAGACATCATTGATACAGCGCTCGGTTCAATGGCAGGTTTAACGTCACAGCCAAGTGCAAACTCCTTGTACTATGCAATGATGGGCAGTGAGCGTAAGGTTCGTGGCGACATCGATGCACTAGAAAAGTTATCGTATTACTGGGAAGATGTACGTAAGTATTATAAGGATTTTGAAAGTGGTATGATTAGCCCGCATTCTGAAATTTATGTCCATGAGATGCCAGGTGGCCAATACAGTAACCTGCAACAGCAGGCCAAAGCAGTGGGTCTTGGGGACAGATGGGAAGAAGTGAAGCGCATGTATTCTCGCGTAAACCTTCTATTTGGTGATATTGTCAAAGTAACCCCATCATCGAAAGTAGTCGGTGATATGGCGTTATTTATGGTGCAAAATGATTTAGATGAAAATTCTGTACTGACAAAAGGGCAAACTATCGATTTCCCAGATTCTGTGATTGAGTTCTTCCAGGGCTATTTAGGACAACCGCATGGCGGTTTCCCGGAGGCTCTACAAAAGGTTGTGTTAAAGGATCGTGAAGCAATTACGGTACGCCCTGGTGAGCTACTGGAGCCTGTGAATTTTGAGCAACTAAAGGCGGTATTAGAGGAGAAATTAAATCGTGCCGTAACGAAACAGGATGTGCTAGCGTTTGCTTTGTATCCAAAAGTGTTTGAAGAGTATGCAAAAACAGTGAACTCCTTCGGCAATATTTCGGTCTTAGATACGCCAACATTCTTATACGGGTTAAAACTAGGTGAAGAAATCGAAGTAGAGATCGAAAAAGGTAAAACACTAATTATTAAACTTGTTTCCATCGGTGAACCACAGCACGATGGCACGCGTGTTATTTACTTTGAGTTAAACGGTCAATCTCGTGAACTAGTGATTCAAGATATGACTGTAGAAGTAGATGGTAACCTAGCGTTAAAGGCGGATCCAACCAATCCAAATCAAATTGGCGCAACGATGCCAGGTACGGTCTTAAAAGTAGTTGTATCAAAAGGAAGCCATGTAAAACGTGGGGATCACTTATTAATTACCGAAGCGATGAAAATGGAAACGACCGTCCAAGCACCAAAAGACGGTATCGTGAAAGAAGTATACGCTAGTGCAGGTGACGCCATTTCAACAGGTGATTTGTTAATTGAAATTGAATAACTGATTATAAAGAAGGTTATTAGATAGCTTTTATAGCATACTAATAACCTTTTTTATTGGTTCATTATTAAATATCACAGGATGTGATGGTTATCAATCTATCCACGTTTTATCGCCCAACTTTTGAATTTTATCGACTAACTTCCACGTTTTATCGCCCAACTTTTGAATTTTATCGACTAACTTTCACGTTTTATCACCCAACTTTTAATTTTTATCGACATTTGTCGATTTTTTGAAATTACTTAAGTAGAAGCGTTTGAAATGAAAAAGATTCGCCATCGAAACAGAAGGCGAATCTTTTTCTACTATTATTTGTTTTTTTCATTATAATTGCTACGCGCAACTAGCATTACCATATAGCAAAGTAGACCAAATAAAATTGAAATAAATAATGAATGAAGTAATGCGACTGTTAAATTCAATTTAGTTAGGACTACTAACATGCCAGCAATCACTTGTAAAATGACTATAGTAAAGGCAATAATCCAGCCATAGTAAATTACTCGTTGATTTTTATATTCTTTTACAGCGTGCCAAGTTATGTATGCAATCCAAATGAAAAAGATAAGAACAGCTAGACGATGCCCCATTTGCACCCATTCATACATATTATTAAAAGCTGCGAATGGTGTTTCGTTATAGCAAAATGGCCAGTCAGGACATATTAAGCTAGAATCTGTATGGCGAACAAGCGCCCCTGTATAAACGACTAAATAAGAATAAATTGTGACAGCAATTGTATGCCAACGTAGTTTTTTTCCAATAAAAACGTTATCGGCATCAAATTTCCGATCAACTTCAAATACAATCATAGAAAGAAGGAGAACAGCAGCAAAGGAAATAAGAGAAATCCCAAAGTGGAGCGCTAATATGAAATCACCTTGTCCCCACAACACTTGAGCTGCTCCGATAAGAGCTTGTGCGATTAAGAAAAACATCGCTAAGAAACCTAATAATTTTACTTCACGAATATGACCGAGTTTACGCCATGTCCAAACTGTTAACGCAAGAATTGAAATAGATACGACCCCAGTTACAAGACGATGTGAAAATTCAATTAAGACTGCTGGTGTAATTTCTTTTGGAATAAGAGAACCATTGCAATCAGGCCAGTTTCGACCACAGCCTAAGCCACTATCTGTTTTGGTTACAAGTGCTCCACCTAGTAAAATAAGGAGCATCCCAACTGTAGCGGCAACAGCAAACCATTTCAGATACCTGTTGTGTTGCATAAAATGAGTCACCTACTTTATCTATGAACATTACATGAAAGTAATGTTTCTGCTACTAGATAATATCGAAAAAACAGGTAAAAAACAACTTGTAAAGAGTAGGGAGTATTAGATGTTGATTCCATTTCACAAATTGTTCATAATTTCGTGCTCTAACCTTCACAATTCATTTTAGAAAATGTTTTACTATAGATATGTTGTTTTATTATATATTTCTAGACAAAGCTAATTTTTACAACTTCATCTAAATTTCACTTAATGTCTAGAAATCAATCGCAAATTTCGCTATAGTAATTGGTAGCGGAATATGCTTACAAAAATGAAAGGAGAGGTATCATGTCAAACGGTCGTGCACTGACGGCTGCTAGAAATAGTGGATCAGCACCAACATCTGTTGTGAAAGATTTCTTAGCACTAATAAAAATCGGAATCGTCAACTCGAATCTTGTCACAACGTTTACAGGGATGTGGCTGGCATTTCAATTTACTAGTAGACACTTCTTGCAAGAGCTTGATGTCATATTGTTCACCATGCTGGGTGCGGCATTCATTATAGGTGGCTCAGGCGCAATGAATAACTTTATTGATCAGGATATTGATCCAATCATGAAAAGAACAAAAAGTAGACCGACAGTAACAGGTAGATTTAAGCCGAATTTTGTATTGACCATTGCCCTCTCATTTTTAATTGTAGGTGAAATTTTGTTATTTGCGGCATCGTTTGCGGCCGGCATGTGGGGACTAGCAGGAATATTTGCTTATGTCGTTCTGTACTCAATGTGGTCAAAGAGGAAGCATGTTAGTAACACGGTTGTAGGAAGTATTTCAGGGGCAATCCCACCTGTTATTGGGTTTGCAGCTGTTGAACCTACATTAGGTCCTGGAGCACTTGCCTTATTCCTTATCATGTTTGCATGGCAACCACCGCATTTTTATGCGCTTGCTATGAAACGTACTGAGGAATATCGTGCAGCTAATATACCAATGCTACCTGTAGTAAAAGGATTTAAACGTACGAAGTACTCGATGTTATTCTGGATTCTTTTATTATTACCATTACCATTCCTTTTACCGGAGCTTGGGGTTGGCTTCATAATTCTTGCCACTGCATTGAACTTGGGCTGGTTGATTCTAGCTTTTAAAGGCTTTACCACAAAAGATGATATGAAATGGGCAAATAAAATGTTTATCTATTCTTTGAATCATATGACCATATTATTTGTGTCCATCATCATTTTTGCGTTGTTTAGCTAAATTTAGGAATTCTTTCTTTTTCTAAAGAATTCATATAGACAGAACTTATGTCCTAGGTACACATGAAAATACAACAAAGAAAGAGGGGTTTAATTAAGCTATGATGAAAGGGCTTAAAAAATGGCGTCTTTTTTCACTACTAGCAGTGATGATGGTTTTCCTTTCTGGTTGTGGTGAAGATTATATTTCTGCACTTAAACCATCTGGTCAAGTAGGTAAAGAACAATTCAACCTATTAATGTTAGCTACTGGAATTATGACGTTGGTTGTAGTAGTAGTATCCGTTATCTATTTACTTGCATTCTTAAAATTCCGCCGTTCAAAAGTTGGCGAAAACGTTATTCCTAAGCAAGTAGAAGGAAGTCACACTCTTGAAGTGATTTGGACAGTTATTCCAATTATTTTATTATTAATCTTAGCTGTACCAGTTGTTACGGCTACTTACAAATTTGCAGATGTTGCTGCGATGGACGAAGTAGATGAGAACGGTGACAAAACAGCACTTACAGTAAATGTAACTGCAAAATTATATTGGTGGGAGTTTGAATATCCTAACCAAGGTATTGTAACTGCACAAGAATTAGTTGTACCAACAGGTCAAAAAGTTTACTTTAACTTAAAAGCTGCCGATGTTAAGCACTCATTCTGGATTCCTGCTGTAGGCGGTAAAATGGATACGAACGTTGATAACTTAAACAAGTTCTATCTAGAATTCGATAAAGAATCAAAAGACCTTAAAGACGGCGTATTCTATGGTAAATGTGCTGAATTATGTGGTCCTTCACATGCTTTAATGGACTTCAAAGTTAAAGCATTAAGCCCTGATGCATTTGATGCATGGGTAGCTTCAATGAAAGCAACAGATAAAAAACTAGCTGATAAAACTTCAACTGATCTAGGGGAAGCAACATTTGCTAAGAGCTGTATGGGTTGTCATGCTGTATCGGGTACAAGCGCTCCAGGTACACCAGGTCCTAACTTAACTGCATTCGGTGACCGTAACCGAGTTGCTGGTTTCTTAGAACATAACGAAGAAAACTTAAAAGCATGGATTAAGGATCCTGGGCAGTTTAAACCAGGCAACTTAATGATGAACACAGAAGGTACTGCGCCAGTTTATGGTGATTTAACTGACGAAGAAATTCAAGCTCTAGCAACTTATATCATGGGCTTATCTGTTGAGAAATAATTTTAACTTTTATGTAACAAACTTTGAGGGAGGTAAAAGTTGTGAGCTCATACACACAGAAAAAGGGCTTTGGAGCAACTGTCTGGGAATACATTACAACTGTTGACCATAAAAAGTTAGCCGTAATGTATTTATTAGCCGGTACATTGTTCTTTGCTATCGCTGGTTTTGAAGCGTTATTAATGCGTATTCAATTAATGCAGCCAAATAACGATTTCGTATCAGCTGGTTTTTTCAATCAATTATTAACAATGCACGGAACAACAATGTTATTCCTAGCTGCGACTCCATTACTATTTGCATTTATGAACATGCTTGTACCATTACAAATTGGTGCGCGTGACGTAGCATTCCCGTTCCTTAACTCTTTAGGGTTCTGGTTATTCTTCCTAGGTGCAGTATTCCTTCACCTATCATTCTTTATGGGTGGTGCTCCTGATGCGGGCTGGACTTCTTATGCATCATTATCTTTATATTCTCCTGGACATGGTATTGACTTCTATGTTCTAGGTTTACAAATATCAGGGGCAGGTACATTAATTTCAGGTCTTAACTTTATCGTAACGATTATTACAATGCGTGCTCCAGGTATGACATTCATGCGTATGCCATTATTCACTTGGACTGCGCTTGTATCAAGTGCATTAATCCTATTCGCATTCCCTCCACTAACAATTGGTTTATTAATGATGTTATTTGACCGCATGTTCGGTGGTAACTTCTTTAACCATTTAATGGGTGGTAACACAATTATTTGGGAACACTTATTCTGGATCTTCGGACACCCAGAGGTTTATATCTTAGTATTACCGGCATTCGGTTTATTCTCTGAGATTATTCCAGCGTTCTCTCGTAAACGTTTATTTGGATACTCTTCAATGGTATTCGCAACAATTTTAATCGGTTTCTTAGGGTTCATGGTTTGGGCTCACCACATGTTTACAGTTGGTCTTGGGCCAACAGCAAACGCAATTTTTGCTGTTGCAACAATGGCAATTGCCGTTCCAACAGGTATGAAAGTATTCAACTGGATCTTAACTATTTGGGGCGGATCTATTAAAGTTACAACACCAATGCTTTATGCACTTGGTTTCATCCCGTCATTCGTTGCGGGTGGTGTTACAGGGGTAATGCAAGCATCTGCACCTCTTGACTACCAATTACACGATTCTTACTTTATCGTTGCTCACTTCCACTACGTAATCGTTGGTGGTATCGTAACAGCGTTATTCGGTTCAGCGCACTTCTACTGGCCAATTTTCTTCAACCGTATGTTAAACGAAACACTTGGTAAAATTACGTTCTGGGTATTCTTTATCGGATTCCATTTAACGTTCTTCGTTCAACACTTCTTAGGTTTAATGGGTATGCCACGTCGCGTATTCACGTACATGGAAGGTCAAGGTTGGGATCAGTTCAACTATATCTCTACAATCGGTGCATTAATGATGGGTGTAGGGGTTATCTTAATGGTAATCAACTGCTTAATGTCTATCAAAGGCAAACCAGCAGGTCGCGACCCATGGGGCGATGGACGTACATTAGAATGGTCAATTCCACAACCAATCCCATTCTATAACTTCCGTCAAACACCACTTGTTCGTGGTTTAGATCCATGGTGGATTGAAAAGCAAGAAGGTAATAAAGAAATTACATTTGCTGAGCCAATCGGTGATATTCATATGCCAAACAACTCAGCTATTCCATTTGTTATTTCTGTGGGCTTGTTTATCGCAGCATTCGGTGCTCTTTATAATCAAGATCCTGATAAACCATGGTCAATTTATGTGTTAATTGGTGGTCTTGCAATTACATTTGGTGCTATGATTTTCCGTTCTGTTAAGGACGATCACGGCTTCCACTTACACAAAGAAGAAATTCTTGAAATTGAAGAACATCTTTACGGCAAAGGAGGAAATAAATAATGGATTTCAATACTAAATTTACTCCTCATACTTGGCCAGATCATCCTGAACAAGCGACGATGGAAGGGAAAAATAAAGTTGTTGGTTTCTGGATTTTCCTTGCCTGTGAAGTTGTACTTTTCGCAAGTTTATTCGCTACTTATCTAGCGCTTAAGAACAAAGGGCCTGCTGGCATGGAGTTCACAACACAAAGTTTATTTGAATTACCTTTAGCTTTCGCTATGACGATGTTATTATTAACATCTTCACTAACGTCTGTTTATGCCATTTACCATATGCGTAACTTTAACTTTAAAGCTATGCAAACTTGGTTTGGTATTACATTACTTTTAGGTCTTGGATTCTTAGGTCTTGAAATCTATGAGTTCTACCACTATGTACACAAAGGCTTTACTTTTGACCAATCTGCGTTCTCAACTGCGTTTTATTCATTAGTTGGTACACATGGTTTCCACGTAACATTAGGTCTTGTGTGGTTTGCTACGTTAATGCTACGTAATGCTAAGCGTGGTCTTAACCTATACAATGCACCTAAATTCTTCGTGGCTGCTTTATACTGGCACTTTATCGACGTAGTTTGGGTATTCATCTTTACAGTAGTATACTTGATGGGAGTGATCGGATAATATGTCTACACACGATACACCTATAGTTGCTAAGACTCAGGCACAATACGAGTATGATCGTCATCATAATGCCGTTCATATGCGTAAACAAGTTATCAACTTTGCGATTATGATTTTCTTTACGTTTATCGCATTCGCAGTAGTTGCTGCTGATTTTTCTAAATACTTAGTATTACCGCTTATTTTATTGCTTGCTAGTGTTCAAGTTGTCCTTCAACTTTACGCTTTCATGCACTTAGAAGACAAAAAAACACACTTCGGTGGTGTAATTGGCTTCTTCATGTGGATGGGTATACTAATCGCATTTACATTCTTCTTAGCATTTTTAACAATTATTTGGTGGTAATCCCCCAAAAAGCACGTTCTCTACTTTATGTAGGAACGTGCTTTTCTTTTTGGGTTCTATTCACGATATAGTGTTGAGCAGGTAAGAACTAATATAATTCATGTGAAAGTGATTTCTGTTCTAGGCTCTCGCTTTTTCTATGGTCGAGAGTCCTCCGCTACATTACCGCTGCCGCTTCACTTTTTCACAGACAAACCCTTTCCTAAAGATACGTTTTATCATTTAAATTATAGTGACAGGTAGAAAATACATACTATGTGAATAGGTTGATTGGAGTGGAGACTGGGCGACTCCTTGGGGATTAGCGTCACAGATGAGACCCTGGAGCGAGCAACGCGAGTGAAGCGGCTCATCGGACGCCCCCAGGAAAGCGCCCAGTCGGAACGGAAATCAACCCCCACGTTATTGGTGAGGAGCTTATAAGAAAAAATATAATTCATGTTGGGTTTTTATACTTCGAATATTTTTTCTATAAATATGATAATCCTGTAAGAAAGGTAAACTATAGATAGATAGTAATTTGTTCACCTTTCGTTCATTGCAGAATAAGTGTAAGCGTTCTATAATGGGAGTACTGAAGTTAAAGGAGTGCGTTTTGTATGCCACTTAGTATATTTGGTTTCCAAGCTTTATGGAGCCCGTATTTAATAGGGGTTCTTGTTTTCATAACAGTCATCTATTTTTTAGTCACAACAAAGTGGCGCAAGGATTTTAAAGTAAGTGAGCCTTTAAAAAAAGAAGAGGCTATTTATTTTGTACTGGCAATGGTAACGATTTATATTATTAAAGGATCACCAATAGATTTAATGGCGCACATTATGTTTACGATGCATATGGTGCAAATGGCTATTTTATTGTTACTTGTACCGATTTTCATTATTAAGGGAATTCCTTGGTGGGTATGGAAGGTTGCTATTGAAGCACCAGTAGTTAAAACTCTATTTAAAACATTTACAATCCCTGTCGTTTCGGTATTTGTATTTATTGGTTTATTTTCTTTCTACCATTTACCTGCAGTTTTAGACTACATTAAATTAAACGAAACTTTGCATGGTACATATACATTTGTATTATTTGTTTCTGCTGTCCTAATGTACTGGCCTTTGATTCAAAATATGCCGAATCGTGCGCAAATGAAACCTTTGCATAAATTAGCCTATATCATTGCTAATGCGGTATTAATTACACCTGCGTGTGCATTAATTATTTTTGCGCCAAACGCTATGTATGAAACATATACAAATGGTGATGCGTGGCTGAAGGCAATGGAACTTTGTGTACCGGCTTCTACATTATCTAGTTTATCTCTTTCAGGACCAGAGCTCTTTACAAATATGACAGCTGTTGCCGATCAGCAACTAGGCGGCGTTTTGATGAAGATTTTACAAGAGCTTATTTTTGGTGTATTACTTGGAGCAATCTTTATTAATTGGTATCGTTCAGAACAAAAGGATCCTGATAAAATTACTGCAGATGCATTAAAAGAACATCAAAAGAAATGGGAAAGCCAACAGCAACATTAGTTGAAAAAAAAGAAATTTATTTTGTATAAGGGGTTTTGTGAATGGAATTGCAAATTTTGCCTACTATAAGTACATCATTCATCGTTATTAGTGCTGTACTTGTAGCTATTGGTTGGGGCTTAATTATAAAAAGAAAAGTAGAGGCACATAAAAAAGTAATGCTTGCTGCAGGAGTTGCAGCACTAATCTTCTTTATTATATATGCTTCGCGTACAGTCTTTATTGGGAACACAGCGTTTGGTGGGGGAGAAGATTTAAAACCGTATTATACGTTCTTCTTAATTTTCCATATTACGCTTGCAACAACTGGTGCGGTGTTTGGTATTGTTAGTATTATTTCTGGTTTAAAAACGAATCTCAAACTTCACCGTCGTATTGGACCAATTACAAGTATTATTTGGTTCTTCGTAGCTATTACCGGAGTTTTAGTATACATTTTACTATATGTAATGTTTGAACCAGGTGAAACAACATCTGTTATTAAAGCTATATTAGGGTTTTAAGTTATTTCAGTAAATAATAAAAAATCTCCCTCCTTATTTTTGAGAAGGTGGGAGATTTTTTATGGATGTCTGCTTAAATAAGGAAACGACAACAACAACGAGTAAAGGACCAATTAAAATACCGAGAAATCCAAACATTTTAAAACCGATAAACATGGCAATAAACGTTGTTAAAGAGGAGAGTCCAACTTTATTTCCAATGACTCTAGGCTCAATCATACGCCGAACTAAAAATTGTGCGATTGTAAGTATGACTAGCACGACCGCAAAGAAATATTCACCTGTAAAGGCTTTGTAGATTGCCCAAGGAATCAGCACGATAAATGAATCTAAAAAAGGGACGAAATCTAAAACGACTAGTAAGAGTGATAATATTAGTGGGAACGGGGCTTTAAGAAAATAAAAGGTTGCAAAAGCTATCGCAAAAATGCAAATACCAACAAAAAATTGTGCTTTCAAAAAACCAAATAAAGCAAGTTTTACGCGCTGTCCAATAAATAGTATTTTTTGATGATGGTGAAACGGAATAGGCGCTAACATTTTACGATTAATAGTCGGCAATTCTAAAAGAAACATATATAATACTACCCAATAAACAAAAATATCAAACAAACGAGAAGTTATATACGTAAGTAAAGATGACCAAACATTCAAATTTGTTAAAGAAAGAGCATATTTCTCGATTGAAGATAGAGCCCGTGCTATCATATCTTGAATTTGTATAACAAGATCTAAGGGCAAACGGTAAGTATAGTTGGAAAGCTTGGATTGTATTTGAATCCATAGTGCTGACAGTTGATTGAGGTACTCAGGAATATGAATAATAATTGTTGAAAATTGCTTCCAGCCTATAAATATAATGAGAATACATAATAGTAATGTCATGCTTGTAAAGAGCATAAAAAAAATGGATGCGATTATTTTGCGTTTTTTTCGGAATCGTTTACTCATTCGTATGATGACAGGTTCCACTAATAATGCAGTTACGTAGGCAAGTAGTATGGGTAATGACAGGGATATAAACCAGAGAATCGCAATTCCGGTAGCTATAACGATGATCGGATGGCGAAAAAAGGGGTGTTTTAAAAATTGTAACATTTATCTCACCTACATCCTGTAAAAGATATAGTTAGTATGAGAAGAAATAAAATTTTTACTCAAAATAAAAAAGACTGGACCACCAGTCTTTTCAGATATAGCTATTGCACTGCATGCTGTTGCCAATTTATTGTGAATCCTAATAAAAAAATAAAATAATTTCGATGTTTAATCGACATGTATGCAACGTGAAATAACTAATTAAAATTATGCACGAATTTCAAAAGCTTCTAGGTCAAGTTTAACCTTTTTTAAGATTTCTTCACATTTTTTTACAAGATGAGCTGGATAAACTTCATCGTCACCATACTCTACACCGTGTGGATAGTAGTACTTACCAAGTACTGGTTTCATTAATGTTAGGATGGCATCGTGTGCACCAACATCACCAGATTTTGCATATGAGAATACACGTAGGTAATAACGTCCTTCACGAGTATCGAAGCGCTTATCAAATGTCATACGCTCGTAATCCCAGCCGCCATCACATTCTAAACCATTTTTTTTCATGACGCTTACAATAAGTTCTTGATCAGCTGTTAAATTTTCAAGGTTAGTATTTTCGAAATACATCTATAATCCTCCTTTAGGTTCTCGTACAAAGTATACGCTCATTTTTATAATAGAGCATATTCGACATTGTTGCAATGACAACATTGTGTCAACCCAATTACAATTGATATAATAAATAGAATAATGTGATAAGAAGGAGTCATGTATGAAAGCTTTATTTCGCATTTTTATGGCATGTGCTGCAGTTGCGTTGATTGGCTTTATGTTTTTTAATACAGCCCCACGTGAAAACGAGCCACTTAAAGGCCCGAATGCCAATTCAAATATTATTCCCAAAACTGAATTAAAGCAGCCTGAAATGGGGGCAACGACACGTCCAAAAAGCGGAATGTCGACATTAATAGGTAAAGAAGCAAAGGTAGTCTTGGAGAGATATGGTAAACCAGTACGAAAGGAATCTTCCTCATTCGGATATGATTGGTGGATTTATAATGCAAGTGCTTCTACATTTTTCATGGTAGGTGTTGACAATAATGTTGTGACACAAGTTTATATTGCTGGTAAAGACTTAGATGCTTCTCCTTTTAAGATTGGTCAGAAGCGCGACGATATATACCGAATGACCATCATTGATTATGAAGTAACTGCAAATGTTGGTAAAAATATTTTCGTTTTCTCGATGAGTGAAGAAGATATGCAGACACGACTGCTTGTAAAATTCGATGGGCTTTTTGCACAACTATATATAGATAGAGAAACAGGAGAGCTACAAGGAATACGCTTTACGAATAGTAAAACCCTTGTTCTACATCAACCTTATGAAATGACTTATCAAGGTGAGCTAGTTATACCAACACCACCATCTTCTTTTTTACAGCAGGAAATTAATGAAGCAAATGCCGCACAGCTTGATGATTTAATAAATATCACAAGAGTTCAACATGATTTAGCTCCATTAAATATCGATCAATCATTAGAAGAAGTTGCAAAAGTGCATTCTGAAGATATGAAGGTTCAAAATTTCCTTGGTCATGAATCACCAATAAATGGAGATTTAAAAAAGAGGTTAGGAACACATGGAATCGAATATAGTGAAGCGAATGAAAATCTTGCAACTGATTATTTTGATGCAATCGAAGTCATGCACGGCTGGCTGAATTCACCTGAGCATCGAAATGTCATGTTAAATGATCGATATACAACAGTGGGATCTGGGGTATTTTTAAACTATTATACGCAAATATTTTTAGAATCATCTTCTCCGGAGCTGGATAAAGAGAATAAAGACTCCGAGGAACCGATGGAACATATTGATGAATCATCACCATAAAGTGATTGGACGACTTTGTTAATGTGGGATATATAGAAATTTAAGACTGAAGATAAACTTGGCGAAATCAAGTTTGTCTTCAGTCTTTTCGTCTTTAAACGAAAAAAAGGTAAGCGCAATGACCGCCTATATTTTTCGTCACACCGTTACATACGCCGTCATATGATAGAGAACCGAAAGGAGGAATGGAGCTTGCAATTAGCTGAACTATTAAAAGATTGGCCATGTAGTGTAACCGGAGGATCCATTCGCACAACTATTACAGGCGTCGAGGATTATGCTCAGGCAGTAAAACCAGGGGATATTTTTATTGTACGTAAGGGTAAGAAAACATCGGGAAGTCGTTTTGTCAAAGAAGCAATAGCTCGGGGTGCTGCCGCTATAGTATCAGAGGAAAGTATTTCATTACCCATTACTGATCAAAATATTCCTTTTGTTTGGGTTCCGAATACATCCCTATTTTTATCATATGCGAGTGCAAAGATTTCAGCCTTTCCCGCAGAAGCATTAACGGTCATTGCGATTACAGGTACAAATGGTAAAACAACAGTGAGTCATTTTGTGAGCCAATTATTAAGAGCCTTACATAAAAACGTTGCAGTTATCGGAACTGTAGGATTTTTTATCAATGAACAGAAACAACAAACAGTGTATGAGCAATTAACTACATTACAGGCAAAAGAGTTACATCCAATTTTAAAGCAATGTGTACGAAATGGTGTTACACATGTTGTTTTAGAAGCTTCATCAATGGGATTACAGCAACATAGACTTGATCATTGTGATATCGATTGTGGTGTTTTTTTAAATTTATCGGAGGACCATTTAGAAGATCACGGAGGGCTTGAGGCATATAAGCGTGCCAAAAAAAGGTTGGCAGATTTATCGAAAAAATTAGTGCTAAATGGAGATGATAATTTTTGCCGTTCCGTCGGTATTTATGATAAGAAAAAATCCTGCTCATTTGGCTTTGATAATCATAATGATTTACATATCCAAATTGTCAGTGAATCAATTGGAAAAACAGTACTTTGTTTACAAACGTCATCGAGTGAACACATTGTTGAAATACCATTTATCGGTAAATATCATGTGCAAAATGCAGTAGCAGCATTGATGACATTATGGCGCCTAGGCTTCTCCATTGAAGAGATAGCAGAGCATATGTGGTTGTTAAGGCTACCAGAAGGAAGACTGGAGAAAATAGACAATCCATTTGGGATTGATGTGTACGTAGATTACGCACATACTGCAGAGGCATTACAGGCTGTTTTGCAAACTTTTGATCGCTCGAAAACCCTTTACCTTGTTTTTAGCTGTGGGGGAAATCGAGATAAGGCAAAGCGTTTTGCAATGGGAGCGGTGGCTAGTAAGCATGCAGATATCATTTTTTTAACGACTGATAATCCACGTGATGAAGATCCGATTTTAATAAACGAGAGTATTATTGCTGGTTTTACTGAGCAGCAATATTATGAAATCTATCTAGATCGAAAAGTTGCTATTCATCAAGCATTGGCAAAAGCACAAAAAGGAGATATTGTACTTGTTGCCGGAAAAGGGCATGAACAGACGCAGCAAATAAAAAATCAAAAATTCCCTTTTTCCGATCAACAATGTATTCGAGATTACTTTTTAAATCTTATGTCTGAGGACGGCGTTGAATGACAAAGAAAGAACCAGTCGCAATAGCGAGTTTTCGTCCGGTCTCATCCTCTATATCACATTCCATTACAAGTGTCTGTCGCCCTTTATGTACGAAACGTCCACGAGCAATTAGTTCTTTGTTGGTTGTTGTAGCAATATAAGAGATATTCATGTTTGTTGTGACAACATTAAAGCCTTCTGGTACTGAACGCGAAGCAAGTCCTCCCATTGCTGCATCTGCAATTGTAGCAATAATCCCACCGTGCGGTACCTTAATGGTATTATGGATGACGGGTGTAATGGGAATACGAACTTCACTAACTTCAGGCTCAAATTTGCCAACCATGTGTAAGGCAGCATTAATATAGCGTCGATGTATACCTTGTTGTTTATCGCGCAGGCCAGACAATAAATGTAGTAACACTTCCTCATCTTCAGCTGTGCTATGTTGTAAAATTTCTGCAAGTAATTGTTCTATTTGTCCTTTAGACGATGGTACCAATGTAAAAACTCCTTCATTTAAAAATATCATTAATGTAAAATTACCATAAAATCTGTTATGATGGGTAAGAGATTGGGGGAATTAAAAATGATGATGACCTCTGACTGGGCAATCATTTTGGATGAGGCCGATGCGCTTTGTGAGATGATTCTTTCCTCTGAGCCTGCGAAAACGCTACAGCAAGCGTATGATGCTGTATATAGCGATGTCCAATTAGTTGAAGCTATTTACGCATTTAATCGCATGAAGGAGCAGTACGAAGATGTACAACGTTTCGGAAAATATCATCCGGACTATCATACAATTATGAAATCGATTCGTCAGCAAAAGCGCGCACTCGATTTAAATGAAAAAGTTTCAGCTTTGAAGATTGCTGAGAACGATTTTCAAGATTTACTAGACGAAATAAGCTTACTTGTAGGGAAAACGGTTTCAGAAGCGGTAAAAGTTCCTGTAAGTAATCCGTTCTTTGCATCAGGTTCTTCATGTGGTGGAGGATGTGGGTCAGGCGGCTCTTGCTCTTGCTCTGCATAAAATAAGGTTATACTTTTTCTTAGACTATATACAAACTCGGATGAGTTTATATATAGTCTTTTTTAGCATTATGCTAAATCGTCATCCGTAAACAACAGGTGTAAAGATTGCGGGAAAATTGTATAGTAATTGCATAGGCGTTATAGAAACTAAAGGAGGATGAACAGATGAAGACTTATCGAATTGCCGTTATACCGGGAGATGGGATTGGTAAAGAGGTTGTACCAGCGGCGATAGAAGTGCTGAATAAAGCCGCTCAATTAGATGGCAGCTTTCAATTTGAATGGACAACATTCCCGTGGGGTTGTGATTATTATTTAGAGACAGGTAAAATGATGCCTGATAACGGTATTGAAATTTTGAAAGGCTATGATCAAATCTTTTTAGGTGCTGTAGGCATGCCAGATTTAGTACCGGATCACATTTCATTATGGGGGCTACTTATTAAAATCCGTCGTGAGATGAAGCAATCTATTAATGTACGTCCAGCAAAGTTACTCAAAGGTTTGCCTTCGCCTTTACGCAACCCAAATGATTTTGATTTTGTTGTTGTCCGTGAAAACTCAGAGGGAGAGTATGCTGAGAGTGGTGGTAGAATACATAGTGGACAGGATGAGGTGGCGATCCAAAATGCTATTTTTACAAGGAAGGGAACAGAGCGTGCAATGCGATATGCATTTGAAATGGCGAAAACTCGTCGCCAGCATGTTACAAGTGCGACAAAATCTAATGGCATTACGTACAGTATGCCTTTTTGGGATGAGGTATTTGCACAAGTAGGTAAAGATTACGATAACATAGAACAAGTATCTAATCACATTGATGCCTTAGCTGCCTTTTTAGTGATGAAGCCTGAAAACTTTGATGTAATCGTTGCATCAAATTTATTTGGTGATATTTTAACTGACTTAGGTGGTGCAATTATGGGAAGTATCGGAATTGCACCAGCTGCAAATTTAAATATAGAACGACATTACCCATCCATGTTTGAACCAGTCCATGGCTCCGCTCCTGATATTGCAGGTCAAGGAATAGCAAATCCGCTTGGACAAATTTGGACAGGTAAAATGATGCTTGATTTTTTAGGATATCATGAGCTAGGTACAAAAGTGCTAAACGCGATAGAAGCAACATTAGCAGAAGGTATTAAAACGGGCGATTTGGGAGGAAAAGCGACATTGCGTGATGTTACGGATGCGGTATTAAATCATTTGCAATAGTAAAAAATAAACAGTGGGCTTTCCTTTACACCGCTTGAAGAATTTTGTTTAAAATAAACAAAAATGTTATAATTAAGTTTACAAAATAAAGGTTTAAAGGGTGGTCGGCATCCTATCTTCTTACTTTGCTTTTGCAAAGAGAAAGGAGGTGGTGTCGATGACGGTATACGAACACTTTATATAGACTATAATTACGAGCAGTAGTTAACGTATTCTACGTTAACCTACTGTTCTTTTTTATGGTTAAATACTATATATGTTGATGTGATTTTTATAGTTCTTATAGTTTTTAATGAAACAGAGGAAGATGAAGGTAATAGAAATTGGATCAAACGAAGGAACTAAGGGGCAGGTTTCTTCAATAAGAAGAGATGGATTTTCGATAATTTAAATTGTTAAAATTATTCATAATTGGAACTTTTGTTAGTTTTGAACGTTTTAAAGTAAAGGAACAGGTTAGTTGAATAATGGCGTGGTATAGATTACCAAAAATACAATATTTCAAAAGAGGGATATTATGAACCACTATAAAATTGTTAAAGAAGTAATTGATGATTGGGATCCGAAGCAATTTTTACATCAAACACCTGAGGATGAATATAACCCAGAAATAAGATATATTGTAGAGCTTCTACCAACAGCAACATCTGTTGAAAAATTAGCTGTAGTGATACGGGAGGTCTTTATTGAAAAGTTGGATGAAGTATATTCGATTGATACTTGTTATCCAATTGCTTTAAAAATTTGGAACAATGTCAATAACAGTCAATTTCTGAAAAATGAAAGTGAACAGAACCGATATTATTAAGCTAACGGAGGTTACTTGAAGATCATTGAGTAGCCTCCCACTTAATTGAGCGTAGATCCTAGTTGTTTCGCTTTTCTCATGCCCCATAAGACTTTTAGTTTTTCTTCATTAGTCGTGTTAGTATTTTCGATGTGATTTACTTTTACGAAAAAAAGTAAATCACCCCTTGAATACCTTGGCCGGTTAGGGAATGATTTACTCTCTCAGTGCCAATCGCCTTTGAAGCGATTTATTTTGTTCTAGGACTGTACAAGCATTGCGAGCGCTGTACGGTCCTTTTAATTATCTGTTTTATTAAGTAAACTTTACCATGTTATTTACAATTTTCAAACGATGTGTATGACAAAGTAGTATGCTAATCGTTAAAAAATTTACTTATTCGTAAAGATCTCGTTAGTACCTTGGTGATTATAATGGTTAACATACGTATCATTGCCGCTAAAGGTAAGGGCTGTTTGAAGGGGCCCTTACCAATCAATGTGTTAACCATAATAAAATGGAGGGAATCCTCCATTTCTTTGTTCTTATTTTTGTAGTAACTCTACAGCAATATCAGGTCGATCTGTAATGATTCCTTTTGCACCATTGTGAATTAATTTGTTCATTGTTGCTACATCATTGATAGTCCAATAATGAACGGGGATGTTTAAGTTGTTTAAAAACTGGATAAACTTCGGAGATTCTAGTGTAATTACTCCTGACTTAGGTGGTATCTGGAATACGTCTACTTTTGGATGATATAAATGTCCGAACTGACTTGAGAAAGAAGCGAATGCTTTACGAACATCTGATTCACCTGCACCAAGTGCTACTTGATTTTGTGCATATAAATTAAAGCGATCGATCTGCTCACCGTAAAAGCTTGTGACAACTACTCGATTTTCAACACCAAGCTCTTCAATTAAACGCCATAGTTTAGATGGCATTAAACTTCCTTCATACGTATCCGGTGCATCTTTAATATCAATATTTACTAACATGTTTGGATAAGTTACTAAAAGTTCACGTAATGTTACTACGTCTATTTTTTCATCCCGATAAGGAAATTCCCCATCCAAATCTTCAAATTGATAACCGTGGTTTAATGCGTTTATTTCTGCTAAAGTCATGTCTGCCACAAGTCCATAGCCGTCTGTCGTACGATCGACAGTATCATCGTGGAAAACAATAATTTCCTCATCTTTAGTTAAGCGAATATCTATTTCAAAGCCGTCAACACCTAACTGTGCTGCTTTTTCAAAAGCTGGCATTGTATGCTCAGGCGCTAAATGAGCACCACCACGATGTGCGAGAATAATTGGGTGATCAAATTGTAATGCTTGTTTACCTTCTCGTTGTTGAGGTTTAGAAATAGCTTTACTACCTGCCCAAGCCGCTGCACTTGCCGCTGCGATTGCAAGTGCAATCTTTGTTTTCTTACCCATATTCGTCCTCCTTAACAATTAAATTAATATAAATAGTACCGGCAATTTCACTTTTTAATTTTCAGTGAGCAATAAACTAGTATTCTATAGTTTGCATAAGTAATGTAAAACGCTTAGTCAACGTTGTATGCTTTTCCATTATAACGGAAAATCGAGCGTTCTGTCAGCTAAACTCTGTTGCTATCATTTTCCGGTCTATGGTATTCTTTTATGTAAGAAATGAGGGGAATACTATGAACGAACGCCAAGGACTAATCGTTTACGTCCATCAATTAAAACATGCGAAATCTCTTCGAAAATATGGTCATGTTCTTTATATTTCTCGAAGGCAAAAATATGTAGTCATTTATTGCGAGCGAGAGGAAATTGAATCAATGACAACAAAACTACAACGCCTTCCATTCGTGAAAGACGTTGTAAAGTCTTATCGTCCATTTGTTAAAACTGAGTATGAAAATGCAAAACCAGATAAAGCGAAAGAATATGACTATAAAGCAGGTCTATAATATTATTTTAACGCCGGGATATAGTGATGAAGTCTCATTATTCCGATTAAGTATTGATAAAATAGTTTTGGTTCCGAAAATATAGAAGAGTGCTTTATTTCTACAACAACCGCTTTTCTATCTAGTCGTTTAATACTTTCTTCAAACATTTTTTGTCGTTGTGAAGGCTGCTCTTCATGATAAGGGATGCCTTCTCGACAAATATAAATCGGCATGAATTTACTTTCACCGACTGGTTTTAAAGCGACTGCTAAAGAGGCAACCTTTTTTTCTTCTTTAGTGGATGTTAGTATAAAGGCTTGGTGGAAGCGATCTTGATTAGTTCTCACGATTTCAAGCAGCTCGTAAACATCACCATAGCCCTCACCTAATTCTATAAATTGTTGTGGCATAAAAATTGCACATCCTTTCCAATACACATAGTATCATGCTGCGGGAGGTCAAGCACATGAAATTTGCAATGAGTTTTTTTTCCATTCTAGTACTAATCATTACCGGAACGTTATTTTTTCAGTACCATGCTTATTCGTCTGACTTAGAAACAGGCAATGGCGAATTCAGTTATTCGCAAGAGATAGAAATTGTCTATCGAGAAAATAGTCTGGATATTCGTCAACATTTTAAAAATTTACCCAATCAAAAAGTGAAAATCAAGTGGCCAGAAAATGCCGTACATCCTAGTTGCTTTATCGATAATGAAAAAAGCTGTGATCGCTTATCAAAAGAAGTCTCATATTTTAAAAAAGGAGAGACTAAATCACAATCTGTTTCATACATAATTCCGATTAAGGGTGGCTTAAAAGATAAAATGCTCATCCAAAATGTTTTCGCCACATTAACGAATGGGGAATCATCTTATTCTGTTGTACATATTTCAACTGATAGTAAAATTGTTGGTCAATGGATAACAGGCTTGCCTTTAGTAGGTCAGCAAAAACTATCACTTGTAAACTATACAATGTTTAGTGGGTATGGTACAGTTCGTGATATTTATTGGCAAACGGGTAATTTAAAAGTACAAGAGCAAACTCCGGTGTTATCTATTTATGCCCCGGGTGCTATTTCAAAAGATTTCTTGAAATCATTGGAGAAGGGTAAGTTTTTGAATGATCAACATATAGCTATTATTCAAGAAAAGAATCCCGTGAAAGAACATGATGACCGACTTTTATTTTTGCCAGAGCTAACTGAACAAGCCGTTGAACAGGAAGTTATAATGTCGCAAATAAAGTCGCAATATAAGTTTAAAGATTCACCAACTTGGTTGCCGGAAGTTATGGCATCCTATTTAGTGAAGGATACGATTGGCTCAGATAAAGCACAGAAAATCGTGAAGACGTTAAAAGAATATATGACAACTAATCAAGAGACGGCATGGCAAGAAGCCTTGGAAAAGCTTGGAGAAGAGCCAATTTCCCCTGCATCAATGGACGATCTTTTATCCGAAGTGTTAAATGTAAAAACGTCCTATTTTAAGTTGAACGCAGCTCAAGAAAAGGGCACATATCCACTATTATTTGAAGATGGTCGAAGTGTTTACGTTAATGACGTTTTGAGAGAAGATGTTCATGTAATACTTTATGAAGGGCAAGTATTTTATAATGCTGATAAATTGTTACCTTATCTAGGCTATACAGCTGGTGAAGGTAAAAATGGCTATTATATCAATAGTGATAATCGTACCTTCCGATTCCCGAAAGAACCTGGATTTTATGTATTCAATCAACGTAGATATTCGACTATTTCAGAACCAATTATTAAAATTGCCAATAATTATTATGTTGAAGAAGCTTGGCTACAACGATTATTTTTAGTAGAATTACAAAAAAGTGATGATCGTATCGATATTAAGATGTTAACTCAAGAACAAGAATAAATTTTTTTGCAGCGGAGGTTCGTCCTTCGCTGCAAAAATGCTTTTATCTTCAAACAGGTTTTTGTAGTGAGGGTGAAGCGACAGCGCATACAGCAATAACAACAATTACGCCAAGGCGAAATTGATAGATGGAATAAGAAAGTACGGTGATTTGCCTATGAGAGTTGTAGCAGGAGAACGAAAAGGGATGCCGTTAAAGGCAATTGCAGGGAACACGACGAGACCTACGACTGATAAAGTAAAGGAATCCATATTTAATATTATTGGTCCATTCTTTGATGGAGGTACAGCGCTCGATTTATTTGCGGGGAGCGGTGGCTTAGGTATCGAATCTTTAAGTAGAGGGGCTGAGCATGCCGTTTTTATCGAAAAGGATGCAAAGGCGTTCCAAATACTTCAGGAAAACATAAAAAAATGTCGTTACGAGGATTGCTCTGAGCTTTTTCGTATTGATGCGAAACGTGCTGTGAAAGCGTTATTAAAACGTGATATTACGTTTAAATTAGTTTTTTTAGATCCACCATATCATCAAAAAGAATATTATGATTTAGTGCAGATTCTTGTCGACAATGATAAAATTCAACATGATGGCATTATTTTATGTGAACATGCAAAAGAAGTAGAATTACCACAGAGATTCGGGGATTTCGTATTAAAGAGACAAGAAACATATGGCGGAACGATTATATCCGTTTATCTTCATTCAATGAGTGTCTAAACAACCACTGAATGAAGATGCACAAGGCGATATTAATCGTTGCATAGAGGAAGAGGGAGAATAGGTTGTCAGAGAAAGTTGCTGTAGTTCCTGGAAGTTTTGATCCGGTGACATTTGGTCACTTAGATATTATTAAACGGGCGGCAGATGTATTTGACACAGTTTATGTTGCTGTTTTAAATAATTCATCCAAGCAGCCGTTATTTTCAGTAGAAGAGCGTATGGCTTTAATGGCTGAAGTAACTAAAACATTGCCTAATGTGCGTATTGAAAGTTCATCAGGGCTTTTAATAGACTATGCTAAGGAAAAAAAAGCAAAAGCGATTGTTCGTGGTTTACGTGCTGTTTCGGATTTTGAATACGAAATGCAAATCACTTCGATGAACCGTTTTCTTGATGAAACCATTGAAACGTTTTTCATTATGACGAAAAATCAATATTCATTCTTAAGCTCAAGCATTGTCAAAGAGGTTGCGAAATATGGTAGTGATGTCAGCGAGCTTGTTCCTACTTGTGTGGTAGAAGCGTTAAAAGAAAAATATAATTTTGGAAAATAAAAGTAAAAGGATGTCTTGTTTTAAGACATCCTTTTTGTTTGGATAAAAAATGGATATAAGAATTATTGTGGAAGCAAACGTTTATTTATTTTAAGAAAAAAAGAGCATAAATAGTGGGTACAATGATTATGCTAAGTAGGCGGAATTTTAGATATGGTCGAACGGACAGCTTGGCTGATTTTGCAATAACGAAAATTTGTAAGTGAATGCTTATACTTTGCATGGTCAACAACATAACAACTAGTAATGGTAAATACGAAAAGTTTGGAAAAGCTGAGACGGTCATTTTAAGACCATTTGTCACTTCAAGAATTGCAGCTATGGAAAGCTCAGCTGTATAGGGCAGTTTAGGTAGCAATGAATCTAAGCCTTGCTGGACAATCGTCTGGATGGTAGTGAAAAAAATTATTGTAGTGCCAACTAATAGTATTGTTGGTGCTGTTTCTTTAATGCTTTCAGAAAATGGCGCTGTATATAAAGGCGTATTGTGTATGGAGATGCTAGGAGGATCCGTTTTACGAAATAAGAAGTAACCTGTTATTAAACAACATATATTAAAACTATGTAGTAAACATAAAAACATCCATCCAAACGTATTACTGTGTAATAAATCAAGGCTTACAAAGCCTAGTACGAAAAGAGGGCTTGGTGCATGACATACGGCTAATAAAAAATTTGCTTCTTTAGGATGTAATTGCCCACTATTTTTTAAATAAACAATTGTTGTTGCTCCAGATGGATATCCCCCAAGTGCGCTAATGATATAGGCTTGTACGTATAAAGAAGCTCTTTTTGTTTTCGTGCGCATAGGAGCCGTTAAACGTAGCAGCCATTGCGTTAAAATAAGGTAAGGTAATAAATACGGGAAAAGGGCATCCATAAAAAGATTTAAACCTAAATCAGTACCGTTATGAGCAGTTTGTGGGAATAACAAGAGTAATAGAATAAGAACTATGCAAATCGCTATTTGAATTATCGCATACATGTTATCATCTCGTTTCAACTTTTTGTCATTCACATAGGCAAATGCTAAAATCAATATATGTAAAAAAGGCAAAAACATGAACGTATGGTTTTGCAAGCGTCCTAGGAGGTGTTTTTCTTTTGAAGAAAAAAATTAGTATTTATGCAGTGTTATTAGTCGTGATTTGTTTTTTAATGTTATACCGACTAGACGCTTATATCATGAAGCCAGGAAGTGCTTATGATGTCAGTAAATTTGTTAACGTTGACAATAGCCATACCGATGAGAAAGGATCCATGAGCTTAATGACGGTGGCTATGCAGCAAGCTACTCCTTTTTCATATTTATGGGCAAAAACTCAAAAATATCAAAAACTAATGGATATTAGTCAAGTTCGAAATCCATTAGAGGATGAAGAGGAATATAATGTTCGGCAGTTTAAATTGATGTCTGATTCCCAATTTAATGCGAAGTATGTAGCTTTTCAGAGAGCGGGCCTCCAAACCAAAGTTCTCTTTAACGGTGTTTTTGTATTAAATGTCCTAGATGGCGGTGCTTCGGATAGTATAATAAAAGCTGGTGATGAAATTATTGAAGTTGATGGACAAAACATTAAAAACCAACAAATGCTTGTTGACCTTCTGAAGCCAAAGCAACTTGGGGATAAAGTGACCATTAAATATATACGAAATGAAAAAGAACAAGAGGTAACGATTACATTAAAAGAAATCCCTGCAGCAGAAGAAAAAAGAGCGGGGTTAGGTATTACTTATACTGAAAGTAAGTCGATTGAAACAAATCCTACGGTGTCTATGAAAACGGAGGATATTGGAGGTCCATCTGCTGGGCTAATGTTTACCTTAGAAATTTTAGACCAACTTCTTGAAGAAGATTTAACGAAAGGCTATGCTATTGCGGGGACGGGGGAAATGCTGGTTGATGGCTCTGTTGGCAGAATTGGTGGCATAGACTATAAAGTCATTGCTGCTGATCGTGATGGTATGGAAATATTTTTTGCACCAGATGATGAAATTACCCCAGAGATGAAAGCTAAATATCCTGATTTGGAATCTAATTACGCTACAGCAGTAAAGACTGCGAAAGAAATTAAAACAAAAATGAAAATAGTTCCGGTTAAAACGGTAGATGATGCAATTGCATATTTAAAAAAGTTACAGCCGAAATAAAGTTTTATCCGTAACTCCGCGCTTTCGAGGGGGAGTCACCCTAAATTAAGGTGATATCCTGGGCGGGATAATAAAGTAAGGATTCACACATAGTTTTGTGTTGAATCCTTTTTTTGCCCTTTGGAAGGTGGATGTCGATAAAAACTAAAAGTTGGGTGATAAAACGTGAAAGTTGGTCGATAAAATTCAAAAGTTGGGTGATAAAACGTAAAAGTTAGTCGATAAAATTCAAAAGTTGGCCGATAATTCCTAGAAGCGTTCTGATAAAACTAAAAAGTTGGACGTCATTTTGTCACTGATATAATTTGTTTTCTAACAGCAAAAAGGATGCTAGAAGAATTTCTGGCATCATAATTAATATGGCTCTTCACCAAAGCGAGGGATTGATTTCCGTTCCGGCTGGGTGCTTTGCCGCTGCCGCTTCGCTTTCGCGCAGATAAAACATTTGCCGCTGCCGCTTCGCTTTCGCGCAGATAAAACATTTGCCGCTGCCGCTTCGCTTTCGCGCAGATAAAACATTTGCCGCTGCCGCTTCGCTTTCGCGCAGATAAAACATTTGCCGCTGCCGCTTCGCTTTCGCGCAGATAAAACATTTGCCGCTGCCGCTTCGCTTTCGCGCAGATAAAACATTTGCCGCTGACGCTTCGCTTTCGCGCAGATAAAACATTTGTAGCTGACGCTTTGCTTTCGCTACAGAAAACATTTGTTGCTGCCGCTTCGCTTTCGCACAGAGCAGAGCTTCCTGGGGGCGTCGGGCCAGCACGATGTTGGTCACGAAGGCGTTATCACAGGATGTGATGGTTTTAGCCTTCGTTCCTCTATCGCTGATCCCCGAGGAGTCACCCATCCTCCACTCCAATCAACCACTTTACTCAGCATGTATCCTTTTGGTCTCTCTAATTGTGATAAAAGAGAAACTTCGGCAACAAGGTGGATCTATGCGAAAGTGCAACTGTAGCAAAATGTTTAATCTTCAAAGACGTATCGCAGTAATAGCATATGTACAATTGCGTCACTGTTAGTTTGATTATGATAAGTAGTCATATCACTTTTGAAATGTACAAAATTTATAAAAGTTCTACGCTATTGTTGATTGGAATGGAAGGCTACTCGACTCCCGTGGGAAAGCGAGTAGCCCGGAATGGAAATCGCCCTCATTTAAAGAGCCACGACATTCATTGATCATTTTTTACAACAACATAAAAGGATGCTAGAAGAATTTTCTCTGGCATCCTTTATATTCTTATATTACTTAAAACCGAATCGGTGGTGTTTGATAATCTTTTGGGAGACTGTGCTCTTTTGCTCTTTGTTCAATACTTAAATTGTATACCTCTGCTGCATGAATATCTACAGCAAGCATAGCGTCATCCGTTGCTGCAACACGACTGATTAAAGGTAAAGGGATATCTTTTTTATGCATGCCTAAATAGCTCTGTCCCTTCTTACTCATCCCCAGTAAACGTATACTAGATGGTGTGTCAAAGCTTTGCAACTGTTCCTTTGTAAACCCGGTATAAATGTGTGTGAGCATACGTTGAAGTCGCGTCCATGTATAACGTTTTGATTTGATTTTCTCCATAAAGCTACTGAATGAATGACTCGTTTTCGCTGCCTTAATTAGAGCATTCTCAATGCCTTCTGATACTTCAGCGTAGCGCGTAAGTTCATGTGGTGTGTGGCGAATAAGTGTAAACTGTAAAAAAGGCCAAAAAGTTTCCCAACTTGCAAATTCACCATATTTCCCATGCCAATCAGCTAAATAATCAAATGATGCTTTAGGGAGAAAATCTTGCACGCTTTGTAGCGTATTGTTTGTTGCTAAAGCCTTGCGTATTCCTGTGGCACTAGCAATGGATGCCCCTTCTTGCAAAGCGTCATGGTAACCTGCAACAATGCGAGGGATCGTTAAAGGTTTAATGTCACTACCTAGTGACATGGCAGCCTCAATATAATGAAAACCAAGTATATTGTTTGGTTGTCCTAAATCAATGTATGTGGCAGGGAACTTTTGAGAAAGCTGTTCATAGGCATAGTGTAGACTTTTAGGATAGCTTGCACCCGTTTTAAGGCTCTCTTTAATAAAAGCGTTATATTCAGTGCGATGACTATTAATAAGCTGAAACGTATTCATAAAGGGTTGAATGGAACCATCTTCACTTCCAAATGCAAAAGAATCGCAACCAACGGCAGATAGTAAGGAAATTGCTCCTTTTGCGAAATCAGTTGCAGGTGCGGTACTATAAACGTAGGGTAGCTCAATGACAATATCCACACCACCTGCGAGAGCCATTTTTGTGCGTGTCCATTTATCGACCATGGCTGGTTCACCGCGTTGCAAAAAATTCCCACTCATGACTGCGATGACAATATCCGCGTGTGCTACTTTTTTTGCCTGTTCCAAATGATAGGCATGTCCGTTGTGAAAAGGATTGTATTCAACAACTATTCCGACTGCTTGCAAATTTAAGCCCCCTTTATTAATATCATTTGCTTTCGTTCTTCTATGGAGCTTTTTCTTACTAGAACGGTTTGGAGCAAATATACGATTTATAATAGTTAATTATAGGTGGGTTTTATTGTGGTGACAAGAAATTATCTTGACATCTATTTTTACACATTATATAATCAACAGTGTTGTCTCGAGGTGATTAAACGAATGAAATGGTCAATTCATCAATTATCTAAGTACCGCCAAGACGGGATGCCAATCGATGCCTATGTCCAATTGGACGAGGTGATGGAGCGAAACCAGGATATTCGAGCAATTTCGCCCATTCATGTAAAAGGGCTATGTACTTTCGGTGCATCGCAAATGACATGTCAGCTAACTGTGACAGCGACGTTAACATTACCATGTGCACGCACGTGGGAAGACGTTGAGTTTCCTATCGAAGTTGAGACAGTTGAAGTTTTCAGCTGGATTGACAAGGAAAAACGAGAGGAAGATGACGGAGATATTCACTATCTCGATGGTGAAGTAATCGACATGAAGCCGGTTATTGAGGAGCTTGTGCTTCTTGAGGTACCTTTGCAAGTGTTCAAGGAGAATTCTGAAGGGCAAGTGCAAGGTGGCAAAAACTGGTCTTACGCAACGGATGAAGACGTTGAACTACACAAAAAAGCTGATGAACAAAAAGTGGATCCAAGACTTGCTACATTAGCTAAGTATTTTGATCAAACAGACGAATAGACGATCTGTAAGGAGGTGCCATCAATGGCTGTACCATTTAGAAGAACTTCTAAAACTGCAAAAAGAAAGCGTCGTACGCATTTCAAACTATCTGTACCTGGTATGGTAGCTTGCCCAAACTGTGGTGAAGCTAAATTATCACACCGTGTTTGCAAAGCTTGCGGACAATACAAAGGTAAAGAAGTAGTTAGCAAATAATACAGTGTTTGCTCACTTAAAAGGCTAGTAGAGAGACCATGGCTCTTTACTAGCCTTTTTGTTGATTAGAAAAGACGGAATCTTTTGGCAATAATGAAAAGATATATAGTACTATAATAATTGTATGATACAATTTATCCATCGGGACAAAGGGGGAAATGGTATGGCGTATTTAATTGATAACAAAGAAGGTATTATGACGTTTACGATTAACCGAGAAGAAAAACGGAATGCAGTTAATGATGAGGTTATGGATGGGCTACAAGAGGTCATTACATATATTCGAAATCATGATGATGTACGTTTTTTAGTCGTAACGGGTGCAGGGGATAAATCATTTTGCTCGGGAGGCGATTTATCTGAATTCCATTCACTCGAAACAGAGGATGAAGCATTTGGTATGTTAGGTAAGATGGGTGAAATATTATATGACCTTGCGACATTGCCTGTGCCAACGATTGCGTTAATCAACGGAACGGCAGTTGGTGGAGGTTGCGAAATTGCAACAGCTTGCGATTTTCGTCTAGTAGCAAGTCATGCGAAGTGTGGTTTTATACAGGGGACATTAGCGATTACGAGTGGCTGGGGAGGCGGTACATACTTATTTGAACGAGGGTTACGCCATGATCGTGCGATGAAGATGCTAGTCGATGCGAAGCCTTATCCGGCTGAATTACTATATGAGATTGGTTGGGCAATGCGTGTTTTTGAAGGTTCAAAAGAATCGGCGTTGAATGAGTTTATCGAACATATGCGTAAAATTCATCCTTCTGTTCATAAGGCTTATAAAGAAATTGAACTTCGTAAATGGCGTGAGCGTAATATGTATGAACGTGTTATGGAGGAAGTTCGTACATGTGCGAAATTGTGGGAAAGTGAAGCTCATCACGAGGCAGTTGCTAATTTCCTAACAAAGAAAAACAATAAATAATGTATAACGGCAGTGATTATAACGAAACATAGTCACTGTCTTTTTTATTTCGATGATTCTATTTTGCTCGCTCATGCATATAGTAGTAAAAAATGCGAGGGTGATAGATTATGGAATTGAAAAAAAGAAAAGATCAATGGACAAAGGAAGACGATGAAAGATTAGCAGAAATTGTGTTGCATAATGTACAAAATGGCAAAACACAGCTAGAAGCTTTTGAGTTGGCTGCTACTGAACTAGGTCGAACAAAACAAGCATGTGGTTTCCGTTGGAATAAAACTTTACGTAGTCAATATAGTCAGTCACTACTAGCAGTACGGAATCAGCCGCAACAATCTATGCGAAGCCATTTGAAATTGGCGTTAACAAGCTTTGATGAATTAACAGAAGCCTATCAAAGTCTTGAAGTAAGGCACCGCGAATTACAAAATGAGCATGATAAACTAGTGAAGTGGTTGCAACAAGGGTATTCTTTAATGAAAGATTAAAAAAGGAAGCTGACGAAAGTTAAAAGTGCTGTAGAGTAATACTTAGAAAAAATATAAATTTGAACTAAAACATAATGATGCGCAGTTTCCGATTGGTGAAGATTGATAAACATCATTGCGAAAAGCCACTGATTTAAGTTTCAATTTTTTTATATTATCGTAAACATTTAGTCAATCCTGTATAATAAAAGAACCTGCATAGGAGGTGCCTTAGAGATTATTCTAAGGCACCTCCTTCTGTAGAAAGAGAGTCGGATAATGGGCTATGGTGTCCTTGCGATAGTACCGTTTAGGAGGGCGTTCTCTTATGTTGTTTGTCCGTTGTAAATGTGGGAGGTGTAATGTATTGTGAATGTAGCAATTATTGGTGCAGGGGCTGTTGGTCAGTTAACGGCAAGTTTTTTAGCGGAGTCTGGAGTGTCTGTAACGTTGGTTGCGAGAAGGCAGGAGCAGGTAGATGAACTGAATGCGAAGCATTTAACGCGAGTGAATGTTGATGGAACGAAAACTTTACAACAAGTTACATCCACTACGAAATTAACGGAGCTACCACAGCAAGATTTAATGGTAGTTGCTGTGAAGTACGGTCAATTACAAGAGCTTTACGGACAATTGTCTGCTTTACCAAGTACAATGTCGTTGTTGTTTATGCAAAATGGTTTAGCGCATTTTGACGAAGCATTGCGTTTGCCACAAAAAAATATTGCCTTTTGCTCTGTGTCATTTGGTGCTCAAATGATAGATCAGTCAACCGTGCAACATAGAGGTGTAGGTGTTTGTAAAATTGCGATAGAGCGAGGGGATACTGTTGCGTTTAACGATTTCTTACAATTGAAAAATCCCTTGTTTCCAGTTAAATTGGTTGTTAATGCTGAACAAATGTTATTTGAGAAAGCTGTATTCAACTGCTTAATTAACCCGTTAACGGCTATATTGCAAGTGAAGAATGGCGAGTTAGTAACGAATAAGCATGCGTTTTTATTAATGCAAACGATCTATCAAGAATTAACGGTTGCTTTTGAAGGCATAGAACAAATCATACCTTTTTTCAAGGTGATAGAGTTATGTGAAAAAACAGCAAGTAATACCTCATCCATGCTAGCGGATCGGATGCAAGGAAGGAAAAGTGAAATTGACACGATTGTAGGGGTAGTGCTAGAAAAAGCTCTAGCAAGAGGTCGTGATTTGCCTACTTTACGCACTTTATATCACCAAGTACTTGCGATAGAGGAGAGCGGTGGAAGACGTTGAAAGAATTTTTACATATAATTATAAGTAGCATCATTTTTTGTCCAATTCTCCTTTTTGCGATGGTCTATTTAATTGGTCGAAAGATTAAAATTCGAGGCACTCATGCTTTTGGAATGGCATCGGACGTGACAACATTGTGTTTGTTTTTCTCGGTGCCACTAGCAATTGGTGTACTGTGGAAGGTCAATGTTAGTGTGATATTGGTAACATTGGCGATAATGATGGCAATGATTTTTACATATATTGATTGGCGAACGAAAAAAGAAATTGAAGTGAGATCGTTACTTAGGAAAATTTGGCGGTTTCAATTTTTAGTACTAAGTACGGCGTATATTGGTATCTGTATAGTGGGTATTATTCGATCTGTTATAGACTATCTACAGGCCGTCTAAGCATTTTCTTTTCATGTTGAAGCCATAAGCGTTAAAATAATAGCATTAAATATTGTTTTTAAGTAATCGCTCTATATGCAAAAAGTTAAATATAATTCCAATGTACGACAACGTATTACGTTTTTACGAATCTAGGGATGTGCATGTTGAATAAACGTTCTAATGGTTAAAGGAATTATTTTATTTAGGTTTGCTTATGAAGAGTAAGAAGATGATTTAGGTAGAGGAGTTTGTGTTAAATGAAACTGGAGTCAATCCAAGTACCCATAAAAAATCGTTTGCTAGCGGATTATTGGTCGCCAAATACTGCCATCCATGAGTTTTTTGAATACGAATTTAACGATAAATCTTTTGAAAAACGAGCGCAATATTTAGATCAACATGCATATGATCAAAAAGAATTAACAGCCATTATACGTCAATTTATGGAGCCGCTCGGTTTATCAAAGAAAGCGAATGAACATTTGCAGCAATTGGAGCAAGGAGCTGTTGCAGTTGTCGGTGGGCAACAAGCGGGTATCTTAACAGGCCCTCTTTACTCGGTGCATAAGGCAATTTCGGTCATTGCGTTAGCGAAAGAGCAAAGTGTAAAACTTCAGCGACCGGTTGTTCCTGTCTTTTGGATAGCTGGTGAAGATCATGATCTAGAGGAAATTAACCATACGTATACAGTACGTGGTGAAGATATTAAAAAACGTGTTTACGGCGAACGTTCAAGACGTAAAACGATGGCTTCTAAAACAAGTATAAACAAAGAAACAATGACGCAATTAATAAATACGATTGCGAAAGATATGGGCGAAACAGAATTCACTGAAATACTTATTAAACAACTAATGGAAACACTTAATAAGTGTGAAACATTTACGGACTTCTTTGCGCAACTTATGAACCAATTGTTTAAAGATGAAGGTTTATTAATGATTGATGCAGCGGACTTTAAATTCCGTCAATATGAGCGTGAGCATTTTACACGTATCATTCATAAAAATGAAGAAATTGCTAGAGTGGTAACAGAAAAAGAAGCAGAGCTAGAACGTGCGGGCTATGGCAATCCTATTTTAGCAACAAAAGAAGCGGCGAATTTATTCTATGTAGAAGATGGGGAGCGCCATCTTTTAGAAAGAAAAAATCAGCAATTTGTCAATCTAGCTGCAAATATTAAACTATCCCGTGAAGAAGTTTTAAAAATTGCTGAAAAGCATCCGGAGCAGTTAAGTAATAACGTTGTGACGCGACCGCTAATGCAGGAAATGACATTGCCTGTACTAGCATTTGTTGGTGGACCGGGAGAGCTTGCGTACTGGGCGACATTAAAGGATGCATTCGCGGTGTTAGGCTTACAAATGCCGATTTTTGCTCCTCGTCTTCATATCACGATTATCACGCGTCACGTAGAACAACTTTTACGTGAATATCGTTTAAATGTTGTAGATGTTTGGGATGGGAAAGCGTTACAGCTGAAAGAACAGTTTATTGCTGAAATACAGGATGCTGAAGTGAAGCGTCAAATTCAGATGATGCAGCAAGAGTTGTTGGAAAAGTATGATGCCCTTCAGCTTTATTTAGAAGAGCAACATCTATTACTAGATAAAATTCTTGTGAAAAATAAAGAGAATCATCTTAAGCAATTTGATTATTTACAACAAAAGGTAGAACAAACGGTTCTTCAAAAGCATGAAACGACGATCCGCAAATTTATGACACTACAAAATGAGTTGTATCCAAATGAAGGATTCCAGGAAAGAACTTATAATCCATATCAATATTTTAATGAGTTTGGACCAATGCTCATTACTGAACTGCTAAAACAAAATTATAGCGTTGGTAATCACCATTACTTCATTTATTTATAGTTGGTGAATAATGTCGATTTAAGTAGTAAATAGAGGGCTATCCTACTAAGGGTAGCTCTTTTTTATGTCATTTAGCATAGGTGTAATAACTTTTTAAAGGTCTATTCACGCATTAATTAGTAAAATGTCAAGTTTTTTTTAAAAAAAGTGGAGGAAAGTGGGGGGATGTGGTACATTATTTAATAAAGTGGGGTGAATAGCATGTTCATGGGAGAATATCAACACTCTGTTGATGCAAAAGGACGATTAATCGTGCCCGCAAAATTTCGTGAAGCTTTAGGCGAAACATTTGTTGTAACACGCGGACTTGATAATTGTTTATTTGGCTATCCTATGAATGAATGGCGAAAACTCGAAGAAAAATTAAAGGACTTACCGATGACCAAAAAGGATACACGTGCTTTTGCAAGGTTTTTCTTTTCTGGCGCAACGGAAGTAGAGATAGACAAGCAGGGGCGCATAAATATTCCTTCGACTCTTATGCAGCATGCACATCTATTGAAAGAGTGTATCGTCTTAGGAGTTTCGAATCGAATTGAAATATGGGCGAAAGATGCTTGGGAAGCTTACTTTAGTGAGTCGGAACAATCCTTTAATGAAATTGCAGAAAATATGATTGGCTTTGATTTTTAACTTTTTTTAGACACTTAAGTGTCAATTGTATGAAGTTAAGGCCTGAAGGGAGCAAGTGGTATGTTCGATCATACAACCGTGCTATTAAAAGAAACAGTTGATGGGTTGAACATCGATCCTGATGGTGTGTATGTGGACTGTACGTTAGGTGGCGCAGGACACAGTGAATATTTAGTACAACAATTATCTGAAAAAGGGCGTTTAATTTGCTTTGATCAAGATATGACAGCTATTAAGAACGCAAAAATTCGATTGGCGCCATATATTGAGCGTGTGACATTTGTTCATTCGAATTTCCGTTATTTAAAAGAAGAGCTATTAGCGCTCGGTATTGAGCAAGTAGATGGTGTTTTATATGATTTAGGCGTATCTTCACCACAACTAGATACACCAGAGCGAGGTTTTAGTTATCACCATGATGCACCTCTAGATATGCGCATGGATCAAACAGCGACACTTACAGCATTCCATGTTGTGAATGAATGGGCGTATGAAGATTTAGTACGTATATTTTTCCGTTATGGAGAAGAGAAGTTTTCAAAGCAAGTTGCTCGTAAAATCGAAGAGGCACGTAAGGTGGCACCTATCGAAACAACCAGCCAACTTGTAGAACTTATTAAAGAGGGTATTCCAGCAGCGGCCCGCCGTAAAGGTGGACATCCAGCGAAGCGCATATTCCAAGCAATACGAATTGCTGTTAATGATGAGCTAGGCGCGGCAGAGGATTCATTAGTCGATGCGATTGATATGATTAACGTAGGTGGACGCGTTAGTGTCATTACGTTCCATTCATTGGAGGACCGCCTATGCAAGACTATTTTTAAGGAAGCGTCATCATTACCGGAATTACCACCAAATTTACCAGTGATTCCTGATGACATGAAGCCAACTTTAAAGCTTATTACGAGAAAGCCAATTGTTCCTTCTGAGGAAGAATTAGCTGTAAACAATCGTGCTCGTTCAGCAAAGCTTAGAGTGGTTGAGAAAATTAACGACAAAGGGCGTGAGTAAATGGCAGCAGTTCGTGTAAGGCAGCAGCAACAACAAGTGCAACAACCGATAACACCCCCTAGTCCACAACCCACTATCATACGTCGTAAAAAAACGAACCAGAAGTTTGAAAAAACAATGCTAATTGTTTTAGTTAGCATTATTGCTGTATTATCGGTACTAGTTTTGAATAAGCAAGCAGCAATTCAAACGACTAGCATGGACATTCAAAAAATCGAAGCTGAAGCAGAAGAGATTACAAAAAAGAATGTTGACTTGACAGTTCGTGTGAGTGAACTTTCTACATACGAAAACATTTGGAAAAAAGCTAAAGAACTCGGTTTAACTCAAAATGAGAAAAATGTAAAGGTAGTGCCGGGAGAATGAAAAAAAAGAGATTTCGATTCCAGTGGGGAGCCTTTCTATTATTAATTTTTTATGGAGGGCTCTTTTTTCTATTGTTCTCAAGAATGTTTATGTTACAGGCGACAGGTGAAGTGGAAGGACAAGAGCTTGCGGCAAGAGCAGCTGCGAAGTATAGCAAAGAAAGTGTAATAGCAGCAAATCGCGGGAAAATTTATGATACAAATGGACAAGTCATCGCGGAGGATACACTTAGTTATCGACTAATCGCAATCGTCAGTGAAAAGGCTACGACGGATGACAAAAACCCTCGACATGTAGTAGATCCAAAAAAAACTGCGAAAATATTACATGAATATATTCCTGCTATGGACGAAGAAAAAATCTATAAACAGCTTACTAGGGTAAATAATAAAGGGGAAAAGCCTTATCAAGTTGAATTTGGAAGTGCGGGCCGAGGAATAAGTCATGAGATTATGAGTAAAATTAAAGCGGAGAAATTACCAGGGATTTTATTTGTAAACGATTTAAAACGTTATTATCCAAATGGAATATTTGCCTCGCACTTAATTGGCTTTGCAATAAAAGAGGAAAATAAGGATCGTACGTTCACGACAAAAGGGAAGATGGGTCTTGAGCTTACTTATAACAAAGAGCTTACAGGAAAAGATGGTAAGGTTGAATATGAAACAGATGCGTTCCATTATTTATTACCAAATAGCGAAAAAATGGTGACACCCGCCAAAAATGGCGATGACATTTATTTAACGCTTGATAAAACAATTCAAAGCTTTTTAGAGGAAGCCATGACGTCGGTTGAGAAGGAATATAACCCTGAAGCGATGACAGCTATTGTGGCAGATCCGAAAACTGGTAAAATTCTAGCAATGTCACAGCGACCTACGTTTAATCCTGATACACGTGAAGGGAATAATATGAAATGGCTAAATGAGGCAATTGAAGAGACCATTGAACCAGGTTCGACGATGAAAACGTTCACGCTCGCTTCGGCTATTGATACCGGGGCGTGGGATCCAAATAAAAAGTATATGTCAGGCCAATATAGAGTCCTTGATCGTACGATTAAAGATTACAATAAAGTTGGTTGGGGTACGATTACTTATTTACAAGGCATCCAACGTTCATCTAATACTGCAATGGCACACTTATTAAAGCTTATTGGTGAGGATGTCTTTTTTGATTATCTAGATCGATTTGGGTTTGGGAAGAAAACAGGTATTGATTTACCGAATGAAGCATCGGGAAAACTTTTATCGAAATATCCAATTGAAAGAGTGACGACAGCGTTCGGCCAAGGTTCTACGGTAACGCCTATTCAGTTAATTCAAGCAATGACAGCGATTGCGAATGACGGGAAAATGATGCAACCGTATGTGATAGATCGTATCGTTGATCCTTCAACAGGAAAAACGATTAAAAAGCATGAGCCGATTGTTAAGGGAAAACCAGTTTCAGCTGACACGGCGAAACAAGTAAAAGAAATTCTTGCATCTACGTTAACAGCTGAGTTAGGAACAGCGGTGGACTTTGCCCTTGATGAATATGTAGTTGCAGGGAAAACAGGTACTGCTCAAATTCCACTAGGAAATGGTGATTATTTTGCAAACGAGTATCTTTATTCATTCCTAGGAATGGCTCCAGTAGATAATCCGCAGCTCATTATGTATGTCTCGGTAAAAAGACCAAAGACAAAAACCGGCGCTGTACCAGTTTCAAAAGTATTTAAACCAGTTATGTTAAATAGTTTAAAATATTTAAATGTTAATCCAGAAGATGTAAAGCATGTTGACGATACAACAATCCAAGATTATACAGGTAAAAGTGCTGAAGCTATACAAGTAGAGCTATCGAACGATGGGCTAAAGCCAATTATTGTTGGTAGTGGCGGTAAAATTATTGACCAATATCCAAAAGGTCCTCAAAAACTTGTTAAAGGTAACTTGGTGTTTTTAAAGACAGAGGGTGATGTGACATTACCAGACTTCACCAATTGGTCGTTGCGTAATGTACTTGCCTTTAAGACAATGGCAAATTTAGAAATTGAAGTTGTTGGAGAAGGATTTGTTGCGAATCAGAGCGTCTCGGCAGGTACCGTAATTACAGATCGTTCACCGATTGTGGTGAAGCTGAAAACGCCAGCGGAAAGCTTTAAGCAAGATGTAGAGACCCCATCCGAGGGTGAACCAACTGAATAAATCTGAATAGAAGCCCACTTTATTTCATACGTTGTAAAAAACAAGGTGTGATGTCGAATGAAGTGGATTTCTATCCATTCCAAAAAGCGCTTACGTATTTTATACGTATTGTTTATGTTTGTAGCTGTTGCGATTGTTATTAGGCTTTTCTTCTTGCAAGTTTTAGATCAAAAAGAACTGACACAGAAAGCCGAAGAGAATTGGGACCGAGAAATTCCATTTGCCAATGAGCGAGGACATATTACTGACCGTAAAGGGAAAAATATCGTCACAAATAAGCTCGCGCCAACTTTATATTTTATGCCTTCTCAAAGTAAGGATATTGAAGGGGCTGCGGCAAAAATTGCACAAGTTTTGGGTGTAGATGAACAAAAGCTTTTGGAAAAAATGAAGAAAAAAGAATACTTAGTAAAGCTGGCACCTGAAGGGAAAAATATTCCCTATGAAAAAGCCGTAGAGTTACAAGGTATGCAGATTGAGGGATTATATAGTGGTGTCGATTATTCAAGGGATTACCCATACGGTACCCTATTATCTCGTTTTTTAGGTTTCACAGGCTATGATGCACAAGGTTTAGCAGGGATTGAATATGAATACGATAAATTGTTACAGGCTAATTCTTCTGCAATACGGATCTTTACAGATGCGAAAGGGAATAATTTACCGAACGTAAAAAGTGCTTGGAAGGCTGGCGAAGATGGTGCTACGGTCGAGCTAACGATAGATGTTGATGCTCAACAGGTCGTTGAACGTGAATTGTCACAGGCGATGGAGCGTTATGATGCTGATCAAGCAATGGCGATTGCTATGAATCCAAACAATGGCGAGATCTTAGCATTAGCTTCCTATCCAACCTTCAACCCAGCAGAATATCAAACGGTAGAACCCGCTATCTACAATCGGAATTTACCAGTTTGGATGACATACGAGCCCGGATCAACGTTCAAAATTATAACGCTTAGTGCTGCTTTAGAAGAAAATGTTGTGGATTTAGAGAAGGATACTTTTTATGATCCAGGCTATTCAATGGTTGCTGGAGCAAGATTGCGTTGTTGGAAACGTGAGGGTCATGGCTCTGAAACCTTCCTTGAAGTTGTAGAAAATTCTTGTAACCCAGGTTTTATAGAATTAGGTCAGAGAATCGGCAATGAAAAACTACTACAATATGTTAAAGATTTTGGCTTTGGTAAAAAAACTGGGTCTAATATCGCTGGAGAAGCTTCAGGGATTTTATTTTCCAAGGATGCTTTTGGACCTGTTGAGCAGGCCACAACTTCATTTGGCCAAGGTGTTGCTGTTACACCAATTCAACAAGTGCAAGCAGTAGCCGCTGCAGTAAATGGGGGCAAGCTTTATACGCCATATGTTGTGAAGCAAATTATTAATCCTAATACTGGAGAAGTTATAGAAGAGACTAAACCGGAAGTTAAAAAGCAGGTTATTCGCGAGGAAACGTCTGCAAAGGTCCGGGGTGCATTAGAATCTGTTGTTGCAAAGGGCTCAGGACGTCAAGCTTACCGAGATGGATTACGAATCGGCGGCAAAACAGGTACAGCACAAAAGGTAGAGAATGGTCGTTATAAAGAAGGCGAATATATCGTATCGTTTATCGGCTTTGCACCTGCGGATAATCCGCAAGTCGTCGTTTATGTAGCAGTAGATAACCCGAAAAAGGCAACCCAATTTGGCGGTGTGGTAGCAGCTCCAATCGTTGGTCAAATTATTGAAGATATTGCACCTTTTGTTGGCATTGAAAAATCGAAGGAACAGCTTGAAAAGGATTATCGTTGGGGTGACCCAATCACTGTGAAGGTTCCTAATTTTATTGGTCAAACGAAGGACGATATTGCCAAGCAACAATATCCATTCCGCATTGAATGGCATGGAGAAGGAACTAAAATTGGCAATCAACTGCCTGAAGTGGATAGTGTTATCAAGCAAGACGGCACCATTCATCTTTATTTAGAAAACTAATATAACTTTACCTTTAAAAAATGGGAAAGAACCACTATTATTATGAAGGGTAGTAATAAATACATGAAAGTTTGTGCTTTTTTCTTTAAGAAGAAAGTGAAACAAGATTTAAAGGAGATTTTTCAATGAAACTCGCAACAACGCTTACCATTTTAGCTCTTGCTTTTATAGTAACAGTTATCCTGGCACCAATTAGTATTCCACTTCTTCGCCGATTAAAGTTCGGTCAAAGTATTCGTGAAGAGGGACCACAATCCCATATGAAAAAAGCTGGTACACCAACAATGGGGGGCATTATTTTCTTACTTGCCATTATCCTCACTACTGTTGGTGTAGGTAGCTTTTTAGATTTATTTACAACACAAACCGTCGTACTGTTAATCGTATTAGTAGGGTTTGGGTTAATCGGCTTATTGGACGATAGCTTAAAAGTTGTTTTTAAACGTAATTTAGGATTAACATCGCTTCAGAAACTGATCGGTCAAATTGTCATTGCGGTCTTGGCCTATTTCTTATTACATGTAGGATCGTTTGACACAACACTTGCAATACCATTTACAGATTGGACGATTGATCTTGGCATTTTCTATGTAGCCTTTTTAATTTTCTGGTTAGTGGGCTTCTCGAATGCAGTGAATTTAACAGACGGATTAGATGGGCTTGTGGCAGGTACTGCATCTATTGCCTTTGCAGCATTTGGTGTTATTGCTCTGTTCCAAGATCAAGCGGATATCGCCTTATTTACATTTGCGGTAACAGGTGCATTATTAGGGTTTTTACTTTTTAATGCGAATCCAGCAAAAATATTTATGGGAGATACGGGTTCACTTGCATTAGGTGGAGCTTTAGCCATGGTCTCTGTTTTAGAAAAAGCAGAATTCTTACTGTTATTAATTGGATTGGTGTTTGTAATTGAAACATTATCCGTTATTTTACAGGTAGGTAGCTTCAAACTTCGTAAAAAACGTATTTTTAAAATGAGTCCTATTCATCATCATTTTGAATTATCTGGTTGGTCAGAATGGAAGGTAGTACTTGTCTTTTGGTCAACTGCTTTAGCAGTAGCATTGATTGCAGTTTTATCGGAGGCGTTCTTATGAGAAACTTTTCAGATTTACAACATAAAAAAGTCCTTGTTTTAGGTTTAGCTAAAAGTGGTGTGGCTGCAGCTGAGATTTTACATGAGCTTGGTGCCTTTGTGACTGTGAATGATTCAAAACCATTTGATGAAAGCCCTGATGCACAAGGTTTATTGCAAAAAGGAATTACGGTTATTTGTGGACGTCACCCAGAGGATTTACTAGATGAGGGCTTTGAATTAGTAGTGAAAAATCCAGGGATTCCTTATAGCAATAAAATAGTAGCGGATGCAATAAGCCGCGGAATCCCCGTTTGGACAGAAATTGAACTTGCTTATTTAATTAGTGAAGCGCCGTTTATCGGTATTACGGGGTCAAACGGTAAAACAACTACGACAACATTAATTTTCGACATGCTTAATAACGGTAGTTTGGAACCTTTAATTGCAGGGAATATAGGAACTGTTGCATGCGGTGTTGCAAGGGAAGCACAAAAGGATAATGTAATTGTTACCGAATTATCATCTTTTCAATTAATGGGTACAGAATCATTCAAACCGAAAATTGCTATATTAACAAATCTTTTTGATGCGCATCTTGATTATCATGGGACGTTTGACAACTATGCTGAGGCAAAATTTGGTGTTACACGTAATCAAGATGAAAGCGATTATTTTATCTACAATGCTGATCAGCCGATAGTTGTTGACTATGCAACGAAATCAAAAGCTAAAAAGGTACCATTTAGTTCTAACGGACGTACGGATGAAGGAATTAGTGCTGATGACACAACAATTTATTGGCAAGGTGAGCCGTATCTAAATCGAGCAAATATCGCTTTGCCTGGTAAGCATAACTTAGAAAATATTTTAGCAGCTGTCGCAGCTTGTATTTTAGTTGGCTGTGACAAAGCTAAAATGGAAGAAGTTTTAGCGAAGTTTGGAGGAGTTCGCCACCGTACTCAGTTCGTGCGTGAATGGAACGGACGCAAGATTTACAATGACTCAAAAGCAACAAACTGCTTAGCTACAAAAAGTGCGTTAGATGCATTCCAAGCACCTGTTATTTTACTTGCAGGTGGTTTAGATCGAGGACATTCGTTTGAAGAATTACGTCCGAGTATGGGACATGTAAAAGGTGTTGTTGCCTTTGGAGAAACAGGACTACGCTTTGTTGAATTTGCGAAGTCGTGCGGTGTACAACAAACTGTCATTGCTCAAAATGTTGAGGATGCAGTACATTATGCGGCGCCGATGTCAGCAGAAGGTGATGTCATTCTATTATCTCCAGCATGTGCAAGCTGGGATCAATATGACAGCTTTGAAATACGAGGCGATGTTTTTATTGATGCTGTAATGAAGCTGTAATGAGCCTGTAACTATTTTAGAATATACTTGACTTGGAAGGATGGCATTACTGAGAGGAAAAGAAAGCTATTTATTGCTCGTCACAACTTTGATGCTCACTATAATCGGCATTATTTTCGTCTATTCTGCAGGTACCTATTGGAGTGCCGTTCATTATAGTGGAAAGATGCCGTTTTATATGAAGCAAAGTCTATACTTTGCCGTAGCCATTGTAGTTTTTTTAATCACTACGCGATTAACTATTTTGAAAGAGCAGTCCTTTTGGAAAATGGCCTATATATTTTCGTTAGTTTTACTAGTCCTTGTCCTTATACCAGGAATTGGACTTGTGCGAAATGGTTCTCAAAGCTGGATTGGCGTAGGCCCTTTAACAATTCAGCCAGCAGAGCTAACGAAAATTACAGTCATTGTATACATGAGCCATATTTTAGCGCAGCATAAAACAGGTACGTCAATTATTAACTGGCGGCATGGATTGATTTTATTATTGCCTGTTGTACTAATTATGCTACAGCCTGATTTTGGTTCTGTTTTTATTCTTGTTGTTTCTGTGTTCTTATTGTTTTTTGTGGCAGGGTATCCTTTAAAACTGTATGCAATTTTTTTGATTGCTGGGGTTGCTGGGTTAGTAGGCTTGATTGTCACAGCGCCATACAGACTAAAGCGGATTGAGGCATTTATTGATCCGTGGGTCGATCCTTTAGGAAGTGGGTTTCAGGCTGTACAATCGCTAATGGCTATCGGACCTGCTGGAATTTTCGGCCATGGATTTGGACAAAGTAGGCAAAAGTTTTTATATTTACCTGAACCACAAAATGACTTTATTTACGCAATCATTCTTGAAGAGGTTGGATTGCTTGGTGGACTTGTTATTTTAGCACTTTTTGTACTGGTGATTTATGCAGGCTATAAATTTGCCGTGCGGGCTAAAACGAGAACATCCTATTACGCGATCATTGGACTCGTAACAATGCTGACCGTACAAGCATTTCTAAATATAGCAGTAGTAATTGGCTTAGTTCCTGTAACAGGCGTCACATTGCCTTTTATCAGCTATGGAGGAACATCTTTAGTAACAATGTGGCTAATAATAGGTATTATTTATCAATTAGCGAAATAAATATAAAGGAGGAGTACTTTTTTGGAGAAAGTAATCGACATAGAAGATCGCATACCTACGCTAAAAAAGCGACGAAAAAAGCGTACAAACCGGAAATTTATAGTGCTAATATTACTTTTCTTTATCGTGTTAGCAGTACTCCTTTATTTTCAATCTCCTTACAGTAAAATCAACAACATAACGGTCAACGGTGCTCGATTAGCAGAAGAACAATATTATTTGAAGGCAAGCTCTCTTGCAACTGGGAAGTCGATGTGGGGATTTAAAGCAGAAGACGTAGAGAAATTATTACTAAAGGATAAATGGGTGAAAGAAGCACATGTTAAACGTAATTGGCTTCGAGGTGTGACAATAGAAATTAAAGAATGGAAAAAGGTTGCGTATATAGCTGGTGACGGTACTTATTATCCATTGCTTGAAAATGGTAAGCGCTTTGAACAAGCCGGAGATGATATTCCGATTGATGCACCTGTATTTATCGGCATAACTGGCGAAAAGACAATTAAAAAGCTTGTAAAGCAATTAGCACAATTAAAACCAGAAGTACTAGCATTAATTTCTCAAGTCAATACTAACAGTAATGAAACAAATCCTAATGCAATCCAGCTTTATATGAACGATGGCTATGAAGTTCGAGCTGTTATTCAAACTTTAGCAGAAAAGCTAAATCTTTACCCTTCACTTGTGGCCCAAATTTCAAATTTGGAGAAAGGGGTTATCGATTTAGAGGTCGGCTCGTATTATCGTCCTTTCAATAATGAGTATAACCATGCAAAAATTGATTTAGATAAAGATGCGGCCAACCAGGAAGTGAAAAAAGATGAAGAAAAAGAATAGCAAAGAAAATTTCTTTTCAAGAAAACAATTTCAGTTGCTAATTGTTTGTGTCGTTATGGGATTTATCATCGGTTATTCATACAACCTGGCAAAAGATAATCGAGAAGCAGGTTCGGCGAATAAGGAGCTTTTCGAGCAAGAAGAAACTTATCGTGAGGAGTTAATTGCACAGCAAGAACGTAATAAAGAATTAACAGATGAGGCGAATGCTTTGCAAGAAAAAATTCGCAAGTATGAAAAATCGTTTGTCGCTAGTAAAAAGGATTATACAAAGCTTGTTGAAGAAGCAGAGGATTTACGCTTGTTGTTAGGCGATTTAAATTCGGAAGGAAAAGGGATACGCATTACCCTTCAAGACGGTGATTACGATCCAAAATCCGCAAATCCAAATGATTATATCGTGCATGAAAGCCATGTTTTTAAAATGCTCAATGAGCTTAAAATTTCTGGTGCGCAAGCAATTGCTATTAATGGGCAACGTGTATTGGCGAATTCTTATATCCGTTGTAATGGGCCAGTCATTACTATAGATGGCAAGCAACATCCAGCTCCATTCGTCATAGAAGCTGTGGGAGATTCAGCCACATTAATAGCTTCCTTAAACTTAAATGGTGGCGTTGTGGATCAATTATTAAACGACAATATTGTTGTATCTTTAGAAGAAAATCAAAAGCTTTCCATGCCGAAAGTAAAGGTAGAAAGTTAAAGTCAATATTTACAGATTAAATTTGATTATAGCCTTTAGGTAGGTTATAGATGATGATTCAAGATCTAAGGCGTAAATCTGTGAGGGGTTACGATACGTCTAGGAGGGGCTATTTTGAAAAAAAATATGTTTACCCGAATAACGATCGTGCTATTTATTATCGGTTTGATGATAGCGGTACAATACAATACCATAAAGCAACCAGCTGAGCGAGATACACGAGATATTTGGGCCATAAGAGAGGAATTAGCAGAAGAGAAGCAAAGGCATTCCGCATTATTAGCAGAAATTCGTTCACTTAATGAAGTAGTGGGTCGCTATGAGCAATCTGAGAAAGCAAATTTACAGTCAGCATTAAATGAAACGTTGAATCGTTTAAAGCTACAGGCCGGGCTAACGGAAATCACAGGTCCAGGAGTTATACTTCGTGTTGAACCAGCACCCGAATTAGTTGAAATGGGTTATGAGATTAAAGAAATATCCCCTGATTTACTAACTCAATTACTAAATGCTCTGTTTAAAAACAATGCAGCGAGTGTCTCGATAGATGGAAATCGTGTTGTTCAGACGACAGCTATTCGAGACATAAATGGAAAAACAACAGTGAACAGTGTACCACTGTCCTCACCACCCTTTGAAATTTATGTTGGGACAAGCTCTTTTAAGGAAGCTCAAAAAATGTACAACTCGTTACAAGCTTCTACATTTATTGATTCCTTTTATTTGGACAACTTCAATTTAATGATAGAAGAACCAACTGAGCATTTAACACTCCCAGCATTTGATAAGCCATTGACAAATGATTATTTAACAGAGGTGGAAAAAGGAGAATAATATATGTGGCTACCATTTTTAGGTTTGATATTTGGACTTGCCCTAGGCTTGTTAACAAATATACAAATACCCTCTATATATGAAAATTATCTGTCAATAGCTGTTTTAGCAGCCTTAGATACTTTATTTGGCGGTATTCGTGCTCAATTACAGCAAGTTTATGACGATAAAGTATTTGTATCAGGCTTCTTTTTTAATATAGCTTTGGCAGCGGGATTAGCCTTTTTAGGTGTGTATTTAGGGATTGATTTGTATTTAGCTGCTATTTTCGCTTTTGGAGTACGTTTGTTCCAAAATATAGCAATAATTAGGCGTATTTTACTAACTCGAATAGATGAGAAACGTCATAAAAGGAACAAAAATTCCATAGAATGAGAGAAAAATTGAGCAAAATACTCGATTTGCTTAGACATTAGGCCGAATTTACAATAGAATGAGAATAAGAGCATTTTTTCAAGGAGGTGCAGCTAATTGAATCAGCAAGATTTATATATTTCTCTTGATATTGGGTCATCCTCTATCAAGGTATTAATAGGTGAAATGAGCGACGGTCAATTACATGTAATTGGAGTCGGAAATGTAAAATCGAATGGAGTTCGAAAAGGTGCGATTGTTGATATTGATGCAACAGTCCAATCGATTCGAAAAGCAATAGATCAAGCTGAGCGAATGACAGGATATCAAATTAATGAAGTCGTTTTAGGTGTTCCTGCTAACCAGACGATGTTACAGCTAGTTAAAGGTGTTGTCGCTGTAAATAGCGAAAATAGAGAAATTACAGATGATGATTTAGATAGAGTAGTAGAATCTGCACAAGTCATGTCAATACCTCCTGAACGTGAATTAGTAAATATTATTCCAAGACAATTTATTGTGGATAATCTAGACGAAATCAAAGATCCACGAGGTATGATTGGTATTCGTTTAGAAATGGATGCCACAATGATCACAACTTCCAAAACACTTTTACACAATGTTCTACGTTGTGTAGAACGTGCAGGTCTAAGTATTCGGGAAATCTATTTACAACCATTAGCAGCAGGTTTTTTTGCATTAACCGAGGATGAAAAAAACCAAGGTACCGCTTTCATTGATTTAGGAGGCGGTTCAACTACTATCACAGTATTCGAAGAGGGACTGTTGACACATACGGGTGTCATTCCAGTTGGTGGCGATCATATCACGAAAGATATTTCAATCGTCTTAAAAACACCAACAGAACAGGCAGAACAGATTAAACATCAATTTGGACATGCCTATTATGATGATGCATCAGATGATGAACTCTTCGAAGTACCGGTTGTAGGGACAGATTCAACAGATCAGTACAGCCAGCGCTTTATATCAGAAATAATTGGCGCTCGTTTGGAAGAATTATTTGAGTTAGTCATCGACGAGTTAGCCCGTCTAGGAGTTAGAGATTTACCGGGCGGTGTTGTTTTGACAGGCGGCGTTGCAAAGCTTGAAGGTATTGCTCAGCTGGCACGCCAGATTCTGCAAACTCGTGTTAGAATATATACACCCGACTATATTGGCGTTAGAGAGCCTTCATTTACGACGGCAGTTGGACTTATTCGTTACGCCTATTTAGAAGATGATTTTTATGGAAAAAGTACTAATACGCAGCCTATTGAATATGCAGTTGTAGGATCTCCTGCAGCCACACCTAAAAAGCAAGAATATGCTGCACCTTCAGAATCAAAAGGAAGCGTAATCGGAAGAGCAAAAAAATTATTTGATAAATTTTTTGATTAACTTCTTTCAGCAAATGTCCTTTGTACCGAAAGCGTAGCGACAGGTACAGCAGTCACCACCTCTTTAGGTGGTGAAATGAATGCGGATTTGAGCTACTTTTCAGCAGATGTCCAAAAACCTGCTGAAAGAAGTTAATGCCTCCGGCGGATGTCACGGAATCGGAAAGGAGTTCTTAGGGGATGTTAGCCTAAAACAATCGCATCCATGCGATAACGGCTAACTGACCTGCATCGGTAAAAACGCCACGTCCTGTGGCATTACCGAAATGACCGACATCGTGTCGGCCCTCGTGCAGGCCTAAGCACAAAGCCGATTCCGGACGCAATTATACCGAGGCATAATTGATCTTGAATGCGTAATGAATGATACAGAGTCGAGTTACCGTGGGAGGAAAAAGAAATGTTAGAATTTGATACAAGTGTTGATCAACTTGCAGTAATAAAAGTTATTGGTGTTGGTGGCGGCGGTAACAACGCTGTCAATCGAATGATAGAACATGGTGTTCAAGGTGTTGACTTTATCGCAGTTAATACGGATGCACAGGCACTAAATTTATCGAAGGCAGAAATAAAGCTACAAATTGGTACGAAACTTACACGTGGATTAGGTGCAGGTGCAAATCCGGAAGTAGGGAAAAAAGCTGCAGAAGAGAGCCGTGAACAATTAGAAGAGGTTCTACGTGGTGCAGATATGGTATTCGTTACAGCTGGAATGGGTGGAGGAACTGGTACTGGTGCTGCACCAGTAATCGCACAAATAGCTCGCGATTTAGGATCTCTTACAGTCGGTGTTGTAACGCGTCCATTTACGTTTGAAGGTCGCAAACGACAAACACAAGCTATCGGCGGTATTGGTGGCATGAAGGAGTCTGTTGATACTTTAATCGTTATTCCAAACGACAAGCTATTACAAATTGTCGATAAATCTACGCCAATGCTAGAAGCATTCCGTGAAGCAGATAATGTTTTACGACAAGGTGTACAAGGTATTTCAGATTTAATTGCAACGCCAGGTCTTATTAACTTAGACTTTGCAGACGTAAAAACAATTATGTCTAATAAAGGTTCAGCGTTAATGGGTATTGGTATTGCTACAGGTGAAAACCGCGCTGCAGAAGCAGCTAAAAAAGCTATTTCAAGTCCACTGCTTGAATCATCAATTGATGGTGCTAAAGGTGTCCTTATGAATATTACTGGTGGCTCAAATCTTAGCTTGTTTGAAGTACAAGAGGCTGCGGATATTGTAGCATCAGCATCAGATGAAGAAGTAAATATGATTTTCGGTTCTGTTATTAACGAAAATCTAAAAGATGAAATTATTGTGACAGTAATTGCGACTGGTTTCTCAGAGGAAGCTCTACAGCAACAGCGTAATACTTCACGTCCGACGTTAAATACAAATAGACAAGCTTCACAGCAACAACAAGCTCCAATTCGTGAGCAACGTCAAGATGTGCATGTACAGCAAGAACAACCACGTCAAAATCAACAAAATTATGTACAGGATGATATGCTTGAGGTACCAGCATTTTTACGTAACCGTAAAAATCGCGGATAAGTCAACATCTAACCTTCTAAAAAGCTCGTATTTTACATTATGTGAAATACGAGCTTTTTATGTTGTTGAAAACTGCTCTTAGCCTTCGTTCCCCTATCGCTAATCCCCGAGGAGTCGCCCAGTCTCCACTCCAATCAACCACTTTACATAGAATGTATCTTCGGACAGGGCACTCTCAAATTTAAAGTGATAAGTGATAAAAAGAAACTTCAACAACAAATGTTTTCTGTGCGAAAGTGAGTTGTTAATGAAGCGACAGCAACAACACAATGGAAGAAGCGGTTCGATGCTCGCTCACCCAGGAAAACGAGTAGTCTGGAGCAGAAAGCATCTTCATTAAAGCGCTGTAACATTCATAAAAATTCCTTTGATTATTTTCAGCGTCTTAAAAATTTATTATGTTCAAATGTGTAAGGAAAGGATGTATTTTGTCAAAACATTTTAATAAAATGATGCGATTGTTTGACAATATTTGTGGGAGTTACATGCTAACTTTGTAAGTAGGAGGCGGCTGTTATGTATGGAGAATGGCTGGTGCTCATTAATACACTTTTCAATCTAGCGATACTCACGTTTACGGCAAAAGTAACAGGGGTTTTAGTAAAGAACACTAGATTATTAATGAGTTCTATTTGTAGTAGTTTTGTAGCTGTAATTGGTGATCAAATGCTGTTGACGACGCTACTGAGTTTTATCTTACTAATCGGGTTAGCTTTTCGCTTCAAGATTCGGAGCTTTCAAAAGCAAGGACCGATTGCTTTAACAGCAACAATCGTTATTGGAGGATTGTTAACAGCATTACAACCGTTTTTAAAAAATCTTTCTGTTATCCATTTTATAATTATTTGCCTACTACTAGCTGTTGGTAATCTTCTTGTTTTTTATAAGCAATGGGGATTTGTAAAGCTTGAGCGTTTAAGTGGCCAGTTTGTGTTTGATACAACGCTAAAAATTTTTGATGTAAAGATACCGCTTTCTGCATTCGTAGATACGGGGAATCAAGCGATTGAGCCACTATCAGGAAAACCTGTTCACTTTGTCTCTTATGCAGCATTGCGTTCGCATTTACCGGCAGCATTTTGCAAATCATTATTAGAATGGCAAGAAACTGATCCGTATAATGTATCCATGTTTTCAGAAGATTATCAGCGTTACATTCGATTTATTCATGTCAATACAGTGCAACAGCAATCGGTTGTACTAGGTTTCCGCTTTGATGAGTGGCATATAAAAGGGGAGCACTCACAAGTGAAAACGAATGAATATATCGTTTTAACAAAAAAGGCTAAAAATTTTCCGCATAGCACAGCAGCAATTTTACATTTTTCAGCGCTTTCAAATAACTCATAGAGGGGGAGAACTATTGCTTCTTAGGCTACTTGCTAGCTTGAAAAAATTTTGGAGTAAGTTTCGGAGTCGTGAAACGTACTATATAGGGGGAAATGATTCATTGCCAGTGCCACTAAGTCGAGAAGAAGAAGTTACAGTCATTGCATCCTTTATGAATGGTGATTTACGAGCTAGAGATACACTCATTGAACGTAATTTGCGTCTTGTTGTTTATATTGCTAGACGTTTTGATAATACGGGTACGCCGATTGAGGATTTAATCAGTATTGGCTCTATCGGTTTAATAAAGGCGATTGAAACGTTCAATACAGATAAAAATATTAAACTTGCCACATATGCATCACGTTGTATTGAAAATGAAATTTTGATGCATTTACGTAAAACAAGTCGCATGAAGGGTGAAGTTTCATTAGATGAACCATTAAACTCCGATGCAGATGGAAATGAATTGTTATTGTCTGATATTTTAGGAACGGAAGAGCATATTATTTTGGACAATGTAGAAAAGAAAATCGAGCGTCAACATATGTTTCATGCCATCAATTTACTAGGTGCGCGTGAAAGATATATTATGGAATGTCGCTTTGGTCTCAATGGAAAAATAGAAATGACTCAAAAAGAAGTTGCTGACCATTTAGGCATTTCGCAATCATATATTTCCCGATTAGAGAAGAAAATTATTCAAGATTTACGTGAAAATCTAAATCAGCCAATATCTTAGAGAGGGAAATTTAACCTGCCTAAAATTGGTCGTAGCTTTTGTGCATATTCTCGTATCTCTCGGACAAACTGATGTAACGGTTTAGTCAGAGAATAACATCCGGAGGAATCGAATATGCGAACTAAAGTAGATCTTTGCGGCTTAGATACATCGACTTTGCCAATTTTAAAGCACGAGGAAATGAAGGAACTATTCATTCGTTTACAAGCTGGAGAAACTGAGATTAGGGAAGAGCTTGTCATGTGCAATTTAAGGTTAGTGCTTAGTATTGTCGGTAGATTTGCCTACAGGGGTGAACAGGCAGATGATTTATTTCAGGTAGGCTGTATTGGCCTCATGAAAGCCATTGATCATTTTGATTTAAAGCATAATGTACGATTTTCAACATATGCTGTACCGATGATCATTGGTGAAATTCGTCGCCATCTGCGTGATCATCATGCATTGCGTGTTTCTCGTTCTCTAAGAGATATTGCCTATAAAGCGATGCAGGCAAAGGAGCAATGGATAACCGATAATTTACGAGAACCAACGATTGAAGAAATTGCTGAAATGATTGACATGAAAAAGGAAGATGTTTTATTTGCTTTAGATGCCATTCAAGACCCAGTTTCCTTACAGGAGCCCATTTATTCAGACGGCGGTGACGCTGTTTATATGATGGACCAATTACGTGATGATGATGTATCGGAAGATCAATGGGTTGCCTACGTGTCAGTAAAGGAAAGTTTGCAAAAGTTAGATGAACGTCAACAAATGATTGTTGCAAAGCGTTTTTATTACGGTGAGACACAAACAGAAATTGCGAAAGAGTTGGGGATTTCTCAAGCGCAAATTTCACGTCTAGAAAAAAACGCTATTGAAACAATGCAGAAAGATTATAAGTAAAAAACATGCGCATCCGAATTCTGGGGTGCGCATTTTATTTATAACAAAATGACTGCTTTCCTGTGGGCGAGCGTCAAGCAGCCTTCCACTTCAATTTGTGCAATTAGAATGAACACTATTTGATAAAGTAAAGGGGTTCACGCACAATTTTGTGTGTGAATCCTTTTTGCTCTTCGGAAGGTGGATGTCGATAAAAATTAAAAGTTAGGTGATAAAACGTGAAAGTTGGTCGATAAAATTCAGAAGTTGGTAGATAAAACGTAAAAGTTGGTAGATAAAAATTAAAAGTTGGGCGATAACTCCTGAAAAGGTCCCGCTCAAATTAAAAAATTGGATGTCCTGTTGTTAAGACGTATGTCATGCGGATAAGTTGAGTGGAGTGGAGGTTAGGCGACTCCTCGAGGATTTGCGATAGAGGAACGAGAAATCAACCACACGTTTTGCCAAAGAGCCAAATTAAATTTAACTATGACAGTTTTACAACATTGACTTGATCATTTCATTTTCATTTAAACCACCATAAACACATAAATATAAAGAGAGAACATAGTTTGTTGAGATAAAACGATGTTGAGAGTAATTGATTTAGGAGGGATAAAATGCGTTTCTCAATGTTACAACAAAAAGAAGTGATTGAAGCAGGTAATGGACGCTTTTTAGGATTTGTGGTAGATGCAGAGGTATCCAATGAAACAGGCTATGTAACGGCTTTTATGATTGCGGAGCCTCGTAAATATCTAGGCTTTTTTCGCGGAGAAGAATCTGTTAGGAAAGTGTATATGAAGGATGTACTTGTAGTTGGAAAAGATGTCATTTTAGTAAAAGCACTATCTTAAAGAGGGAAATTTTTATGTATTAGTTTAAAGCATTGGTAAGGTGAAATGTACTTTCACATAGGTCAGGCTATTCATTGATAATTCAAGCATTGCTTGTTACAATAAAAGAAACTATTGTTGTAAAGTTGGGAAAAACATTGACAAAAATCTTAACAAATTTAAAGAAAATTAATGATCTTATACAAACAGCAAAAAAACGAGCAAATCGTGAAACAGAAAAAATCCAAATTATTGCAGTGACAAAAGAAGTTTCTGTAGAAAGAACACAAGAAGCAATTGATGCAGGGCTTATGCATTTAGGGGAAAACCGCCCTGAAGGTTTAAATCGTAAAGTAGAGGCGATTCAAGCTGATGTTCATTGGCATTATATCGGATCTTTACAAACACGCAAGGTAAAACAAGTTATTAACAGTATCGATTATTTACATTCATTAGATCGTTTAAGTTTAGCACAAGAAATTGAAAAAAGAGCAGACAAACCTGTTAAATGTTTTGTACAAGTTAATGTATCAGGTGAAGACTCCAAACATGGTTTATCGATTGAGGAAGTTCTGCCATTTATTGAATCATTAAAGAATTTTACAAAAATTCAAGTTGTTGGTTTAATGACAATGGCACCAAATACAGATGAGGATACAATTATTCGTTCTGTTTTTAAGCAATTAAAACAATGTCAACAGCAAATAGCCGAGCAAGGATTCGCACACGCACCTTGTACCGAGTTATCAATGGGCATGTCTAATGACTTTGAAATTGCGGTCGAAGAAGGGGCTACGTTTGTTCGAGTTGGAACGGCTCTTGTTGGAATTGAAAGAGGGGAATTGGATGAGCATGAAAAATAAAATTAAAAATTTCTTTTATCTTGAGGAAGAAATAGAAGAAGAAATCACGCAAGCTCCTATTCAACAGCAACAACCCGTACAACAACAGCAACAGATTCAATCTGTGAAGCCGAAAAAAGTTGTAAAGGAGCGCAAGGCTCCAGTTCAGGAAATATTTCCACAGAGTGCAGCACCTACAAACAACATTGTAAGCTTGCAGGCAGCAATGAATTCTAAAGGCGCAAAAGTTGTATTAGTTGAGCCAAGAGTATATGCCGAAGCACAGGATATTGCAGAACACTTAAAAAATAAACGCGCTACGATCGTCAATTTACAACGTATTGATCGAGAGCAAGGTGTAAGAATTATTGATTTTTTGAGTGGTACAGTCTATGCACTTGGCGGAGATATTCAAAGAATTGGTAAAGACATTTTCCTATGCACACCTGATAATGTAGAAGTGTCTGGAGAAATTTCGAATTTTATTTTAGACGATAATTAATAGCGAGGATTGTAGTTTATATGACTTTTTATTTAATCTTGAAGTATGTGTCAATAGCATTTTATGTTTACTCACTAATGTTAGTCGCATATGTTTTAATGTCTTGGGTACCTGCTATCCAAAATTCATCAGTTGGACGAATGTTAGCAAAAGTTTGCGAACCTTATCTCGGGATTTTCAGAAAATTTATTCCGCCAATCGGCATGATTGATATTTCACCTATCGTAGCAATATTTCTCCTTAATTATATTCAAAAAGGGTTATTTATTGTTATTTTAAAAATATACGAGATGTTGCTTTAAAAGAAATCCTCACGAACGGTGGGGATTTTTTATTTATCGGGAATACTAAATTTAGCGTGAATAGGGAAAGGTAAAGCAAATCCAACTTTGGCATGAATGCATATGGAGCGAGTGAAGCGGCTCATCAGCGCCCAGCCAGAATGGAAATCTACCCTACGAGCCTATTTTGAATAATCCTTAAAATACCAATGAAATTGAACTAGTAAAAGAGAGATAATAGAGGTGAATGAAATGGAGCATTTAATACAGCATTTTAGAAAAGACGAGCAGCCTTTTATCGAACAGGTTGTGGGCTGGCAGCATGAGGTAGAGGATCGATATGCTCCTAAGCTTACTGATTTTTTAGACCCTCGACAGCGCTTTATTGTTGCATCAATAATCGGACAGAATGACACATTGAAAACGGCTAGTGCTGGGCTCTTTGATGAGGCAGAAAGACAACGTGTGCTTATTTATCCAACCTATTTTGAGCCTGTGGAGGAAGACTTTCAGCTTACAGTATTTACAATTCAATATCCTGTGAAATTTGTCCAATTACGACATCCAGATGTCCTTGGAGCTTTATTATCTTTAGGGTTGGATCGTGGGAAATTCGGTGATATTCGTGTAAATGACCATTTAGTACAATTTGTAGTAGCGAATGAGGTAGCGGAATATGTACGCTTACATTTAACAGGCATAGGCAAAGTAAAAGTACATGTAGAATCGATTAAAGAGACGGAGCCTTTGCTACAAAACGAGGAAGAGTGGCTAGAAGAGTCTCATACTGTTACTTCTATGCGTTTAGATGTTATTATTTCCACGGTTTTAAAAATTTCTCGTCAGAAAGCGCAAGCATTCATTACAGGTAAAAAGGTACGTGTCAATTGGACTGAACGGGATGCAGTCGCTTTTGAATTACAAGAAGGCGATATTTTATCTGTACGCGGAAGCGGTCGCATAAAAATCATACTGACTGAAGGCCGTACAAAAAAAGATAAAATTCGTTTACAAATCGGTCGATTGACCCAAAAAAGCTAAAAATCAAGTATATTTCATTAATTTTTACTGCTAAGTTCTTGGAATGATTGTATAATAAAAATTACGAATGTACATGTAAAGGAGAGAAGGATCGTATGCCGTTATCACCTATTGATATACATAATAAGGAGTTTACTAAATCTTTCAGAGGTTATGCTGAAGATGAAGTCAACGAATTTTTAGATCAAATTATAAAAGACTATGAAATTTTGTTACGTGAAAAAAAGGAAGTAGACAAACAACTAGAAATGTCCTTAGAACAAGCGAGACATTTTAACTCATTAGAGGAAACGTTACAAAAATCAATTGTTGTTGCACAAGAGGCAGCTGACGAAGTACGAAGAAATTCTCAAAAAGAGGCTAAACTCATTGTAAAGGAAGCAGAAAAAAATGCTGACCGTATTATCAATGAAGCTTTAACAAAGGCTCGAAAAGTAACAATTGAAATTGATGAGCTGAAAAAGCAATCAAAGGTATTCCGTAATCGTTTTAAAATGCTTGTAGAGGCACAACTGGATTTACTAAATGCAGACGATTGGGATCATTTGCTACAATACGATATTGACCTTACTGAAATTCAAGCATCAGTTGAAGAAGCACAAGAAGCCGATCAAGTGTAATTTCTTTCAGCGAATAAGTAGCGTCAGGCTTGGTGCAAGTACAATGCTGATTTCATTATGCGGAGGCATGATTGATTCACTATATGTGTAAACATCGAAACTTGACGTGATTGTTTGATTTTCATATACTATTGAAATAGTAATTAATTTGAACAGATATGCAAACAGGCAGAGACGAAGACAGTATTTGTTAGGCGTAGTTAAGCGATTTGGGGATAGTGCGAGCCCAAACAAGCAAATAACAATGAACATCACTTCTGAGCTAAATAACTGAATGTAGTAAGTTATTTCGTGATGCACAACGTTAACGTGCTTTAAGTGGTAGTGCAATTTTGTGCTACAATTAGGGTGGTACCGCGAGTATAAGCTTCTCGTCCCTTTGAGGGATTGAGAGGCTTTTTTATGTTCTCCAATATTTGAACGTATACTTCCGTTGTTAAAACTTGTTGATTTTGCCGATAACTAGAACTTAACGATGACATTTCACAAAACGAATGCCATGTATATAAGTTGATTTCCGTTCCGGCTGGGCGATTCCTTGAGATACTGTCGATTGTGTATGAGCGCCCATGTGCTGCATTTGTTCTTTGTTTGTAAACATAAAGGAGGAATTGAAAAATGGTTGAGTACAAAGATACTTTATTAATGCCTAAAACAGATTTCCCAATGCGTGGAAACTTACCGGCGAATGAACCGAAGATGCAAGAAAAATGGAATGAAATGGACATTAATAAATTACAGATGGAGCGTACAGAAGGACGCCCCGAGTATGTATTACACGATGGACCTCCATATGCAAATGGTGATATCCATATCGGTCATGCTTTAAATAAAGTGCTGAAAGATATGATTACGCGTCATCGCTCTATGACGGGCTACCATGTAAACTATATTCCAGGCTGGGATACACATGGTTTACCAATTGAGCAAGCACTTACGAACAAAGGCGTAAAGCGCAAAGAAATGTCTGTTGCCGAATTCCGTAAATTATGTGAAGAATATGCTTACGAGCAAATTGACAACCAACGTACACAATTCCGCCGTTTAGGTGTTCGTGGTGATTGGGAAAATCCATATATTACATTAAAGCCTGAATTTGAAGCACGTCAAATTGAAGTATTCGGAAAGATGGCAGAAAAAGGCTATATTTATAAAGGTTTAAAACCAGTTTATTGGTCTCCATCATCTGAATCTGCACTTGCAGAAGCTGAGATTGAATATAAAGATGTTAAATCGGCTTCTATTTATGTAAGCTTTGCACTAAAAGATGCTAAAGGTGTTGTCCCAGCAGACGCTAAAATGATCATTTGGACAACAACACCTTGGACGATCCCAGCAAACTTAGGGATTTCTGTAAACCCTGAATTTATCTATGTCGTTGTGGCAGTTGCCGATAAAAAATTCATCATCGCGAAAGAATTATTAGAAACAGTTGCTAACGAACTTGAATGGGAAGCGTATGAAGTTATTCAAGAAGTTAAAGGTGAAGCATTAGACCGAGTTGTTGCACAGCATCCATTCTATGACCGTGAATCTCTTGTAATGATTGGAGAACACGTAACTGCCGAAGCGGGTACTGGCTGTGTGCATACAGCACCAGGTCACGGGGAAGACGATTATTATATTAGTAAACAATATGGCCTACCAATTCTTAGCCCTGTTGATAATAGCGGCTGTTATACAGATGAAGCGCCTGGTTTTGAAGGTATATTCTACAATGATGCAAACAAATTGGTCACTGAAAAATTAAAAGAAGTAGGCGCTTTAGAAAAGCTTAACTTCTTTACACACTCGTATCCACATGACTGGCGTACGAAAAAACCAGTTATTTATCGTGCAACACCACAATGGTTTGCGTCAGTAGATGCATTCCGTGATGAGCTACTAGCGGCTGTAAAATCAACAACATTTACACCTGCTTGGGGTGAAACTCGTCTTTATAATATGATTCGTGACCGTGGAGACTGGGTAATTTCACGTCAGCGTGCATGGGGTGTGCCAATTCCAATTTTCTATGCTGAAAATGGTGAGCCAATTATTACACCAGAAACAATTGCCCATATCTCAGCTTTATTCCGTGAACATGGATCAAATATTTGGTTCCAAAAAACAGCTAAAGAATTATTACCTGAAGGCTTCACACACCCTGCTAGCCCGAACGGTGAATTTACAAAAGAAAACGATATTATGGACGTTTGGTTTGACTCAGGTTCTTCTCACCAAGGTGTGTTAGTAGAACGTGGTATGAAGTATCCAGCTGATCTATATTTAGAGGGTTCTGACCAACACCGTGGATGGTTTAACTCATCATTAATCACTTCTGTAGCTATTAATGGCTATGCACCATATAAAGGACTATTAACGCATGGTTTCGTTCTAGATGGTGAAGGGCGTAAAATGAGTAAATCTTTAGGGAATGTCATTATCCCGAAAAAGGTTATGGACCAATACGGAGCAGATATTCTTCGTTTATGGGTAGCTTCTGTAGATTATACAGCTGACGTTCGTATCTCAATGGATATGTTGAAGCAGGTATCTGAGGTTTATCGAAAAATCCGTAACACATTCCGTTTCTTACACGGAAATGTAGCTGATTTCGATGTAACGAAAGATCGTGTAGCCTACGAGGATCTTCGTGAAATGGATCAGTACGTTTATATGCGCTTGCAGGATGTTTTAAAAACTGTACGTGCCGCATATGATCGCTATGATTTTGCAGCTGTTTACCATGCTGTCAATAACTTTGTAGCAGTAGAACTATCTTCATTCTATTTAGATATTGCAAAAGATGTTGTGTACATCGAAGGTCATGACAATAAAGATCGCCGTGCAATGCAAACAGTTATTTATGACACATTGATGACATTAGTAAAAGTAATGTCACCTATTATCCCTCATACAAGCGACGAGATGTGGTCTTACTTACATGCTCAAGGTGTTGTAGAAGAGGTATCTGTACAATTAACAGACTTCCCAGAAGTAGATGAACACGAAAACTTCGAAAGTCTACGAGCAAAATGGGAGAAAATTATTGATGTTCGTGATGATATTTTAAAAGCATTAGAGGAAGCTCGTAATGCAAAAACAATCGGTAAATCACTTGAAGCAAAAGTGACAGTTTATGCAAAAGAAGATGTGGCAGCATTATTAAATGATGCAAGCATTGATTTTGCACAGCTTTCAATTGTTTCTGCCTTTGAAGTGGCTTCAATTGAAGCTGCACCTGCAGACGCATTAGTTCTAGAACATGCTTCGATTGTTGTCGAAAAAGCAACAGGTGAAAAATGTGAGCGTTGCTGGTCTATTTCTGAAACAGTCGGTTCAAATGAAGCACATGCAACAGTGTGTGCGCGTTGTGCAGAAGTTGTAGAAAAGTATTACGCTTAATATAGACAAACAGGTATAAAAATAAGAATCTGCATTCTATGTAATTAATAACGCAAGTCTCCTTGATGATGGGGGCTTGCGTTGTTTACTTTTCATCAGAGGTCTAGCAGATTCTTTTTTGTAATGGAGCAATTTCATCAGAAATTTGACGGCACTATTTAAATAATATTTCCCGCGTATTGCGGTAGTCAGTTGGAGATATACCGACATATTTCTTAAACGTAAGGCTGAAATAATTAGGTGTGTTGAAGCCGCAGATGAAGGAGATCTTTTCAATGGTGTAATCGTATTTTCGCAAATAAGGTAGTGATTTGATGATGCGTGTAAAGGCTACATAATCAACAAAATTGCGACCAATTTCTTTTTTAAACAATCTGCTAAAATGAGTAGCACTAAAATTGCTATATTTGGCAACGTCACGGATCGTAAGTTGTTCATTATAGTGCTCCTCGATATATTGGATAGCTTTCTGGAGCTGTTCTTGCTTTGTTAAATCCTCATAAAATCGTATATGGACATTATGAACAGGAGGTTTCCGCCGTGCCTTTCGAGCTTGGCTATAGGATTCCTTGACTTGCATAGCGTCCTGAAAAACGCCTCCAACCCCCATAAAAAGGTGGATGCAATAATCTTTTTTTAACGTTTCAATAACCTCAAGTAAACAAGTTACCCCCTCAGACCAATGCTTAAATGATGTGTATTCATTAGGAATGCGCATCAGCAACAGTAAATAACGTTCAAAATGTAAAAAAGAAATAGGTACTTTACTAGTAAAGTTTTGGTGAAACACATTTGTTATTACACTGCTTGCATCATGAGGGAAAGGTCGACCTTCATTCACATCTATATAGCCCTGGATTAAAAACACGATATTTGGGATACAATGCCTCGATAAAAAAGAGGAAGACTGGATGATTTCCTGCTCGCTTTCAACCTCTCCACGTATAAGTCGTTTTAAAAAAGCTTCTCGGAATGGCGAAGTATGATCTTGCGAAATTTGTTGTGATAACTCCAGCATTGTAAGAGTACTTGCTTGTTTTGCTTTATAGGAGGTATAAAGCTTTTTAACAATTCGTAGAAATTTCGCTTTCTGTAAAGGCTTTATAAGAAGTGCAGTTAAATTTAGTTCAATGGCGATACCAGTTGAGTAGGTAAGGTGTTCTGCAACAATAGGGACAATTATACTATTAGGATAATTTCTTTTTAACCGGTTTATCTTTACCCAGTCAAATAAACGGTTAATTTCATAGACAATGATGGCGGAAATCTCTGTTTGGGGTTCTTCGCAGGTATTAAAGGTATTAGGTAAGTATTCTTCTATCCAGTAGCCCATTTGTTGTTGTTCAGTTGAATTTTCAATGTACCAAACAATATTTAAAATGCTAACATCTCCTTTCTATGATAAATGGAAAATAATAAAAATAGTTTAACTTAAAATAGCATTTTTTTGTACTAATACAGCAATATTTTGTAACTATTTTATAGATTAAATAGAATAGAATGATTGTAGTGAATAATAATTTGAAATTTCAGACAATTATTTACGTATACAGGAAGGGGGAGTTGAAATATGGCAGAAGTAGGGAGTCATGATTATGAATACGTGGAAGCTGGAACTATCGATGTAAAGGATCTTCCACCACTAGATGCAACTACTAACAAAATTATGAAAGATGAGTTTACTACAGGTTTTAGTTTAACGGTATTTTATTTTATTTTAATTTTTAGCATTCCGGTTATGAACTGGTTCGCCCCAGAGCTTGCTTTCAAAAAAATTTTAGGTGGTATGACAGTGACATGGTTTGTGACAACCGTAGTGATGATGGTAATGGCTTTTATTATTGCCTATGTGCATACAGCATTGTACGAAAAGCGCCTTAAGAAATACGAAATACTTAATAAGTAGTTTTTAGCTAAGGGGGGATATGTAAAATGATGCAAGCTTTATTAGAACCAAAGATGTTATTGACTATTGCTTTAATGGGGACAATTGTATACATTACGTATTTAACGAAAAGAAATGCAACGGCATCCGATTTCTTTGTTGGGGGACGAAGTTTTGGATGGTTTACAAATGGTTCGGCAATTGGGGGAGACTATTTAAGTGCAGCAACATTTCTTGGGATAGCTGGTTTGACTTTTCAATTAGGGTATGACGGTGCTTACTATGCATTTTGCTTCTCTATTGGATTGACGTTACTAGCTATTTTTGTGGCAGGTCCGTTAAGACGTTTTGGAGCATTTACCGTTGCCGATTTTTTAGCTTATCGTTTTCATAGTAGACGAGCTCGGCTAGTAGCAGTAGCTGTAGTATTAGCGATCTCTGGTTTTTATGCAGCGCCACAATTATTAGGGGCGGCACAAATTTTAAGTATGTTTTTCGGGACTTCATATGAATTCGGGATTATCTTTACGTGTGTTGTAATGGTTTTCTATGTAGGAATAGGCGGTATGAAAGGAACGACAATCAACCAAGCTTTAGAGCTTTGGATTCGACTTGGAGCGTTTGTTGTTATGTTGATTGCAGCAATGTATAGTGGTTTGCATTACGATAAAATTTTAGCTGCTATTAATTCATTCAGTGGTCCTATTACAGGAACATCACCATATGCTTTAGATGGAAATAATGTTAATTTTGATGGTGCTGCTTGGACAGGAACTGGTTTTTATTTCCCAACATTTTGGCAAACTATCAGTATGACAATCGGTTTAGCATTAGGGACAATTGGTTTGCCACATATTTTACTAAGATTTTATACGAATCCAAGTGCGAAGGCGGCTCGAAAATCAGCATTAATGGCGATTGGGATTGCTAGTACGTTTTTCTTATTAGCTGTTTACTTAGGTGTTGTAGGCCGTTCTATTTTTATCTCGGGTACGGCAAGTGAGGAAGTCATGCGTGATTTAGTGCTTGGTGGGAACAATATGGTTATTCCTACAACAGCACTTGCACTAGGAGGGAAATGGCTACTTGGACTTGTCATAGCAGGTGCTTTTGCAGCCATATTCTCAAATTTATCGGGCTTATTTATTACAAGCTCAGGTGCATTAGCCCATGATTTATATGCAAGTGTTATGAAAAAGGATATTACAGAAAAACAACGAGTGATTGCAGGGAAAGTAGCCATTGTTTTATTAGGTATTTTATATGGAGCGTTGGGCTTATTAGTTAAAGATGCATCCATCGGTCATTTAGTGGCACTTGCCTTTACTGTAGCGGCGAGTACATTTACACCAATATTTATTTTAGGTATTTGGTGGAGAGGAATGACAGAAAAAGGAGCAATTGCAGGTTTACTCATTGGTCTAGGTGTATCGATGTGGATGATCTTTCTACCAGGAACATTACCAAGCTTCTTACAATTTAAAATCCCTGGCATCGTCACAGTACCTGTAGGCTTCTTATCCGTTGTTATTGTTTCATTATTAGATCGGAAAGTACCAGCTGATGTCAATGATTTCATGAAGCGTGTACATTCAAAAGAGTCTGAAACAGCCTAAAACGGTATAATATTGAATAAAAAATGAAAAGCTATTGCCATTCCTTATGAAGTGAGTGGCAATAGCTTTTTTAATTGAAGGGAAGTTGACGGCAGGAAAAAGAGCGGGGCGACGGAAAGAAGAGTCGAAGCGATGGATAGAAAAGCCAAGGCGACGGAAAGAAGTCAAAGCGACGGATAGAAAGATCAAAGCGACGGAAAGAAGAGTCGAAGCGACGAAAAGAAAAGCCAAGGTGACGGATAGAAGCCAAAGCGAAGGATAGAAAGGTCAAAGCGACGGAAAGAAGAGGCAAGATGACGGATAGAAAGGCCAAAGCGACGGATAGAAGACAAAGCGATGGAAAGAAGAGTCGAAGCGACGGAAAGAAAAGCCAAGGCGACGGATAGAAGCCAAGGCGACGGATAGAAGCCAAAGCGACGGAAAGAAGAGGCAAGGCGACGGATTGAAAGTTCAAAGCGACGGATAGAATTGTCAAAGTCGTGGATAGAACAGCCAAAATCGTGGATAGAACAGCCGAAATCGTGGATAGCCCCGGTAGATTGACGGATAAAAGTCAAAGCAACGGAAAGAAGAGCCGAAGTGACGGATAGATAGGCCAAAGCGACGGATAGGAAGGTCGAAGCGACGGAAAGAAGTCAAAGCGACGGAAAGAAAGACTAAAGCGAAGGAAAGAAGAGCCGAAGCAGACGGATAGAAAGGTCAAAGCGACGGAAAGAAGAGTCGAAGTGACGGATAGAAAGGTCAAAGCGACGGAAAGAAGAGTCGAAGTGACGGATAGAATTGTCAAAGTCGTGGATAGAGCAGTTGACGTCGTGGATAGAATCGTCAAAGTCGTGGATAGCCCCGATAGATTGACGGATAGAAGACAAAGCGACGGAAAGAAGAACCGAAGTGATGGATAGAAGAGCCAAAGCGACGGAAAGAAGAGGCAAGGTGACGGATAGAATTGTCAAAGTCGTGGATACAGCAGTTGAAGTCGTGGATAGAATCGTTAAAGTCGTCGATAGAACAGCCAAAATCGTGGATAGCCCTGGTAAATCGAAGCAAAAAATCAACTCTACAATATGGTATTGATCCATATTTTCATGCTATATTAGTTATTCTGTGATGGGCTGTTATGGTAGAATAGGTTAGATGTTGAGCGAACGGAGGAGTGTCTGTGTATAAATATTATGGATTGGCCGTATTCGTAGTTATTTTAGATCAATGGACAAAATGGCTAATTGTGAAAAATATGGAGTTTGGTGAACGAATTTCAGTATGGGATCCGTGGTTTGGGATATTGTCTCATCGAAATAGAGGAGCAGCATGGGGAATGCTAGAAGGCCAAATGTGGTTATTTAGCATTATCACGATAGGCGTTATTTGTGCAATCCTATATTTTTATCATAAAGAAGCTAAGGGTAAACCTATTTTTCAAGTAGGCTTGATGCTTTTATTAGGCGGAGCTGTAGGTAATTTTATTGACCGTATATTTAGAGGCGAAGTGGTCGATTTTGTAAGTGTCTTAATTCCAGTCATTAATTATGATTTCCCAATCTTTAATATTGCGGATTCTGCTTTAACAATGGCTGTAGTGATATTAATGATTGGCTTAATCATTGAAGAGAAAAAAGGAAAGAAACAGGTGAAACAATGACGCAAGTATCATATACAATGGAAGAACAACAACAGGGAGAGCGCATTGATAAGGCGCTTTCGGGTGTGCAATCAGAGTGGTCACGAACACAGATCGGGAATTGGATTACTGAGGGGATTATTAAAGTAAATGGAGAGACTGTCAAGGCGAAGTATAAGGTAAAAGTAGGGGATATTGTAGAAATTGATGTACCCGAAGCAGAGCCATTAGATGTTATTGCTGAAAACTTAGATCTTGATATTGTTTATGAAGATGAAGATGTTCTTGTTGTGAATAAGCCAAAGGGCATGGTTGTCCATCCGGCACCTGGGCATATGACGGGTACACTTGTCAATGGCTTAATGTATCATTGTAAGGGTTTATCAGGCATTAATGGTGTTATGCGACCAGGAATAGTTCACCGTATCGATAAAGATACATCAGGGTTATTAATGGTTGCTAAAAATGATGCAGCGCATGAATCGTTAGTGAATCAGCTAGTCAATAAAACAGTGACTCGTAAATATACTGCACTAGTTCATGGGCATATTGCACATGATAAGGGTACAATTGATGCACCAATTGGTCGAGATCAAAAAGATCGTCAAAAACAAGCAGTTGTCGACAAAGGTAAGCATGCAGTAACCCATTTCCAAGTGATCGAACGCTTTGGTGATTATACGCTAGTAGAGTGTCGTTTAGAAACAGGCCGAACTCACCAAATTCGTGTCCATATGAATTATATTGGATTCCCACTTGTGGGTGACCCAAAATATGGACCAAAAAAGACAATAGACTTTGGTGGACAAGTATTACACGCGGGTATATTAGGCTTTGATCATCCTACATCAGGTGAATATTTGCAGTTTGAAGCGCCAATTCCTGCTGATTATGAACAATTATTACTTGATTTAAAAAATAGGCATTGACGTATAGGAAAAGAAGGTCTATACTAACGAAAGTGAATGAACAACTTAACTAAATATTCACCTTTAATGGCAGTCCAGAGAGGCTGAGAAGGTACATGTGAATGTGTTGCTAAAAAATTTGTGCTGCAAATTTTTTCAACATACTATTTAAACACGTATTCAACCCTCTCAGGCTATTCGCCTCGAGAGGTTTTTTTATGGACACATGGCCAACAATAGATAGAAGAGAGGAGGAAACTTACATGGCACAAAATGAGCTATTAGATGGACCGTCTATGGCAAGAGCGTTAACACGTATTGCACATGAAATTATTGAACGCAATAAAGGAATCGATGAATGTATTTTAGTGGGCATTAAAACGCGAGGTGCATTTCTTGCAAAACGCCTAGCTGAACGAATTGAAAAAATTGAAGGCAAACCAATCCGTACAGGGGAGCTAGACATCACCCTCTACCGAGATGATTTAACAACAAAGCATGATAATGAACAAGCACATGTTGAGCAAGTAGATATTGATGATGTAGTTGTAAATCAAAAAATTATTTTAGTCGATGATGTACTATACACAGGGCGTACAGTCCGCGCAGCGCTAGATGCAATAATGGATTTAGGGCGACCTGCACAAATTCAACTTGCGGTCCTGATCGATAGAGGTCACAGGGAACTACCGATAAGAGCTGATTATGTCGGTAAAAATGTTCCGACATCTGGAGCTGAGCGTATTGTCGTCAATTTACAAGAAGTAGACGGAGAAGATTGCGTCATCATTTTTAAAGAAGATTAACAAAAAAGTGGGGAAGCACTATGTCAAATGCAGTATTAGATATTAAGGATAAACCGACCCCAGTCCAACTAGTGACATTAAGTTTCCAGCACATGTTTGCAATGTTTGGCTCAACGATCTTAGTTCCTCAGTTGGTTGGTCTTAGTCCAGCGATTGCCCTTTTAACAAGTGGGATTGCTACACTGTTTTTCTTATTAATTACGAAATTTCAAGTTCCAGCTTATTTAGGATCATCATTTGCTTTTATCGCACCGATTTTACTAGCGGCAGGTGGTTTAAATAAAGACGGCTCTAGTGTAAATCCAGGTCATGCAATGATTGGTGCTATGGCAGTCGGAATAACATATGGTATTGTATCCCTAATCATCTGGAAAAGCGGCTATAAATGGATCATGAAAATTTTGCCACCGATTGTGGTTGGACCTGTCATTATGGTCATTGGACTTGGGTTATCAGGTACAGCAGTCAATATGGCGATGAATGTAGATGGCAAATATAGCTTTTTACACTTCTCAGCAGCGTTAGTAACATTATTTACAGCCATTATTTTCACGATTGCCTTTAAAGGCATTTTAAGTACAATGCCAATCTTAATTGGCTTAATTGTAGGATATATTTACTCAATGATTATCGGTATTGTTGATTATTCACCAATTGCCAAAGCAGACTTCTTTGCACTACCTGACTTCTTAATCCCAGGCGTTCACTACGATTTTGAAATCACAACAAAGATACTCCTAACAATGGTACCAATCGTGATTGTAACGATTTCAGAGCATATTGGTCACCAGTTAGTGTTAGGGAAAGTTGTTGATCGAGATTACATTAAAGAACCAGGCTTACACCGTTCACTTTTAGGGGATGGAATTGGAACATTTATTAGTGCATTAATCGGTGGTCCACCGAAAACAACTTACGGTGAAAATATCGGCGTTCTTGCTATCACTCGTGTTTACAGTGTATACGTTATCGCAGGAGCAGCGGTCGTGGCAATTTTACTATCATTCTTCGGGCAAGCAATGGCAGTTATTGCAACAATTCCAACAGCTGTACTTGGTGGGGTTTCTATCCTGCTCTTCGGTATCATTGCGGCAAGTGGATTACGAATGTTAGTCGATAATCATATCGACTTTGGTAATAGTCGTAACTTGGTCATTGCCTCTGTTATTCTAGTCATTGGTATCGGCGGTGCGAAGTTTGTTGTTTCAGAATCACTTAGTGTCGAAGGTATGGCATTAGCAGCGATTATCGGTGTTCTTTTAAATGCCATCCTACCAGGAAAAAAAGAAGCAGAAAAACCAGTACTGCACAATCAAAATAAAAATTCATAGAAGTACCTTTTAATGAATTGTCCAGAGAGGCAAAAAAAGGGAAGTTGTAGACAGTCTAAAAGTAGGAATGTATCCTGCTATAGTTTGTCGCGCCTCCTTATGCCTCGTTGATGACATCAACGGGGCTTTTATTATATTCAGCTTACTGAATGCAGAACGTTTATACATAGACGTTCATGAAACACAATCTAATGGAGGTTACATGATGAAGAACTTATTATCGATGGAACATTTAACAACTGAAGAAATTAACAACATCTTAGATCGAGCGCAAGCTTTTGAAAATGGTGAAACATCATCGTTATCTCGCCCATACAACGTTGCAAATTTATTTTTTGAACCAAGTACGCGCACGAAAACAAGCTTTGAAATGGCAGAGCGCAAAGTTGGCTGTATCGTTATCCCGTTTGATGGTAGCTTTTCAAGCGTCACTAAAGGTGAGACATTATACGATACAGTAAAGACGTTAGAAATGATTGGTATGGATGCCGTAGTCATTCGTGCAAAGGAAGATGCGTATTACAATGAACTACTTGAAGGCATCGATGTATCCATTATTAATGGAGGTGACGGCACTGGTCAGCATCCGTCTCAATCACTATTAGATCTTTATACAATCAAAAAAGAGTTTGGTTCTTTTGAAGGGTTAAATGTAACAATCGCTGGAGATATATCCCATAGTCGTGTAGCGAAATCGAATGCGTTAGCGTTACAGCGCTTAGGGGCAAATGTTCATTTCCTTTGTCCGGAAGAGTGGGCAGGTAATTTTGACGCACATCATTCTTGGGATGATTTAATCGAAATTAGCGATGTGATTATGTTACTTCGTGTGCAGCATGAACGTCATAAGGTTAATAAAAGCTTCTCAAAAGAGAGCTATCATAATGAGTACGGTTTAACAATTGAACGTGAGAAACAAATGAAGGACAAGGCAATTATCATGCATCCAGCACCGGTCAATCGTGATGTAGAAATTGCTTCAGAGTTAGTAGAATGCGAACGTTCTAGAATTTTCGAGCAGGTTCGAAATGGTGTATATACACGAATGGCTATAATGGAAACAATTTTAAAGGGGAGAGAGTAACATGACAAAAGTTCTTCAACATGTACAAATGGTAAATGAACAAGGCGAGCTACATACAGTAAATATCGCTATGGCAGATGGCAAAATTACGGCAATAGGTCCAAACGTAGAAGTAGCAGGCGCAGAAATAATCGAAGGAAATGGTTTAGTTGTTGCACCAGGCTTTGTCGATGTACATACACATTTACGCGAGCCAGGCTTTGAACATAAAGAAACAATTGCTACAGGTTCGGCATCAGCAGCAAAAGGTGGCTTCACAACAATTTGTGCGATGCCAAATACAAAACCAGTGCCAGATTCAGTAGAAAATATGCAGTTGATTAACGGTCTTATTAAAGAAAGTGCAGTGATTCGAGTACTGCCATACGGTTCATTAACAAAGGATATCTCAGGTGAGGTTCGCACAGACATTGCAGAATTAAAAGAACATGGGGCTGTCGCATTTTCAGATGATGGTGTTGGTATCCAGCTTGCATCAACTATGTATGAGCAAATGAAGGATGCAGCACAGCACGATATGGTAGTTGTTGCACACTGCGAGGATAACTCATTAATTTACGACGGTGTTATGCACGAAGGGAAGCGTAATAAAGAGCTTGATTTACCAGGAATTCCATCGATTTGTGAATCCGTTCAAATTGCACGAGATGTTCTACTAGCAGAAGCAGCTGGAGCACGTTACCACGTATGTCACGTATCAACAAAGGAATCTGTACGTGCAGTACGAGACGCGAAAGCAGCAGGTATTCGTGTCACTGCAGAAGTTTGCCCACATCATTTATTACTTGAAGAAATGGATATCCCATCAGATGATGCAAATTGGAAGATGAATCCTCCGCTTCGTGGAGCAGATGACAAAGACTCACTCCATGCAGCTATGCTAGACGGCACAATCGATTGCATCGCTACAGATCATGCTCCACATACAGTAGAAGAAAAATGCTGTGGTATGGTTGGTGCTCCATTTGGCATTGTAGGCTTCGAAACAGCGTTCCCACTGCTTTACACACAATTTGTAGAAACAGGGAAATGGACGTTAAAGCAGTTGATTGATTGGATGACTGTAAAGGCTGCTCAAATTTTCGATTTACCATATGGCACATTAGAAGTGGGTGCTTCAGCAGATATGATTTTAATAGATTTAAATAAAGAACAAACAATTGATGCAGAAGGCTTTGTATCAAAAGGACGCAATACACCATTCAATGGCTGGGTTGCAAAAGGATGGCCAGTTCTTACAATTTTTGAAGGCAATATCGTATACCAGGAGGCAGAGTAATGAAAAAACGTTTACTTATTTTAGAAGATGGCACAGTATTTACAGGTACAGCGTTCGGTAGTGAGCGAGCTTCACAAGGTGAGGTCGTATTCACAACGGGGATGACAGGTTATCAGGAAACAATTTCAGATCCTTCATTCTACGGACAAATTGTAACGTTAACTTATCCTTTAATCGGTAATTACGGTATTAACCGTGATGATTTTGAATCGATCACACCTGCTATTCGAGGATTTGTAGTTCGTGAATTAGCAAAAACACCTTCAAACTTCCGCTGTGATTTAACGGTAGATGAATACTTAACTTCAAAGGATATCCCGGGCATTGAAGGAATCGATACACGAAAATTAACACGCATTATTCGTAGTAAAGGGTCAGTAAAGGCTATTTTAACAGCGGCTGATGAAGAAGTGAATATAGATGAAATCGTTGCAAAATTACAGGCAACACCAGCGATTACACATCATGTTCGTGAAGTATCGCCGAAAGCAGCCTACCCATCACCAGGTCGTGGCAAACGCGTCGTATTAATTGACTATGGTATGAAGCACGGTATCCTTCGTGAGTTAAACAAACGTGATTGCGATGTACTCGTTGTCCCTTACAATACTTCGGCAGAGGAAATTTTAGCATGGCATCCAGATGGAATTATGCTATCAAATGGTCCAGGTAACCCTGAAGACGTAGCAGAAGGCATTGAAACGGTACGAAATTTAATCGGAAAAGTGCCAATGTTCGGTATTTGCTTAGGTCACCAAATCTTCTCGCTAGCATGTGGTGCACGAAGCTTCAAATTACCATTTGGTCACCGAGGTGGTAACCATCCAGTAAAAGATTTACGCACGGGTCGTACAGATTTAACATCTCAAAACCATGGTTATGCAATCGACATCGATTCATTAAAAGATACAGATTTAGAAATAACACATATCGCATTAAATGATGGCACTTGTGAGGGTGTGCGTCACAAGAAATATCCAATCTTCACAGTGCAATATCACCCAGAAGCATCACCAGGTCCAGAGGATTCAAATCACTTATTTGATGAATTTATCGAAATGATGGAAGTAGAAGCAGGGAAGGGGAAACAACATGCCTAAACGTACAGATATTGAAACTATTTTAGTAATCGGATCAGGTCCAATCGTGATCGGACAAGCAGCAGAATTTGACTACGCAGGAACACAAGCTTGTCTTTCTTTAAAAGAAGAAGGCTATCGTGTTATCTTAATAAACTCAAACCCTGCGACAATTATGACAGATACAGAAATTGCAGATAAAGTGTATATTGAGCCAATTTCACTAGAATTTGTATCACGAATTTTACGTAAAGAACGTCCAGATGCCATCCTACCAACACTTGGTGGTCAAACAGGTTTAAACATGGCCATTGAATTAGATAAATCAGGAATTCTAGATGAGCTTAATATTGAAATTCTTGGAACAAAATTAGATGCGATCCATAAAGCTGAAGACCGTGATTTATTCCGTAATTTAATGTACGAGCTAGGTGCTCCAGTACCTGAATCAGATATTATTCATAACTTAGATGAAGCGAAAAACTTCGTAGCGAAAATCGGCTACCCGGTAATCGTTCGTCCTGCCTTCACACTTGGTGGTACAGGTGGCGGTATTTGCTACAACGATCAAGATCTAGAGGAAATCGTGACATCTGGTCTAAAATATTCACCAGTAACACAATGTTTACTAGAAAAATCAATCGCTGGTTATAAAGAAATAGAATATGAAGTAATGCGTGATGCTGTCGATAACGCGATCGTTGTATGTAACATGGAAAATGTTGACCCAGTTGGTATTCATACAGGTGACTCTATCGTAGTGGCGCCTACACAAACACTTTCAGATCGTGAAAACCAAATGCTACGTAATATTTCATTAGATATTATTCGCGCCCTAAAAATTGAGGGTGGCTGTAACGTACAGTTAGCACTTGATCCATATAGCTTCAATTACTATGTAATCGAAGTAAACCCACGTGTATCACGTTCATCAGCGTTAGCATCAAAAGCAACAGGCTATCCAATTGCCAAGCTAGCAGCAAAAATCGCAGTTGGTTTAACATTAGATGAAATCAAAAACCCTGTAACAGGTTCTACGTATGCTTGCTTCGAGCCAGCTTTAGACTACATCGTGGCGAAAATCCCACGCTGGCCGTTCGATAAGTTTGAATCAGCAAAGCGTAATCTAGGGACACAAATGAAGGCGACTGGTGAAGTGATGGCACTTGGTCGTACATTTGAAGAAGCTATGCTAAAAGCAGTGCGCTCTCTTGAAACAGGACAAGTTCACTTAGAGCTGAAACATGCAGAAGAAAACACGGATTCTTGGATTGAAAAACGTATCCGCAAAGCAGGTGACGAGCGTCTATTCTTTATCGGTGAAGCACTTCGTCGCGGTGTTACAATTGAGCAAATCCATGAATGGTCTGCCATTGACTTATTCTTCTTAAATAAATTCAAAAACATCGTAGATATGGAGCAAACACTTGCTGACCATAAAAACGATAAAGATGTGTTACGTACAGCAAAACGTCTAGGCTTTGCAGATAAGAAAATTGCCGAGCTTTGGGAAACAACTTCAGAAGAAGTATATGCGTATCGTAAAGAAAATGGCATTATTCCAGTATATAAAATGGTTGATACTTGTGCAGCGGAGTTTGAATCTGAGACACCATACTTCTATGGCACATATGAAGATGAAAATGAATCAATTAAATCCGATAAGCCGTCAGTCGTGGTACTTGGTTCTGGTCCAATCCGCATTGGTCAAGGGGTAGAATTCGACTATGCTACAGTACACTCAGTATGGGCAATTCAAGAAGCAGGTTACGAAGCAATCATTATTAACTCGAATCCAGAGACCGTTTCAACTGACTTCTCGATTTCAGACAAATTATACTTTGAGCCATTAACAATTGAAGATGTTATGCATATTATCGACTTAGAGCAACCAATTGGCGTAGTTGTACAATTCGGTGGTCAAACAGCTATTAATCTGGCTGATAAATTAGCTGCCAATGGTGTGAAAATCTTAGGTACATCACTTGAAGATATCGACCGTGCGGAAAACCGAGACAAATTCGAGCAAGCATTACGCGACTTGGACATTCCACAGCCACAAGGTGAAACAGCTGTATCTACGGAGGAAGCTCTTGCTATAAGCGATCGTCTAGGCTTCCCTGTACTAGTTCGTCCTTCATACGTACTAGGTGGACGTGCGATGGAAATTGTCTACAACCGTGAGGAATTACAACATTATATGGAGAACGCAGTAGAAGCATCTCCAGATCACCCAGTATTAGTTGACCGCTACTTAACTGGTCAAGAAATTGAAGTTGATGCCATTTGTGACGGTGAAAATGTATTAATACCAGGTATTATGGAGCATATCGAGCGTGCAGGGGTCCACTCTGGTGACTCTATCTCTGTATACCCACCACAAAAATTAACACAAGCGCAAAAAGATACGTTAGTGGATTATACAACTCGCCTTGCAAAAGGTCTTGGCATTATAGGCTTAATGAACATTCAATATGTCATTTCACAGGGCGAAGTATATGTCATCGAGGTTAACCCTCGTTCATCTCGTACAGTACCGTTCTTAAGTAAAATTACAAATATTCCGATGGCAAACATTGCAACGAAAGCGATTCTTGGTAAATCAATCGTAGAACAAGGCTATCCAACAGGTTTAGCGCCAGAGCAAAAAGGTGTCTTCGTGAAAGTACCAGTATTCTCATTCGCTAAATTACGTCGTGTTGACATTACACTAGGACCTGAAATGAAATCAACAGGTGAAGTAATGGGTAAAGATGCAACATTAGAAAAAGCACTTTACAAAGGCTTAGTTGCAGCAGGTATGGAAATTCGTACAGAAGGCACAGTATTGTTCACAGTTTCAGATAAAGATAAAGAGGAAGCCATTGCACTTGCAAAACGCTTCTCAACAGTAGGCTATCGTATTGTTGCTACTGAAGGTACAGCTCAAGCGTTTGAAGCGGCTGGCGTACGCACAGATGTAGTTGGTAAAATCGGTGCAAAAGGTGAAACATTAATCGATTTAATTCAAAACGGTGAGGCACAGCTTGTGGTCAATACGTTAACGAAAGGTAAACAGCCGGCACGTGATGGCTTCCGAATTCGCCGTGAGTCTGTAGAAAACGGTGTACCTTGCTTAACTTCATTAGACACAGCAGAAGCGATGGTCCGTGTTATTGAATCAATGACATTCACAGCAGAACAAATGCCAAAAGCGGAGGTAGTACATTAATATGATTCGTCAAGAGAAAATGACGGTCGTCTCTCAAAAGCAAATAGCGACAAACATTTTCGAATTGACACTTCGTGGAGAACTGGTTCAGGATATGACACCTGGCCAGTTTGTCCATGTAAAGGTGTCAGATTCATTGGAGCCGCTTTTACGTCGACCAATTAGTATTGCAAACATAGATAAAGACAACAACAAATTTACAATGATTTATCGTGCGGAGGGTCGTGGAACAAGCGTGTTAGCGACAAATCGTGAAGGGCAGCTTGTCAATGTCCTTGGTCCAATCGGTAATGGCTTCCCTGTAGAAGCAGTAAAAGAGGGAGGCACAGCCCTACTAGTTGGTGGGGGAATTGGGGTACCTCCATTACATGAGCTTTCTAAGCAATTGAACGCACGAGGTGTTAAAACAATTCATGTGCTAGGCTTCCAATCGGAAGATGTATGCTTCTATGAAGAAGAATTCAGCGCCCTTGGAGAAACACATTATGTAACAGTTGACGGCTCTAAAGGAACAAAAGGCTTTGTCACAAATGTTTTAGAGTCACGAGCACCCGAATTCGATGTCTTTTATTCTTGTGGTCCGCTACCGATGTTAAAAGCACTTGAAGGCTTTTATCCAGAAAAAGAAGGTTATTTATCATTTGAGGAGCGTATGGGCTGTGGTATTGGTGCTTGCTTTGCATGTGTATGTAAAACAACAGATCAAGTAGCAAAAGACTATGTCAAAGTATGCTCTGACGGTCCAGTTTTCCCGAAAGGTACGGTGGCATTATGAGTCGTTTAAACATTCAATTACCAGGCTTAGACTTGAAGAATCCAATAATGCCAGCATCCGGCTGCTTTGGCTTTGGACGTGAATACGCACAGCTTTATGATTTATCAAAGCTCGGCGCTATTATGATTAAAGCTACGACTGTAGAAACACGTCCCGGCAATCCAACTCCACGCGTCGCAGAAACAGCAGCAGGGATGTTGAATGCCATTGGTTTACAAAATCCCGGAATCGAAAAAGTAATGAATGAAGAATTAAAGTTTTTAGAAGCGTATGATGTGCCAATCATTGCAAATGTTGCGGGTACGGAGACAGCGGATTACGTAGAAGTAGCGCAACGCATTTCTACTGCACCAAATGTGAAAGCATTAGAGCTTAACATTTCTTGTCCGAACGTTAAATGTGGTGGTATTCAATTTGGTACAGATCCTGCAACTGCACGAGAGCTAGTGAAAGCTGTGAAAGCTGTTTCAGAAGTGCCTGTATACGTGAAATTATCGCCAAACGTTACGAATATCGTAGAAATTGCACAAGCTGTTGAAGCCGGTGGTGCAGATGGCATTACCATGATTAATACACTAATTGGCATGCGTTTAGACGAGCGTACAGGTAAGCCAGTGATTGCCAATGGTACAGGCGGCTTATCAGGTCCTGCCGTAAAGCCAGTTGCAATTCGTATGGTCTATGAGGTGTATAAGGCTGTCAATATTCCGATTATTGGTATGGGTGGGGTGACAGAAGCGCAGGACGTTATTGATTTTATGTCGGCTGGCGCATCTGCAGTTGCTGTTGGAACAGCAAACTTTGTCGATCACTTCGTTTGTCCAACTATTATTGATGAACTACCAGCAAAGCTCGATAAATTAGGCGTAGAGCATATTTCAGAAATTATCGGAAGGAGCCATCGTTCATGAATACAAAACCAATACTTGCACTAGATTTCCCTGGAGAAGCAGAAGTATTCAGCTTTCTAAAGCACTTTAATGAACCTCTTTTCGTGAAAATTGGTATGGAATTATATATGCAGGAAGGGCCAGATATTGTACGCAAGGTAAAGGATCTAGGTCATGATATTTTTCTAGATTTAAAATTACACGATATTCCTAATACAGTGGGCTCTGCTATGAAAGGCCTAGCAAAATTAGGCGTAGATTTAGTCAACGTTCACGCGGCGGGCGGTCGTCAAATGATGGAGGCAGCACTTGAAGGACTTGAAGCGGGTACTCCGGCAGGGCGTGAACGTGCGGCATTAATTGCCGTAACACAGCTAACTTCTACAACAGAAGAGCAAATGCAGGTGGAGCAAAAAATTGCGTTATCTTTACAAGAATCTGTATTACATTATGCAAGCTTAACAAAACAAGCTGGTTTAAACGGTGTAGTCTGCTCCGTACATGAAGCAAAAGCAATTGCTGAAGTGTGCGGTGAAGATTTCTTACGTGTGACACCTGGTATCCGATTAGCGGGTGGCGATGCACACGACCAAAAGCGCATTGCAACACCAGATGGCGCAAAACGTGACGGTTCTTCGTTAATCGTCGTTGGACGTGCCGTTACAGGTGCACAAGATCCAGTAGCAGCATATAAAATCGTAAGTGAATTATGGGAGGCATAACTATGACATTACAAAATGAAATCGCACACGCTATGTTAAAAGTAGGCGCAGTAGAATTAAATCCAACTGAACTATTCACATGGGCATCAGGCATTAAATCACCAATCTACTGTGATACACGTCTAACAATCTCTGACCCTGTAATTCGTAAGCAATTAGCAAACGGTCTAGCATCTCTTATTAAAGAACACTTTGGCGCAACAGAAATTGTAGCAGGTACTGCAACAGCGGGTATCCCACATGCAGCTTGGGTAAGTGATATTTTAGAGTTACCTATGGTTTACGTACGTTCAAAAGCAAAAGAGCATGGCCGTGGTAACCAAATCGAAGGGAAATACGCAGCAGGTCAAAAAGTCGTAGTCGTAGAAGACATCGTTTCTACAGGCGGCTCATCGATTACAGCTGTAGAAGCCTTACGTGCAGTAGGATGTGAAGTACTAGGCGTTGTGTGCGTCTACACATACAATCTTCCACGTGCTGAACAAGCATTTGATGAGGCGGGCATTAAATATGTATCTCTAACAAATTTCGATTATTTAATTGAAGCAGCAAATGAATCCGGTGCTATTAAAGAAGAAGATATTCCATTCTTAAAAGACTGGCATGGGAAGTTAAAAGCAGGAGAGCTTTAATTAAAAAGAGGGTGGTATGATAATTTTTCATACCACCCTTTCATTTGTTGAAAAACTATTGTTTCAAAGAAATTAAGGTGTCCTATTAAATAAAGTGTAGTTCTTGTTCAAAACGAGGGGTTGATTTCCGTTCCGGCTGGCGCTTTGTAGCTGACGCTGCGCTTTCGCTACAGAAAACATTTGCCGCTGACGCTGCGCTTTCGCGCAGAGCAGAGCTTCCTGGGGGCGTCGGGGCAACACGATGTTGGTCACGAAGGCGTTATCACAGGACGTGATGTTCTTAGCCTTCGTTCCCCTATCGCTAATCCCCAAGGAGTCGCCAGCCTCCACTCCAATCAACAATTCACATGACATGCGTTTTAACAAAATGACATTCAACTTTTTAGTTTTATCGAAACACTTTCAGGAGTTATCGCCCAACTTTCACGTTTTATCTACCAACTTCTGAATTTTATCTACCAACTTTCACGTTTTATCACCTAACTTTTCATTTTTATCGACATCCACCTTCCAAAGGGCAAAAAAGGATTCATACACAAAACTGTGTGTGAATCCTTTTACTTTTACAGTCTTTTTTAATCATTTTTACAGCAAAGGAGAAATGAGTCGCGTAAGAGATTCAAGCATGCGTTTTTGAATACTCCGCTTTTGGAAGGACGCCCATGTAATTTCTATGGAGTCTTTAAAATCCTGTTCAAAATCATTTTTAATATTTAGAACCGTGTTAGATTCATAGAGGACCGCAATGATTTCATAATTAAGCTCAAAACTACGAATATCCATATTGGCTGTACCAATGGATGCAACTTCATCATCAACCAGTACAATCTTGGCGTGCATAAAAGCATCTTTTAAGCGGTAAATGGAGACACCCGCTTTTAAAAGTGGTGTAAAGTATGATTGGGATGCTTGATCACTAATGATACTATCGCCTTTTCCAGGATATAAAATACGGACATCTACCCCAGAAAGTGCACTCAAACGTAATAATGTTAATGTTTCCTGATCAGGAATAAAGTATGGCGTAGCAATCCAAATGGATTTTTTTGCGGAGCTCATCATTTTCAATAACGCATTGCGAATATTTGTATCATCTGAGCTAGGTCCACTTGCAACGATTTGTACGGCACCTTCAGCCTGATGGATTCCTTGGCTTGGAAAGTATGTGCTATCCATAAAATGATTCCAAGACTCAGTATTTAAACTACTAGTAGCATAGAGAAAATCTTCTAGGAAAATGGCCTGCAGTTTATATAATGCTTTTCCTTCTATTTTTAAATGACTATCTCGCCAAATAGGAAACTTCTTTGAACGACTAAGATATTCATCTCCAACATTGAGTCCGCCTGTAAACCCAATTGTCCCATCTACAATAACAATTTTACGGTGGTTACGATAATTGACGGTTTCTAATAGCCAAGGGGAAAGAATTGAATCAAACTCGACTACTTCAATTCCTACATCTTTCATTGGTTGTAAGAAACTTCTTCGTAATTTATTACTACCGAGTCCATCATAAAGAAAGCGGACGATAACCCCAGATTTTGCTTTCTTTATTAAGGCATCGCGAATTTCTGTACCGATTTCATCTGATCGATAGATATAGTACTGAATATGAATGTGATGTGTGGCATTTTCAATTGCTTGTATGATTTCAGTAAATGTTTCATCCCCGTTTGTTAAGAGCTTTGTTGCTGTTTCATTCGCAACAGGACCGCCGCCAAATTTTTGGATAACATGTGTTAAATAGGTGGATCGTTCATTTAAAGGAGAAGACATTTCCAAATGAAAACTTTTCCCTGCTAAAATTTCACGGAATAACATCCTTTGTTCTTCGGAACGGCGTAAATGTTTCTTTCTTCTCCAGCGACTTCTTCCAAATAGTAAGTACAGAAGTAAACCGATACCGGGGAGAATGGCTAATATTAAAAACCATGCTAATGTACTTTGTGGGGAACGATTTTCAATAAAAATAATGAAGGCAATCCCTATAATTGTGATAGGCATGATAAAGCCGATTAAAGTATAGAAGGAAATAACAGATTTATTTAAGACTATGAGTATAATTGCTGCAATTGAAATGACGAATAGCAACTGGGCAACGCGATTTTTCATATGTATACATTCACCTATTCTATAAGATTCTTGGGAGGAGACTATAATTTAATAGTTTTATGATAGATTGTTTTCTTCTTTTTTACAATATAGACATTTCTGCACACTTTTCCCGCGCTAAATACCAAAGTTTCTTCATTAATTTCTTCAGTAAATCAAGTTCTTGTTAAATACTCCCATATAAAATAGTGTTATTCCGTTTTAATAGTTTTTTATTTGAAAGTTTTAGAATATATCACCTTTGCTGTTGCATATACTTTTTATAAAGCTAATTTTTTTAGGAACAATATAATTAAGAGGTACGTAAAGGGTTAGGTAAATAAAAATGAAAAAATTAATTTTTTAGTATATTGAAATTTCCGTTTAATTTTTAACACTTTAAACGAAAAAACTATTTTTAAAAAATAAATAGTTTGGATTTCAATTTCCTTATTTTTAAAGAGAATTCATAATTATTAGCTGTTATATAAAACAAGATTATTATAAAAATATTATATTTTAAAAATAAAAATAGAAGAGTATAGATAGAAGGTTGAAAAAGGAACAAGCAATTAAGTAAAGAAAAAATTAAGTTTAAAAAATTATTTTGTAAAGATGTATGGAACTTATTTGTTTGTATCTTTGTAATATTCCGAAAAATTTGCTTGATTTAATGTATTATTTCCATATAAAATAATATCACAGTTAATTTTCAGACAATTCAATTAGCGATTGTAGTTGTATGAAAAAGTAAAAAAACAGTAAAGGTATCAATAAATATTATTGGAGGTGTAAATGAATCTTTCAATAAAATATAATTCTGAAATACATTTTAAAGTGAAGTACAATCATTTTTCAGAATATTGAATATAGGAGGGGGAGATTGTTTGGATACAGCAAATGACCTACTAACAATTAGAAATCTAACTACCAGTTTCCGCATTAAAGAAACTTACCACGCTGCTGTAGAGGATATCTCACTTTCGCTTAAAAAGAATGAAGTATTAGCAATCGTTGGGGAATCGGGTTGTGGTAAAAGTACGCTAGCAACTAGTATTGTAGGCTTGTACAATCCTGTAAATACAAAAGTTTCAGGCGAAATCTTTTATAATAATCAAAATTTAACGCAACTAAATGACGAACAATTTAATAGTTTGCGTGGCAATCATATTGGTTTTATTTTTCAGGATCCTCTGTCAGCTCTTAATCCATTAATGCGGATTGGAGAACAAATTGCAGAGGGGTTAATGTATCATACAAAGCTCTCAAAGCAACAGCGCGGTAAAAGGGTACTAGAATTATTGAATCAGGTGGGCATCGCTAAACCAGAGCGTGTGGCAAGACAATTCCCGCATCAATTGTCCGGAGGGATGAGACAGCGTGTTGTGATTGCCATTGCATTATCGTGTAAACCGTCTATTTTAATTGCGGATGAACCGACAACAGCTTTAGATGTAACGATCCAAGCTCAAATACTGGACCTACTAAAAGCACTACAGTCGGAAACCGAAACAGGCATTATTTTAATTACCCATGATTTAGGTGTCGTGGCAGAAATGGCTGATCGAGTTGCAGTCATGTATGCAGGTGAAGTAGTAGAAGAAGCACCTGTTCAAGAATTATTTACGAACGCTAAACATCCTTACACGCGTTCTTTATTGAATTCTATTCCACAAACACATAGTGAAAATGAACGACTTGAAGTGATTCAAGGTATGGTGCCATCGTTGATGAATTTGCCTCGGGAAGGCTGTAGATTTTCAGCACGAATACCCTGGATTGATGCAGCTGCACATGAAAGCAAACCACAATTACACGAAATTGCACCAGGTCATTTGGTTAGATGTACCTGCTGGAAACACTTTCATTTCGAAGGTGAAGAAGGAGGCGGGACTGTATGAGCTTTATGCAAATTAGCGATTTAAACGTTCATTACCCAATTCGAGGAGGCTTTTTTAATACTGTAGTCGATAAGGTATATGCGGTTGATGGTGTCTCAATGGAGTTTGAAAAAGGAAAAACATACGGTTTAGTAGGAGAATCAGGTTCTGGAAAATCAACAACAGGGAAGGCCATTATAGGTCTAGAGAAGATCACGTCGGGTCAAATTTTCTATGAAGGTGAGAATGTTACTAACCAACGCAGAAATCGTGATTCAGCTTATAACAAAGATATTCAAATGATTTTTCAAGATTCCCATTCAAGTATGAATCCTAGAAAACGTGTTTTAGACATTTTAGCAGAGCCTATTCGGAATTTTATGAAGCTTAGTGATCAAGAGGAACGTAAGCGCATTAAAGAGTTACTAGCGATAGTAGGTATGTCGGAAGATGTATTGTTAAAGTATCCACATGAATTTTCAGGTGGTCAAAAGCAACGTCTTGGGATCGCGCGTGCGGTTGCTTGTAATCCAAAAATGATTATTGCTGATGAACCTGTATCTGCACTAGATTTATCTGTACAAGCACAAGTGCTAAATTTTATGAAAGACATTCAGCGTGAATTTGGCCTTAGTTATTTATTTATTTCGCATGATCTTGGTGTCGTGAAGCATATGTGTGATCACATAGCTATCATGTACAAAGGACGCTTTGTTGAAACAGGTACTCGAAATGATATATACATGAATCCACAACATATTTATACAAAGCGCCTATTATCAGCTATTCCTAATATTGAGCCAGAAACACGTTTGGAGCGTAAAGTAATACGTCAAGATGTCGAAGCGAATTATCAAAAAGAGCAGCATAAATATTATGACGAGCATGGCAAAGTATACCCATTAAAATCCATCTCGGATACGCATAAAGTAGCGATGTCTGACATTGAACGGGGGGGTATATAAATGTGGAAAACAATAGTTAGACGTGTATTACTGATGATTCCTCAGCTTTTTATATTAAGTCTCTTTATCTTTATATTGGCAAAACAGATGCCGGGAGATCCATTTACAGGGCTTATTACACCAGAGACAGACCCTTCAAGGATTGAGGAACTCCGTATAAAAGCTGGTTTCTATGACCCTTGGTATGTTCAGTATTACCATTGGATTACAAACGCTTTTCAAGGTGATTTTGGACGAAGCTATACATATAAAATTGCAGTGTCCACACTTATTGGTGAGCGCGGATTAAATACATTTTGGCTTTCATTACTCAGTGCAATTTTTGTTTATTTGATTGCGATTCCACTTGGGGTGTTAGCAGGTCGTTATCAAGAATCATTTTTAGATAAATCTATCACCCTGTACAGTTTTATAAGTTATGCTATTCCAACTTTCGTATTATCACTAATATTCGTCTATATATTCGGATATAGACTCATGTGGTTCCCAACTAGTGGAACTGTTGATGTAGGTCTTGAATCAGGCACAATGGAATATTATTGGAATAAAATCCATCATTTACTACTACCTGCTATCACGTATGCTATTTTAGGCACAACCGCTATTATTCAGTATTTACGCTCAGAAATAATAGATGCAAAAACTCAGGATTATGTGAAAACGGCTCGAAGCAAAGGGATCCCAATGCGAAAAGTCTACACTAGACATATTTTCCGTAATTCTCTGCTACCAATCGCAGCCTTTTTAGGGTTTACAATAACAGGTTTATTAGGTGGCTCAATTTTCATTGAAACAATTTTTGGTTTCCCAGGAATGGGTCAGTTGTTTATCAATTCAATCATGAGTCGAGATTATAGTGTTATTACGGCACTAGTTATGCTTTATGGCTTCTTAACATTATTAGGTAGTCTACTGTCTGATATTATTATGAGCATTGTTGATCCACGTATCCGCATAGACTAATGACTAAAATAATGTTTAAGGAGAGGTGAATTCAAATGGAGCAACAAAATAACGAAATGGTCAAATTTGATAACTCTCCACCGACGGGGATACAAGTCGTTTTGCGAGAGTTTAAAAAAGATAAATTAGCGATGATTTCCTTTTTAGGGATAACTTTTCTTATCATTGGATTTCTAGTCGCTGCCATGCTTTTAAATCAAGATGAAGTGTTAAAGATTAAACTGTTGGAGCGTTACACGGAACCCGGTGTAAATGGTTATACACTTGGAACAGATGAAGCAGGTCGTGATATGCTGGGGCAACTAGTAATAGGGGCAAAAAACTCTATTTTAATAGCATTTGCCATTACGATTATTACTAGTATTGCAGGGATAGGTCTTGGTATTGTCATGGGTTATTATGGAGGATTTATTGATAATTTGTTTATGCGAATTACTGAATTCTTTATGACATTACCTAATCTAATGGTGATCATTGTTTTTGTTACTATCATTCCCAAATATGGCATACTTGAATTGATTTTGATCATCAGTTTATTTCAATGGATGAGCACCGCCCGCTTAGTCCGAAGTAAAGCACTATCGGAGGGGCGAAGGGATTATGTGAGTGCTTCTAAAACAATGGGGACAAGTGATTTCGCTATTATGTTTAAAGGCATTTTACCAAATTTAAGTTCTATTTTAATCGTTGAACTAACGTTGAACTTTGCTGGTAACGTTGGGATCGAAACAGGATTGTCCTTCTTAGGATTTGGTTTGCCGCCATCGACTCCGAGTTTAGGAACACTTGTAAACTATGCGAGAAATCCAATCGTTTTGTCAGAAAAATGGTGGGTATGGTTGCCCGCATCAATATTAATTTTAATCTTGATGCTTGGTATAAATTATGTCGGTCAAGCACTTCGTCGTGCAGCTGACGCAAAACAAAGAATGGGATAAAGGGGAGGATGTACTATGAAAAAAAATTGGTTATTACTATCCGTTATTTTTGCAGTGATGTTTGTCTTAGCAGCCTGCAATAACGAGGGTAAAGAGGCAGCTAAAACTGGGGATGGCAACAAAGAGAAACCGACACAAACTGAAACAGATGCAACTAAGTTTCCAATGGAAATAACAAATGAAGGGGACGCTATTAAAGGTGGTACATTAAAGGTAGCGCTTGTAACAGACACTCCTTTTAAAGGGGTTTTCATTCCGGAATTATCTGATGATGCCTACGATAGTACAATCTTGGATTACGCAAAAAATGAAATTTTTGAATTGGATGGGGATTTCCAAGTAAAAGATACAGGTATTGCAAAATTAGAGGTTGATAAGGACAATAAGAAAGCGAAGATTACTATTCAAGGTGACGTTAAGTGGTCTGATGGTCAACCTTTGACAGCTGAGGATTTAATTTATCCATACGAAATTATTGGTCATCCTGATTACGACGGAAAACGCTACGATGACGATTTCCAAAATATTGTTGGTGCAAAAGAATATCATGATGGAAAAGAGAAAACAATTTCTGGTATTAAAAAAATTGATGAAAAATCCATTGAAATTACGTTCAAAAAAGTATCACCAGCTATTTATTCAGTTGGGGATGGGTTATGGGGTTATGCAGCACCGAAGCATCAGCTAGAGTCAATCCCTGTTAAAGATGCCCTAATTGCTTCAGATGCAGTTCGTAAAAATCCTGTAACACTGGGTGCATTTAAAATTGATAAAATTGTAAATGGAGAGTCAGTTCAGCTTGTAGCAAATGAACATTATTTTAAAGGCAAGCCGAAATTAGATAAAGTGGTAATCGAAGTTGTTCCTTCAAGTTCAATCGGTGAAGCTTTGAAAACTGGGAAATATGATATTGCAGAACATTACCCAACAACTCAATTTGATAGCATCAAGGATTTATCCAATATAACAATTGCAAGCCGTCCAGAGATGTCATACTCTTATTTAGGGTTTAAAGTAGGGAAATATGATAAAGCAAATCGTATTAATATTTTTGATAAGAAGTCAAAAATGAATGATGTAAATTTACGTCAAGCGATTGGCTATGCGATGGATATTGAGTCTGTTACAGAAAAGTTCTATCAAGGTCTACGTGTAAGAGCAAATTCATTAATTCCACCAGTGTTTGCATCTTACTATGATGGTACATTAGAGGGTTATCACTATGATCCTGAAAAGGCTAAGGAATTACTAGATAAAGCTGGCTATAAAGATGTAGATGGGGACGGAATCCGTGAAGATAAAGACGGCAAGAAATTCACAATTCGTTTAGCATCTATGGCTGGTTCAGATACTGATGAAGCAATTGTTGAGTACTATCGTCAAAACTGGAAAGAAGTTGGATTAAATGTTGAACTGACTACTGGTCGTTTAATAGAATTCAACAGCTTCTATGATAAAGTTGAGGCTGATGATCCAGAAATCGATATGTATATGGCTGCATGGAAAACAGGTACGAATCCATCTCCGGTAGGTTTATATGGTGAAGGGGCAGAATTTAACATGAGTCGTTACGTTTCTGCTGATTTAACAAAAATGTTAAAAGACATTGATTCGGAAAAATCGATGGATCCAAAACATCGTGCAGAAGCATTCCGTAAATGGCAAGAATACATGAGCAAAACAGCAACGACAATGCCAATGTACTTCCGTACAGAGCTTTTCCCAGTCAACAAACGTGTGAAAAATTTCAATGTTGATTATGCAAATGAAACAAAATCAGAACTTCAAACTATTGAATTAACAGCAGATGCTCCAGTAAAATAAGCTAATCACTGACAAAACAGTCTTTCTTCATATAGGGGAAAGGCTGTTTTTCATAACTGATTTAGTTATACGTTCTGATATCGAATACCGTGATAGGGGGATTGGAGTGGAGGGACAAACTTGACGATTACCTTGTAGCGAGCAGAGGAAAGGGATCATATCGTGTGATAATGCCTTCTTGACCAATGATCAAAGTTTCTCATCGGATCCCAAGAAACACTCAGTGATGAGCTGTATTCATAGAAAAAATCCACCCACTGTAAAATAACAATGGATGGATGTATAAGTTATTATCGATTAGCAACCCAAGTTTTCGCAAGATCTGCAGTACCATAAACATAATGCTGATCGCCTACTTCATGGTATGTTGCGCTATCGTCAACTTCCGTATGCTTGTACGGAATACGTTGACGGTGTTTTTCTGACATTGGGTCAGGAAGTGGAATTGCTGATAATAATGATTTTGTATACGGATGAACAGGGTGATTGTAAATATCATCTGCTTTACCGATTTCCATAATTTTACCACGGTACATAACAGCGATACGGTCACTGATATACTTAACCATTGATAAGTCATGGGCAATGAAAAGATATGTTAAGCCTCGTTCTTTTTGCAGTTGTTTTAATAAGTTAACAACTTGCGCTTGAATCGATACGTCAAGTGCAGAAATCGGTTCATCGGCGATAATAAACTTAGGATCTAAGCTTAGCGCACGGGCGATTCCGATACGTTGACGTTGACCACCGGAAAATTCGTGTGCATATCGGTTTGCGTGCTCTTTGTTTAAGCCAACAGCCTCTAGTAGTTGATTAACTTTTTCACGACGCTCTTTTTTATCTTTGTAAAGACCGTGAATCGTAAAGCCTTCACTAATGATTTCTCCAGCTGTCATACGCGGATTTAATGAAGCATATGGATCTTGGAAAATCATTTGCATTTGACGATTAAATTTCTTTAAATCATTTTTAGATTTCTTCCCATGGACATTTTCACCATCGAAAATGATTTCACCATCTGTAATGTCGTACAGGCGGATAATGGAACGACCAGTTGTCGATTTACCACAGCCCGATTCTCCAACAAGACCAAGTGTCTCACCTTCGTATACATCGAAGCTAATACCGTCGACAGCTTTAATAGGGTTACCTGCTGAACCGAAATGCTGCTTTAAATTTTTAATTTCAAGAATTTTTTTTGCGCCCGATTTAGTCATTTGAATGTGCCTCCTTTGCTAAATATCCTTCAATACGTTTAGCAACCGCATCTGGAAGCGGAATTTTTGGCGCGTCAGGATGCATCAACCAAGTTTTTGCGTAGTGTGTTTCACTTACTTGGAACATCGGTGGCTCTTGCTCATAATCAATAGCCATTGCAAATTCATTACGAGCGGCAAACGCATCGCCCTTTGGAGGGTTAATAAGATCTGGTGGTGAACCAGGAATTGTGCGTAATAGCTCATCCGTATCGTTATCTAAGTCAGGCATTGAACCAAGCAGACCCCATGTATATGGATGCTTAGGATTATAGAAAATATCATTAACAGTACCGTATTCAACGATTTGTCCGGCATACATAACGGCAACTCGGTCAGCAATGTTTGCAACGACACCTAAATCGTGAGTAATGAAAATGATAGATGTTTTCGAATTTTTTTGGATTTCTTTCATTAGCTCTAAAATTTGCGCTTGAATGGTAACGTCTAATGCTGTTGTTGGTTCATCGGCAATTAGAAGCTTAGGATCAGCTGCCAGTGCAATGGCAATAACAACACGCTGACGCATACCGCCTGAAAATTCATGCGGGTATTGGTTATAACGTTTTTCAGGGAAGGGGATACCTACCTGCGTTAAAAGTTCGATTGCACGTTTTTTAGCATCGGCTTTTGATACTTTTTTATGTTGTAAAATCACTTCAGTTATTTGACGTCCGACCTTCATCGTCGGGTTTAAGCTTGTCATTGGATCTTGGAAAATCATTGCAATTTCATTTCCGCGTACTTTTGACATTTCTTTATCACTTAAAGGTACTAAATCACGGCCATTAAATAAAATTTGTCCTGACTCATAAATACCAGGTGGCTGTGGAATTAGTTTCATTAATGCGTTACTCGTAACACTCTTACCAGAACCGGATTCACCAACGATTGCGAGTGTTTCACCTTCTTTTAAGTCAAAGGTTACACCACGAACAGCATGAACAAGCCCTGCATAGGTTTTAAAATTTATTTTTAAATCTTTTACTTCTAAAATTGTTTTACTCATTTTCGGCCACCTCCTTATTTACGTAGTTTTGGATCTAATGCATCACGTAAGCCGTCACCAACTGCGTTAAACGCAAAGATTGTTAGTGAAATGAACAATGCTGGGAAAATTAAACGCCAAGGAGCATTTGTAATTGCACCATTACCTTCAGAAGCCATTGTTCCCCATGATGCAAGTGGAGCAGGAACTCCAAGACCTAAATAACTAAGGAAAGACTCTGTAAAAATAGCAGATGGCACTGTTAATGTCATGGTTACTAAAATTGCACCAAGTGCATTTGGCACTAAATGTTTTAGTATTAAATGTCCTGTTCTTGCACCTAAAGTACGCGCAGCCAAAACATATTCTTGATTTTTAATAGATAGTACTTCACCACGTACAATACGAGCCATATTAATCCAGCCTGTAATGGATAATGCGATAATCATTGGTACGATACCTTGTTCTAATACTACTAATAGCACGATTACAACTAAAAGGTAAGGTATAGCTGTTAGGACATCGGCAATACGCATCATAATATTGTCAACTCGACCGCCTGCTAAACCAGAGATACTTCCCCATAATACGCCAATGATTAAGTCAATGATGGCAGCAGCAAACCCGATGAATAAAGAAATACGAGCACCAGCCCATATTCGAACGAAAATATCCCGACCTAAATCATCTGTACCAAACCAAAATTCTGACGATGGTGGAGCGTTAAAAACACCTAATTGGTCTTTATAGTGGTATTGAGAAAACATCGGCACAAAGATAGCCATTAAAAAAATAGCAATTAAAGCAATTAAACCGAAAATCGCCATTTTATTATGGGAAAAACGCATAAATACTTCCTTCCAAAAGGAGACTGATGTATCAGCTAATTTTTCAGTTGCTTCATGATTTCCGCCAACGATTTTAAACTTATCTTTTTCGATTTGTTGCTGTGTCATTACTTTTTCGCTCCTTTCAGCTTAATTCGCGGGTCGATTACGCTATATAAAATATCTACGATGAAGACCGCAAATAAAAGAATGATTGAGAAGAACACAGTTGTTCCCATAACAACTGTATAGTCACGGTTCGTAATACTTTGCACAAAGTGTTTACCTAAACCAGGAACCGCAAAAATTTGCTCTACAATGAAGCTACCTGTAACAACCCCAGCTGATAATGGAGCTAAATAAGTAACGACTGGTAAAAGGGCGTTTCGTAAAGTATGGCGGAAAACGACTGTCCATTTGCCTAAACCTTTTGCTCGAGCCATTTTAACGTAATCACTATTATTTTGTTCAAGCATACTTGAACGTGTCAGTTTAGCAATAAAACCCATATGCGTTATTGCAATAGCTAAGGCTGGCAATATACTATAACTAAAGCCTTTCCATCCGCTAATTGGGAATAACTGAAGTTTATAGGCAATGAAATACTGCATGAGTCCAGCTAAAATAAAAGATGGAACGGAAATTCCGAGCACCGCAAAAGTCGTTGCCAAATAATCTGGGAATCTATTATGATAAAGCGCTGCCACTACACCGATTAATACTCCCAATCCAATCGCTAGTAGCATCGCTTCAATTCCTAATGTTAAAGATACAGGAAAGCCTTCTGCAATCATATCATTCGTAGAACGCGCTTTATACTTCATAGATTCACCGAAATCAAAAGTGGCCGCATCGATTAAATAATCTTTGTACTGAATATACCAAGGGTTATTTAATCCATACGTTTCGTTTAACTTTTCCTCTATTTGAGGAGGGAAATTACGCTCAGATGCAAATGGGTTACCAGGTGCAAGACGCAATAGGAAAAACGTAGCCGATACGATGACGAAAAGCGCGAGAAGTATATACATCAGCCTTTTCAAAATATAATTAATCACATAAAACTCCTCCTTCTACTTGTCAATTATCTGACAAATAAGTGCTTTCGTATTTTAAAAAGAGCTGACCCGCGCCGTGGCTACGAGGCAGCTCTTCGCTTTAGAGCTTTAAACAATTATTTCATTTTTACATATTTAAGGTGAATATCACCAGTATCGTTAGGATCTAAGTTTTCAATACCTTTTTTAACTACTGAAGGGTGTGTATAGTAGTAAATAGGCGCAACTGGGAATTCAGTCATAATGATTGATTCTGCTTTTTTTAGATACTCAAGACGTTTAGCTTCATCTGCTTCAGCAACAGCCTTATCTAAGAAGCCTTTGTATTCAGCGTTTTCCCAACCAGTATCGTTGTTACCGTTTTTAGCAGTATCGTACATTTCAAGGAATGTATATGCGTCTAGATAGTCTGCTACCCAACCATAACGACCAGCTTGGTAGTCACCAGTGTTTAGTTTGTCAAGATAAACTTGCCATTCTGAATTATCAAGCTTAACATTAATGCCTAGATCTTTGCTCCATTGTTCTTGAACAAATTGAGCGACTGCGGCATGTGCTTCAGAAGTATTAAATGAAATGTTAATTGTGATATCTTTAGGATCCTTAATGCCAAGTTCTTTCATACCAGCTTCAAGAGCAGCTTTTGCTCCTTCAACATCATTGTCCTTAAAGTAACCACGATCTTTTTCAAATCCAGGAACTACGATTGGAACCATACCTAGAGCTGGTTTTTGGTCCGCTTTCGTTACGTTGTCAACTAATTTTTGACGATCAATTGCTAGAGTTAGAGCTTTTCGAATATTTACATTAGCCATAAGTTTGTCTTTTTTTGTATTGAATTTATACATATAAACACTTGCTTGGTCCTTGTTACTTAAAGAACCATCTTTTTTGAATTCATCAAGAGCATTAAGGTCTACTGTTTGGAATGGCGCACCAATATAGTCAAGCTCGCCACCTTTAAACTTAGTAGCAACAGTTGCTTCTTTTTCAACCATAGAAATATTTACAGTTTTAACATCAACATTTGATGCATCCCAATAGTCTTCATTTTTTGTAAGAACGATAGAATCACTATGTTTCCAATCACTTAATTTATAAGCACCATTTGTTACGTAATTTTCGCCTGCGTCTGCATACCATTCTTTATTAGCTTCAGCCGCTTTTTTGTTAATTGGTAAATAAGTTTTGAATGCTGCTAATTCTAAGAAATAAGGTGTTGGGTTTTCTAAAGTTACGACTAAAGTTTTGTCATCTTCAGCTTTGATACCAACATCATCTACAGAACCCTTTCCATCGTTGTATGCTTGAGCACCTTTAATTGGGTAGAAAATTGAAGAATACTCTGAAAGGTTTTCTGGGTTTAACACCCATTTCCAAGCATATTCGAAGTCTCCTGCTACAACTGAATCGCCATTTGACCATTTTGCATCACGTAAGTGGAAAGTATAAGTCTTTTTATCATCACTTATATCCCACTTCTCAGCCATACCTTCAGTAAGGTTACCTTCATTATCTACAACTGTTAGACCTTCGAAAACGTTAAGTAAGATTGCACTAGATGTAGTATCTGTTGCAAGCCCTGGGTGTAAAGATGGTGGTTCTGAAGCGACTGCTAATCTAAGCTCTTTAGCTTTTGAACCAGAATCTTTTGCGCCGTCTGAAGATGAAGAATTATCAGAATCTTCACCACCGAAGCCACATGCAGCTAATACTAGTGAAAATACTGCAAGGACAGTTAATAATAAAAACTTTTTGTTTTTAATCATGTGAATCCCCCTTATACAATTTTAAGCCTTTTGTGAAGCTCTTATTTAATATACCAAAAAATCATTGTGTACAAAATAAAAAAGATTCAAATTTATATAGTATTATCTGACATTTAAGAGGATGATAATTTTTTTCGATTCATTACATTGAAGAGAGAAAGCGCTTTCGTAGTAAAAAAATGATGTTTATTTGTTCGTGATATCAAAAAAGAATTAAAAACAGAGAAATAACTCACTAGAATGAAAATTCGTATTCTTCAGATAATGATATTATTATCAGAAAAATGAGTCAAAGGTCCTTGAGGTGATGCTTGTAAGGGGTTTGTATAAATTTGTAGAAAATTGAGGTAAAACTGAGTGATTTATATTCTTGGGCGGGCATTTTTTTTTTGTAATTTATAATCTCGAAGAATGATTGTTTGTATCTAATAATGATATATAAGAATCTTGTTTTGTATTTATTTATGATTACCGAGTATAAGAGAGAAAAAAGAAGAATTAGAGTAAAATGTGCCTTTCTTACAGAATAAATGCACAGCATTTAAGTAAAGTATATTTTTTTGAAATAATTTACACATTACTTGAATATACGATAATGTATAAAAAAATAGTACATATATGAGTTTGAAGTGAATGGAAGAAAATCTTATAGGTTGTTGTGATGTTGTTTAATGTAGAAATCCATTTGTATCTCTTAGGAGGAAAACTTCTACATATAATTACTAAAAAATAAGGAAGTCGAACTTGCTTCATTTCGTTGTGTGGTCAATTTTACCATATTTTTACGACCAAGTGGTAGTCTTCCTAAAAATAAACAGTAGTTAAAGATAAACATTTCCTAAGAAATGTGAAGGTATCGTGGTGCTATAAGATGTTTCTTTCTAATGCTACGTACCGTTGCACTGACGCTTTCACTATCAGGAATGATGAAAACATAAATAAAGCAGAGCATGTCGATATGCTCTGCTTGAATGTTTAAAGCTTGAATTGATTAATTTCAGTTTGTAAGTCCGAGGATTTTCCGCTTAAATCTGTAGCAACATGATTTACTTGTTGAGGACAGATTAGGTGGTAATCACCACAAAAAAAGGAATACGATATAGTTCATACCGTATTCCACTCTTTAAGACTGTTTTTTTAACTGTAAAATGACAGCCTCATCTGGATCCATATATAAAGTCTTTTGTTCGAAGTAAATAACAAAACCAGGTTTAGCGCCATTTGGTTTTTTTACCTGACGTATTTCTGTGTAATCTACTGGAACAGAGGAAGAGTCTCTTGCTTTAGAAAAATAGGCAGCAAGTGTTGCAGCTTCTCGTAATGTTGTTTCGTCAGGTTCACTTGTATGAATGACAACATGTGAGCCTGGAATATCTTTTGTATGCAGCCAAATATCTGTGCGTTTAGCCATTTTAAAGGTAAGCATGTCATTTTGTTTGTTGTTTTTCCCAACAGAGATTGCTACACCTGTAGAAGAGACATAACGTTCGGGCTCAGGCTTCGCTAGTTTTTTCTTTTTTCTTGAATGACGTAGTTTCAGATAACCTTGTTCTGCTAATTCTTCGCGAATTTCTTCTATATCTCCTGGTGCAGCCTGTTGTACCTGCTGAGCAAGCATTTCGAAATAGGCTATTTCTTCCTTCGTTTTTTCTAACTGTTCTTGAACCATAATTAGGGCATTTTTTGCTTTTGTGTATTTTGTGTAATAGCTTTGTGCATTTTCAATAGGTGTTTTACGTTCACTTACTGGAATGGTGATTTCTTCATCTCCTGTTTCGCTATAATAGTTCGTAACAGTTACTTCCTTTACACCTTTTTCAAACGCGTAAATATTCGCCATCAGCAACTCCCCATATAATTGGAACTGATCTAGCTTAGACGCACGTTCGTAGTCTTTATTTAACTTTTTAGTTTTTAATAGAAGTTTGTCAATTTCATTTTGCAGCCATCGTTCTAAATCACCTGCCTGCTGTTTGACACGATCACGCTCAGCTCGAGCAAAGAATACGCGGTCAAGTAGCTCGTGAACATTTGGATAAGTTGTTATATCCCCTTGTAAATGTGTTAGCTCGATTGGTGAGAAGTAAGTTTTATTATTTGCATTTACATACATCGGCTTTGTTCCACCGTTATTAAAGGAAGCTATAAAATCTTTAAAGCAACTAACACGATCAGCAGTGTTGGTTAATCGGAATAATAGTTCCTCGGCATGTATAGGTGAGAAACCAATAAATTGCGAAACAACTTCCTTAGCCGTTTTAGGTTCAGAGAAAAACAGTGCTATCTGTTCGTCCGTTACTGCTAGAGGGTGCCATTTATTCTGTGCGGGCGGTGCGATATAAGGCTGACCAGGTAAAACTGTACGGAAACTATTCACGGAAGGCGGCAAATGTTTTAAGCTGTCGACTATTTTTCCCTGTTCCTTATCTATTAACAACAGGTTACTGTGACGGCCCATAATTTCAGCATGTAACTCCCTTACAATAGGGTCCCCAATTTCATTTTTACTTTCGATTTCTACTATTATAATACGATCAAAATCGTGCTGTTTAATAGAAGAAATAAAACCACCCTCTATATGCTTTCTCAACAGCATACAAAACATCGGGGGTTCTGCTGGATTGTCAATTGAATGCTCAGTAAGGTGAACGCGTGCGTAAGAAGAATGAATCGAAAAAAGTAATTTATGATTGCTTCCGTTCGCACGGATATGTAGTACGACTTCCTGAGCGTTTGGTTGATGTATTTTAGTGATCCGACCTGATACTAATTGTTGTAGGTCGGCTGTCATTGAATAAGTAAATAAGCCGTCAAATGCCATATGAATCCCTCTTTCCAACGATATAAGCATCCTTGGTACTTTCGTATTTTTTATTTTAACAGGTGCATTGATTAACCGTTTTTATCTACACAAATTACATAGAAGGTGCAGATTTCCGTTACGGGCTACTTGCTTTGTTGCTGTCTCTACGCTTTCGCACAGAGCAAAGCTTCCTGCGGGCGAGCGTCGAGCCGCTTCCTCCGCTTCGCTCCGTGCAGGGTCTCGTCTGTCTCGCTTTCCCGCGGGAGTCAAGTAGCCCTTCACTACAATCAGCTGCAAAATAACAAAAAAAATCACTCGATAGCAAAACGAGGTTTTCTTAATCAACACACCTTATAGTTAAATCCATTTATATGCTCATCACAATAAAGTGTGGTTGATTCCGTTCCGACTGGGCGGTATGTGGGGAACTCCAATGTGCCGCTAATCCCAAGGAGTTACCTAGTCGTAACGAAAATCAACTTCTAGATAGGGCGTACATTTTAACAAACACCAACTATATCTTTTAGTAATGGGCTTTTCTTATGTTTATCATAGCATTTTTTAGGTGAATATTAAAATATAGCTTCTATTGTGGTAGAATTAGCTTTTGCTTTATCTTCATTCAGTGGATGTCGTGGATTTTGAAAGGAATGAATTGTGCGGGCACAAATCAAAATCCGGACGCAATTACACCAAGGCGAAATTGATCTATTTTTTACGTCATAAATGACAGAGCTTATGTTATAATAATCCCAGTATGCAAAGAAGGGTGTGACGAACCTTGGTGCGTAGTATGACTGGTTTTGGCAGAGGTGTCACAACAACAAGAGACTTTCAATTAACCGTAGAAATGCGCTCGGTCAACCATCGATTTTTAGAAATTAATGCAAAGTTCCCGAAAGAATGGCTTGAAGCAGAAATTTTTGCTAAAAAATTAATTTCGCAAGATTTGTCACGTGGCAAAATTGATGTGATGGTTTATGTTAAGGATTTAGAGAACGTCGAGCAATCTATTGAAATTAATTGGTCATTAATTGAAGCGTATCGTAAGGCAAAAGAGCAATTAGCAAATAAAGTACCATTAGAAGAAAAATGGACAATGCAAGAAGTACTATCGCTTGAACAAGCACTTGTACAGAAAAAGCCACAGCTTACACCTGAGGATTTACTCTATGCTGTTGAAAAGGCTATATCACAAGCACTTGAACAGCTAATACAAATGCGTGAGCGTGAAGGGCAAGAATTGCATGATGTTGTTGTACAATATAAAGAACAGTTAATAGAACAAGTGAACCAGATTCGTTCATGCGCTTCTCATGCTGTTGCAAAATATCGTACACGATTATCAGAAAGAATTACTGAAGTGGCGGATGGAGCGTTGTTAGAAGATCGTCTATTTGCTGAAGTAGCGATATTTGCTGAACGTGTGGACATCACTGAAGAATTAGATCGATTAGATAGTCACTTTCATCAACTGGAAGAAACATTACAAGAAACAATTTCAGTTGGCCGTAAATTAGACTTTTTAATGCAGGAAATACATCGCGAGATCAACACGATTGGTTCAAAAAATCAATCAACAGAGGCGTCCGTTGCAGTCGTTCAGGCGAAAACAATTTTAGAAAAGATGCGCGAGCAAGTTCAAAATATCGAATAGCTTGCTTGTATCTGTTATAAATTAAGGGAGATATAGAGAATAAATGATAAAAGAACGTGGATTATTAATTGTTCTGTCTGGCCCATCTGGTGTAGGTAAAGGGACAGTGCGAAAAGAATTATTTTCTCAGCCGAATACGAATTATGAGTATTCCATCTCGATGACAACACGAAATCCTCGCGAAGGTGAAGTAGATGGTGTAGACTATTTTTTCAAGACACGTGAAGAGTTTGAAGCGTTGATTGAACAGGGTGGCTTATTGGAGCATGCTGAATTTGTAGGGAATTATTACGGAACTCCGTTAGCCTACGTAAATGAAACACTTGATGCAGGACGTGATGTGTTTTTAGAAATCGAAGTGCAAGGTGCTGCGCAAATCCGCAAAAAGGCACCAGATGCATTATTTATTTTCTTAGCCCCACCAAGCTTAACGGAATTAAAAGATCGTTTAGTTGGTAGAGGGACGGAAACAGCAGACGTAATTGCGAAGCGTATTGCAACTGCAAGTGAGGAACTCGAAATGATGAGTCTTTATGATTACGTAGTTGAAAATGATGAAGTGACAAATGCTTGTGATCGTATCAATGCGATCATAAAAGCGGAGCATTGTCGTAGAGAACGTGTTGAAAAAAGATATTTGTCAATGTTGAGAGGAGAATAAACCTATGTTATACCCATCAGTAGATACATTAAAAAAAGAAATCGATTCAAAATACTCTTTAGTAAGCCTAGCATCTAAACGTGCTCGTCAAATGCAAGAGGAACAAGACACTGAACGCTTACACAAGTATGTTTCCCATAAATACGTAGGGAAAGCACTTGAAGAAGTAGCAGCAGGTGTACTTACGAAAGTGTCACAGGATGAGTCAACTGTGTACGAAGACGAAATCTAACATTGATATAAAGAAGCTTTTGCGAAATTAATGTTAACGTCTGCAGTGGATTTTTGATTATACAGAATGTCGAGAGCTCCCGAGGAATGTTCCTTTGGGAGCTTATCATTTGAAAGGACGATTGTGCATGAATAAAAATATTTTACTTTGTGTTTCAGGTGGTATAGCGGTTTATAAGGCCGTTGCTCTAGTTAGCAAGCTATCTCAGGCAGGAGCAAATGTAAAGGTTATCATGACAGCATCAGCAAGACAATTTGTGAATCCGCTGAGCTTTCAAGTTATGTCCAAAAATGATGTTTTTTTCGATACTTTTGATGAAAAGGATTCGAGTGTTATTGCCCATATTGAGTTGGCGGATTGGGCAGATTTAATTTTAGTTGCACCAGCTACAGCAAATATTATAGGAAAACTGGCGAATGGAATTGCAGACGATATGGTAACAACGACCTTGCTTGCAACAACAGCCCCTGTATGGCTTGCACCGGCGATGAATGTACATATGTATGACCATCCAGCGGTAAAACGAAATTTAGCACAGTTACAATCTGATGGCTATCAATTTATTGAGCCTTCGGAAGGATTTTTGGCATGTGGCTATGTTGGTAAAGGCCGTTTAGAGGAGCCAGAAAAAATAACGGCGATCGTGCAAGAATTTTTTTCAGAGAAGCTTAAGCCTTTAGCAGGTAAAACGGTAGTGATTACAGCTGGAGCGTATTATGTTCCATTGGACGAGCACCATGTGATTAGCACACAATCAAATAGTAGAATTGGTCAGGCAATAGCAGAGGAAGCAAAAACGCTTGGGGCAAATGTAGTCCTTATAGATAAGAATGAAACAAGCGTGTATAAGCTCTTTGATCAGCTTGCAGATTATAAAAAACAATATCCATCTGCATTTTTTATCCATGCAGCAAATACACCTACAATTGAAGGAGCACCAATATTATCCGTTGAAGGAATGACCTCAATCACTTTTGGGCAAAAAGTGATTGGTAAACCAATGCTAACAATCAAGTCTGACACGTGGATTGATTTTAGTGACACAGCGGAAGTAAAAGGTCAATTGTGGGATACGACAAATGCCATGCAGTTTGCGCAAGCATTTTGGACATATGTATTACAGGGTGAGAAGCAATGATTGCTGAGGTTATAGTGGATGTTTCAACTTACCATGTGGATCGTCCATTTGACTATGAAGTGCCTACAGAATGGACGCATATTATCGAAATGGGATGTCGCGTAAAAGTACCGTTTGGGCCAAGAAATGTTCTAGGATTTGTGGTTGGGTTAAAAAATGAAACAGATGTACCATCTAATAAATTAAAGTCGATCGCGCAAATTTTAGATATAGAGCCTGTATTAACAGAAGAAATGCTATTAATGGCAAAGTGGCTGAAAAACGAAACGATTTGCTATGAAATTGATGCCTTACAGGTCATGCTCCCATCAGCGCTTCGTGCGAAGTATGAGAAAATCATAACGCTACTAGTGGAGAAAGATGCTTTGCCAGATGAGGCTCAAGCTATTTTTGGGAAACGACAACAGGTTAATTTCAAAGAATTCGAGCGTGCTGAGTCACTTCCGTTATTAAAACAACTTATCACTAATAAAATTGTAAAAATCGAAAATGTTGTTAAGCAGCAAGGGAATGTGAAAGAAATACGGATGGTCAAAATTTCAGATAATCAGCAAGATATCGCTAAGGCTATGGAAGGTGCAGCGAGAGCAGCTAAACAACGCCAGCTGATTGAATGGATGGGCAGGCACCTAGGAGAGGTGCTATTGCCACAAAAAATCTATGAGGAAACAGGTGCATCCTCCGCGGTATTACAGTCAGTTATTGAAAAAGGAGCCGCCCATTTTATACAAGAAGAGGTGTATCGTGACCCCTTTACGAAGGAGGTTTCCCGAACTCAATCTTTACAATTGACGGATGAGCAGTACAATGCATTAAAGGCTATTACAAGTTCAATGGAAAATCAGACAGCGCAAACTTTTTTACTACACGGCGTCACGGGAAGTGGTAAAACTGAAGTGTATTTGCAAGCGATACAAAAGGTGTTAGATGAAGGTAAGGAAGCCATTATGTTGGTGCCTGAAATATCATTAACACCACAAATGACAGAACGTTTTCGTAGTCGTTTTGGTGAGATGGTTGCTGTAATGCATAGTGGTTTATCTGTCGGTGAAAAATATGATGAATGGCGTAAAATTCAGCAAGGAAAGGTGAGCGTCGTTGTTGGGGCACGCTCGGCAATTTTCGCACCTTTTACAAATATAGGTCTTATTATTTTAGATGAAGAACATGAATCGACATACAAGCAAGAAGATTCACCGCGTTATCACGCTAGAGATGTAGCGATATGGCGAAGTGAATTTTATAAATGTCCTGTTATTTTAGGTAGTGCAACGCCCGCGCTTGAGTCATTTGCGAGAGCAAAAAAGGACGTGTATAGTTTGCTATCGTTAAGGCAACGTGCTTTGCATCAACCATTGCCAACCGTTTTTATTGCTGATATGCGAGAAGAGCTTCAAAAAGGGAATCGTTCTATGTTTTCGGAGCAGCTTGTTGAGGCTATACGTGTAAGACTTGAGAAGAAAGAACAGATGGTGCTCTTTTTAAATCGTCGTGGCTATTCTTCTTTTGTGCTTTGTCGCGATTGTGGAACGGTTGTACAATGCCCGAACTGTGATATTTCGTTAACGTATCATCGAACAACAGAGAAATTAAAATGTCATTATTGCGGATATGAGGAGCATGTTCCTCAAATATGCCCACAATGCCAAAGTGAGCATATTCGTTATTTTGGTACAGGAACCCAAAAAGTCGAAGAAGAAATTTATAAGCTATTTCCTGAGGCAAGAGTTCTCCGAATGGATGTTGATACAACAAAGCACAAAGGTGCACATGAAGAAATTTTACAAGCATTTGGGGAAGGACAAGCAGATATTTTGCTAGGGACACAAATGATTGCTAAAGGTCTTGATTTTCCTAATATTACGCTTGTGGGTGTACTTAGTGCTGATACATCACTGCATTTACCAGATTACCGTGCAGCGGAGCGTACATTCCAATTATTAACGCAGGTTAGTGGTAGGGCTGGACGTCATGAAAAGCATGGTGAGGTGATTATTCAATCGTATACACCAGAGCATTATGCAATTGAATTGGCAAAAATACAAGATTATGAGCCATTTTACGAACGTGAAATGTTTTTACGCCGCCGTTCAAGCTACCCGCCGTATTATTATGTAGCACTTGTTCAACTATCTCATGAGGATGTTATGATGGCGGCAGAATATGCTGGACGTGCGGTGGATTGGCTAAGGGAAAACTTATCTAACCGGGTAGCAATTATTGGTCCAACAACCGCAAGCATTAGTCGTCTCCAAAATAGATATCGTTATCAATGTTTGATAAAATATAAAATTGAACCAAATCTCATTCCTGTATTACAGCGCCTTCTAGCGATGTATCGAGCGGAATGGATTAAACAGGGTATATTAATGACGGTAGATTTAGATCCGTCAACTATATAAAATAGTTCATCTCCATATTGGACATGACATTTTGTTAAAACGTATGCAATGTATAATAGTTGATTGGAGTGGAGGTTGGGCGACTCCTTGGGGATTAGCAATAGAGGAACGAAGGCTAAGAGCATCACATCCTGTGATACCGCCTTCGTGACCAACCTCGGTGCTGCTGCCGCTACGTTAGCACTACGCTTTCGCGCAAAAAACATCTGTTGGCCCGAGACCCTGCAGCGAAGCGAAGCGGCTCATCGTATGCCCCCAGGAAGCTTTGCTCTGGGCGAAAGCGAAGCGGCAGCAGCAAATGTTTTCTGTAGCGAAAGCGCAGCGTCAGCTACAAATGTTTTATCTGCGCGAAAGCGAAGCGGCAGCAGCAAATGTTTTCTGTAGCGAAAGCGCAGCGTCAGCTACAAAGCGCCCAGCCGGAACGGAAATCAGCCCCACATTATGACGTAGTGTTACAAATAGACAAGGTATAAGCCTTAAATATAGAAATGAGGAACATAATATGGCAATTAAAAAAGTTGTAGAACATCCAGCAAAGGTACTATCAACGCCGTGCGCGGAAGTAACAGAAATTAATGAAGAAATTATTACATTACTAGATGATTTATATGACACAATGGTTGAATACGATGGCGTTGGTATTGCAGCCCCACAAATAAATGTAGGATTACGAGTTGCAATCGTTGAGCTTGGCGAGGAACGCGATATTTTAGAAATGATTAATCCAACTGTTATTAAAACAGATGGTGCTGAAGTAGATATTGAAGGATGTTTAAGCTTTCCGGGATTATACGGTGAGGTTGAACGACCTGACTATGTGAAAATTGAAGCGTGTGACCGTGAAGGACGTGTATATGAGCTAGAAGCGGGAGGCTTTGATGCACGAGCAATTTTACACGAAATCGATCATTTAGATGGCGTTCTATTTGATTCAAAAATCAAACGTATTCTAACTGAAGAAGAGCTTGAAGCATTGTACGCTGAAGAGGAGGAATAATATGACTTCAATAATTTTTATGGGAACACCTGATTTCTCCGCACCAATTTTGCGTATGCTACATCATGAAGGTTATGACATTAAAGCTGTAGTTACACAACCAGATCGTCCAGTTGGGCGTAAGCGTGTGCTAACACCACCACCTGTGAAAGCAGCAGCGATGGAGTTAGGTTTACCTGTTATTCAGCCTGAAAAGCTACGTGGTTCTGAGGAATTACAGCAAATTATTGATTTACAGCCTGACCTAGTCGTAACGGCTGCTTTTGGACAAATTTTGCCGAAAGAATTGCTAGATGCACCACCTCTTGGTTGTATTAACGTCCATGCGTCACTTTTACCGAAGTATCGTGGTGGAGCACCTATTCATCAAGCAATTATTGATGGTGAAAAAGAGACTGGCGTAACGATTATGTACATGGCGCAAAAGCTTGATGCAGGTGATATTATTTCTCAAAAGGCTATTCCAATCGAAGAGGATGATCATACGGGTGGACTATTCGATAAGCTAAGTGTTGTAGGTTCTGATTTATTAAAAGCTACACTTCCTTCTATTATAAATGGAACAAATAATCGTACCGTGCAGGATGAAGCACAAGTAACATTTGCCAGCAATATTTCGCGTGAACAGGAACGTATTGATTGGACAAAGGATGCTACAACTTTATACAATCAAGTGCGTGGTCTTCACCCTTGGCCAGTAGCCTACACAACATTCGAAGATGGCAATTTTAAAATTTGGTGGGCACAGGTTGGCAACACGAAGCATGATGTTAAAACTGGTGAAGTTGTTGCGATTGCAAAGGATCATTTTGAAGTTGCAGCAGGAAATGGTACAACACTTGCCCTGTATGATGTACAACCAGCTGGTAAAAAACGCATGACAGCAGAGGAATATTTACGTGGTACAGGTTCTAAATTACAGATTGGGGACCAGTTTAAATGAGTAAAAAAAGCGTAGTAATTTGGGATGGAAATGTGCGTGATGCTGCACTTTCTATTCTGCTAGCAGTAGATAAAAATCAAGCCTATAGTAATTTACTTTTAAATGAAACGATCAAGCGACATAAAATTGAAGCGAAGGATCGTGCGCTTTTAACAGAAATTACGTATGGGACACTCCAATATAAAATGACGCTTGATTACTATTTAGAGCCATTTATTCGTGGTTCAGTGGATCATTGGGTGCGCTGGCTTTTACGTTTATCTTTATATCAAATGCATTATTTAACACGTATTCCACCACATGCAGCCGTAAATGAAGCTGTAGAAATTGCTAAGCGTCGGGGTCACCAAGGTATTGCCTCAATGGTAAACGGTATTTTACGATCTATTTTACGTCAGGGTGTAGCTTCTACCGATGACATTAATGATCCAATCGAGCGCCTTGCTATTGAAACGAGTCATCCCGAGTGGTTAGTGCAACGCTTTGTCGATAACTATGGTATTGAAGTAGCTGCTGAAATGTTACATGAAAATAATGTGCCTCCTGTGCAAACTGTACGTGTCAATACAACGAAAGCAAGTGTTGATCAAGCGATTGCTAGTATAGAAGCGGAAGGTTTAACAGCGAAAAAAAGCGACCTAATGCCTGAATGCTTATATGTAACAAACGGTCAGCCCGCTCGGACAAAGGCATTCCAAGAAGGACTTATTACCATTCAGGATGAAAGCTCAATGATTCCTGCGAATGTTTTGCATCCATCTCCAGGTATGCGCGTCTTAGATATGTGTGCAGCTCCAGGTGGAAAGACAACACATATAGCTGAAATCATGAAAAATGAAGGTTCGATTTTAGCGACTGACCTTCACCCTCATAAATTAGATTTAATCGACCATAATACGGAACGTCTAGGGATTGATATAGTAGAGACTGCTCCGATTGACGGGCGTAAAGCTCCAGATTTTCTAAAAGCAGAATCATTCGACGCTATTTTAGTCGATGCGCCATGTAGTGGTTTAGGTGTTATGCGTCGTAAGCCGGATATTAAATATACAAAACGGGAGGAAGATTTAGCAAACCTCCAAAAAATACAATTGGCGCTATTAGATGCTGCAACAAAAGTATTGAAAATAGATGGCAAACTTGTGTACAGTACATGTACAGTCGATAAAAAAGAAAATGAAGGCACTGTAGAAGCCTTTTTATCAGCGCATCCAGAAATGGAAGCTATACAACTAGAATCTTTACCAACAAAATTAGCGGAAAAGCAAGCAAATGGCATGCTTCAAGTCTTTCCACAAGACTTTGGCAGTGACGGTTTCTTCGTTGCCGCCTTTCGTAAAAAAGGAGAATCCAACTAATGGTGGATCAAGAGAAATTTAATGAGCGTATAAACGACTTAGTTGACGAAGCAGAAGAAAAGCCAGTTCGACGTGCGAAAAAAGAAAAACCAAATTTAAAGGAATCGGTCTATTCATTACAGCCGAAACAGTTAGAAGAATGGTTAAAGGAAAATGATGAAAAACCGTTCCGAGCAGCTCAAATTTATGATTGGCTTTATAATAAACGTGTCAAAACATTTGCTGAAATGTCTAACCTTTCAAAAGGATTACGCGAAAAACTTGAAGCAAGTTTTTCATTAACGACATTATCAACAATTATTAAACAGGAATCTAAAGATGGTACGATCAAGTTTTTATTCCAGTTACAAGATGGCTATTCTATTGAAACTGTATTAATGCGACATGAATATGGGAACTCTGTTTGTGTAACGACACAGGTAGGCTGCCGAATTGGCTGTACGTTTTGTGCGTCAACTTTAGGTGGGTTAAAACGTCACTTACTAGCAGGGGAAATCGTGGAGCAAGTTGTTAAAGTGCAGCAAACTTTAGATGAAGTGGGCGAGCGTGTTTCACATATTGTCATTATGGGTATTGGAGAACCTTTCGATAATTATGATGCGATGATGAACTTCTTAAAAGTCATCAACAATGAAAAAGGATTAAATATTGGTGCGCGTCATATCACTGTATCAACATCAGGGATTGTTCCAAAAATTTATCAATTTGCAGATGAACAGCTCCAAATCAATTTTGCAGTATCTTTACATGCACCAAACCAAGAGGCTCGTCAAAAACTGATGCCTATTGCACGTGCTTACAAATTGGATGAATTAATGGAAGCTGTCCGTTACTATACTAAAAAAACTGGCCGACGTGTAACTTTTGAATATGGTTTAATGTCTGGCGAAAATGATTCAGTTGAAATTGCCGAAGAGTTATCGGCATTAATAAAAGGAATTAAATGTCACGTAAACTTAATTCCGGTAAACTACGTACCAGAACGTGATTATGTTCGCACATCCCGTAGTCAAATTTTTGCCTTTGAAAAAACTTTAAAGAAGAATGGTATTAACGTAACGATCCGCCGAGAGCAAGGTTCTGATATTGCTGCTGCGTGTGGACAATTACGTGCGCAAGAGAGATCTGAAGAGACGAGGTGACCAGTGTTGGAATACACAGTCGAAAGTGATATTGGGTTAAAACGAGCAATTAATGAAGACCGTGCGGCATTTTTTATTCGTCCAGACGGGCTTGCACTAGCACTTGTAGCAGACGGCATGGGTGGTCATAATGCTGGCGATGTAGCGAGTGATATGGCGATGAAACAGATAGAATCCGTTTTTTTACAGGCAGAGGCACATCATTTTGCATCAACAACATCAAAAAAAGAGTGGTTATTACAAGCAGTCAAGCAATTGAATAAAAGTATATACGACTATTCTTTATCACATGAAGACTGTAAAGGAATGGGCACGACGTTTATTGCAGTGTTAATTGAAAAGAATCATTGCTTTATCGCCCATGTTGGCGATAGTCGTGTGTATTATTTCTTTGAGGATGGTGCACAACAAATAACAAGAGATCACTCCTATGTAAATGTTCTGGTTGAAAATGGTGAAATTAGTGAAGAGGAAGCGCTGACACATCCGAAGAAAAATTTCATCTTAAAAGCAATTGGTACAGAAGAAACGATTGAACCAGACTTTTATGAAGTAGATTTAGCATCAGAATCGTATTTACTCATTTGCTCTGACGGTTTAAGCAATAAACTTACAGTATATGAAATGGCATCAATTATTACGTATCCAGATTCAGTAGAAGAAAAAGGACGAAAACTTGTGGAATTAGCAAATGCAAGCGGGGGAGAAGACAATATCTCCCTCGTGTTGCTCACAAGGCAAGATGAGGAGGTGTAAGTATGCTTGTAGGTAAACGAATTAGTGACCGCTATAAAATTATAGGGCTTATTGGTGGCGGTGGTATGTCTAATGTTTATTTAGCACATGACATGATTTTAAACCGTGATGTAGCGATCAAAATATTGCGCTATGATTTTACCAATGAGGATGAATTGTATCGCCGTTTTCAACGTGAAGCACTTTCAGCCACAAGCCTTACACACCCGAATATCGTTAGTGTTTATGATGTAGGTGATGATGGTGATCTACATTATATTGTGATGGAGTATGTCCAAGGAAAAACATTAAAGCAGTACATACAGGAATTTGCACCAATTTCCCCTGCCAGATGTGTGCATATTATGAAGCAGTTAACGTCAGCAATTGCCAATGCTCATGAAAATCATATTATCCATCGTGACATTAAGCCTCAAAATATTTTAATGGATGCAGAGGGCAATGTAAAAATAACTGATTTTGGTATCGCAATGACGCTAAGTGCAACATCATTTACACAAACGAACTCCGTGCTTGGAACGGTGCATTATTTATCGCCTGAGCAGGCTCGTGGTGGTACGGCAACAAACAAATCCGATATTTATGCACTTGGCATTGTTTTATATGAATTATTAACAGGGGAATTGCCATTTTCAGGCGATTCAGCTATTTCTATCGCACTTAAACATTTACAATCAGAGACGCCATCAGTTCGTGCCTTCGATGCTACAATTCCACAAAGTGTGGAAAATGTTGTGCTAAAAGCTACAGCCAAAGATGCTTCTCATCGTTATTCGACTGTAGAAGAAATGCAAGCAGATTTGGAAACAGTGTTATCACCAAATCGTATGAATGAACCGAAGTTTGTTATACCGGTAGATAATGATGTGACAAAGGCTATTCCGATTATAAAGGAACCAACTGTACGTCAAGATGAAGATTTAATGCAGACAAGAGCAATCGAACCAATTACACAATCAAAGCCGAAACCCGAAGCGAAGAAGCCTGTTGAAAAGACAGTGCCTGTAAAGAAAAAGAAAAAATGGCCAATAGTTGTTGCTGGACTAGTAATAGTAGCCATCGCCATTTTCCTATTTGTTTTTTTTGCTACAGAGCTTTTTAGCCCGAAAAAGATACCTGTACCTAGTGTGGCTAATTTGACAATTGAGGAAGCTACGAAGAAATTAGTGGCTGAAGGTTTTACTGTTAGTAAAGAACATCAGGAGCGCTATGATGAGGATGTTGAAAAGGATAAAGTCATTGAAACGGACCCTGCGGAGGGTACGGAACGTGTAAAAGGTACGGAAATAGACTTAATCGTTAGTCTTGGGATAGAAACGACGAAAGTGGAAGATTATAGAGGAAAGCAAATTAGCCAAGTCGAACCAATGATAGAAGGTAAATTTTCAAATATTGAAGTTAACCCTGTGCATTCAAAAGAACCTGAAGGAAAAATCATTGAGCAAGAGCCGAAACCTCAGGAAGAAGTAATTGCAAAAGATACAACGATGAAATTTACGGTAAGTGCAGGTGTACAAATGGTTACCGTAGATAATGTTGTGAATTACACAAAGGCTGAAATGGATGAGTATGTAAGAAGAAAAGGCTTAAATTGGCGTATTGTTCGTGAAGAACATAGTGATACAGTAGCTGCCGGAAGTGTTATTTCCCAATTGACAAGAGAAGGGGCTGAAGTTGAAGCAGGCTCTACAATAGCTGTTGTTATAAGTAAGGGACCAGCCGAAAAACCTGTGAAAACTTATTTGAGAACTGTGAAAATTCCATATGAACCATCAGAGGAAGGTATCGAACAAAAAATTCGAATTGAAGTTCAAGATAAAATCCATTCAATGGCAAAACCATATGATGAGTTTTCTATTACGAGTGATAGGGAATACAAAATACAATTTGTTGTTGAAGAAGGTCAACAAGTAGCCTATAAAATTTTACGTGATTCGCAAATCATTGATGAAGATAGTTTCAATTATGCTGATATTAAATAAGGGGGAATTGGATGGCTCAAGGCCAAATTCGTAAAGCATTAAGCGGTTATTATTATGTATATGATGGACATCAGCTTATACAATGTCGAGGACGTGGGGTATTTCGCAATCGCGGGGAATCCCCCCTCGTTGGCGACATTGTAGAATATACATTGGAAATAGAGGGATCTGACGGTACTATTCAAAAAATTATGGAACGTCAAAATGAATTAGTACGTCCTCCGATAGCCAATATTGATCAAGGAATTCTTGTATTTTCTGTAAAAGAACCTAATTTTAATACAATTTTGCTGGATCGTTTTCTAGTGGTTTTAGAGTCATTTCATGTGCATCCGATTATTTGTTTAACAAAGATGGATTTGCTAGAAGACGATGAACGTGAGGAATTGCAAGGTTATATAGCAGATTATGAACGTATGGGTTATACCGTGTTACAAACCTATAAGGATGAGGAAGAGTTAGTTGACCGTCTACAGCCTATTTTAAAGGATAAAACGTCAGTATTAGCTGGGCAATCTGGAGTTGGGAAATCTACACTATTGAATACATTGATTCCAGATTTAAATTTAAAAACGGGGATTATTTCACAAAGCTTAGGTCGTGGAAAACATACGACTCGCCATGTCGAATTAATAGAGGTATGTAACGGCTTATTAGCAGATACTCCAGGATTTAGTTCATTTGATTTTGATGAAATAGAAAAAGAAGAATTAGGCGCATGCTTCCCTGAAATGGCCCGTATCGCAGATGATTGTAAATTTAGAGGCTGTTTACACTTAAAGGAACCAAAATGTGCAGTAAAAGCAGCTGTTGAGACGGGAGAAATTCGTGATTACCGTTATAAACACTACGAACAATTTATGCAAGAAATTATGGATCGAAAGCCGAGGTATTAATGATGATACAAATAGCACCATCAATTTTAGCAGCTAACTTTGCTAAATTAGGAGAAGAAGTAAAGGAAGTAGAAAAGGCAGGGGCACAGCTTATTCATATCGATGTTATGGACGGTCATTTTGTGCCGAATATTTCATTTGGCTCGATTGTATTAGACGCCATTCGTCCTTTAACTGATTTACCGCTAGACGTTCATTTAATGATCGAAAATCCTGATCAGTATATTGAACAATTTGCCAAAGCAGGTGCAGATTATATTACCGTGCATGTAGAAGCTTGCCGTCATTTACACCGTACAATTCAATTAATTCGTTCATTTGGAGTTAAACCTGGTGTTGTTTTAAACCCACATACACCAATAGAATCTATTCAACACATTTTAGAAGATATTGATATGGTGTTGTTCATGACAGTGAATCCAGGTTTTGGTGGGCAAAAATTCATTCATTCTGTTGTGCCAAAAATTGAAGCATTAGCAACTATTATTAAAGAACGTAATCTCGATATTGCTATAGAGATCGACGGTGGCATTAATGCAGAGACTATTATTCCTTGTGCTAAAGCAGGAGCAACGATTTTTGTAGCTGGTTCTGCAATTTACAGTAAAGAAGATCGTTCCGCGGCCCTACAGGAAATTTTAGCTGCTGGTGAGGCTGCGGTTCAAGGATGACAGTAGTCGTTGTTTGTGCAGGAGGGCCGAGAGAGGAACTCTGTTCATTAAGTCCGTATAAAGAGCAAAATGATGTGTTATTTATCGGAGCAGACCGAGGAGCGCTATATTTAATCGAGCAAGGAATCACCCCACATGCCATAGTAGGAGATTTTGACTCACTATCGCAAGAGGAATATGAACTGGTGATGGCACATACAAATGATAGACAACGATTCCAGGAAGAAAAAGATGAAACAGATACGGATTTAGCGTTATTAAAAGCCTTGACCTTTACACCGCTAGAAATTGTCCTTACAGGTGTTACTGGAGGTCGTCTAGATCATTATGAGGCGGCGGTTCGTTCGATTTATCGTTTACAAAAAGAGCATCCGCAAGTAGTATTAAAGATTATTAATCATGCAAATATGTTGCAATTTTTAATGCCGGGCACACATATCATTGAAGCAAACGAACAATACCGTTATTTGTCTTTCTTTGCACATGAAGAGCCGATTAAAGATGTGACATTAAGGCAAGTAAAGTATGAAACAACAAATGAAGAAATCTCTCTCGGTACGTCTCGCTTTACAAGTAATGAAATAATAGGGCATTCAGGGTCTATATCTTTCACGCAAGGCATATGTTTAATGATAAGAAGCATAGATTAGCGTAAGGGGGAGAGAGTCCTGAAAGTATATACGTTCCAACTGCCGAAATTTGTAAGTAGTATTACGCGTACATGTATCAACATTTTTAAAAAAGACAAGAAAGTAAAAAAATCCGACTAAAACTAGTCGGATTTTTCTGTAGTGTTGAAAATATAGTTCTTCGTCAACGAAGAATGTAAAGAAAGCCGCAATCAATTACATTCCTTGCAATTGATTGCGGCTTAGTCATATTATATAAAAATTCACAAAGGCGGTTGGTAGTTTGCCCAGTTAATAAGACAGAAAAAAATCGATTTGCGCCAAATGCGAAATCGATTTTTTGGAAGCGACGATTAAACGCGCTCGATTTTACCTGATTTTAATGCACGAGCAGAAACCCATACACGTTTTGGTTTACCGTCTACTAAGATACGAACTTTTTGAAGGTTAGCACCCCAAGAACGTTTGCTAGCGTTCATAGCGTGGGAACGGTTGTTACCAGTACGAGCTTTACGCCCAGTGATTACACATTGTTTTGGCATGTTGTATTCCCTCCTTACTGTCAATGCTGAAAGATTATTATTTCAGTTCGGTATTTCACATACCATAATAATTTAACATACGATGACGTTCAGTGCAACAGTTTTCATATAACCTTTCAAGAAAAAAACCTTTACAGACGAAAATTACTTGTTAAATAATGGTTATTAATTCCTAGGTAATACAATTTTTGGTGTATAGTATTTTGCGATAAACCCGCATTAACGCCCAATTGAAGAAGACTAATAATCAGTGGGGATAAAGAGAAATGGATGGAAGCTTCAATTTATTTTCCTCGGTAGCCAAGCTTCGTAGAAACACGTTTACCAGTTGCCACTAAACGCTCTGTAAGGGTATTAATATGGTCCGCTGAAACATTAAAGCTAACAAATCCTATACTTACTGCACCTACTACTTCATTGAAGCCATTTAAAATAGAAACCGCAATGGAGGATGTTCCTGCTGTTCTTTCGCCATGACTAATGGCAAATCCTTGTAGTCTTATTTGCTCAAGCTGTGCCTCTAATTCAGCAATTTCTTCATGAGGCGTAAGCTGATCCATAATTTCCGTTGCTTGAGAAAACGGCATTGTGGCTAATATGGCCTTATTGGCAGCCCCAATGGGCATCGGTATACGAATTCCTAACTGATCGTAAATACGAATTGGATTAGCTGCACTGTCTATTCTTTCGATAATAATTGTATCTAAACCAGCAGGCTTACTTAAATAGACACTTTCCTCGACTTCTCTTGCTAATCGCTCTAACTCTGGCCTAATTTTACTAATATAGTCCATCGTATCATACACTTGTAAGCCAAGTTCCATCCATATTGTACCGAGCCGATATTGTTTAGTTTGATCGTCTTGTTCAATCATTCCTTCCTTAATCATCGCTTTTAAAATTCTATGTAATGTACTAAGTGGTAAATTGCATTTTACCGAAAGCTCTGAAATGGACAAGCTGTTGTCGCTTGCAGAAGCTAAAACTTTTGCAATTGTCATAGCTCGTTCTAATAATTGCATGGATGTCCCACCTCCCCTACATTTATTTTATTTTTAAACCTTGTCTACGTCTAGCTACATCATCGTGAAGCTCTATTTCATTACGCTTCCAACTTTGAAAAAGAGCGAATATAGTAATTTTTCAAAATATATTGACAGTATACCTTAAAACACATATATTTTTCATATAAACTTTCCTCTTAACGGAAACGTTTTCCACTATGCGGAAAAAGGGGTGAAAGGAATGCATTATTGTTCATCAATGTATGCACCTTTGAAACATGTAATAGTAAAACATCCAAAAGATGCTTTCCGAAGCCAAGCGTATCTTAGCGATGAATGGAAAACATTTAACTACTTATCAGAACCTAATTATAAGGAGGCTCTGAAAGAATATGCTGATTTTATGAGCATTCTAGAAAAGTATGTTGAGAAAATTGATTTTTTACCAGAATCAGATGAAATAGGGTTGGATTCGCTGTATGCACATGATCCTGTAAAATTCACACCAAATGGCGCCATTATATTGAAATCTGGCAAAAAATTAAGACAGCCAGAAGCAGCGGTTTATAAAGCTTTTTTAATGGAAAAGGATATTCCACTTATCGGAGAATTGACTGGAGAGGCTGTATCAGATGGTGGCGATATTGTTTGGCTTGATGATCGGACACTTGTTGTAGGTCGAGGTTATCGAACGAATGATGAAGCTATTCGACAGCTAAAAGACTTGACCAAGGATATTGTCGATGAATTCATTGTTGTACAGCTACCACATGATTTAGGGGAAGCAGAATGTTTACACTTAATGTCCTTCATTAGTATGGTGGACAAGGATTTAGCGGTTGTACATTCAAGATTAATGCCAGTTTTTTTCCGTCAGCTTTTAATCGAACGAGGTATTCAATTAATTGAAGTTCCGAAAGAAGAGTACGATGCGCTAGGTTGTAACGTGTTAGCTCTTGCACCTAGAGTATGTATTATTCCAAATGGAAATCCAATGACAAAGCAACAATTACTTAATGCAGGCGCAACGGTGTATGAATATGAAGGGAATGAGATTTCGATAAAAGGAACAGGTGGACCAACATGTCTAACTTGCCCAGTAGTAAGAGGATAAAAGGAGATGGAGTAAAATGTTTAAAAATGTTATTGTGAAAAATCCAGGAAATAGCTATTTAAATGGCTTAACGACTAGTGATTTAGGAAAACCAATTTTAGAAAAATTATTTGAGCAGCATGAAAAATATATAGAAGCTTTAAAGAAATGCGGCGTAGAGGTTACACTGCTCCCAGCGAACGAAGCCTTCCCAGATTCAACATTCGTAGAGGATACAGCTGTTTTAACACCTGAATTTGCTATTATTTCAAATCCAGGTGCAGAAGATCGTAATCGAGAGATTGAGGAAATCGAACCAGCAGTTAAAAAGTTCTATGAAAATATTTACTATATCAAAGGTCAAGGAACGCTTGATGGAGGAGATGTATTACAGGCAGAAAGGAAATTTTATGTCGGCATCTCTGACCGTACTAATGAAGAAGGAGCTCGACAATTTAAAGAAATCGTTGAAAAAGAGGGTTATGAGGCAACGATTATTCCGTTAAAGGAATTTTTCCATTTAAAAACGGGCATTGCATATGTTGGTGAAAATCGAATGGTGCTAGCTGGAGAGTTTATCGATCACCCCGCATTCGAATCCTATGAAAAAATTATTATTCCGAAAGAGGATGAGTATTCAGCAAACTGTATTCAAGTAAATGATTATGTCATTATTCCAGCGGGCTATCCAGAAACAAATCGTAAATTAAATGATTTAGGCTACCAAACAATTGAACTTGAAATGTCTGAATTTAGAAAACATGATGGTGGTCTAAGCTGTTTGTCATTACGTTTTTAACTTCTTTTAGCGGGTGTAAAAACATCCGTTGAAATAGAGGAACCCAGCCCAAGAACGCCACGTCCTGTGATAATTTATCTGTGCGACAGCGAAGCGACAGTAACAATAATAACAACAACACAAGGCTAAGTGACCTACATCACGTTGGCCCAAAGCCTCTAGGCGGATGTCATGGAATATGCCTAGGCATCATTGATTTCAATGTAAAAATACCCAATCAATTTATATGAGATAAATTGATTGGGTACTTTAGTAAATAAAATATCAGAATATTCCATATATTAACAATTAGAGAGTGGGGATGGATGTTGAGTAAAGGGGAACAACGGCAAGATCATCAATTAAACCGTTCAATGAAGAGTCGTCATTTATTAATGCTATCGCTTGGTGGCGTTATTGGAACAGGACTATTTTTAAATGTTGGCTATACAATTAATCAAGCAGGTCCTGGAGGCGCATTAATTGGTTATCTATTTGGTGGCTTAATATTGTACATGGTCATGAATTGTCTTGGAGAATTAGCTGTTTACATGCCTGTAACTGGTTCTTTCCAAACCTATGCAACACGTTTTATTAGTCCTTCGGCCGGATTTTCTTTAGGATGGATGTATTTTGTCGGGTCAGCTGCCACAGCGGGGGTAGAATTTACTGCAGCGGGAATTTTGATGCAACATTGGTTCCCACAAGTCCCTATTTGGATATGGTGCGCTGTATTTATGGTGCTGTTATTTACTTTAAATGCACTGACAACTAGAGGCTTTGCAGAAGCAGAGTTTTGGTTTGCCAGCATTAAAGTCATTGCGGTGATTGCATTTATCGTTATAGGAGTTGCAGCAATTTTTGGATTGATTCCGTTAGCTGATCGACCAACACCACATTTTACGAATTTAGCACCGTCTGGTTTATTCCCGGCCGGTATAACGATTATATTTGTCACAATGATGAATGTTATCTTTTCCTATCAAGGTTCTGAACTTGTCGGTATTGCAGCAGGAGAAACTGAAAATCCAGAGAAAAATATTCCTCGGGCAATAAGAACCATTCTATTTAGAATTATAGTCTTCTATATTGCTTCTATTATCGTTTTATCTGCAATATTCCCGTCAACGGAGCTAGGACTACTGGAAAGCCCTTTTGTCACATTGATGAATTTAGCTGGCGTTCCATATGCTGCTAGTATCATGAACTTTGTTATTTTAACGGCGATCCTATCAGTAGGCAACTCATGTCTATATGCTTCAACACGTTTATTATGGTCAATGTCAAAAGAGGGAATGGCTCCTAAATTATTTGGACGACTAACGAAAAATAAAGTGCCATTAAATGCACTCATTTTCACGATGCTTTTTTCGCTACTTTCTTTATTAACGAGCGTGATGGAAGCAGATGCAGTATTTGTTTTACTCATGTCTATTGCAGGAATTTCTGTAACCATCTCGTGGATGGGGATTTGCGCATCTCAATTGATGTTCCGACATCATTTTGTGAAAGCAGGTGGAGATGTAGCTAGCTTAAAATTTAAAACGCCATTTTATCCATTGATTCCAGTGTTCTGTATTAGTTTTTGCATGCTAATTCTTATCTTTTTAGCATTCGATGCAACACAAAGAGTTGGTTTACTTTATGGTATTGGATTCTTTATCGCTTGCATGATTTTTTATAAATTAAAATTGAGTAAAACAAATACAGTTTCTTCTGAGTTTAAAATGGAAAATGAGGAATCACTTGATATACATTGATATGTATTTGCGTTGAGAGGATCGGGTAAAGGAGAATTTTTATGAATGTTTATCTTTGGAATACATCTGAAAAGCTACGTGCATTATTATGTGAAATTGTCAGTTGGGAAAGCAGGACATTAACAAAAGGTGAACATGAATTTGCCTATAAATTAAAAAATAAATTACTAACGCTTTCTTATTTTCAGAAAAACCCAGAACTAATTGAATTACATGATGCCGGCCTTGAGCGTAATGCTGTGACTGCCTTGTATAAGCATCCATCTGCAACAGAAACGGTTGTGTTAATTAGTCATTTTGATACGGTCCATACTGAAGAATACGGTGAGCTAGAGCCATTAGCCTTCTATCCTGAAGAGCTGACAAAAAAGCTAATGGACCCTAAATACAAAAAGGATTTACCGGAAGCGGCAAGAATTGATTTGGAATCAGGTAATTATTTATTTGGTCGTGGGACGATGGATATGAAAATGGGGCTTGCTTTACATATGCAGTTGATTGAAAAGGCAAGTGTCGAAGAATGGCCCATCAATCTTGTTTTAACTGCTGTGCCAGATGAAGAAGTAAATTCTGCTGGTATGCGTGCAGTAGTTGTTGAGCTTGTCAGACTTCGTGAACAGCATGGACTTTCTTATAAACTATTTTTAAATAGTGAACCTTCTTTTTCACAAGGACCAGCTGATAACAACGAATATATTTATTCCGGAACGATCGGTAAAATTATGCCTGCTACCTTATTTTACGGAAAAGAGACACATGTGGGTGAGCCGTTAAAAGGAATGACAGCGAATTTTATTGCTTCATACATGACGCAGCATATGGAGTGGAATCCAATTTTCCGTGAAACAGATCTTGGTGAAAGTACCCCATTACCAGTATCCTTACAATTAAAAGATTTGAAAATGGAGTATTCTACACAAACACCCTATCGTGCAGCAGCACTTTACAATGTGTTTTTATTAAAGCGCACAGCGTCGGAAGTAATGGATATTTTTGAACAAGTGGCATTGGAAGCAATGACAGCTTGCAATGAACAATATAAACGAATTTGTGAGCGAGAAAAGGTAAATGGAGTAGGTGAAGTAAAAGTACTTCGTTTCGAGGCACTTTTAGAGTATGCGACCAAGAAATTGGGCGCTGAGGAGGTAAATAGAATAAAAAGTCATGTTCTTGAAAATAGTGCATGGGACGATCGTGAGAAATCTATTCGCATCGTAGATCAGCTAATGATTCGTTGCCAGGAACTTACACCAGCGACAGTGCTGTTATATGCACCACCTTACTATCCAGCGATTAATTCATCCGATCATCCCCTTGTCATTCAATCGATTGAATTAATGAAAAAAACAGCCAAAACATTTAATATTGAAGTGGAGCAAATTCACTATTTTAATGGTATTTGTGATTTGAGCTATGTCAATTATTCGGATGACTCAAACGAATGGACAGCATTCGAGCGTAACACACCGGTATGGGGGGACACGTATAGTATACCATTTGAAGCTATGTCCGCATTACAGGGGCCTGTTTTAAACGTTGGACCTTTTGGCAAGGATGCCCATCAAAAGACGGAAAGATTACATGTCGATAGCGCATTTAAAGAAATGCCTGTGATGCTTGATACACTTATTAAGAGCCTATTTTAATATAAGCTATTGGATAGATTCATATATTTGTTTTAAAAGTATTTGTTGTTGACGCTTTCCTTCCATAAATTAGAGATGAATGTACGGAACGGAAATCAATTCCTCGTTGAATAAGACTCCATTAACATAATAGTTTTTCAGACACATAAAAGCTGATACTTTTCATAGCATCAGCTTTTTTATCGTTCATTTTTCAACAATTTTGCAAAGGCTACTTGTATTTTAAATGATTTAGACGATAAAAATAGAACAAATTATTGCAAGATTGTTATTAGGAGCGAAGTTATGGGAAATCAAGAAAAGCTAACCCTCTCTATTCAAATAGAAATGCTTCAATTTAATGTAATGCGAATGCGAACGGTAGCGTGGACATTGATGTATGTATCAGCCATCATTACTATTATTCATTATGGTGAGCTCTTCTTTACAAAAACAGAAAGAGAGATGGTCCCAGCTTATATAGGCATTCACATTATATTGTTTTATATAGATTTAGCGGTGTTATTATTTGTGACGGAAAAGAGGATAAAGGTTACATCTCTTAATTTACGAAAATACGAAACGATCTTACTGGCTTATATTTATACAATATTATTATTAATCACTGTCATAACCTTAATGGATGTTCATTTCTTTAAACATGCGGCTCTTTATGAAGTGCTATTTTTAATGATTTGTACTTTTTTTTCCCTCCCTTTCAAGAAAATTTTTTGGATTATGTTATTAACATTACCATCCATATTGATAAGTGCTTATTTAAGTGTCGGGATATCTGGTGAAAGTATTAAAATATTTTTACCGATGTCCCTTATTATTCCGATGGGGATCATTATTCAGCGTCATAACTTTAAAATAAAAAGACAATTTACGAAGCAACATATTTTATTACAAGAAGAAATGACAAAATCCAAAAATTTGTCGAAATTATTAGCTGAAAAAAATAATGAACTGTCAGAGCAAGTACTTCGGGATACTTTGACAAATTTGCCTAATCGACGAGCTTTTAATAATAAATTAACACAAATAGGGCAACAACTTAGTAAACCAAAATCTTTATCTGTCATGATGATTGATATAGATTTCTTTAAAAATTTAAATGATTATTATGGTCATTTACAAGGTGATGAAGCATTGATCAAGGTAGCTGCTCTGTTAGATGAAATTGCAGAAAAGTATAATGCATTTGCGGCGCGGTGGGGAGGCGAAGAGTTCGTAATCGTTAGTCAGCATGCCGCAAAGTTTTCAGAGCATGTTTGTGAGGAAATTTTAGAGGAAGTACGCAACTTAAATATTCGTCATGAGCGTTCGGCAGTAGCTGATGTTGTAACAGTCAGCATCGGGTTGTGTCATGCTAAAATCTCGAATAGCGAGCAATTGAAAGCATGCTGTGTATTAGCCGATCAAGCATTATACACAGCAAAGCAAAACGGTCGTAACAACTTTTTCAGCAAAAATGGAAATTTCGATAATGACTTATGATAACTTTGATAATGTTAGAAAACGTTGATACAGTGCGCTTTCATGCCTTACAAGGTTGCTTAATGTATAACGAAAGTGTTACAATATAATTTAGTCAAAAAGAGCCAAGGGGGCATTTCTATGTCAATTGAATTAAACAATGAATTCGGCCAAATTGATATTTCAACAGATGTACTTGCACAAATAGCTGGTGGCGCTGCTATAGAGTGCTACGGTATTGTCGGCATGGCATCTAAACATCAAATTCGTGATGGTCTAACTGATATTTTACGTAAAGAAAATTTTGCTAAAGGTGTTGTCATTCGAAAACAGGACGACGATTTACATATTGATATGTACATTATTGTTAGTTACGGGACAAAAATTTCGGAAGTTGCTTATCAAGTACAATCGAAAGTGAAATATACAGTGGATAAAACATTAGGTATGAGCGTAAAATCTGTCAATATCTTTGTGCAGGGCGTTCGTGTAGCGAATGATTAAGAGGAGGAACTAAATCTAATGCAGTCTTTAGACGGAATAAAGTTTGCAGAAATGGTGCAAATGGGTGCCCATCACCTATTCCAAAATGCAAATTATGTTGATTCATTAAATGTATTTCCAGTACCAGATGGAGATACAGGAACGAATATGAACTTATCGATGACATCTGGGGCAAAGGAAACGGAGCTTAATGCTTCAGAACATATCGGCAAAACAGCTCAAGCTTTATCAAAAGGTTTACTTATGGGGGCACGCGGAAATTCTGGTGTTATTTTATCGCAGTTATTCCGTGGTTTTGGTAAATTTATTGAAAAAGAAGCGACAATTGATGCTAAGGGCTTTGCAGGTGCCTTCCAAGCAGGCGTAGAAACTGCCTACAAAGCAGTAATGAAGCCAGTTGAAGGAACAATTTTAACAGTTGCGCGTGAAGCGGCGAAAAAAGGTGTGGAAGTGGCAGAAACTGAAACTGACATCATTGCGGTGATGGAAGCATTTACTGCTGAAGCACAGGCTTCGTTAGCGCGTACACCTGAACTTCTACCTGTTCTTAAAGAAGTCGGTGTTGTAGATAGTGGCGGTCAGGGTCTTCTATTCGTATATGAAGGATTTTTAGCATCCTTAAAGGGCGAGCCTTTGCCAGTGAAAAATGAAGCAACTTTAGACGATTTAATTAATGCAGAACATCATAGAGCACAAGATTTTATGAATACTGTAGATATTGAATTTGGTTATTGTACTGAAATCATGGTACGTTTTGAAGAAGGAAAAGAGCCATTTAACGAAGAACAATTCCGCAATGAATTAAACCCGCTTGGTGATTCTTTACTCGTTATTTCAGATGAAGAGATTGCGAAAGTGCATATTCATTCTGAACAACCAGGCTCCGTTTTAGCAATGGGTCAAAAATATGGTAGTCTTATTAAAATTAAAGTTGACAATATGCGTGAACAGCATTCTGCTATTGTTGGTGAGGATCATAAAGCACCTTCTCCAGCTAAAAAAGCTGAAAAGCATCCATATGCAATTGTAACAATTGCAATGGGCGAGGGTGTTGCTGAATTACTTCGTTCAATTGGTGCCTCTTATGTTATTGAAGGTGGTCAAACAATGAACCCTTCAACAGAAGATATTGTGAAAGCAGTACAAGAAATTGGTGCTGAAAAAGTATTAATTTTACCAAATAACAAAAATATTGTGATGGCAGCAGAACAAGCAGTAGAGCTTTTAGATATAGAAGCTGCTGTAGTTCCAACGAAAACGATCCCTCAAGGTATGGCGGCGATTTTATCGTTTAATCCAGAGGCGGCAGTTGACATGAACCAAGCAACAATGACAGAAGCCTTTGCAAATGTTAAAACGGGCCAAGTAACTTATGCTGTGCGAGATACATCTATTGATGGTGTGGAAATTCATAAGGATGATTTCATGGCCCTTGCGGAAGGGAAAATTGTATTATCTACTCCAGCATTAAAAGATGCTGCTGAGAAGGTAATTACTGATTTAGTGGATGAGGATGCAGAAATTGTAACAGTCATCTACGGTGAGGATACAACGGAAGAAAACGCCTCAGAATTAGTGAAATTTATTGAAGAGAAATATCCAGAGGTCGAAGTAGAGTTATTTAATGGTAAACAAGGATTATATCCATATATTATTTCAGTAGAATAATTCAATGCTACTTTGCGTATAAGTAGACAAAGCAGTGCACAAGCCGTGTACTGCTTTTGTTTATGGTAAAAGGAGAGTAGGGGATTATAGGCGATATAATTCCGCTAAAAATGAATGATTCAGTGTATGTATCCAGTGGACAATAAACTTGAAAATGCTGTGGAACTAGCATTTTGAAATCATTGTATATATAGTGTGGACAATAGTTCATCTGTATTTCCATTGTGTAAATTATAGTCGTGTAAATTTTCTGAAAGTTGATAAAGAAGTGCTTTACTTTTATAGTAACTATCAAGCATGATATAAATAAAAAATCGATATTATTATTTAGATATGATAGAGGGGTGTTAGTATGAAGTTTACTTCAGTATTTGATATTATTGGACCAGTGATGATTGGGCCTTCTTCTTCACATACGGCAGGCGCTGCACGAATTGGACGCGTTGCCAGAGATTTATTTGGAAGACAACCAAAGTGGGCAAAAATTCACTTATATGGTTCTTTTGCTGAAACGTATAAAGGACATGGAACAGATGTAGCTTTGATAGGTGGCCTATTAAATTACGATACATTTGATGAGCGTATTAAAACAGCTTTTGCCGATGCAGAAAAGGCAGGCTTAGATTACGAATTTATCCCTGAAACAGCAAATATGGAGCATCCGAACACAGCTCGCCTTGTGATTGGTGATGACGAAGGGGAGATGTCTGTTGTTGGTATTTCAATCGGTGGCGGTAAAATTGAAGTCAGTGAAGTGAATGGCTTTAAGTTGCGCTTAACAGGTGGCATGCCAGCAATCCTTGTTGTCCACGATGATCGTGCTGGTTGTATTGCCAATGTGGCAAATTGCTTAGCGATGCATGCCGTCAACATTGGGCATATGGAGGTTTCTCGTATAGAACGTGGTTTAACGGCTCTTATGGTGATAGAAGTCGATCAAAACATCGAGGATAAAGTATTACAACAAATTTCTTTAATACCACATATTTCGAAGGTTTCTAAAATTAATAACTAAGGAGGTGTCTAAATATGGATGTATTGTTTCATAATGTTCGTGAACTAGTTGAACGAGCGGAACAAGAAGGAAAATTCATTTCTGAAATTATGATTGAGCAGGAAATGTTAATAACTGGACGTACAAGAGAAGAAATTATACAACAAATGGACAATAATTTAACGGTGATGGAGGAAGCTGTTGAAAGAGGCTTGAAGGGTGTGAAATCTGTAACAGGCTTAACAGGCGGTGATGCAGTATTGCTTCAAAATTACATTGCACAAGGAAATTCATTGTCAGGGGATTTGTTATTAGACGCAGTGAGTAAAGCGGTTGCTACAAATGAAGTGAATGCGGCTATGGGTACAATCTGTGCTACCCCAACTGCAGGCTCAGCTGGAGTAGTGCCGGGGACGCTGTTTGCAGTGAAAAACAAGCTGAATCCAACGCGTGAGCAAATGATTCGTTATTTATTCACGTCGGGTGCTTTCGGTTTCGTAGTTGCCAATAATGCGTCGATATCGGGTGCAGCTGGTGGGTGTCAAGCAGAGGTCGGCTCGGCTGCGGGTATGGCCGCAGCTGCGATTGTAGAGATGGCTGGTGGTACACCAAAGCAATGTGCAGAAGCATTTGCTATTACACTAAAAAATATGCTAGGGCTTGTATGTGACCCGGTAGCTGGGTTAGTAGAGGTTCCTTGTGTTAAGCGCAATGCGATGGGAGCTGCAAATTCCCTTGTGGCAGCGGATATGGCGCTTGCAGGGGTCACAAGTCGCATTCCGTGTGACGAGGTGATTGGTGCGATGTATCGAATTGGACAATCTATGAGTCCGAATCTAAAAGAAACTGCGCGCGGAGGCCTTGCGGCAACACCAACAGGTAGAGCGATTAGCAAAGCCATCTTTGATAATGGCAATTTAGAAAGTATCAAGTCACTCCAAAAATAACAATAGTAAACACGCTTTCCAAAGGGAGGCGTGTTTTTTTAGGTGAAAGTGAAAAGCATAATGGTGGTACAAGTGGATATTTGAGACAAAGAGTATAAATTCTCTTGGTGATACCCTGCATTCATTCCACCATTTATAAGGGTAAGAGATTTTTGTATCTGCCGTTTTACCTACGTTACATAATGCATATACCTATCGGATACGCTTTCGGTACAATATACATTCGCTGAAAGTAGCTAAAATGTATGCTATGTAGATATGTTGATTGGAGTGGAGACTGGGCGACTCCTTGGGGATTAGCGATAGGGGAACGAAGGCTAAGAACATCACATCCTGTGATAACGCCTTCGTGACCAACATCCTGCTGTTGCTGTCGCTGCGCTTTCGCACAAACAAAACCCTCTGCTGCCGCTGCGTTAACACTACGCTTTCGCGCAAAAAACACCTGTTGCCCCAAGCGGCTCATCGGACGCCCCCAGGAAGCTCTGCTCTGCGCGAAAGCGAAGCGTCAGCGGCAATGTTTTATCTGTAGCGAAAGCAAAGCGACAGCTACAATGTTTTATCTGCGCGAAAGCGAAGCGTCAGCGGCAAAGCGCCCAGTCGGAACGGAAATCAACCACGCGTTAGGGTGATGAAACCAGAATGAATAAGGAAATAGGATGAAAAAATGATGATTCATTCGATATAATTAACGATCAATCAATTATTAATGAATTGAATGGCTATCTTACTGAATGAAAAGTTATATAATAATATTGAGAATAATAATGCGAGCGTTGTTCAAAGGTGTTAAACGCTAAGAGTAATCGTATGAAGGGGGACAACTCATATGCTGAAAAATAGTATGGTTAAACGAATAACTGCAGGTAAAGTACTTGTGGTGAAAAATTTTGGAGGAGTTGTCGTGCAAGGTGACTGATTTAACGAATCCCGTTACTGATTTAAAGGGAATCGGGAAAGAAACAGCAGGACATTTAGAGGCATTGGGCATCGGGACGATAGAGGATTTGTTATGGACGTTTCCGCATCGACATGAGGATTTTCGTTTGAAGGATTTGGCGCAAACACCACACAATGAACGTGTCACTGTTGAGTGTAAAGTGGAACGTGAGCCGACCATATTGTTTTTAGGGCGCAACAAATCACGTTTACAAGTCACGGTGCTTGCAGGTAGGCATTTAGTGAAGGTAGTTTTTTTTAATCAAGGCTATTTGAAGCAAAAGCTTGTACCGGGAGCTATTATTACAGTAACAGGTAAATGGGATCGCGGCAGACAAGTTATTAATGGAACATCCGTTACATTTGGTCCTAAGACAGATCAGGTCGACTTTGAACCTGTTTATAGTTTAAAAGGGTTGATTCCACAAAAACGTTTCCGTAAATATATGCGCCAAGCATTAGATGAGTTTGGTACAGAAATACCAGATGCAGTTCCGCAACATTTACAGGCGGAGTATAAGCTTGCTTCAATGCGTGATGGGCTTGAGGGAATTCATTTCCCTATTGATGCAGGGCATGCCAAGCAGGCTAGAAGACGATTTGCCTATGAAGAGCTACTAAACTTTCAACTACGTATTCAAGCGTTGCGTAAAATTAGGAAAGATAGCGAGCAAGGAACCGTTATAAAGTTTGATTTGCAAAAGTTGCGTGTCTTCATTGCCTCATTACCTTATGAATTAACGGGTGCACAAAAACGCGTCGTCAATGAAATTTGTAAGGATTTGAAAGAGCCACATCGTATGAACCGCTTACTTCAAGGTGATGTAGGGTCGGGGAAAACTGTTGTTGCTGCAATATGTTTATACGCAGCTGTAACTGCTGGTTTTCAGGGAGCTTTAATGGCGCCGACGGAAATTTTAGCAGAACAGCATGCTGAAAGTTTGAAGGAATGGTTTGAGCCATTTGGCGTACGTGTAGCTTTACTATCTGGATCGACGAAAGCCAAGGAGCGTCGTTTGCTTTTAGAAGAATTAGAAAACGGAGACATAGATATTTTAATTGGTACACATGCGCTAATTCAGCCTGATGTCGTTTTTTATAAGCTTGGTTTTGTTATTACAGATGAACAGCATCGTTTTGGTGTAGAGCAACGTAGAATACTACGCGATAAAGGAGAAAATCCAGATGTGCTCTTTATGACTGCGACACCAATACCACGTACATTGGCGATCACAGCATTTGGAGAAATGGATGTTTCCATGATAGATGAAATGCCAGCGGGGCGTAAGCAAATTGAAACGCATTGGATGAAAAAAGAGCAATTTGGCTCTGTTATGTCAAAGTTAGAATTAGAGCTTGCTGCTGGTAGACAGGCTTATGCTATTTGCCCGTTGATTGAGGAATCAGATAAATTGGATGTACAAAATGCAGTAGAAATCTATGAACAGCTTGCCGCATATTTTAATGGACGTTACAATGTTGGTTTAATGCATGGTCGCCTATCCGCGGATGAAAAAGACGCTGTCATGCGTGCCTTTAGTGAGGGAACAATCCATGTGCTTGTATCTACAACCGTTGTTGAGGTTGGAGTGAACGTACCGAATGCAACTTTTATGATTATTTATGACGCTGAACGCTTCGGCTTAGCTCAGTTGCATCAGCTACGTGGGCGCGTAGGGCGAGGTGAACATCAGTCATATTGTGTGTTGTTAGCCGATCCTAAATCTGATGAAGGCAAAGAGCGAATGCAGTCGATGACGGAAACGAATGATGGCTTCCGTTTAGCGGAAAAGGATTTGGAACTACGTGGTCCAGGTGATTTCTTTGGGCGTAAACAAAGTGGTTTGCCTGATTTTAAAGTAGCGGATTTAGTACATGATTATCGAATACTTGAAACCGCAAGAAAAGATGCAACGGATATGATGGAGACTGATGCTTTTTGGCATGATGAAGAATACAAATGTTTACGTGAAATGCTTGAAAATTCAGGTGTTTTACAGGGAGAACGCTTTGATTAGCTGATTTTGATACCCAATTTGGAATGTAAGCACTTGTTTTGAAAACAAGTCTTGCATTCTTTTTTTATACTCTATATACTGATATTAGTACCAAGTGCTAATAACAACTAAAAAGGTGGCGAATGATGTTGAGACGAACGAAAAAAGAGCGACAGCGACTATTATCCGAAACGATAGCTGATAATCCATTCGTCACAGATGAACAGCTAGCAACACAGTTTCAGGTTAGTGTCCAAACTATTCGTTTAGATCGTATGGAATTAGCGATTCCAGAATTACGAGAACGAATTAAAGATGTTGCTTCGAAAACCTATGAAAATGAAGTGAAATCACTACCGATTGATGAAGTCATCGGAGAAATAATTGATATTGAATTGGATAATCGTGCATTATCTATTTTTGACGTAAAAGAAGAACATGTTTTTCAGCGCAATGGCATCGCGCGTGGACATCATTTATTTGCGCAAGCAAACTCATTAGCGGTTGCGGTTATTGACGACGAACTTGCATTAACAGTACATTCTAACATTACCTTTGTGAAACCTGTTAGAGCTGGAGATCGTGTTATTACAAAAGCAATCGTTATAGGACGTGATGAAAAAAGTCATCGTACAAAAGTTGAGTTAACATCCACTGTTAACGGTGAAACAGTTTTTGTTGGTGAATTTGATATGTACCGCACGAAAGGTAAAGGTGAACAACAATGAAATTAGCGCTTGATGGAATGGGTGGCGACAACGCACCAAAATCAGTTGTCGAAGGTGCTTTATTAGCATTAGAACAAATCCCGAATTTAGAAATTCAATTATATGGTCAGCAGCAAAAGCTCGAACCATTTTTAAAAATACATGATCGATTAACTGTAGTACATTGTGATGAAGTTGTTGAAGGAACAGACGATCCAGCACGCGCTGTTCGTCGTAAAAAGGATTCGTCCATGGCAAGAATGATGGATGCAGTTGAAGAAGGAAAGGCAGATGCTTGTCTTTCTGCAGGTAATACAGGTGCTTTAATGGCGGGAGGCTTATTTAAAGTAGGCCGGATTGAAGGGATTGCTAGACCTGCTCTAGCTACTACACTTCCTACTTTAGATGGTAAGGGCTTCTTAATGCTTGATTTAGGGGCAAATGCAGACGCGCGACCTGAGCATTTATTGCAATATGCGATTATGGGCGATATTTATGCGAAAAAGGTGGGTGGCTTACAAAAGCCACGTATCGGCTTGTTAAATATCGGTACTGAGGATAAAAAGGGCAATGAATTAACGAAGGCCGCTTTCGGATTATTGAAAGAAGCGGATTTAAACTTTATCGGCAACGTTGAAGCTCGAGATTTGCTTGAAGGGGTAGCGGACGTTGTTGTAACGGATGGTTTTACAGGTAATATGGTGCTGAAGTCAATCGAAGGTACAGCTGGTGCGTTATTTTCAATGTTAAAAGAGGCGTTTATGTCTTCAACGAAAACAAAAATTTCAGCAGCACTTATGAAAAATAATTTGCGTGATCTAAAAAATAAAATGGACTACACAGAGTACGGCGGTGCAGGCTTATTTGGTTTACAAGCACCTGTTATTAAGGCACATGGCTCATCTAATGCTAAAGCGATATACAGTGCAATTCGCCAAGCAAATACGATGGTTGAGCATACAGTCATTTCGACGATTACAGATACAGTACGTCACTTAGAAATGGATTAAATGTTTACTGTTGCAAAAGTAAAGCGACAGCAACAGGGTTTTCTGTGCGAAAGCGATAACATTTCCGTACAAAAAACATTTGCTTACCTAAGCACAAATCCGATGCAAAATTGATCAAAGGGGATGAATGAAAAATGACGAAAATAGCATTTGTTTTTCCAGGCCAAGGTTCTCAAGTAGTTGGAATGGGGCAGGAGTTTATCGAGAATGCGGCAGAAAGTAAAGCATTTTACGAGCGTGCAAATCAATCACTTGGCTTTGAGTTATCTAAGCTTATGTTAGAGGGACCAGCCGAGGAACTTACATTGACTTACCATGCACAGCCGGCACTCTTAACTACTGGCGTAATGGTTGCAGAAAAATTACGTGCAGCAGGTATTAAGCCAAATTATGCAGCTGGACATTCACTTGGAGAATATAGCGCGTTAGTAATTGCGGGTGTGTTATCGTTTGAGGATGCAGTTTCAGTTGTGCATAAGCGTGGACTTTATATGAATGAAGCTGTACCTGCAGGGCTAGGTGCCATGGCAGCTATTTTAGGGATGGAGCTTGAGACGCTGCATGAAGTAACTGAACAAGTATCTGCGGCAGGTGATCCTGTTCAGGTAGCGAATGTAAACTGTCCGGGGCAAATCGTTATTTCTGGGACAAAGGAAGGCGTTGAAAAGGCTTCTCTAGCGGCAAAGGAAGCTGGTGCAAAACGAGCAATTCCTTTAGTTGTTAGTGGTCCGTTCCATTCAGAACTAATGCGACCTTCATCTGAAAAGTTAAAAGAAACGTTGGCGGATATATCGTTGTCAGCGCCACAAATTCCTGTAATTGGTAATGTTATGGCGAAAGAATTAGAGGATGTTTCTGCTATTCAGCATGAGTTAGTAGAACAAGTATATAGCGCTGTACAATGGGAAGCATCTGTGCGTGAAATGATTGCACAAGGTGTGGACGTCTTTATTGAGTGTGGACCAGGCAAAGTATTAAGCGGATTAGTGAAAAAAATCGATCGATCTGTAACGACATACTGTGTTTATGATGAAGCATCATTAGAGGCTGTACTGGAAGCGGCGAAGGAGTGGACAATTAATGCGTAAATTAGAGGGTAAAGTAGCTGTTGTAACTGGTGCTTCACGTGGAATAGGGCGATCTATTGCATTAAAACTTGCGGATGAGGGTGCGAAGGTTGTCGTTAACTACAGCGGTTCACAGGCAAAGGCAGAGGAAGTAGTCGCTGCAATTCAAGAGAATGGTGGCGAAGCTATAGCTGTTCAAGCAAGTGTTTCGAAAACAGAGGAAGTTACAGCCTTAATGGAAGCAGCGGTGAAAACATTCGGCTCACTAGATATTTTAGTAAATAACGCGGGTATTACGCGTGATAACTTGATAATGCGTATGAAAGAAGACGAATGGGATGATGTGCTAGATACGAATCTAAAAGGCGTTTTCCTTTGTACAAAAGCAGTAACACGTCAAATGATGAAGCAACGTGCAGGCCGTATCATCAATATTTCATCGATTGTTGGAGTAGCAGGAAACGCAGGGCAAGCTAATTACGTAGCTGCTAAAGCAGGTGTTATAGGATTAACTAAAACGACTGCCAAGGAATTAGCATCACGTAATATTCTAGTAAATGCCATTGCACCTGGCTTTATAGAAACTGAAATGACGGAGCAACTACCAGAAGATCTTAAGCAAGGTATGCTTACGCAAATTCCTCTAGCAAAACTTGGGCAGCCTGAGGATATCGCAAAGGCAGTAGCTTTTCTAGCTTCAGATGATGCTAACTATATGACTGGTCAAACGTTACATATAGATGGCGGCATGGTAATGTAATTTCAATTAGTCATAGATAATGATTTTTTGTATAATCATTTGAGGGGAGGTGAATGTTTTGTCTACAGTATTAGAACGCGTAACAAAAGTAATCGTGGACCGTTTAGGTGTTGAAGAAAGTGAAGTTACTCTAGAAGCTTCTTTCCGTGATGATTTAGGTGCTGACTCATTAGACGTAGTTGAGCTTGTTATGGAGCTTGAAGACGAATTCGATATGGAAATTTCTGATGAAGATGCTGAAAAAATCTCAACAGTTGGTTCTGCAATTTCATACATCGAAAGTAAATTAAACTAATCGTTTAACTTTATTAAGCATAAATTAATCATCCCTATTGGTGCTGATATGAATGCGGTCATTATACAATAATTATGATTGAATAAAGTTAAAGGCTTTGGCAGAAATTGTCATGCTTTTCTGAGTGTGAAGATAGATATATGCTGAGGTATTAAAAGGGGCGAAATGGTTCGTTTGTGCGAACTATGAACGTCCCTTTTTTTATTTTGGAAAATAAATTTCCAAAACATTGTATTTAAGCTGAAATACTTTTGCATAAATGCCTTGAAAAAGGTACACTTAAACGGTAGAAACTATTAGGAAGGCAGATTGTTCAATGGCTATGAAAAGAAAAGGAACTATGCAGAAATCTGGCGTGCTTCCTGAAAAAGTGCGCAATCAATTCGAGCTGTTACAGCATGAATTAAATATCACATTTATTAATAAAAATTTATTGTACCAAGCATTCACGCATTCATCTTATGTGAATGAGCATCGCCGTAAATTGTTTACGGATAATGAGCGTCTTGAATTTTTAGGAGACGCAGTACTTGAACTGTCTGTTTCTAAATACCTTTTTGAGAAATACCCTAATATGAGTGAAGGTGAGTTGACGAAGCTACGAGCATCCATAGTATGTGAGCCGTCACTTGTTATCTTTGCAAATGAATTAGGATTTGGTCGCTTTGTATTACTTGGAAAAGGTGAAGAATTAACAGGTGGTCGGGAACGCCCAGCGTTACTTGCAGATGTATTTGAGTCATTTGTAGGTGCCCTTTATTTAGATCAAGGCTTACAAACGGTTGTGTGCTTTTTAGAACGAATCGTATTCCCGAAAGTAGAAGTCGGTGCTTTTTCGCATGTGATGGATTTTAAAAGTCAATTGCAAGAAATGGTACAGCAGACAAATAACGGCCTTCTTCATTATGAAATTATTGATGAAAAGGGACCTGCACATAACCGTACCTTTGTATCAAGCGTACTATTAAATGGACTAGAGCTTGGTATTGGGCGTGGGAAATCAAAAAAAGAAGCCGAGCAGCAAGCAGCGCAATGTGCAATGCGTACAATGCGAGAGCAAGCAGCAAAAGAGGAGGCTTAATAGATGTTCCTAAAACGACTCGAAGTGATTGGCTTTAAATCTTTTGCGGAGCGCATTGGAATTGATTTTGTACCCGGTGTTACAGCAGTGGTTGGACCAAATGGTAGTGGGAAAAGTAATGTCACTGATGCCATTCGTTGGGTGCTTGGGGAGCAATCGGCAAAGTCGTTACGTGGGGCAAAGATGGAAGATGTTATTTTTGCTGGTAGTGACTCACGTAAGCCGCTAAACTTTGCAGAGGTAACATTAATTTTAGATAATACAGATGAACAGCTTGCTTTTTCATATACGGAAGTCAGCGTAACAAGACGCGTATACCGTTCAGGTGATAGTGAATATTTACTCAATAACCAGCAGTGTCGCCTGAAGGATATTACGGACTTGTTTATGGACTCAGGACTTGGGAAAGAGGCCTTCTCCATTATTTCACAAGGTCGTGTCGATGAAATTTTAAATAGCCGACCTGATGATCGTCGCTCGATTTTTGAAGAGGCAGCTGGCGTGTTAAAGTATAAACTGAGAAAGAAAAAGGCAGAACATAAGCTTGTTGAAACAGACGAAAACTTGTATCGTGTTTTAGATATTTTACATGAGCTAGACAGTCGTCTAGAGCCGTTAGAAGTTCAGGCATCAAGTGCAAGAGATTATGTGCAAATGTCAACAGAGTTAAAGGATTTTGATATTGCTATCCTTGTGCACGATTTAAAAAATTGTGCACAATCTTTGCATGCTCTGAAAGCTGAATACACAGAGCTTTATGAAGCAGAGCAAAAACAAGCTCATCATATTTCTTCGATAGAAAAGCAAACTACAAGTGTTCGTAAACTTTTAAAAGAGCTAGATGATTATCTAGATACGACTCAGGCTGAGTTTGTTAATGCAACGATGGAAGTGGAACGTTGGGATGGTCGTAAAGCGTTAATGGCTGAAAAGCGACAAAATGCTTCTAATCAACTGCTTCAATTGAATACAGCATTACAAGAAGCAAAAGATGAGGTTGAAGCGCTTATAGCTCAAGAGCAAGAGAAAAAAGAATTGTTCACTGAAAAACAACAAGAGGTTTCTGAACTGAAACAAAGCATTAAGCAATTAGAACAATCTTTAAATCGCTCTGTTACTGAAATCGAACAAGAAATTGAAGAACAAAAAAATCGATATATCGACTCTTTAAACGAAGAAGCAACGGTTAAAAATGAATTAAAAAACATTGAACAACAATTAGTGCAGCAAAAAGCAATGGCGGCAAGAATGTCTGGCCAAACTGATGAAATCGGGCAAGAGCTTGCGCAAATTCTTGCGGAAAAAGAGAAGCTAGTTGTTGCTCATACTACAACAACTAACGAATTGCAGGGAAAACTAGAGCAATATGAAGCATTGCAAATACAGCTTAAAAACGTTAATGCATCATTCAATGAAAAGCAGGATATGCTGTATAAAGCTTATCAGCATCAGCAGCAACTAAAAGCTAGAAAAGATACGCTAGCTGAGCTTGAAGCGGATTTCTCTGGGTTCTTCCATGGTGTCAAAGAAATATTATTAGCACGTGATAAAGGTGAATTAGCTGGAATTGAAGGAGCCGTTGCCGAGTTAATTCAAGTGGATGGTAAGTATTCCCAAGCTATCGAAACAGCATTAGGGGCTGCCTCTCAGCATATTGTGACAACCAATGAACAATATGCTCAACAGGCAATTCGTTGGTTAAAACAAAAGCGAGCTGGACGCGCAACATTTTTACCTAAAACAGTTATCAAGTCACGGAAGATCAATCTATCTATGATTCAGCTAGCCACTGAGCACCCAGCATTTGTTCAAATGGCTGATGCACTTGTTACGTTCGATGAAAACAACCGCACAATTGTAGAAAACCTTCTTGGTAATGTTATCGTTGCATCAAGCTTAGAAGGTGCTAGCCAAATTGCTCGATTATGTGGATTTAGATATCGTGTTGTAACACTTGATGGTGATATCGTCAATGCAGGCGGTTCATTAACAGGTGGTGCAATGAAGCAACAATCTTCACTTTTTACAAGAAAAGCGGAATTAGATGGTTTAATCGTAAAGCTAGAATCATTGGAGGCATCTATTTATAGTGCTGAACAGGCTGTGTCAGCTGAAAAAGAGAAGCTTGCATCATTACGAGACAAAGTAGAACAATTAAAGCTTGACGGTGAGCAATTGAGAAAAGATGAAATACAACAGGCGAGTCGTATACGTGAGCTAGAGGTTACTGAAAAAAGCTTATCGGCACGTGTATCTTTTGCTTCTAATGAAACACAAGATGTAAAAACACGCGAAGAAGCATTGTTAGCACAAAAGGAAACGGCTACAGAGCGTTTAAATGCATTAGCAACAGAACTGTTAGAGATCAACGAAACAGTGGAACAACTAAGCAAGGTTAAGCTCCAAAGTGAGTCGGAGAAAGATGTACTTCGAGAGCAGTCAGCAGAAAAACGTTCGCAATTGGCGGTAATGCAGGAGCAAATGTCGCAAGTACAAATTGCTTCAGCAGAGATAGCACTACAATTAAACAAAGCTCGACAAAAAGTAGAAAATATTTCTCAGGAAATAATCTGGCTGCAATCTGATGAATCGACAAAAGTTTTAAGTGATGAAGAAGTGGATGAGCAGGTTGCTACATGGAAATCGAGAAGAGATTCTCTACAAGACACTATTTCTCAGAAAAAAGATGAAAAAGTAGCAAAACAACAAGAGCTTACTACTTTAGAAGAACAGCTAAAGGAGTTGCAACGTACACATAAAGGATACCTTGAAGCGATACGTGCAAATGAACTTAAGCGAAGTCGCGTAGAATTTGAAATCAATAATTTCAATGAACAGCTAGAAGAAAACTATCAGCTAACAATGGAAGAAGCCGAGGAGCTAGCCCTTGAAATTGAAGATGAAGAGCATATGCGACGTCGAGTGAAATTACTGAAGAAATCGATAGAGGAGCTAGGTCCTGTTAATTTGAGCGCTATTGAGGAATACGAACGCGTGCTTGAACGTCATTCATTTTTAACAGAGCAACGCGAGGATCTACTTGCTGCACAGGAAACATTGCATGAGGCTATTAAAGAAATGGATGAAGAAATGACGCTACGATTTAGTGAAACATTCTATGCCATTCGAGAGCAATTTAAACGCGTATTCCGTGAATTGTTTGGCGGAGGTCAGGCTGATTTGGTATTATTGGACCCTCAAAATCTGCTAGAAACAGGTATAGAAATTGTAGCACAACCACCAGGAAAAAAATTACAAAATCTGAGCTTGCTTTCGGGTGGAGAACGTGCATTAACTGCCATCGCTTTATTATTCTCTATCCTAAATATACGTCCTGTACCATTCTGTATTCTCGATGAGGTAGAGGCGGCTTTAGACGAGGCGAATGTTGTTCGATATAGCCAATATTTGAAAAAATTCAGCCGTCATACGCAGTTTATTGTGATTACACATCGTAAGGGAACGATGGAGGGCGCAGATGTGTTGTATGGTATTACAATGCAGGAATCTGGTGTTTCTAAACTTGTATCAGTAAAATTAGAAGATGAACCCGTACTTGCGGAGCAAAGGAGCGAACAAGCATGAGTTTTTTTAAACGTTTAAAAGATAAATTGGTAGGCAACCCCACCGAGGAAGAAAAAGTAGTAGCAATGAACGAAGAAGAAGCTACTGAACAGGAGCAAGACGACGTAACAGTGCCTGCTCAAATTGAAAAAGTAGAGGAAGTTTCTGTAACGGAAAGCCCAATTGAAACAGAAATTCCTGGAACAATAGAAGACCAAGAACAACAAGAAGTTGCGATTGTGGAAGAACCTGAAGTGGAGAAAAAACCTTCTGCATGGTCTATTACACAAAAGTTCAAGGCTGGACTAGAAAAAACGCGTAATTCCTTTACTTCTAAAGTAAACGACTTGGTTGCTCGTTATCGAAAAGTGGACGAAGATTTCTTTGAGGAATTAGAAGACTTATTATTACAGGCAGACGTTGGCTTTGAAACAGTAATGGAGCTAATGGACAAATTACGCTTCGAGGTTCAGCGTAAAAATATCAAAGATACAAATGGTATTCAGGCGATTATTTCTGAAAAACTTGTAGAAATTTATGAGCAAGGAGAAGAAGATTTAATCGAGCTTAATATGCAACCTAAAGATGAGCTTACTGTCATTTTATTCGTTGGGGTAAACGGTGTTGGGAAAACGACAACCATCGGTAAACTTGCCCATCGTTTAAAATCACAAGGTAAAACAGTTGTTTTAGCGGCAGGTGATACTTTCCGTGCTGGTGCCATTGATCAGTTACAAGTATGGGGAGACCGTGTCGGCTGTGAAGTGATTAAACAATCAGAAGGATCAGATCCAGCGGCGGTTATGTATGATGCAATTCGTGCGGCGAAAAATCGGAAAGCAGATGTGTTAATTTGTGATACAGCAGGCCGCCTGCAAAACAAAGTAAACTTAATGAATGAGCTTGAAAAAGTTCATCGAGTAATCTCTCGAGAGGTACCGAATGCTCCACATGAAGTACTGTTAGCATTAGATGCAACAACAGGTCAAAATGCACTTGTCCAAGCTCAAACATTTAAGGAAGCTACAAATGTGACAGGGATTGTTTTAACAAAACTTGATGGTACTGCAAAAGGCGGTATTGTTCTTGCTATTCGAAATAAATTACACATCCCTGTGAAGTTTGTAGGTCTTGGTGAACAAATGGATGATTTACAACCATTCGATGCAGAACGCTATGTGTATGGCTTATTTGCGGATGGTTTAGATAAAGAATTACAAAATAATGAGGATTAGGTTTCATCCCCAAAGGTTGTAGATGACTTTTATTAAAACGTATACTATGTAAATAAGTTGATTGGAGTGAAGGCTGGACGCCCCCAGGAAGCTCTGTGCGAAAGCGAAGCGACAGCAACAAATGTTTTATCTGTGCGAAAGCGAAGCGACAGCAACAAATGTTTTCTGTAGCGAAAGCAAAGCGTCAGCTATAAAGCGCCCAGTCGGAACGGAAATCAACCACACGTTTTGGTGATAGTCCGAGGATCAACATTTGAGTAAGTAAATTTGTAATTGCGCTCGTCTGTGCAGGTGAATCGCATTGTTTAAAAGAGAAATACTAGCTATAGGTGAAAAACACCTAAAAAGCAGTTAATTAAGGCTTTTAGACAAGGAGATTACCTTGACACAGACGGGCGCTTTTCGTTATGATACAAGGGACTAATAACGGGAGGAGAAACATTCGATGCTACTTGAAAAAACAACACGCATGAACTTTCTCTTCGACTTTTATCAAGCATTATTAACAGATAAGCAACGAAGTTATATGGAACTATATTATTTAGATGATCACTCGCTTGGAGAAATCGCTGAATCGTATGGAGTTTCACGCCAAGCTGTTTATGATAATATTCGTCGAACAGAAGCGATGCTTGAAGAATATGAAGAAAAACTATGTTTATTGGAAAAATTCCAACAACGTACACAAATGCTTGCGCAGCTAACAACAGGGATTACTGAAAAAAGTATGACGGTTGAAGAGCAGCTGGCGCTTATAGAACAGTTGAAAGAATGGGATTAGGAGGCGAAAGCAATGGCTTTTGAAGGATTAGCGGAACGACTCCAAGGAACGATCCAAAAGATTAAAGGTAAAGGTAAAGTATCGGAACAAGACGTTAAAGAAATGATGCGAGAAGTCCGATTTGCTTTAATCGAGGCGGATGTTAACTTAAAAGTAGTCAAAGAATTCGTTAAAAAGGTCAGTGAACGTGCTGTCGGTGTGGATGTTATGCAAAGCTTAACACCAGGTCAGCAAGTTATTAAAATCGTACAAGACGAGTTAACAGAATTAATGGGTGGCGAGCAAAGCCCAATCAAATTTAATACTAAGCCACCAACTGTTATTATGATGGTCGGTTTACAAGGTGCCGGGAAAACAACAACTACTGGTAAATTAGCAAATGTATTACGTAAAAAATATAATCGTAAGCCATTACTAGTTGCTGCAGACGTGTATCGCCCAGCGGCTGTTCAACAGCTACAAACATTAGGAAAGCAGTTATCCCTACCTGTTTTTGCGTTAGGAACTGATGTATCTCCAGTAGAAATTGCACGACAGGCAATTGAGTTGGCCAAAGAAGAACATCATGATGTTGTGATCATCGATACAGCTGGGCGCTTGCATATCGATGAAGAATTAATGCAGGAATTAAAAGATATTCGTGCATTAAAAGAACCGGATGAAGTGTTCCTAGTTGTAGATGCTATGACAGGTCAGGATGCTGTAAACGTGGCAGAAAGTTTTAATGAAGCAATCGGCATTACAGGGGTTGTTTTAACAAAACTTGATGGTGATACACGTGGTGGTGCGGCGTTATCAATTCGTTCCGTTACACAGAAGCCGATTAAATTCGTCGGTATGGGTGAAAAGATGGATGCGCTCGAACCTTTCCATCCTGAGCGTATGGCGTCTCGTATATTAGGTATGGGTGACGTTTTATCGCTTATTGAAAAAGCTCAGGCAAATGTTGACGAAGCAAAGGCTAAAGAACTAGAAGAAAAATTTAAAACGCAGAGTTTTACGTTTGATGACTTTGTTGAACAATTGCAGCAAGTAAAGAAAATGGGTCCGCTTGACGAGATTTTGAAAATGATACCAGGTGCCGGCAAAATCAAAGGCTTAGACAATGTTAAAGTTGATGATAAGCAAATGGGCCGCGTAGAAGCGATTATTTATTCGATGACACCAGCTGAAAAGACGAATCCAGAAATCATTAATGGTAGCCGTAAAAAGCGCATAGCGAAGGGTTCAGGGACGTCAATTCAAGAGGTAAATCGATTAATAAAGCAATTTGATGAAATGAAAAAAATGATGAAGCAAATGACAGGCATGGCAAGTGGCAAAGGTAAGAAAAAGATGAAACTACCAGGCTTTGATTCATTGTTTAAATAATAATTTATAGGTGTTAAGAAAAAACACTTTACAAACAACCTAAACATTGATAATATACTATCTTGTGTGAAACTTATTCGGAGGTGCTATTAAAATGGCAGTTAAAATTCGCTTAAAACGTATGGGAGCTAAAAAATCTCCTTTCTATCGTATCGTAGTTGCAGACGCTCGTTCACCACGTGACGGTCGTTCAATCGAAACAGTTGGTACTTACAACCCACTAACTAAACCAGCTACTGTAAACATCGATGAAGAGAAAGCTCTTAAATGGTTAACTGACGGTGCAAAACCATCAGATACAGTACGTAACTTGTTCTCAGAACAAGGTATCATGGAAAAATTCCATAACCAAAAATTCAGTAAATAATCGGGGGCGACGTCTTTGAAGCAGCTGATTGAAGCAATCGTTTTACCGTTAGTCGATTATCCAGAAGAAGTTCGTATAGAGACGGATGAAAATGCAAATCGAATTGTTTATAAACTTTTTGTTCATCCAGAGGATCGAGGGAAAGTCATAGGCAAGCAAGGGCGAGTAGCGAAAGCGATTCGTACAATTGTTTATTCAGCGGCGGGTAGTCACCATCAAAAAAAGACCTACGTCGATATATTGGATTGATAGAAAAGATTTTCACGCTCTTTTACATGCGACAAGCACTGGAGAGTCCTAATAGGTATGTTTACATGCGGTTAGGAATTTAAAGTGGCCTTGAGGTAAAGCGTAAAATCTGGACTAAAAAGGAAGGAGCTTGCCAGTTCCTTCCTTTTTTCATTATCATAATTACATGGAGAGATTATTGAACATAATGACATTGAGGAAAACAAGTCAACGTCAAAGTTAAAACTCCATCCACCAAGAGTTAATCTGCTTTTGTAGGTGAAAGGTGAGAGAAAAGTCACTTTTTAATCGGTTAGCAAGTAGCTTGATGGGGATGAGATGTTTTAACATTTTTTATCTTCATTCAGTAAAAACTCCCGCCTCTTAAGGTGGTGAGATGAATAAGGTGTAATTCCTTTTCAGTGGATGTCAAGCACCTGCTGAAATAGAGGAACTTAGTCTAAGAACGCCACATCCTGTGGCATTTTATCTGTGCGAAAGCGAAGCGACAGCAACAATGAATGATCGACCAACATCGTGTTGCTGCCGCTGTGTTAACACTACGCTTTCGTATAAAAAACATCTGTTGGCCCAAAGCCTCTGGCGGATGTCATGGATTTTGAACGGAATAGGTGTTAGGCTAAAATATTCGCATCTGCGAAAGCGGCTAACTGACCGACATCGTGTCGGTCATTGTGCAGGCCTGAGCACAATTCAAAATCTGGACGAAATTACGCCAAGGCGAAATTGATACGAGGTGAGATTTGAATGGAATGGTTTAATGTAGGTCGTATTGTCAATACACACGGTATTCGTGGTGAGGTACGTGTGTTATCAACAACAGATTTCGAAGATGAGCGCTTCGAAGTTGGAAATAAGCTTGCAGCATTTAAAAAAGACGATAAAAAACCAACGTGGGTAACAATTGAATCAATGCGTCGTCATAAAAATTTTATTTTATTGACTTTTGAAGGAATGAATAACATCAATCTTGTTGAGCATTTCAAAGAAGGAATGCTTAAAATTACAAAAGATCAAATGACAGAGGATTTATTAGAGGAAAATGAATTTTTCTACCATGAAATCATTGGCTGTACAGTTGTTTCTGAAGAAGGCGAAACAATCGGAGCGGTGATCGACATTCTTCAAACAGGTGCAAACGATGTATGGGTAGTCAAGGGCGCTAAAAAAGAGCACTACATCCCATATATCGAGGATATCGTCAAGGAAATTGACGTAGATGAGAAGAAAATAGTGATACACGTAATGGAAGGTCTGCTATGATGAATATTCATGTGTTAAGTTTATTTCCGGATATGTTTACAGGCGTCTTTGGTGCATCCATATTAAAGAAAGCGCAGGAAAAAGGTGCTGTAAATCTGGAAGTAACTGATATTCGTGGATTTTCGGGTAATAAGCATAATCAAGTAGACGATTATCCATATGGTGGTGGTGCGGGAATGGTGTTAAAACCAGAGCCGATGTTTAGCGCAGTAGAGGCCATCACTGAAGGAAAAAATCCTCGGATTATTTTGATGTGTCCACAAGGTGAGCGCTTTACGCAAAAAAAAGCAGAAGAGCTAGCTCAAGAAAAAGAACTAGTATTTTTATGTGGCCATTACGAAGGTTATGATGAACGCATTCGTCAGCATCTTGTTACAGATGAGATTTCAATTGGAGATTTCGTATTAACGGGTGGAGAGCTAGGGGCTATGACGGTTATAGATAGCGTTGTACGACTTCTACCGGGGGTTTTAGGACAAGCAGATTCCCACATACAAGATTCGTTCTCAACGGGCCTCCTAGAGCATCCACATTATACACGTCCTGCTGAGTTTCGCGGGATGAAAGTACCTGATGTTTTACTATCAGGTAATCATGCAAGGATTGAGCAATGGCGTGCGGAAGAATCTCTGAAACGAACATTCGAGCGTCGCCCGGATTTACTTGAGAATTATCCATTAACAGACAAGCAAAAATTGTATTTAGAAAAACTTAAAAACAATAATAAAGATGCTTGATTGCTATCTATATTTATGATAACATCTATTCTGTACTTCTATGTGAAGTACTGAATTACGGTGTTCCGCTGTGGCATAGATTGCGTGCAAGAGCATCTGTCTAAGGAGAGAAAAACAATGTCAAACATTATTACAGAGATTACAAAAGCTCAGCTTCGCACTGATCTACCAACTTTCCGTCCTGGTGATACTGTTAAGGTACACGTGAAAGTAGTAGAGGGTACTCGTGAACGTATCCAAGTATACGAAGGTGTAGTAATTAAACGTCGTGGTGGCGGTATTAGCGAAACTTTCACAGTTCGTAAAATTTCTTATGGTGTAGGTGTTGAACGTACATTCCCTGTACACACACCAAAAATCGCTAACTTAGAAGTTGTACGTCGTGGTAAAGTACGTCGTGCTAAACTTTACTACCTACGTAACCTACGTGGTAAAGCTGCTCGTATTAAAGAAATTCGATAATTATGACTTAAAAGTGAGGGGCTTGTGCAACAAGCCTCTTTTCTTTTTGCTTGTCATCTTAAATAGCTATCAACTAAAATGAGGATAGACAAGGGGGCAAATCTCAATGGAAAAACAAGTGAAGGAAAAGAATGAACTATGGGAATGGACAAAGGCGCTTCTAATTGCATTTGCGATTGCAGCAATTATTCGTTATTTTTTATTTACACCCATTGCAGTAGATGGCCAATCCATGATGCCAACCCTTGAAGATGGCGACCGTATGATTGTGAATAAAATTGGTTATAAAATAGGTGAACCAAAACGCTTTGATATTGTTGTATTCCATGCTCCTGAGAAGAAAAACTATATTAAACGTGTTATCGGGCTACCAGGAGAGACTTTGGAATATAAAAATGATCAATTATACATTAACGGTGAACCGATTGATGAACCGTATTTAGATGCCTACAAATCAGAAATTACAGAAGGTACTTTAACCGAGGATTTTACGTTAAAAGACATTGATGTAAACCTAAAAGATAATGTAATTCCGGAAGGCTATGTGTTCGTTATGGGAGATAATCGTCGATACAGTAAGGACAGTCGTATTATTGGAGTCGTCGATCAGAAAGAGATTATTGGTAATACAAGTCTGATTTTCTGGCCGTTTAGTGAAATTAAAATTGTAAAGTAATTCTTGAAAGGGAGAGATCAATTATGCCTTGGCATAATTGCGTCTGGAATCGGCTTTGTGCTTAGGCCTGCATGACGCAGGTCAGTTAGCCGTTATCGCATGGATGCGATGATTTTAGGCTAACATCCTCTGTGAACTCCTTTCCGATTCCATGACACCCGTCGGAGGCTTTAACTTCTTTCAGCAGGCGTTTGGACACCTGCTGAAAGAAGTTAAAACTCCCTTTTTCTTTTAGTTTAGGAGGTATAGATATGACTATACAATGGTTTCCAGGGCATATGGCAAAGGCTCGCAGGGAAGTAACAGAAAAATTAAAGCTAGTTGATATTATATTTGAATTAATAGATGCTCGTTTACCTCTATCTTCACGAAATCCGATGATAGATGAAGTGATTAATCAAAAACCGCGTCTCCTTATCTTAAATAAGTCAGATATGGCAGATGAACATGAAACACGTAAATGGGTTGAATACTTTGCACAAAAGGGTCATAAGGCAGTAGCAATCAATTCCCTTGAAGGTAAAGGATTACAGCAGGTTACAAAGGCTGCTCAAGAAATATTAAAAGAAAAATTTGAGCGTATGAAGTCACGTGGGATGAAGCCAAGAGCCATTCGTGCAATGATTGTTGGGATTCCTAACGTAGGGAAATCGACGCTAATTAATCGCCTAGCAAAGAAAAATATAGCAAAAACGGGGAATACCCCAGGGGTTACTAAGGCTCAGCAATGGATAAAGGTTGGTAAAGAGCTTGAGTTACTTGATACACCAGGTATTTTATGGCCAAAATTTGAAGATCAAGAAGTAGGTTTTAAATTAGCCTTGACTGGTGCTATAAAGGATACAATAACGAATATGGAAGATTTAGCTGTTTATGGTCTACGCTTTTTATCCACTCATTATCCGTCACGAATGGAAGAACGCTATGGCTTACAGTTTATCCATGAAGATTTAGTAGATACCTTCGATCATATTGGTAAACTTCGTCGTGTTTTCGGTCCTGGAGGAGAAATCGATTATGATCAAGTAGCTCAACTAATCGTACGTGATATTCGTGGGTTACAATTAGGCAAGCTAACATTTGACTTTGTTGACGAACAACTTGAAAAAGAAACAGAGCAGCAATAAAGAAAACTGTCATACTCACGCCAGAAATCGTGAGCATGACAGTTTTTCTTTTAGGAATACTTATTCTTGCCGATATAGGATATAGAACGAGAAAAAGAAGCAAAAATATTTTTGAATCAATAGGAGCTTTTCATTATAAAGTAGGATTACTTTCCGTTTCAACTGGGCGCTTGGTAGCTACCGCTTCGCTCTCGCTACAGCAAACATCCGTTGGACGAAAGCCTCTGGCGGATGTCACGGAATAATTACCGAGGTATAATTGATCTGATGAACCAAAAAGGGAGTAAATAGATGAAAACGATTAAAGAAATTACTGCAGCATTGAAGGAAGCGGAGGGATGGCAGGACTGGATGACAGGGGTAGCAACTGATGAACGTACAGGTGTGCAAAAGGCTTGGCAAAGCTGGAATAAGCGCCAAGAGAAAAAACAACAGTTACTCCAGGATCATCAAGCGAAAGTCAATTTTGACCAAAGTTATGGCGGAGAAGATACCTTAATCGCAGGGGTAGATGAAGCAGGGCGTGGACCGTTAGCAGGGCCAGTAGTAACAGCCGCTGTTATTTTACCAACAAACTGTGAGGCTCTAGTCGGATTAAATGATTCAAAGCAATTATCAAAAGATAAACGCAATGCCTATGCGGCTTTAATAAAGGAACATGCATTAAGCTATTTTATCCATTTTCAATCGGCACAACAAATTGATAATTTGAATATTTACGAAGCGACGAAGCAGTCGATGAAGACAAGTGTAGAATCGTTATCTATTAAACCTAATTATGTATTAGTTGATGCTATGACGCTACCAATATCTATTCCACAGGATCCAATTATTAAAGGGGATGCGAAAAGCTTAGCTATTGCAGCTGCATCGATATTGGCGAAAACGGCTCGAGATGACTATATGGATCAATTAGATGAAGAATTTCCTATGTATGGTTTTGCTCAGCATGCAGGTTATGGAACAAAGCAGCATTTAATAGCACTTGAAGAGTTCGGACCAACTATTCATCATCGCAAGTCATTTGAACCGATAAAGTCAATGCTTTAAAGAATTTTGAAAACAGAATACGAAAAATAAGAGGCACATCACCTAAAGTTCAGCATGCTATTTGATAAAACGTATATCATGTGGATAAGTTGATTGGAGCGGAGACTGGGCGACTCCTTGGGGATCAGCGAGAGGGGAACGAAGGCTAAAACCATCACATCCTGTGATAACGCCTTCGTGACCAACATCCTGCTGTTGCTGTCGCTGCGTTTTCGCACAAGCAAAACCCTCTGCTGCCGCTGCGTTAACACTACGCTTTCGCGCAAAAAACATCTGTTGCCCCGACGCCCCCAGGAAGCTCTGCTCTGCGCGAAAGCGAAGCGTCAGCAACAAAGCGCCCAGTCGGAGCGGAAATCAACCCTATGCTATGGTGAAGAACATGAGCGAAAAATAAAAAGCCAATTACGCCAAGAAGTAATTGAGGAAAGGAGTATGTATATGACAGCCACATCTTTTAATCCGATTCAAATGCAACAAACTGCTTCAACCTCCGTTAATCAGCCACTCACTTTAAAACAAGGTCAAGTTTTTCAAGGAACCATCAAGCAATTATATCCAGATCAAATGGCAGAAATACAAGTTGGACACCAAAAGTTTGTTGCTAAACTTGAAGTCCCGCTAAAAGCAGGTGACAGCCATTTCTTTCAAGTAACGGGTACAAGCCCGCAAACAGAACTAAAAGTTGCTACAGGTCCTATGGCACAAACGGCTACCCAAGGTCAACAAATTAATCAGTTACTGGAGTCAATGAATTTACCAAAAACAGCGGAAATGCAGCAGCTTTTAGCTCATTTTATGAAAGCTCAGCTGCCAATTTCAAAAGAACAGCTAATGCAGGCAGAAGTTTGGTTAAAGGCTTTACCGGAGGGCGTTAATAAAATAGATGCCTTACAAGCCATTCAAAAAATGGTGGAGTTAAAAATGCCAATGACAAATGATGTTTTTCAAGCTCTTATTAGCGGACAAAAAACTGCTGGCATGGTTTCCGTAATGGAAAACTTTACACAACTTTTAACGAAGGATATAGCTTTACCAGAAATGCTAAAGCAAAATTTAATGCAGCAGGTACAGGCAATTGCGAAGCCTTTTGAAGTAGAAACAGGTGGTTTAGTACTTGCTAAACCCATCCAAATATTAACTAATAATACTGCTTCTATGAGTGAAAAGATTCAAGCCTTGAATATTTTAAAGGAGGCAGGGATACTTCCACAGCAGGCAACCTTGCAAAATTGGTCTAGCTTAAGCGATGTAAAGTCTATGCCGTCAAATCCGCTGCAACAGGCTGGACAAGTTATTCAAACAATTTTAACGACAAAATCTGACAATATCAATCATCTTGTAGACCAGCTTAAATCATGGACTGCGAATCAAAGCTTATTAACCAACGAACAAAAGCAGTCCGCCAATCAACTGATCGATCGCTTTAATCAGCTACCTGCAACTAAACAAACTCTAGAAATTTTTGCAAAACAAATGCAAGAACAACTTATAAAGGCGTTTGCAGAAAATTCCTCGGGGCGTTTATTTACACAAGATGCCAATGCTCTTTCGGTGAAAGACCATTTATTATCACTTATAAAGCATGAAGCAACCACTCCGCTACAAAACGAAGCATTCATGCGAAATCTTATGAGAAATAGTGTTGAATCACCGCAATCCATGATTCAGCAGATCGTTACTCAAGCAGATGCCCATGTACAAAATTCTATGGACAGTAAAGCAATGGAGCATGCACTTAAAACGGTTTTAAAAAACCTAGGAGTTAGCTATGAAGCGACACTTAGTGATAAGTCAACAGATATGCAGCAGATTGCACATCAATTAAAACCGCAGCTACATACATTATTGCAAGAAACACATATTGCTCCCCAGCTAAAGGAAGCAGCAGAAATGTTAATGACACGTATGAACGGTATGCAGTTAGCATCAGGCGAGAATGGTCATCAGCATCAGCTTATTATGCAAGTACCATTAGAATTCTTCGGCAAGAAAATGGATGCCACATTACAGTGGAATGGACGCATGAAGAAAGACGGTAAAATTGATGCGAATTACGCGCGGATATTATTTTATTTACAAATGGAATCTATGAAAGAAACGGTTATTGATATGCAGGTTCAAAATCGTGTAGTTTCTGTGACAGTTTTTAATGAAAATGATGATATCATTCCGCTTGCAGAACCACTAAAAGCAGCGTTAAAAATAGGTTTAGCTGAAAAAGAATATCAACTTTCAGGCGTTTTTATTAAGCAATTTGAAAAAGCCCAACCTGCAAAAACAACCCCTGTAGTAGAACAGCAGGAGGAACATAGTGGGGTGGATTTTCGCGTATGAGTGAAGAAAAATTTACTCGAAAAGAGGCTATTGCTCTCACTTATAAGTTAGGCAGTTTTGATAGTCCAACAGTAGTAGCGAAAGGAAAAGGCAAAATAGCAGAAAATATATTAGCGCGCGCGAATGAGCATGATGTCCCTATTTATGAGGATCCAAACCTTGTTCAATTACTTGGACAATTAGATTTAAATGAGTCAATCCCAGAAGAATTGTATGAAGCTGTTGCTGAAGTTTTTGCATTTATTTATCGATTAGATCAACAATATGCTCAAAAATATAGAAAAAACGAATAATTCTGATTATCATAAAACTCTGTTTTAGTACACAAAGCAGAAAAAAGCGTCATATTAATAGATAAAAAACGAATAAGAGACAAGGTATAGACTTTATCAGAATCTTTCGTTAGAATAGATTATGTTAGTAAAACAATTTTGCAAATGTTTGATGGGAGGATGTATTATGAATATCCATGAATATCAAGGGAAAGAGATTCTTAGAAAATATGGTGTAGCAGTACCAAACGGAAAAGTTGCTTTTTCCCCTGATGAAGCAGTGAAAGTAGCGAAAGAACTTGGCTCTAATGTGACTGTAGTCAAGGCGCAAATTCATGCAGGTGGGCGCGGAAAGGCAGGAGGCGTAAAAATCGCTAAAAACCTTGACGAGGTGCGTACATACGCAAAAGAATTACTAGGTAAAATTTTAGTAACTCATCAAACAGGTCCAGAGGGAAAAGAAGTAAAACGCTTATATATTGAAGAGGGTTCTGATATTCAAAAAGAATACTATTTAAGTTTAGTATTAGACCGTGCAACATCCCGGGTAACGATGATGGGGTCTGAAGAGGGTGGCATGGATATTGAAGAAGTAGCGGAATCAAATCCAGAAAAAATCTTCAAAGAAGTTGTGGATCCTGTTGTTGGATTAACAGGTTTCCAGGCACGTCGCATGGCGTTTAATATGAATATTCCGGCTAACCTAGTAGGGAAAGCTGTTAAATTAATGTTAGGCTTGTATCAAGCATTTATCGACAAAGATGCTTCTATTGTTGAAATTAATCCACTTGTTATAACTGGACAAGGTGAAGTCTTGGCATTAGATGCTAAATTTAATTTCGATGCAAATGCGTTGTATCGTCATAAAGATATTGTCGAATTACGCGATTTTGATGAAGAAGATCCAAAGGAAATCGAAGCATCAAAATATGACCTTAGCTATATTTCTCTAGATGGCAACATTGGCTGTATGGTTAATGGAGCTGGTCTTGCAATGGCTACAATGGACACAATTAGTTATTATGGCGGAAGCCCTGCTAACTTCTTAGATGTAGGTGGCGGTGCAACGGCAGAAAAAGTAACAGAAGCTTTCAAAATTATTCTGTCTGATCCACATGTAAAAGGTATTTTCGTAAACATTTTTGGCGGAATTATGAAATGTAACATTATTGCCGAGGGTGTTGTGACAGCTGCCAAAGAAATTGGCTTAGCTGTACCGTTAGTTGTACGTTTAGAAGGTACAAATGTGGAACTTGGAAAAGAAATTTTAAATGCATCTGGTTTAAACATCGTTGCAGCTGATTCAATGGCTGACGGTGCACAAAAAATTGTGGGACTAGTAGGCTAAGGAAGGCAGGGAGAACAATGGCTGTATTTATTGATAAAGATACGAAGGTAATTGTACAAGGGATTACGGGCGAAACAGCGCTTTTCCATACGAAGCAAATGCTTGAGTATGGTACTAAAATTGTAGCTGGTGTAACACCAGGTAAAGGTGGTCTTGAAATCGAAGGAGTGCCTGTATTTAACACTGTAATGGAAGCTGTAGCTGCAACAGGCGCAACAACTTCAGTTATTTATGTACCTGCACCATTCGCGGCAGATGCTATTTTAGAGGCAGTTGATGCTGAATTAGAATTAACAATCTGTATTACTGAACATATTCCTGTCCTTGATATGGTTAAGGTTAAACGTTATATGGAAGGTAAAAAGACACGTCTAGTTGGTCCGAACTGCCCAGGTGTTATTACGGCAGATGAATGTAAAATTGGTATTATGCCTGGTTATATCCATACGAAAGGGCATGTAGGAGTTGTTTCTCGCTCTGGTACGTTAACATATGAAGCTGTACACCAATTGACACAAGCTGGTATTGGCCAAACTACAGCTGTAGGTATCGGTGGTGACCCTGTCAATGGTACGAACTTTATCGATGTTTTGGAAGCGTTTAACAACGATCCGGAAACATATGCAGTTGTTATGATCGGGGAAATTGGGGGTACAGCTGAAGAAGAAGCGGCTGACTGGATTAAAGCGAATATGACGAAACCTGTCGTTGGCTTTATCGGTGGACAAACAGCGCCTCCAGGAAAACGTATGGGTCACGCTGGTGCTATTATTTCAGGTGGTAAAGGGACAGCAGCAGAGAAAATTAAGGCCATGAATGCTGCTGGTATTGAAGTAGCAGAAACGCCATCTGTCATTGGTGAAACCCTTATTAAAGTCATTAAAGAAAAAGGGCTATACGAAAAATGTAAAACCCATTAAAATGGAAGATGTAGCACGTTGTGGCTACATCTTTTTCTTTAACTTCTTTCAGCGGGTGTGTGGACACCCGCTGAAAGAAGTTAAAGCCTCCGGCGGATGTTATGGAATCAGAAAAGAGTGCTTTGCAGGCAAAGTACAATGCAGATTCCAGAGAATTATGCCAGGGTATAATTACTTTAGACACGGCTTTCATATGCTTCTAACGGAATTGTGTTCAAGAGATGAAAAACTTCCTACTTACTTTTTAAAAGGACCTTTCCTAAAAAAGCTGTGTCATTAAAGATGCGGTCATTTAATTTCTTCTATATAAAAGGAGGTTTTTAAATGATTTTTTCAGTCGATACACAGAGATTACTAGCCTTACATTATATTTACCCATTACCACTTCAAAAACTTCAACAATTATTGTCCCCGGTGGATATACTAAGTTATTTTGAAGAAGCGCCCCCCTACGAGATTTCAAAAGCACTGCAAATTCCATCGCACAAAGCAATGGAAATATCCCAAAGGTTTCGACAAATTATGACAACGTCGTTTGAAGAAGCTTATGAGCGGGCAAATATTTTCCCTATACCTTTTCATCATCCTTTTTACCCGGCGCAATTATTTGAAATATCAAGTCCACCTACTGTATTGTATGTGAAAGGTCGGTATTCGCTAATAACGAAAGAAAAACAAGTAGCCATTATAGGTTCTAGAAAGGCTACCGTCTATACAAAGACTGCGATGGATCTAATCGTTCCACCTCTTATTGAACACGAATATACAGTTGTAAGCGGGCTAGCAAGAGGGGCTGATACGATAGCTCATGAAACAACGATAAAATTCGGTGGGTCCACAATTGCAGTACTTGGCCACGGGTTTAATTATATATATCCTAAGGAAAATGAGTCTCTCAATAAGCATATGGCGGAGCATCAGTTACTTATCACAGAGTATCCGCCATATATGAAACCTGAAAAATGGCATTTTCCAATGCGTAACCGAATCATTAGCGGATTGTCCAAAGCTTTGGTTGTAACAGAAGCGGCATTAAGAAGTGGTACGCTTATTACAACAGAATATGCATTAGAGCAGGGAAAAGATGTATTTGTAGTACCGGGTCCAATTAATGCAGAACAATCAAAAGGCACAAATAAACTACTATTAGAAGGAGCTATTCCAGTGTGCAATGGTCACGAAATCGTTGAAACACTTACGCTCTTTTCTAACAAAAATTGAAAAAAAGTTGCATTATCTTAAAATCTGTTATACATTTTGCAACAGGTAACTTAAAAAAATTAGCAATAAACCTCTCTAAGGGGGAGACATAGATGGCGGATTATTTAGTGATTGTAGAATCACCAGCAAAAGCAAAAACAATTGAACGATATTTAGGGAAAAAATATAAAGTGAAAGCGTCTATCGGGCATGTTCGTGATCTACCACGTAGCCAAATGGGTGTTGGTCCTGAAAATGATTTTGAACCTAAATATATTACTATTCGTGGTAAAGGTCCTGTTTTACAGGAATTAAAGTCTGCAGCTAAAAAAGTGAAGAAAGTCTTCCTAGCGGCCGATCCAGACCGCGAGGGAGAAGCGATTGCTTGGCACCTTGCGACTGCGTTAAATATTGATATCAATTCAGATTGTCGTGTGGTTTTTAATGAAATTACAAAGGATGCAATTGTAGAATCGTTTAAAAATCCACGTCCTATTAATATGGATTTAGTAGATGCACAGCAAACACGCCGTATTTTGGATAGACTTGTTGGTTATAACATTAGTCCGATCCTTTGGAAAAAGGTTAAAAAGGGATTATCAGCGGGACGAGTACAATCTGTAGCACTACGCATGATTATTGATCGTGAAAATGAAATTAAAAATTTCCAACCGGAAGAATATTGGACAATTGAAGGATCTTTTGAAAAAGGTAAGAAAACGTTCGATGCGCTTTATTATGGTAATGGCAAAGAAAAAATTAAATTAACAAATGAAGAACAAGTAAAATCTATTTTAAAAAATGTTAAAGGTACAAGTTTTGAAGTTGTCAATGTATCTAAAAAAGAACGTAAACGAAATGCAGCACCTGCTTTTACAACATCTTCTTTACAACAAGAGGCCGCACGTAAGTTAAATTTCCGTGCTAAGAAAACGATGATGCTTGCCCAACAATTATATGAAGGTATTGATGTTGGTAAAAAAGAGGGGACAGTCGGTTTAATTACTTATATGCGTACCGATTCTACACGTATTTCGGACACAGCAAAAACTGAGGCGATTGCCTACATTGAATCTAAGTACGGTAAAGAATTCATCTCCACGGAGTCGAAGCAAGCTAAAAAAGCATCCAATGCACAAGATGCCCATGAGGCCATTCGTCCAACTAGTACGATGCGAACTCCAGATGAATTAAAAACAGTGCTTAGTCGTGACCAATTGCGCTTATATCGTTTAATTTGGGAGCGCTTTATCGCTAGTCAGATGGCGCCGGCTATACTTGATACAGTTGCTGTTGATTTACAAAATGGGGATGTTTTATTCCGTGCAAACGGCTCACAAGTTAAATTTGCTGGCTTTATGAAGTTATATATTGAGGGTACAGATGATCAAACAGAAGAAACAACAAAGCTTCTACCTGTAATGGAAGTTGGCGATCAAGTAAAATCTCTTGAAATTGAGCCGAAGCAACATTTTACACAGCCACCACCACGCTATTCAGAGGCGCGTCTTGTAAAGACAATGGAAGAGTTAGGTATAGGGCGCCCGTCCACATATGCACCGACCCTCGATACAATACAGCGCCGTGGCTATGTCGTATTAGATGCAAAACGATTTATGCCGACTGAGCTAGGAGAAATCGTGCACCAACTCGTACTAGAGTTTTTCCCTGATGAAATAAATATCGAATTCACAGCACAAATGGAGCAAGATTTGGATGATATTGAAGAAGGTAGTCGTCAGTGGAAAGAAATTGTCCGTGAGTTTTATAAGGATTTTGAGGTCCATGTAAAGCATGCAGATGAGGCTATGGAAAAGGTTGTTATAAAAGATGAACCCGCTGGCGAGGATTGTGAGCTTTGTGGATCTCCAATGGTCTATAAGCTTGGGCGATATGGGAAATTTATGGCTTGTTCAAACTTCCCAGATTGCCGCAATACAAAAGCAATTATGAAACCTATTGGCGTAAAATGTCCTTCATGTGAAACAGGTGAAATTGTAGAACGAAAGAGTAAAACAAAGCGTTTATTCTATGGTTGCAATCAATACCCTGAGTGTGAATTTGTTTCTTGGGACAAGCCGATTAGTAGACCATGTCCGAAATGTAGTGCATTATTAGTAGAGAAAAAAATTAAAAAAGGTGTTCAAATTCAATGTACGAAATGTGACTATGAAGAGACACCTACTCAATGATAGAAAGATGGTAAGAACATGACTGAACAAGTAGTAAATGTAATAGGCGCAGGTCTTGCAGGTAGTGAGGCTGCTTGGCAAATTGCTCAACGTGGTGTGAAAGTTAAACTTTATGAAATGCGTCCAGTAAAGCAAACACCAGCTCATCATACTGATAAATTTGCAGAGCTTGTTTGTTCAAATTCACTACGTGCAAATGGACTAACAAATGCCGTAGGTGTAATTAAAGAAGAAATGCGTATTTTAGATTCCGTAATTATGAAGGCAGCAGATGCATGTTCAGTACCAGCAGGCGGTGCCTTAGCGGTGGATCGTCATGAATTTGCGGGCTATGTGACAGACTCAGTGAAAAACCATCCTCTAGTGGAAGTCATTCATGAGGAAGTCACTGAAATTCCAGAAGGCATAACTGTTATTGCAACAGGACCCCTAACATCGAAAGCTTTAGCTGAAAAAATTCAAGGCTTAACAGGTTTAGATTATCTATATTTCTATGATGCTGCAGCACCAATTATTGAAAAAGACAGCATCGATATGGAAAAGGTTTATTTAAAATCTCGTTACGATAAAGGGGAAGCAGCTTATTTAAACTGTCCTATGACAAAGGAAGAATTTGATCGTTTCCGTCAAGCGTTAATCGAAGCAGAGGTTGTGCCATTAAAAGAATTTGAAAAGGAAATTTACTTTGAAGGCTGTATGCCGATTGAAGTAATGGCTGCTCGCGGGGAGAAAACAATGTTATTTGGACCGATGAAGCCGGTAGGTCTAGAAGATCCAAAAACAGGGAAACGACCTTATGCAGTTGTTCAATTACGTCAAGACGATGCTGCAGGAACTCTTTACAATATCGTTGGCTTCCAAACACATTTAAAATGGGGCCCACAGAAAGAAGTATTGCAGTTAATTCCGGGATTAGAGAATGTTGAAATCGTTCGTTATGGAGTTATGCATCGAAATACGTTCATTAATTCACCAAAGGTTCTAGAGAAAACTTATCAGCTTCGCGAACGAAAAAATATTTTCTTTGCAGGCCAAATGACAGGTGTCGAAGGATATGTTGAATCTGCTGGTAGCGGATTAATTGCTGGTATTAATGCAGCTCGATTAGCGCTGGGACAAGAACAAATTATCTTCCCATTCGAAACGGCATTAGGAAGTATGGCGCGTTATATAACAGAAGCACAATCGAAAAACTTCCAGCCGATGAACGTTAACTTCGGAATTTTCCCTGAATTACCACCGGGACGTCGTTCAAAACCAGAGCGTGCAGAGATGCATGCTACACGTGCAATAAGCACAATTCGTAATTTTGTGAATTCACAAACAATTTGATTGCAAAAAGCCTCTAAATGTTGATATACTCTTAGAGGCTTTTTCTTTTTGTAGACAAAATGCTGATTTACACGTATTTTATTATTTTGTATGGAGATTTTCTCAAAATATAAACATTTCCACTTGCTATATGATGAAGATAGGTATAGTGTCAATATGTATGTTTTCTACATTAACGATACCCAAAGTGACAACCTAAAGAGGATAAATGAAAATTGACATGCTTTTAATGGCAAGTGAAAGCAATTCAGGCTCATCAGCCAGTGGTGGCATTTGTAAAAAACCACGTTGGCGACGACCTGTAATTTGAGAAGGTTATCAATAATTCATTGGTGGTGAATCTTTTAATGTTAGTTTCGTCCCAAGATGCACTTGAGCAGTTTATGCTTTATATTCAAATTGAAAAAAACTTCTCTGTTCACACAGTGCGAGAATATGAATCGGACCTACTAGATTTTTTAGCGTTTTTGCAGGCAGAGGGCGTAAATGATTTAGCTAGTGTTGAGTATATACATGCACGTCTTTATGTAACGAAGTTGTACGATGAAAAGAGAGCAAGATCATCTGTATCAAGGAAGATCTCCTCAATACGCTCCTTCTTTCGCTTTCTAAATAGACAGCACGGATTAGACGATGGGGCCTTTCGATCACTATATCATCCCAAAAAAGAATCACGCTTACCAAGTTTTTTCTACGAAGAAGAATTGAAGCAGCTATTTGATGCGAATGTTGGCGATGATTTGAAATCATTAAGAAATACGGCTATATTAGAGCTGTTATATGCGACAGGTATTCGTGTAAGTGAGCTTACCTCGATTCAAGTAGAAGATGTTGATTTCCATTATTCAATTATTAGAGTAATGGGAAAAGGGCGAAAAGAACGTATTATTCCATTCGGGCAATTTGCGAGTTTAGCTATGCAGGATTACATAGAACAAGCTCGTCCACGATTGATGAAGAGCACAAATCATCAGCAATTGTTTGTCAACATGCGCGGTGGGGAACTTACTCCTCGAGGTGTACGTCATATTTTAACTGAAATGATTGACAAGGCCTCGCTCCATACGAAAATATATCCACATATGCTTCGCCATACTTTTGCTACACATTTATTGAATAATGGCGCAGATTTACGTACAGTGCAGGAGTTATTAGGCCACGCTCATTTAACTTCTACACAAGTTTACACACATGTAACAAAAGAGCATCTTCGTCAAACATATATGAATGCTCATCCAAGGGCATAATAAGCTAAGGAGGAAGGCAAATGGGACAATTACATGCGACAACGATATTTGCAGTTCATCATAATGGAGCTTGCGCTATGGCAGGTGATGGTCAAGTAACCCTAGGGAATGCGGTTGTAATGAAGGGTACAGCAAGGAAGGTCAGACGTCTGTTTAATGGGCAGGTACTTGCAGGATTTGCGGGATCGGTTGCCGATGCATTTACACTTTTTGAGATGTTTGAAGGAAAGTTAAATGAATACAATGGTAATTTGCAACGTGCGGCGGTTGAAGTGGCTAAACAGTGGCGCGGTGATAAAATGTTACGTCAATTAGAGGCCATGCTACTTGTAATGGATAAAAGTACACTCCTTCTTGTTTCGGGTACTGGAGAAGTAATTGAACCGGATGACGGGGTTTTGGCAATTGGTTCTGGGGGTAACTATGCATTATCAGCAGGTCGTGCCCTGAAAAAATATGCGGGTGACACAATGTCTGCTCGTGAAATTGCAGAGGCAGCATTAGAAACCGCTGCTGAAATCTGTGTGTTTACAAATCATAATATTATCGTGGAGGCGCTTAACTAATGACAAAAAATAATTTAACGCCAAGACAAATTACTGAGCATTTGGATCGTTATATCGTTGGACAAAATGAAGCGAAGAGAGCGGTAGCGATTGCGCTACGTAACCGATATCGTCGCTCGCTATTAAGTGATGAGATGAAGGCTGAAGTAATTCCGAAAAATATTTTGATGATTGGACCTACAGGTGTCGGAAAAACAGAAATTGCCCGAAGAATTGCAAAGTTAACGAATGCACCATTTGTGAAAGTAGAAGCAACAAAGTTTACAGAAGTAGGGTACGTTGGACGCGACGTAGAGTCAATGGTACGCGATGTAGTAGAAGCTTCTTATCGTCTTGTAAAAGAAGAGATGATGGAGTCTGTGAAGGACCAAGCAGAAGAACTGGCAAACGAAGCTATCGTTAAGTTATTGGTTCCGTCCTTACGAAAAAAACAGTCCATGCAAAATCCATTTGAAATGTTATTTGGTGGGAAAGAACAGCAAACCAATGACGATTCCTCTGAAGAAACTGAAGTGCGCTCCAAACGTGCGCAAATCGCTATCGATTTACGTAATGGTAAATTAGAAAATGAATGGGTTACAGTTGAAGTAACTGAACAAAACCCTTCTATTTTTGATGCGTTACAAGGAACGGGCATGGATATGTCTGCAAACAGTGGCATGCAGGATATGCTATCTAGTTTGATGCCTAAAAAGCAGAAGAAACGTCGTGTACAAGTGAAAGACGCGCGCCGTATTTTAACAATTGAAGAAGCGAACAAGCTTATAGATGCAGATGAAGTTGCACAAGAAGCTATTTCAAGAGCTGAACAGTCAGGTATTATTTTTATTGATGAAATTGATAAAATTGCTAGTAAGGACAGTAACTCCTCTGCGAATGTATCACGTGAAGGTGTGCAACGTGATATTCTGCCAATCGTTGAAGGTTCTACTGTAACAACGAAGTACGGTGCTGTTAAAACAGACTTTATGCTGTTTATTGCTGCTGGAGCATTTCATATGTCAAAGCCATCTGATCTAATTCCTGAGTTGCAAGGTCGATTCCCGATTCGAGTAGAGCTTGAAAAACTTACAAAACAAGATTTTGTACGTATTTTGAAAGAGCCAGATCAATCACTTGTTTTGCAATATAAGGCGTTATTAGAGACAGAAGGCGTGGAAATAAACTTTACGGAAGATGCAATTGAACGGATTGCAGAGATTGCAACCGAGGTCAATCAGGAGACTGATAATATTGGAGCTCGCCGTTTACACACAATATTAGAACGTTTATTGGAAGAATTATCGTTTGAAGCTGCAGAAATTGCACCTGCAAATATTCCAATCAATGCTGCATATGTAGATCGAAAACTTGCGGGTATAGTAAAAAACAAAGATTTGTCACAGTTTATATTGTAAGAAAAGGCTGAATAGTTTCATTCAGTTGTAAAAAACTTTAGAATATTAAGTAAATACTCTTCGGATTATTTATAGGAGGAACATATAATGAATTTATTAGAAAAAACGCGTAAAATTAACTCAATGCTTCAAGCTTCTGCTGGTAAGCCAGTAAACTTTAAAGAAATGGCAGATACATTAGGAGATATTATTGACAGTAATGTTTATATTGTAAGCCGTAAAGGGAAACTTTTAGGCATTTCAATTCACCAACAAATTGAAAACGAACGTATGAAAAAGATGTTCGAAGAGCGTCAATTCCCAGAAGAATATACACATAGCTTGTTCACAATTTCTGAAACTTCTTCAAACTTAGATATTAATGACGAGCATACTGCTTTCCCAATTGAAAATAAAGAACTATTCCAAAATGCATTAACAACGATTGTGCCAATCGTTGGTGGTGGTGAGCGTCTTGGTACATTAATTCTTGCTCGTTTATCTTCACAATTTGAGGATGATGATTTAATTTTAGCTGAGTATGGTGCTACAGTAGTTGGTATGGAAATTTTACGTGAGAAATCTGAGGAAATTGAAGAGGAAGCTCGAAGCAAAGCTGTTGTACAAATGGCGATTAACTCTCTTTCATACAGTGAGTTAGAGGCTATTGAACATATCTTTGAAGAACTTGATGGACATGAAGGCTTACTTGTTGCTTCAAAAATTGCAGACCGAGTTGGCATCACACGTTCAGTAATCGTAAACGCATTACGTAAACTAGAATCTGCAGGTGTAATCGAATCTCGCTCTCTAGGTATGAAAGGTACTTACATTAAAGTACTTAACGATAAATTCTTAAATGCATTAGCTGAAATTAAAATGAAATAATAAAAACGTTCTCTGGGAACGTTGTAAGGCATGTGGAATAATTTTATTCCACATGCCTTTTTACTTTTTTATCAATGTTTTGTGTATCGAAAGCGAAACAAAAACTCATTACGGAGTGATCAATAATATGTTGCTGCGCTACGTTTTTAAGACATTGGCCTAAAGCCTTTGGAAGGTGTTGCGGAATCGTAAAGCAGTTCTTACAGGTTCTTACAGGATGTTAGCCTAAAATTATAGCATTCATGCGATAAAGGCTATTGGGACCTGCAACGGTAAAACGTCGCGTCCGTTGGCATTACCGAAATGACCGCCATCGTGTTGGCCATCCTGTTTTGTTGATGTAGTTGCTTCGCTTTCGCACAGGCAAAACCAGGCTATTGTATACTGCCGCTACGTTAGTACTGTCCTTTCGAGCAAAAAAACATCTGCAGACTAAGCATAAAGCCGATTCCGGATGTAATATTCCGAGGTGCAATGACACAAAAATTTCATAAGTAACATGAAGGCGGCTGGAATATTTGTGAATCAGCTGCCTTTTCGTACTTTTCTATTATTCGACGAAATTTTTGGCTGTTTGACATTACTTCTAATTATGTCAAACTATGTTATAGTACTAAATGTGGGGGGAGAATCGTCTGTGTTTTAATCTTTTTCCTTAACTCCTGTAGGTAAGATTTTAACCATCGTATATGCTATTATTAAAGCTTTATCCCTAGGTTAAGTTTTTGGCATTCGCATTACTTATTGCATAAATAAAAAAAGTGTATACTCCTATTGTTTTACTTATAAGACAGTATGGAACTACTATTCTGAATTTTTGAAATATTAATCTTTAACTCTTGGTAGTAAAAAGGAACTTTAATTTAGACACTGTGTCTACCGTTATTTTGTCAAAAAAAGGAAAAAAATCAATCATAAAACCGAAAACACTGCCTATATAGTGTAAATTGACTAGAAGTAGTTTGGGTGCCGTAAAGCTATGTGGCACAAGGGGTGCGGAAGTATTGTCCTGGTTATTTGTGTATAAAAATAGGTCTCGTGAACTAGTAAAAAGTGACAAAAGACAATAGACACTACGTATCATCTTAATTACAATTGTAGTATTGGATAAAAAAAGAAGTACATAAAATGAGGTGGATGTTTTGGATTTGTTTGGAGGAACTATTAGTAGCCTGGAGAATGGACTTTCCTATGCAACTTTGAATAATAAAACAATTGCTAATAACATTGCGAATGTCGATACGCCAAACTATAAGGCGAAAAATGTAAGTTTTAAAGATATGTTGGAGAAAGAAAAACAAACGTCGATTTCTGCGTATCGTACTGATCGTAGACATTATGATTTCGAGATTCGACAATCTACACCTGGTGTGAATAATGTTAATGGCTTACGTTATCGAAATAATGGTAATGCTGTGGATATGGATACGGAACAGACGAAGCTTGCGGAAAATCAAATTTATTACAACGCATTAATTGAACGCATGAACGGTAAGTTAAACACATTAAATACTGTTATTAAAGGAGGTAAGTAATAGATGTCAATTTTTCATGGAATGAATACCACTGCCTCGGCTTTAACAGCACAGCGTTTACGAATGGATGTTATCTCTTCAAATATGGCAAACATGGATACAATGCGTGCTAAACAAGTGAATGGGGAGTGGGAACCATACCGCCGAAAGTCTGTGACATTTACAGCGCAAGAGGGACAGTTTTCAAAGTTTTTTAATGTCGCACTCGGTAAAAATGCAAAAAGTGGTGTCGGTAACGGCGTAAAAGTAACGCAAATAAAAGAAGATAGAGAAACACCTTTCAAACTTGTGTATGATCCAACTCATCCAGATGCAAATGCAGATGGTTATGTAAATATGCCAAATGTAGATCCATTAAAAGAAATGGTAGATTTAATGTCAGCTACTCGTTCCTACGAGGCAAACGTAACTGTATTGAATGCAAATAAATCTATGCTGACAAAGGCTTTAGAGATTGGAAGATAAATAACAAGAAAGGAAGATACATAATGACAATTTCGTCCGTTTCACAAATGACACCTACGCAGGTTGTAAATGAAACAAATAAACTAAATACGACACCTTATGAAGCACAACAGAGCTTTGCGAACTCGTTAAAAGAAGCAATATCGAAAGTTAATGATCAACAAATTACTTCTGACAATCTAACCCAAAAGTTAATTAATGGTGAAAATGTAGAGTTGCACGAAGTGATGATAGCATCACAAAAAGCGAGCATTACATTAAATGCAACAATTGAAGTTCGCAATAAGGTGATTGAAGCTTACCAAGAAATAATGCGAATGAGTGTCTAACTTTATAAAACAAGTGATAAAGTCACTGTTAAATAAAGATATATCCTATAAATTAAACATTTTTTAAATGAGAAATTGAAAGGCTCATTACCAAAAGTTTGGGATAACATTTGTTACTTGATTGGAGTAAAGGCTGAACGCCCTAAGGACCAGTCAGAATGGAAATCAGCCTGTTATGATTGAATGTATGGGATATCACTGTTTTCGCGAATTATTAGATGGATAGGTTATTCACTATAACCGGAGGATTCATAATGAATGAACGATTGACGAAAATAAAAGACGACACCAGCCAATTTTGGACAAGTCGTAGTAAAAAACAAAAAATTGTAATGATAGGTTCTGTATTAGGCGTTATAGCACTTGCTATAGCTATTACAATCTTTGCTACAAAAACTACATATGTACCACTTTATAAAGATTTATCGACAAGAGAAATCGGACAAGTGAAGGAAGCGTTAGACACCCAAGGTGTAAAATACGAAATTGCACCGGGAGGGACTTCGATTTTAGTACCCGAAGAACAAGTAGATTCATTGTTAGTGCAGTTAGCATCTGAAGGATATCCGCAAACTGGATCAATTGACTATTCTTTTGCAAATAGCTCTGGATTCGGTATGACAGATAATGAGTTTAATCTATTAAAAAAAGCAGCAACTGAAACAGAAATTGCAAAGCTCATTAAAAATCTAGATGGTGTAAAAGACGCAAAGGTAATGATTAACCTTCCAGAAGAGGGAGTATTCTTAAAGGATGTTAAAGATGAAGCGACGGCATCTATTGTTTTGAATACAGACCCTGGTTATAAATTTACAGAGCAACAAATTGCTACTATGTACAATTTAGTAGCAAAAAGTGTTCCGAATTTAAATACGGATAATATTGTGATTTCTAACCAATTTTCTGATTACTTTGATCTGCATGCTGCGACGACTGATGGAATGTCGACAACGACAGCTGAAGGTCAGTTACAAGCGAAGAAATTAGTTGAGCGTGACCTACAGCGCCAAGTTCAAAATATGCTAGGTACGCTTATGGGGCAAGATAAAGTAATAGTTTCTGTGACAACAGACATTGATTTCAAAAAAGAAAATCGTGAAGAAAACCTTGTTACACCAGTCGACGAAGAGAATATGGAAGGCATCGCAATAAGTGCTCAACGTATTACCGAGCAATATTCTGGTACAGGGGCTGCAGCCACTGGTACACCTGAAGCTGAAACGACGACAGACAACTTTACAACTTATAACGAAGGTGCAAACGGTAATGGAGATTACGAGCGTACTGAAGAGACAATAAATAATGATGTAAACCGTATACGTAAAGATATCCAAGAGGCACCATATAAAATTCAAGATATTGGTATCCAAGTAATTGTTGAACCACCGACGGCAACTGATGCAGCAACATTACCAGATGGCGTTCAAGAGGATATCCAGAAAATTTTAAGTACTATAGTTCGTACGACGATTTCTAAAGATGTAGCAGCTGAACTTACTCAAGATCAAATCGATGAAAAAGTAGCTGTTTCGGTGCATCCATTGAATGGGAAAGCAACAGAGACGGCTAGTGAAAAATCTGTTATTCCATGGTGGATATGGGTAGTAGGTGGCATATTACTTGCTGTAATACTATTGCTTGCATTCTTTATTATTCGTTCACGTAAACGTGCGCAAGAAGAAGAAGAACTTAGTATCCTAGATGAACAAGAAGAACTAATTATTGAAGATATTAATGAAGAAATTGAAACGGAAGCTACAATGCGTCGTAAGCAGCTTGAAAAAATGGCTAAAGATAAGCCAGACGATTTTGCGAAGTTACTGCGTAGTTGGATTGCGGAAGACTAACTAGGAGGTTCGACTGTGTCCAAGAAAGAAAAGGAATTAACCGGAAAACAAAAGGCCGCTCTCTTATTAATTTCATTAGGGCCTGAGGTTTCAGCTTCTGTCTATAAACATTTAACAGAAGAAGAAATTGAACGTTTAACATTAGAGATTTCAAGTGTTAAAAAAGTAGAATCAGATGTTAAAGAGGAAATTATTGAAGAATTCCACAATATTGCACTTGCGCAAGATTATATTACACAGGGTGGTATTGGTTATGCGAAGACGGTATTGGAAAAAGCACTTGGTGTAGAACAGGCGCAAACAATCATTAATCGTCTAACATCTTCTTTACAAGTACGTCCCTTTGACTTTGCACGTAGAGCTGATCCAGCACAAATTTTTAACTTTATTCAAAATGAACATCCACAAACAATTGCCCTTATTCTATCTTATTTAGAGGCTGGGCAAGCGGGTGTTATTTTATCTTCATTGCCACAAGAAGTACAGGCTGATATCGCTAAACGTATTGCTGTGATGGAATCAACTTCACCAGAAGTTATTAGCGAAATTGAATCAGTTTTAGAACGTAAATTATCATCAACGGTTACACAAGATTACACGGAAACTGGTGGCATTGACGCAGTTGTTGAAGTATTAAACGGTGTAGATCGACAAACAGAAAAAACGATTCTCGATGCACTCGAAATTCAAGATCCAGAGCTTGCAGAAGAAATCAAAAAACGTATGTTTGTATTCGAGGATATTGTTACGCTTGACAACCGCTCGATTCAACGAGTTATTCGTGATTGTGAAAATGAAGACTTACTACTGTCTATGAAGGTTTCAAGTGAAGAAGTAAAAGATATTATTTTCCGTAATATGTCACAACGTATGGCTGAGACATTTAAGGAAGAAATGGAGATTATGGGACCTGTACGTTTACGCGATGTAGAGGAAGCGCAATCCCGAATTGTTGCAGTTATTCGTCGCTTAGAGGATGCTGGTGAGATTATTATTGCACGTGGTGGAGGAGATGACGTCATTGTCTAGAATCATCCGTTCTGTATACACACAGTCCAATGGCGATCATGTCAAAAAGATTCAAATCCGTGACATGTTTGAGATGCAAGAGGTAGAAGATGGAGACATTTTACCTCAAAAACAAATAACTATGGAAGAAGTGCTAGAAGAGCGGGAACGTTTACTGGCCGAGGCTAGAGCTACCTTACAGGCTGAACGTGAGGCTTTTGAACAAGAGAAGCAAAAGTTCTTTCAAGATCTTGAGCATTTAAAGCAAGGGTGGGAAGAAGAACGACCTAACCGAGTGCAAGAAGCTTATGATGAAGGATTCGGTCAAGGCTATGAGGATGGGATAAACAAAGCGAATGAAGCGATGGAACAATCTCTCCAAACGGCCAATGAAATAATCATTCATGCGAGGGATAATGCTCGAAAATATATTGAAGATCAAGAATCGATTATTTTAGAGTTAGGCTTAACGGCAGCAGAGCGAATTATTGATGCATCCTTAGAGCGAGACAACGAATTATTTGTTTCAATCGTTCGTAGAGGACTTAAAGAAGCACGGGAAATGAAAGAAATAAAAATTTATGTTTCACCTACCTACTATGCATTAATGACCGCTAATCGGGATGAACTGGCTGAAATGTTCCCAACTGACGTACCATTTATGATTTTTGTAAATGAGGAGTTAGAAAATGAAACAGATTGTTATATTGAAACAAATCATGGCCGTATTGTTGTAAGCATTGATGGGCAATTGAACGAACTAAGATTGAAGCTATATGAAATATTAGAAAGTAAGGAATGATCTAGATGAAAACGGCTCAATTAATCGAACAAATTCCTCAAATACCAACCTTTAAAAAGTTTGGTAGAGTAACTAGAGTTGTCGGCTTGATGATTGAGTCGCAAGGTCCAGATAGTTCCATTGGTGATGTCTGTAAAATTCATGTGGAAACTTCTAAAAATGGCCATCAAATTATCTTAGCAGAGGTTGTAGGCTTCAAAGATGAAATTGTCGTCTTAATGCCGTTTACTTCTCTTCGGGAAATATCGATTGGCTGCCTAGTCGAAGGTACGGGGGCACCACTTGAGGTAAAAGTGGGCCCTGAGCTAATCGGTAAGGTACTTGATTCAATGGGGAATCCGATAGATGGAACAGGATTACCGAAAGGATTAAAGACGGTTCCAACAGAGCAGGATCCACCCAATCCGCTAACACGCCCACCTATTAACGAGAGACTTGAAGTAGGTGTGAAAGCAATTGATGGCATGCTAACAGTGGGCAATGGTCAACGTGTTGGTATTTTCGCTGGTTCTGGGGTCGGGAAAAGTACATTGCTCGGTATGATTGCGCGCAATACCCAAGCGGATTTAAACGTAATTGCGCTAATTGGAGAGCGTGGTCGTGAGGTTCGTGAGTTTATAGAGCGTGACTTAGGGCCAGAGGGTTTAAGTCGATCAATAGTAGTAGCGGCTACTTCTGATCAGCCTGCACTAATGCGAATTAAAGGGGCCTTTACCGCAACAGCAATTGCCGAGTATTTTAGAAATCGCGGCTTAAATGTCATGTTGATGATGGACTCTGTGACTCGTGTTGCTATGGCACAGCGTGAAATCGGTCTTGCGACAGGTGAACCACCAGCTCAAAAAGGATATACGCCATCTGTGTTCGCAATTCTACCTAAACTATTAGAACGCACAGGGACTAATGAGAAAGGCTCTATCACTGCCTTTTATACAGTGTTAGTAGATGGTGATGATATGAATGAGCCAATAGCAGATACAGTACGGGGGATTTTAGATGGACATATAGTCCTTGATCGAAATCTTGCCAATAAAGGTCAATATCCAGCTATTAATGTATTAAAAAGTGTTAGCCGTTTGATGAATCATGTGGCAGAGCCAGAGCACAAAAAAGCTGCAGAGCGATTAAGAGAGCTCTATTATACATATGACAAGTCAGAGGATCTAATTAATATCGGTGCCTATAAGACAGGAACATCAAAGGAAATTGATGAAGCCATTTACTATGAACCTCTCATTACCGCTTATTTAAAGCAGGGCTATTTAGATAAAGTGACCCTAGAGGAAAGTAAGAATGAGTTAATTTCATTATCGAACGGTGGTGGAAAATAGGATGGTAAGCTATATATATCGTTTTGAAAAAGTGTTAACCATTCGAGAGCAGGAAAAAAATGAAACCGAAATTGCCTATAAAGAATCTGTACGTTCTTTTGAAGAAATTGCAACGAAGCTATATGAGTTGTTAAAAAAGAAAGAAGATTTAATAGAGTTTCAGCAGGAGCGTTTAGCTGTAGGTTCATCAATAGAGGAAGTTCATCACTACGCACGATTTATTGATAGTCTTGAAAAAACAATTGCTGATGTACAGCAGAAAGTTGTTCAAGCTCGTGCAAAAATGAATTGGCATGAAGAAAAATTATTAGAAAAAAACTTGGAAGTACGTAAATTTGAAAAAATGCGAGAGAAGGATTTTAACGTGTTTCAGCAGGAACAAGATCGTATTGAGGGCATTTTTTTAGATGAGATTTCATCGCTTACGTATAACAAGAGGGAAATCAGGTGATTTCATGGCGAAAACAGATAATCGACTTAAAACAGAATTAGTAGAACAACCGCCTAAACGTAAAGGAGGCTTTCGAAAGTTTTTTTTATGGTTTGTAATACCTATCATGTTTGTAGCGGCGGTTTTACTTGTTGTTGCAACCCTAATGAATACGAATGTCTTTGATTTAGGGAAGAAAGCATTTGAAAGCTTACCATTCGTTCCTTCAGAAGAACAACAAGCAAAAGATGCTGTAGTTAATAATGATTCAAAGGTTTTAAAATTACAGGCTGAAGTACAAGAAAAAGAAGCGGAAATCGTACAGCTACAAAAAAAGTTGGATACAGCTACCACTGAAAAAGAAAAGCTAACGACAGAAAATGAACAGCAGAAATTTGAAAATGAAAAATTAAATAGGGAGCAAAGTGACGTAAAGCGTGACTTTAATGATATTTTAAAAACATTTGATAAAATGTCCCCTAAAGCCGCAGCGCCGGTTCTTGTAAAAATGAGCGATACGGAAGCGCTACGAATTTTAACAAACTTAAAACCAGACAAATTGGCTGCGATTCTAGAAAAAATGAATCCACAAGATGCAGCGAAATATACAGAAATGATGGCTAAACAATAAGGAAATCTGAAGGGAGGTGAAATGATGAATGTAGCAATGATGCAAATGATGTCTAAGGCTATACCAACTAATACTGCAACTTCGAAGCCTTCAATGTCAGGCGATCCCAATGTAAAAGTAAATGGAACGTCGAACAAAGAAAATTTAGCAACATTTGGTTCTGTTTTTGGACAGATAGTTTCTTCTTCAAACAAAACACAGCAGCCTACACAGTCGGCAGATCAAATAGATACCTCTGAGTTAGCAGCTGTTTTAAATGCTGATTCTATAGAAGACGTACTAGATGTACTAGGAATTTCACATGACGATGGCCTGTTAATGCTTCAAATTGGTGAAGAAGGCAAAGCAGTCGCTATAGATGAAATGTTAAATCTTGATAACCTAATGGATGCATTGGGAATTGATGCCGAGCAACTTCAGAAATTAGTACAACAGTTGCTAGGAGAGGATAAAGAAGCAAAAGATGTATGGGAGCTTTTATCACTAGTAGATGCTCAAGCACCAATGCTTCAAACACAAATCGTAGCAGCTTTACAAGGAGAAGGACAAGTGACTCCGAAAGAAGTAACGCCATTGGTTCAAGTGTTAAAGTTAGCACAATTAGTTGGACAAAAAACGGACTTAACAGCTTCACAAGAAAACGTGCTAACGGACATAAAAAGTCTTTTGACAACGATGCAAACACAAGTTGAAACGACTCTATCTGAACAGCAAGTAACAACTAAAACAACGGTAACGCTTCCGTTGCAGGGCTTCCAGAAAGTGGTTCAACAAGTTCAAGTGACAAAGCAGGCGGACACAAGTGCTAATGAAATGGTGACTTCTAATACAGTTCAAACAAAAGCAGACACGTTCCAAGTAACACTGCCAGCTGCAAAGCCAGCACAATCTGAGGCATTTTTGAAAGAGATGCAAGCTATTATCAATAAAGCCCAAATCTCGAATGCACAAGGCATTACACGCTTATCATTGAAATTGTATCCGGAAAATCTAGGAACAATACGTATCGAGCTTGTGCAAAATGACGGTGTCCTGACAGCCCGTCTACTCGCTTCAACGGCTCATGGACGTGAATTACTTGATAGTCAGGTACATCAACTAAAGCAAGCCTTTGTACAGCAAAATATTCAAGTAGATCGTCTCGATATTGCTCAATCATTGCAAGACGCGGATCGCCAACAACGCGACCAAAACTTCTTCAATAATTTCTTTAGGCAACAACAGGAAGATGAGCAAGAGCAAAAAAACGACGATGATGATGAAGGTAAATCGTTTAGTGAATATTTAATAAGTGAGGAGGTGTAAGAATGGCAGATGCAACGACAAATAAAATGAGTGGGAAAATTACAGATGACTTATACTATTCGAATTATAAAAAGCCAGTAAGGCAAACAGGTAGCAATGAACTTGGTAAGGATGCTTTTCTACAATTATTAATTAAGCAATTGCAACATCAGGATCCAACAAACCCTATGGACGACCGAGATTTTATTGCTCAAATGGCTCAATTTTCTTCATTAGAGCAGATGCAGAATATGTCAAAGGCAATGGAATCACTACTTGTTTCTCAGCAACAAACACAGATGATGAGTTATTCAACCTTTATTGGTAAGGAAGTAAAATGGCATGAGATAACAGATGAGAAGGATGATAAAGGTGATTTCATAGTTAACGAAGGAACTGGCATTATTGAGTCATTAAAATTTGTCGATGGCAGTGTAGAGTTCGTATTAACTGATGGTAAGAAAATAACACCTGGTAATATATCAGCAATTTTAGGTGGTTCAGGTGAAAATAATGCAGGAAAAGAGTCTCCTCTTGTACAAGCAAGCAAACTAATTGGCAAAAAAGTTACCTATAAAGACGGCGAGCAAGAGCTGCAAGGGCGTATCGTTTCTGTCTCGAATAAAGATGGCGTAATTCATTATGTCTTAGACAATGATAAAAAATTAACAGATAAAGAGTTTACCGTAATTAGCGAATAGAGGTGGAGAAGGATGATGGATCAGTTTTCAATACACCGTGTACCATTGCATCCATCTATTCGCCAGACACAACCAACGCCAATAAAAAACTCACAGCAATCGTTTAAAACTCATTTACAGAAGGCTACCAATCAGCAAGAATTAAAAGTGAGCAAGCATGCGAATGAACGTATTATCGAGCGTAAGATAGCGATATCTGAACAAGAATGGCAGGCTGTATCGGATAAGGTATTTGAAGCGCACTCGAAAGGTGTCAAACAACCATTAGTCTTGATGGATCAAGCAGCTTTAATTGTCAGTGCTAAAAACGCAACTGTCATTACCGCAATGGACCGCACGGAAGCAAAACAGCAAATATTTACAAATATTGATGGCACAATCGTGCTGTAAGGGCTGGACCTTTGATAGGAAGCCCCAGTGTGCTGATTGATAGAAGCACACAATTAAAAGACGAAGGGAGAACGACATTATGTTACGTTCTATGTATTCTGGTATTTCAGGTTTAAAAAACTTCCAAACGAAGCTAGATGTAATTGGGAATAATATTGCTAACGTTAATACTTACGGCTTTAAAAAAGGACGTGTAGTATTTAAAGATTTAATGTCTCAAACGTCAGCGGGTGCCTCTTCACCTACTCAAACTCGTGGTGGTGTTAACGCGAAACAAATCGGATTAGGCTCACAACTTGCTGCAATCGATACAATTCACGGTGCAGGTTCAATGCAAAATACTTTTCGCGAGTTAGACTTAGCTATAGCTGGTGATGGATTCTTCATGGTGGGTGATGCAAATGGTGCACCTGATGAGGATGGTGCACTTGATGCAGAAGGGTACAGCAATATTCTCTATACACGCGCCGGCAATTTCTATATGGATAGAAATGGATACCTAGTGAATGCCGATGGTAAATATTTAGTAGGTCACGCAAATGATGAGTTATCGATTTCTGCTGATGAGTCAATCGATGGTGCTGCAGCTGAGGAACACAAAGCAGGGAATGGACTAGCTGATATAGAAGGCAATATCGCAGAGGAAATGGATTTCGCATCAGAAATTTCACCAATTCGTATCCCTACAACGGCGCAATCAATGTCGATTGGCCAAGATGGTACAGTTACCTATACAGACTATAAAGGTGAACGACAATATGCAGGTCAACTTATATTAGCGAAGTTCCCAAATGCTGGTGGTCTTCAAAAGGTGGGGGGTAACTACTACCAACCTACAGCAAACTCTGGAGAACCATACGCCCAAGTTGGAACAGTCGGAGGGATTGGTGCCGTTGAAGCTGGCTTCCTAGAAATGTCCAACGTAGACCTTTCAGAGGAGTTTACTGAAATGATTGTAGCGCAACGTGGTTTCCAATCAAACACACGTATTATCACAACTTCTGATGAAATTCTGCAAGAGCTTGTAAATTTAAAACGCTAGGTTTTCATCAGTAGATTTTAGTATGAGAAACATACTTAATATGTAGGTAAAGAAAATACCGGTTAAGATTACAAAGTGCTCAAAACTAAAAACATAATTTCATATGAGGGAGGGTCGGGCCGGCTCTCGTGCTAGACCCGGCCCTATTTCAATGATTGAACTAACACGTTTAAATGGCAAAGCATTTACATTGAATGCTTTATACATAGAAACGGTCGAATCTTTTCCGGATACGACCATTACATTAACGACTGGAACCAAAATCATTGTTTTACAGAGTCAAGATGAGGTGCGACAAAAGGTAAATACCTTTTATAAAAATATACAAATACTATCAAACCCGCATCTACGAGGTGAAGAAGATGAAGAATAACAAAGTGTTAACGATAATTATCATCCTACTAGTAGCAATCATACTTATTGGGGGTATTGCGTTTGTTTTGTTTACCCAATTTAATAAGCCTGCTGGATCTCAAGAACCAACTATTGATGAAATCGTAAAAGCTTCTGTTGAAGTTCCGGAAATTACGACAAATCTGGCTGATAACAAAATTGTCCGCTTTTCATTAAAAATTCAAACATCAAATGAAGATGCTGCTGATGAATTAACGAAGCGTGATTTCCAAGTGAAAAATATTGTTATTCAAGAGCTTTCAGAACTGGAGCAAAAAGATTTAGAAGGTAAGCAAGGTAAACAAGTATTCCAAAAATCATTAAAAACTAAAATTAATGAATTGATGCAAGAGGGAGAAGTTCAGGAAGTTTATTTTACCTCCTTCATCACTACCCAATAATAAAGAAACTGCTTGAAATGGAGGTGGGCAAATGGCAGGAGATGTGTTATCTCAATCCGAGATAGATGCGCTGCTTTCCGCAATATCAACTGGGGAAATGTCAGCGGACGACATAAAAAAAGAGGATGAGGTGCGCAAGGTTAAAGTATATGACTTTAAACGAGCACTACGTTTCTCAAAAGATCAAATCCGAAGTTTGACCCGAATACATGAAAATTTTGCACGATTACTGACAACCTTCTTTTCTGCACAGCTAAGAAGCTATGTGCAGATTACTGTTGCATCAGTGGACCAAATACCATTTGAGGAGTTTGTACGTTCGATTCCGAATATGACACTCATTAATGTGTTTGAAGTGCCACCATTAGATGGTAATATTCTAATGGAAATAAACCCGAACATTGCCTACTCGATGCTAGATCGTTTAATGGGCGGTAGTGGGGCGAGTCATAGTAATGTAGATAACTTAACAGAAATTGAAACAAAAATTATGACAAACCTTTTTGAACGTTCATTCGACAATTTGCGCGAAGCGTGGGAAAATGTTGCGGAAATTGATCCAATTTTAGTAGAGCTTGAGGTTAACCCTCAATTTTTACAAATGATTTCACCAAATGAAACGGTTGTCGTTATTTCCTTGAATACGATTATCGGTGAGACAAGCGGTATGATTAATATTTGTATTCCGCATGTTGTATTGGAGCCAATTGTTCCAAATCTTTCTGTTCGCTACTGGATGCAGACAAATACAAAAGAGATGTCTCCAGAGCAAACAAAAATGCTTGAAACACGTGTGAAACAAGCACAACTACCTGTTTCGGTTGAACTAGGTGTTACAGACATTACCATTGAGGATTTCCTCACAATGCAAGTTGGAGATGTTATTCAATTAGAGCAAAAAATTGAAGATCCACTACTGTTAAAAGTAGGAACATTACCGAAATTTACAGTTCAACCAGGTAAGCAAGGCAAAAAATTAGCAATCCAGATTATCGACCCTTTGAAAGGAGGAGACGAAGATGAGTGATGAAATGCTCTCCCAAGAAGAAATTGAAGCGTTATTAAGGGGCGAGACGTTGGAAGATAAAAACAGCGACACTGAAGCTTCTACAAATGAGGAAATTAATGATTTAAGAGTAGAGGATTACCTCGATTCGTTTGCGCAAGATGCGTTAGGTGAGGTAGGGAATATATCTTTTGGTAGCTCTGCTACAGCGCTTTCAGCGTTACTAGGTCAAAAGGTTGATATTACTACTCCAAGTATTTCAATGATTAACCGTAATAAATTAGAAGAGGAATTTCCTCATCCTTATGTAGCCGTACAGGTTGAATATACAATCGGGTTAACAGGTATGAATTTGCTTGTTATTAAGCAATCCGATGCAGCGATTATCGCTGATTTAATGTTAGGTGGAGATGGCTTAAACCCGAAACCTGATTTGGGAGAAATCCAGCTAAGTGCCGTGCAAGAAGCTATGAATCAAATGATGGGTTCAGCGGCTACGTCAATGTCGACAGTATTTAATAAAAAAGTGGATATTTCGCCACCTACTATTGATTTAATGAACATTTCCCAAAACGAAGGAAGAGAAAATATTCCTGAAGATGATTTACTCGTAAAAGTATCCTTCAGATTGAGAATTGGTAATTTAATTGATTCGAATATAATGCAGTTATTACCGCTGAAATTTAGCCAAAACATTGTAAAATCTCTGCTAGGTGAAACAGAATCAGTTGAGGAACCTGTGGCTGCAACAATAGCACCTGAAGCGCCAGTAGCACAAGCACCTGTACAACCACAAGCACCTGTGCAGCAACAAGCGCCTATGCAACAACAAGCGCCTGTAACACCACCGCCTGCGCAGCCAGTATATCAACAGCAGGAAGTGCCTGTGCAGCAACCGATGTATCAAGAGCAACAACAGATTCCTCAAGCAACAAGACCTGTTCAACCGGTCAATGTACAACAAGCACAGTTTGCTAGTTTTGATTCAAATGTTATCTCGCAATCTGAAGCTAGAAATTTAAATATGCTACTTGATATTCCATTGCAAGTTACTGTAGAGTTAGGACGTACAAAGCGTTCTGTAAAAGAGATTTTAGAACTATCAAGTGGTGCGATTATTGAACTAGATAAATTAGCCGGCGAACCAGTTGATATTTTAGTTAATAGCCGTTTAATCGCTAAAGGTGAAGTCGTTGTTATTGATGAAAACTTCGGTGTCCGCATTACAGATGTTTTAAGTCAAGCAGAGCGTTTAAATAATTTAAGATAGTTTTCAATTGGAGGAGTTAACCATGTCTAAAAGAATTTTGATTGTAGACGATGCTGCATTCATGCGCATGATGATCAAGGATATTTTATCGAAAAATGGATTTGAAGTTGTTGGAGAGGCTGCAGATGGTTTACAGGCAGTTGAAAAGTACAACGAATTAAAACCAGATTTAGTAACAATGGATATTACGATGCCAGAGATGGACGGTATTGCTGCTCTTAAAGCAATTAAAGGTTCAGATCCAAATGCCACTGTAATTATGTGTTCAGCAATGGGACAACAAGCGATGGTAATCGATGCAATTCAAGCTGGTGCGAAAGACTTTATTGTTAAACCTTTCCAAGCTGATCGTGTAATTGAAGCGATCCAAAAAGCGCTAGGATGATTGAATGCAAATGTTAAAATCATTTCGTCTAACGATGATTTTCGCATTTCTTGTATCCTTTCTGTTTTTGTACCCTACCACGACGCCTGTGTATGCAGAATCTGACACAAATTTTGTAAACGACTGCATCAAAAAGGATTGTAAAGAAGATAAAACTCCAGCTGCTGAGAAAGAATCAGATGTACAAGCGGCTGGAGACATATCTGCGTGGGAATACATAAAAATGGTTTTGGCGCTTATTTTTGTTGTAGCTTTATTTTATGGATTAATGAAGTTTTTAAATAAAAGAAATTTAAACTTTCAACGTAATCAATTAGTACAAAATTTAGGCGGTTTATCGTTAGGTGCTCAAAAGTCGGTACAACTATTACAAGTAGGTAAAACACTCTATTTAGTTGGGGTCGGTGAGGATGTTCAGTTACTACGTGAAATTACTGATCCTGAAGAAGTTGCGGCACTTTTAGCACTATATAATGAACGACAAGAACTTGCAGCAACATCACCGTATATTGCAGAAGTATTATCTAAATTTAAGAGAAAAAGTAATGTAAGTTCATCAGCACAGCAAAAACAAGACTCTTTTGGTGTGCTATTTGAAAAAAAGATATCCGAAATTAAACAGGAGCGCAGTGAAGAGCTGGAGAAATGGAAGCAAAAGGAGAATGATGATAAATGAATGATATAATCAGTGTTTTTTCCAACAGCGATCCGACAAATGTCTCTAGCGCTGTTAAACTTCTCTTGTTGTTAACAGTTCTTTCACTAGCACCGAGTATTTTAATTTTGATGACATCGTTTACACGAATAGTAATAGTATTATCGTTTGTTCGTACCGCTTTAGCGACACAGCAAATGCCACCGAACCAGGTCATTGTGGGCCTTGCTATGTTTTTAACATTCTTTATCATGGCCCCGACATTTCAAGAGGTCAATAAAGAGGCATTACAGCCGTTATTTTCTGAGAAAATTGGAATTGAAGAAGCGTATGATCGTGCCAGTGTGCCGTTTAAAGAGTTTATGAGTAAGCATACGAGGCAAAAAGATCTTGATTTGTTTTTAACTTATAATAAAGCAGAAAAGCCAGCTTCTGTAGAAGAAATTCCTCTTACAATGCTAGTGCCTGCTTTCGCATTGAGTGAGCTTAAAACTGCGTTTCAAATTGGCTTTATGATTTTTATTCCATTCCTAGTAATCGACATGATTGTGGCAAGTACCTTAATGTCGATGGGGATGATGATGTTACCACCGGTTATGATTTCATTGCCGTTTAAGATTTTATTATTTGTACTCGTGGATGGTTGGTATCTTGTGATGAAATCATTACTACAAAGTTTTTAGGGGATGATACAGTATGACAAGTGAATTGGTTATTTCCATTGCAGAGCGTGCCATTATGATTATCCTTCTAACAAGCGGGCCGCTACTATTAGTTGCTTTAATCACTGGTTTAGCGGTAAGTATTTTTCAGGCAACAACATCTATTCAAGAGCAAACTTTAGCATTCGTTCCCAAAATCATCGCTGTTTTAGCAGCCATCGTATTTTTCGGTCCTTGGATGTTATCACAAGTGACTAGCTATGCGAGAGATATTTTTGAGAATTTAACGCGTTATATAGGGTGAGTAGATGAATGAATTAATCCCGCATTTTACGGTTTTCTTATTAGTGCTTGTGCGCGTATCGGCATTTTTTGTCACTGTGCCTTTTTTCTCATACAGAACAATTCCGCCGCAAGTTAAAATAACTCTCGCATTAGTTTTAGCTTGGATGATGTATTACACAATTGACGTCGAACCATTTGTATTTAATGGTGATTACATACTTTTAGTGATGAAAGAAGCGCTTATTGGACTGTTGCTAGGTCTAGTTGCTTATGTCATCATGTCGGCAATTCAAATTGCCGGAAGCTTTATAGATTTTCAGATGGGTTTTGCCATTGCCAATATTATTGACCCGCAAACAGGTGCACAAAGTCCATTGATCGGACAATTTTTTAATACGCTAGCATTACTTTTCTTACTAGCTATAAATGGACATCATATGATTCTCGATGGAATTTATTATAGTTATCAATTCTTACCGATGGATCAAGGATTTCCTAATTTCGCAAAAGACAATTATATAGAGTTTATCATCACAACATTTACGGCTGTGTTTGCGATTGCCTTTCAAATGGCTGCGCCTGTTGTAGCAACTTTATTTTTAGTCGACTTGGCACTAGGAATTACAGCGAAGACTGTACCACAATTAAATATTTTTGTTGTTGGTTTTCCTATTAAAATAGGTGTTAGTTTTCTAGTGTTATTTACGATGATGGCTGTAATGGTTCAAGTTATACAAAAGCTGATTACAATTATGATTTATGCGATGCGTGATTTTATGGCTATTTTAGGTGGTGGGTAAAATGTTGCTACTGCTGGAACTAGATTTACAGTATTTTGCGGGAGAAAAAACGGAAAAGGCGACACCCAAAAAACGACAAGATGCACGAAAAAAAGGACAGGTTGTCAAAAGTCAGGATATTTCCAGTGCGATTGTCATGCTCATGGTATTTATCTTTTTATTCTTCTTTGCAGGTTCAATGCGTGACGATCTGTTAGCTTTTTTTAGGCAAACTTTTATTCATAACGTACGCGTAGAATCACTAACAATTGATAGTGTGATGCGCCTATTTACAGAAACATTAATACAAATGGCTTTTATTATTGTTCCAATTATGGGAATTGCATTTGTTGGAGCATTGGCAGGTAACTTTCTACAGTTCGGTTTTCTATTTACATTAGAACCGATGAAGTTTGATTTAAAAAAAATGGACCCGATAAAAGGGTTGAAAAAAATATTTTCAGTGAAAGCCATTATAGAGCTTCTAAAATCAGTATTAAAGATTAGCTTTATCGGTGGGGTTACAACTATTATCGTTTGGACGAATTTACCGGAAGTTTTGGCGTTATCCTTTAAAAGCCCCTGGATGACTCTTATTACAGTGGGTAAGCTTGTTGGTATCATGGGGATTGCTGCTTCTGTCGTCTTACTTTGTGTATCCCTTTTAGACTGGATGTATCAAAAACATGATTACGAAAAAAATCTTAAAATGTCTAAACAAGATATTAAAGATGAATATAAAAATAGTGAGGGCGATCCGCTGATAAAATCGAAAATAAAGCAACGCCAACGCGAAATGGCGATGCGTCGTATGATGTCAGAGATTCCAAACGCCGACGTTGTCATAACTAACCCAACTCACTATGCGATTGCTCTCAAATATGATGAGGAAAGTATGGATGCCCCACGCATTGTTGCTAAGGGTACAGACTTTGTCGCTCAAAAGATTAAACTGATTGCGAAAGAACATGATGTGATTATGGTTGAAAACAGGCCATTAGCACGAGCAATGTACGATCAAGTTGAAATCGGTGATCAAGTACCAGAAGAGTTTTTCAAAGCAATAGCAGAAGTGCTTGCTTATGTATATCGAATTAAGCGGAAAATTTAAAGCTTTTTGTAGGAGGGACACAAATGAAAGTTCGCGATATAGGGGTATTAGGTGCGGTTATTTTAATCGTTGCCATGCTCATCATCCCTCTTCCTCCGTGGATGTTAAGTTTCTTAATCGTCATTAATATTACATTAGGATTAATCGTATTGTTAACAGCAATGAGTATGAAGGAAGCGTTAGACTTTTCTATTTTTCCTTCAGTTATTTTATTGTTAACTTTGTTCCGACTCGGACTAAGCGTTTCTACAACACGTGCCATTTTAGCCAAGGGTGATGCTGGTGCTGTTGTCGAAACGTTTGGTGACTTTGTGGTCGGGGGAAATGTACTAGTTGGTTTAGTTGTATTCTTAATTCTTGTGTTAATTCAGTTTATCGTTATTACAAAAGGAGCGGAACGTGTAGCGGAAGTAGCAGCACGTTTCACACTTGATGCGATGCCAGGTAAACAAATGAGTATTGATGCTGACTTAAATGCGGGAGTTATTTCTGAACGGGAAGCACGTGAACGACGCGATAAAGTAGCGGGTGAAGCGGACTTCTACGGGGCGATGGATGGTGCCACGAAATTCGTAAAAGGGGATGCCATTGCCTCAATGGTCATGGTAATTATCAACTTATTATTTGGTATCATCATCGGTGTTGTGCAGATGGGTCTTTCATTTGCAGATGCAGCAAACCATTTTTCTAAGTTAACAGTTGGGGATGGTATTGTCTCACAAATTCCTGCGTTACTGATTTCTACAGCGACAGGGATTGTCGTAACACGTGCATCTTCTAAGGGAAGTCTTGGTGAAGATATTACTGGGCAGCTATTTGCACAGGCGAAACTGCTCTATGTAGCAGGTGGTACAATTGTTTTACTTGGATTATTTACACCAATACCTAATTTAATAACACTTCCAATTGGTATTTCACTAATTGCTGGTGCCTATATGATGGATCATAAGAAACCTGAGGATGAAGAAGAATTACTTGAAATTGAGGAAGAAGTGGCAACAGACGGCATGAAGAGCCCTGAGAATGTTGTGAATTTATTAAATGTGGACCCAATCGAGTTTGAGTTTGGCTATGGTTTAATACCATTAGTAGATGCTGCTCAAGGCGGAGACTTATTAGATCGTGTCATTATGATACGTCGACAGTTAGCATTAGAATTAGGGATTGTCATTCCGGTTGTCCGTATTCGCGATAATATTCAACTACAACCAAATGAATATCGAATTAAAATAAAGGGTAACGAAATGGCGCGTGGTGAACTTTTACTGGATCATTATTTAGCAATGAGTCCAGGAGATGATGATTCCATTGAAGGAATTGACACAGTTGAACCGTCATTTGGCCTACCTGCAAAATGGATTACGGAGCAAGTGAAAGAGGATGCTGAAATGTTCGGCTACACAGTTGTTGACCCACCAAGCGTAGTGTCGACTCATTTAACCGAAATGATTCGTGCAAATGCTTATGAATTACTCGGTCGTCAAGAGACGAAGCAGTTAATTGATCATTTACGTGAAACGCATCCAATTTTAGTAGAAGAGTTGACGCCTACACCGTTATCGACTGGGGAAATTCAAAAAGTACTAGGTAAACTTCTACGAGAAAATGTTTCAGTCCGAAACTTACCAATTATTTTTGAAACTCTAGCTGACTATGCAAAGTTAACGAGTGATACCGATATATTAACTGAGTATGTACGGCAATCATTGGCACGTCAGATTACTTCTCAATACGTAGGAGACAGCTCGTCATTAAAAGTTATAACGGTTTCGGGTAGAGTAGAGAAAATGATTGCAGATAGTATTCAACAAACTGATCACGGAAATTACTTAGCGATGGATCCACAAGATTCTCAAACTATTTTAGAAATTATTGCTGCCGAAGTAGAGCGCGTTTCCTTTATGGAACAATCTGCTATTATCTTATGCTCGCCAGCAGTTCGTATGTATTTACGTCAACTAACGGAGCGTTATTTCCCACAAATTCCAGTTCTATCATACAACGAACTTGATGCTTCGGTTGAAATTCAAAGTGTTGGGGTGGTGAATGTTGAATGAAAATGAAAAAATATTATGCATCTTCCATACCAGAAGCTATGAAGCTTGTGCGTGCTGAATTAGGTGAGGACGCTGTCATTTTGAATTCAAAAGTAGTAGTGACCAAAAAGTTTTTTGGAATCATTAAAAAGAAAAGTTTTGAGGTTGTTGCAGGGGTAGATTCAATGGGGCCGAGCAATTCGGCTCCAGCACCTGCGGCTTTACCTATAACAACAGCTAAAAAAGAACATGTAAGTTTACATGAGATGACGAAGGCTGTGCAAGCTAACATGCTCCAAGTACCGAAGAATGATGTGTCCTTACATGAGGAAACTGGCATCTCTGAAGATTTGAGGAAGGAAATTGCAGATTTAAAATCTTTAATGCATTCTATGCATAAGAAGACTATCCAAGATCAATATCCCGATGAACTCTTACCCTTCATTGAATACTTAAGACAGCAAGAGCTAAGTGAGGAGCTCATCACAACGATTGGTGATGAGCTTTTTACGCATTTCAAAGAAGCATCCGAAATCAATTTTTCTCAATGTAAGATGGTTACGAAAAATTTATTGCGCAAAGAGCTAGAAAATCTCCCGATTGGGGGCTTATCCTATGAAAAAAAATATATTAATGTTCTAGGTCCAACCGGTGTCGGAAAAACTACAACAATTGCTAAAATGGCAGCTAGAGCCGTTTTAGAAAAAAAGAAAAAAATAGGATTTATCACGACAGATACTTACCGTATTGCCGCAATTGAACAATTAAAAACGTATGCAGGATTGTTACAAGCTCCTGTCGAAATTGCCTATAATGCGACTGATTTTGAACAAGCAATCCATCGATTGTCTCATTTAGATTTAGTGTTTATAGATACAGCGGGCCGAAATTATAAAGAAGTAAAATATGTAGACGATTTACAGCGTCTCATAAAATTTGATGATCAAGCTGAGTCTTTCTTAGTACTTGCTATGACAACAAAAGAAAAGGATATGGCCAACATTGTAGAGCAATTTAAGCAATTACCAATTGAAAAATTTATTTTTACAAAGATTGATGAAACAAATTCTATTGGCACAATGGTTAATTTAATGATTAAATATAATAAGGGACTTGCTTACTATACTAATGGTCAAGAAGTACCAGAGGATATTGAAGAAGCTGATCTAGAAGCAGTACTAAATTTATTTTTCCAAGGTGAAGAAAAATGAGAGACCAAGCTGAAACATTACGCTTGAAAATGTTGAGACAGCAGGGCGAACTAGGAAGGGCAATTGCGGTTGTAAGCGGTAAAGGTGGGGTTGGTAAAAGTAACTTCACTATGAATTTTGCAACTACATTGGCCAATAAAGGGAAAAAAGTTGTCATCGTTGATATGGATATTGGCATGGGCAATATCAATATATTGATTGGAAAAAATGCATCTTATAGTTTAAAAGATTACTTAGAAGGAAATAAGTTACTAGATGAAGTAATATTTGCAGGTCCTTACGATTTAAAGTTTATTTCAGGTGGGTCTGGTATGTCGGGCGTCCTAGAATGGTCAGAGGTTTTGTTTGAACGACTCATTCAGGCTTTTGAGCAGCTTCAAAAAAGCTTTGATTACATCTTATTTGATATGGGCGCAGGAGCTACTAACTGGTCATTAGATTTACTAGCTTCTATAGATGAAATTATTGTTTTATCAACGGCAGAGCCAACATCTATAACAGATGCGTATTCAATGATGAAATATATTCATACGAGAGATGCAGACAAGCAATTTTATATACTCTGTAATCGAGCTCATAGTAAAGAAGAAGGACTGGAAACTAATGAACGACTAAAGCGTACGATGAAACGCTTTTTGGACAAAGAGGTGACGATATTAGGCGCATTACCTGAAGATTCTGTTGTGCGAAAGGCTGTGCGTGAGCAAGTGCCTTTTTCACTAGCTTTTCCAGATGCATTAATTACAAAGACACTTCATCTTATAGTGGCGCGTTTCATGGAACACCGCGCGGAGGAAGTTCATGCACATGATCAGTCAGCGGGTAAATTCTTAACTAAATTAAGAAGTATTTTTTCGAAAGGACGTGATTAATTGGACTTTTTACATAAAAGCAAACTATTAGTTGTGGATGATTCTGCTTTTATGAGAAAGCTAATTAGTGACTTTTTTGTTGGCAACTCGAAGGTTGAAGTAGTTGGAACAGCACGAAATGGGAAAGATGCGATAAAAAAGATTCAATCATTGCAGCCAACAGTTGTGACAATGGATATTGAGATGCCTGAAATGAATGGGCTTGAGGCTTTAAAAGAAATTATGACGATATGTCCAGTACCTGTTGTTATGCTCTCTAGTACAACTCAACGAGGAGCAGAAAATGCCTTATCAGCAATTGAACTTGGGGCAGTAGATTTTGTCGCTAAGCCGAGCGGAACAATTTCTCTTGATTTACATAAAATCCAAATCGAACTTGTCCACAAAGTTGAACAGGCATCATTGGTACCTATTTCAAAATTAAAGAAACCTTCTAGCAGTAAAAGACAACAAGAACAGCCATTTATAGCGAGTACCATTAGAAGAGAGTCATTTAGTGAAAGTAGGGTAACTCCTCCTGTCAATATTTCCTCGACAAGGGCAGAATTATCAAAGCCACATGTCGAATGGAATAAAGTAGGCCGGAAAATTGTACTGATTGGGACTTCTACTGGCGGACCTAGAGCATTACAAGAAGTTATAACAAGAATCCCAAAATCAATTCAAGCACCAATATTAATTGTCCAGCATATGCCAGCAGGGTTTACAAAATCTCTTGCTACCCGTTTAGATCAATTGAGTGAGATTACTGTAAAAGAAGCTGAGCAAGGAGATATTCTTCAAAATGGAGTGGCGTATGTTGCACCTGGTGGGTATCATTTAAAACTTAGAAAAATAGGTACCTCCTTTGGCATTGTCCTTGATAATAATGAACCGCCTAGATCTGGACATCGCCCTTCTGTAGATGTGATGTTTGAAGATGTAAGTCAATTTAAAGATTTTGATAAAGTGGCAGTTATTATGACAGGTATGGGCCATGACGGCTCTAATGGACTAAAAGCACTAAAAAGTACTGGAAATGTGATTGCAATCGCAGAGTCAGCTGAAACTTGTATAGTGTATGGTATGCCGAAAGCAGCAGTGGAAACGCAGCTTGTCGATGAAGTAGCAGATGTAGATGATATCGCACAAACAATAATGAAATATTTGCCTTAAAGGGGTGTCCTCTTATGGAAGTCAATCAATATTTAGAGATGTTTATTGAAGAAAGTAAAGACCATTTACAAGCGTGTAGTGAACATTTATTAGAACTAGAAAAAAACCCAAAAGATTTAGCGATTGTTGGGGAAATTTTCCGCTCTGCGCATACATTAAAAGGGATGTCTGCGACAATGGGCTTTGAAGATTTAGCGGATTTAACTCATAAAATGGAAAATGTGTTGGATGCGATCCGAAACGAGAAAATCCATGTATCTCCTGAAATTTTAGATGTTGTTTTCGAATCAGTAGACCATCTAGAAGAAATGGTAATGGATATTGCCAATGGCGGAGATGGAAAACGTGATGTATCTTCAACTGTTGCTCAATTAAAGCGTATTGAATTAGGTGAGGAAGCAATTCCTGAAGTGGTAACCACTACTGAGACATCAGCAACTGCTACAGCAAGTACGTTAGAGTTTGACAGCTTTGAACAAACAGTTATTTCACAATCTGCCGAACAAGGTTTCAATGCATTTGAAATTTCAGTGAAATTACGTGAAGATTGTCTTTTAAAAGCAGCACGAGTATTTATGGTGTTTGAGATTTTAGAAAAAGATGGGGATGTTATTAAATCAAGTCCATCTGTAGAAAAGCTTGAAGACGAACAGTTCGATCAACAATTTTTTGTAGCGTTCGTCACAAAAGAATCTGCTGAAGATATGCAGAAAAAGATTATGAAAGTTTCAGAAGTCGAAGAAGTCATTGTCTCAACTATCGAAGAACAGCAATACGGTGAGAAAGAACAAGCAGTTCAAGAGGTAGCAGTAACAGCTACAGCAACGGTAGAAGCGGAGGTTCCACCTGCACCTGCAACAAATACTGCAGCTTCTACACCTGCAAAAGCAGCGACTCCTGCTAAGGCTGATAAAAGTCATGCGCCTGTTGGAAATAAAACAATTCGAGTAAATATCGAACGACTTGATATTTTAATGAACTTATTTGAAGAGCTTGTTATAGATCGAGGACGACTACAGTCTATTGCAACAGATGTTAATCATGGAGAGTTAAATGAAACAGTGGAACGTATGAGCCGCGTCATGGGTGATTTACAAACAATTATTTTAACGATGCGCATGGTTCCAGTTGAAACAGTATTCAATCGATTCCCTAAAATGATTCGTCAGCTATCCCGTGATCTAAACAAGAAAATTAACCTTGAAATCATTGGTGCAGAAACAGAACTAGATCGTACAGTAATCGATGAAATTGGTGATCCACTTGTTCATTTAATACGTAATTCTGTTGACCACGGTATTGAAAATCCGACAGCTCGTCTTGCAAAAGGTAAACCAGAAGAAGGAACTGTTGTACTGCGTGCTTATCATAGTGGTAACTATGTCTTTATCGAAATTGAAGATGATGGAGCCGGTATTAACCGTGAAAAAGTTCTGGCGAAAGCTATATCTAAAGGTATTGTTACCCAAGAACAATCATATTCAATGTCAGATAAGCAAATCAATGAGCTTATTTTGGCTTCTGGGTTCTCAACGGCAGATGTTATTTCTGACGTATCAGGCCGAGGCGTTGGATTAGACGTTGTTAAAACAACAATAGAATCATTGGGTGGAAATATTTCAATTGAATCTACTCAAGATGTAGGCTCAGTATTCTCGATTCAATTACCACTAACATTATCGATTATTTCTGTCATGTTAGTAGAAATCGAAAAAGAGATTTATGCAATTCCACTTTCATCAATTATTGAAACTTCAATTATCCGTTCATCTGAAATTATGAATGCGCATAATCAAAAAGTAATCGACTTCCGAGGAAAAGTAGTACCATTAGTATTCTTAGAGGAGATCTTTGAGGTACCTCGCAAAGAATCACAAGGTGACGAATTCCATTCAGTGGTTATCGTTCGAAAAGGTGAGAAGCTTGCTGGTTTAGTTGTGGATTCATTCATTGGCCAACAAGAAATTGTGCTGAAATCATTAGGAAACTACCTAACGAATATCTTTGCCATTTCAGGTGCAACTATTTTAGGTAACGGAAAAGTAGCCTTAATTGTGGATTGTAACGCACTTATTAAATAAGGTGAATGAATAAGAGAGGTGTAAACAATGACAAACGTAGTGGAACAAGAAAGTATAAAAGTAATTGTTTTTCAACTAGCAGATAAAGAATATGCGATTCCAGTGTCACATGTACAAGGGATTGAGAAACTAATGCATATTACACGCGTACCGAAAACGGCGAAATATGTAAAAGGTGTCATTAACCTACGCGGTGTCGTAACGCCAATTGTAGATTTACGTGAACGATTTGAATTACCTGCCTCTGAGCATGAAGAAACAACACGCATTATCATTATTTCATTAGAAGATATGGAAGTAGGTTTCGTTGTAGACTCTGCAAATGATGTGTTAGACATCCCTGCTGACTCAATTGAACCCCAACCCGAAGTAGTAGGTTCACTGGAAGAGGAATATATTTCAGGCGTGGCTAAAATTGATAAACGATTATTAATTTTATTGCATTTAGAGAAAGTACTAAATCCACTAAAGTAGGGGTCGATATGACATATAATCAAAAGATTACATCACTACATTTAGATGTTTTAAAGGAAATTGGCAATATAGGTGCTGCGCATGCAGCGACAGCACTTTCCAATTTACTTGGTAAAAAAATTGATATGCGGGTACCGAAGGTTGAAATGGTGTCATTTAATGACATGATGGAGCTTGCTGGAGGATCTGACAATGCCGTAGTTGGAATCTTTCTACGCATAGAAGGCGATGCTGAAGGTAGCATGTTCTTTATCCTGCCAATTGAGCAAGCAAATCGCTTTATTCGTCGTCTCATTTTTGATGATGCATTCGACTTCAAAAAACAACCTGTATCAGAGTTAGGTTTATCAGCTATGCAGGAAATGGGTAATATTTTATCTGGTTCTTATTTATCGGCGTTATCTGACTTTACGAATTTGAAAATTTATCCAACTGTACCGGGACTAAGTGTTGACATGTTTGGTGCTATTATTAGTATTGGTTTGATTGAACTATCACACGTTAGCGACAATGTTATCGTAATAAACACATCCATTTTTGAAGACGGTGTAGAGGATCAGGAAACGGTAAGAGGGCATTTCTTCTTATTGCCAGATCCAGACTCATTTGATGCTATTTTTAAAGCATTGGGAGTTTCATAGATGATTAGTAGTAATGGGCAAGTGATAAAAGTTGGAATTGCGCAAATGGATGTAGTAAAGTTACCAAATACGATTAGAACATCAGGTCTTGGATCTTGTGTGGGTGTTATTTTATACGATGAATCAAAAAAAATTGCTGGTTTAATTCATGTGATGTTGCCAGATTCGAGTTTAGGTAGACAAGAGTCAATAAATGTGGCTAAATTTGCTGACACAGGCATTGCGGCAATGATTGACTTATTAAAGTTAGAAGGCGTTCAAAAATTCAAACTAAAGGCAAAAATTGCGGGTGGTGCGCAAATGTTTCAATTCACTTCTGATAAAGATTCCATGCGCATCGGCCCACGTAATGTAGAAGCTGTAAAGCATGAGCTAAAGAGTCATGGAATTCGTTTAGTTGCCGAAGACACGGGCGGTAATAGTGGTAGAACAATTGAATTTAATCCTGCGACTTCAACATTACATATTCGAACGGTTAACCAAGGAGTGAGCGAAATATAATGTTCGGTTCTATTTTTTATAACCTATGGGGAGCGTTAATTGCCTTTTCTCTCTATTTCTTTATTACATTTCAAAAACCCTTTACACCACTACGTATTATCGTAGGATCATTTGTGGCAGGCATAATTGTGTTTTTCGTCATGTATATTGTAAGATTTTTAATCTCTTACGTTTTATTCACACCTGAGGGCGATGAAGAAGTCGTTGAAGGTGAGCATGAAGAAAATGAATCCGCCAATCACGAGGAAGACCATCAGGAAACACCGACAGCTAACTCAACAGTTGAGTTTCAAGATGAAGGCTCAGAAGAAATTGCTCAGGTTGTACGGACGATGATGAATCGTGAGGATGTCTCGCAAGTAAATAATGGTTAAAATAGGAGTCGCGAGCAGCGGCTCTTTTTTTATAAGGCGTATGGATTGGGAAAAAATAAGTTTATGATGGAGCGATAAAAGGATTTTTTTGTTGCCATGTTTACTGATTGTAGCGTAGGGCTACTCGGGGGTGCTCTGCCGTTTCACTTTCGTCGCAGTGCAAAGACGAGTAGACTGTAGCAAAAATCAGACTCCCTGAATTAATTTGCATGTATAAATATAGTTAATGCCACACCCGTTCTTACCTAGTTTTGGGTGTCTTAGTGAGATTGGACTAAATCCCAACAAAAAAATGCCCGACACATAAATTTCAAGAATCTGTGATAGCGTACGAGAAACAAATGAAATTATAGTCGATTCTTGTTATAATATAGGAAAGAATTACAATGGTTTTATCCTGGAAACTCTTCGGTGTTTTCAACTATTGAACTAAAATTTTCAGGAAGAAGCACACATAAAAATATCAAGGTAATGGTAGTCAGTGGCAAACAGGCGCGTAGATGCGTTTTTCTTAGAGAGGTGGATAACATGACACAACCAATTCTGAACGATGAACACAAGCTGTGGAACCGCTGGATAAATGAACGTGATCCAGATGCTGGTGATTTACTTATAAAAAAATATATTTCCCTAGTATCCTATCATGTACAACGCATTGGAGCGAGCTTACCAAAAAGTGTATCGCGAGATGATTTAACGAGTTTAGGTATGGTAGGTCTTTTTGATGCGTTAAATAAATTTGATATTAATAGAGACTTGAAATTTGATACATATGCTTCTTTTAGAGTAAGAGGAGCAATTATTGATGGTTTACGTAAGGAAGATTGGTTGCCGCGTTCCGCACGTGAGAAGGCAAAAAAGTTAGATGCACAGATTGAACAGTTAGAACAACAATATATGCGCCATGTAACACCTGAGGAACTTGCGGAACATATGGCGTTACCCGTTGAAGAAGTTTACCAAACTGTACAAGAGCATTTCTTTTCAAATGTTCTTTCCATAAATGAGCAGCAAGATCAAGATGAGACTGATGGAAAGTCATTTGTGATTCGTGATGATACAACTAAGACACCTGAGCAAGCTGTCGTTAAGTCAGAACTACTAGGGGATTTAGCGGAAAATATCCAAAAGCTCAATGATAAGGAGCAGCTAGTGCTTAGTTTATTTTATACAGAGGAATTAACATTAACAGAAATTGGGGAAATGCTTGAATTATCCACATCTCGCATTTCACAAATCCATTCTAAGGCGCTATTAAAGCTACGGAAATTATTATCCAATGAAATGATTAATGCATAATCATCCTTAAATACATATCGTTGAAGGAGGGGTCCTATGAGTTTAAAGGGTGTCGAACTACAAATAGCTATTCCAAAAACATTTGAAGCAGGAAAAATGGCAGATCAGGCACAGCAGCAAACTTTGGCTCAGCAAGCACATGCAAATGAAGCGTTAAAAAAAGAAATAGAACGCAAGCAAAAAGTTGTGAATACTTCAGAGGGTATGGATGAGATTAGTGAAGATGAAGAAGCAGGTGGCGAGTATATAAAAGGCACTCGAAAAAAGAAAAATAATGATAAAGAGAAGCGAGAAAAACATTCGCAGCATCCGTTTAAAGGAAATTTCGTGGATTTTAGTGGATAGGAGTTTACTATGACAACCATACTAATTGCGGTTCTTTTTATTTTACAGCTACTTTCATTTTATTTTCTTATCATATTAAATACGAAGCTAGCAAAATTTAAGGACTTAGAAAAAAAACAGGAGCGCTTAATGCGTGAAATGGATGATACAATCAGTGTCTATTTAGCTGATATGAAAGATGAAAATGATCGCTTAATCCAAGAGTTGCAAAGAGTTTCAAAGTCTGAAATTCAAAATGCTGTGAAACAAGGTAAGCAGATAGTGAGACAAAAAGAGCAGGAGCAACCTCCTGCTCTAACAAAGGACGAAAGTACAGAGGACGGTTCAAGTAGTCTTGATCATGAACCGCGTGTTTATGTGCCCAAAAATATCGTAGCCAATGCTTATTCCCGACAACAGCAAACTGGGGCTAAAACTGAGGCTAAGGTGGTACATTCAGCCCAGCAATCAACCGATGCAATCCAAAAGGAAAATGCGAAGCCATTAACACTAGAACAACAAGCAGTTGAATTAGCGAAACAAGGTAAAACCGCAGAAGAAATTGCCAAGCAGCTTCAAAAAGGAAAAACAGAAATCGAGCTTTTGTTGAAATTTCATAACTAAAACAGTTGCGAATGGGGTAAAGCTATGATATAGTTGCAAATGGTGTTATTAATACACACGCATTTTGATGTAGTAAGTGGTGCTCTAAGCTTAGGGTAGCTTGTTGCAAGTGATAAATGCGGAGGATAAAAACCAAACATACTAGGAGGAAATTCACATGTCAGTAATTTCTATGAAACAATTACTTGAAGCTGGTGTACATTTCGGTCACCAAACTCGTCGTTGGAACCCAAAAATGAAGAAATATATCTTCGTTGAGCGTAACGGGATCTACATCATCGACTTACAAAAAACTGTTAAAAAATTAGAGGAAGCTTATGACTTCATGCGTCAAGTTGGTCAAGACGGTGGTAAAGTTCTTTTCGTTGGTACGAAAAAACAAGCACAAGAAGCGATCAAAGATGAAGCTGAACGTTCAGGCAACTACTACATCAACCAACGTTGGTTAGGTGGTACTCTTACAAACTTCGGTACTATTCAAAAACGTGTTGCACGTATGAAAGCAATCGAAAAAATGGAAGAAGAAGGAACTTTCGAAGTTCTACCTAAAAAAGAAGTAATCCAACTTAAAAAAGAACACGAACGTCTAATCAAATTCTTAGGCGGTATCCGTGATATGCACGAACTTCCAGACGTTATGTTCGTGGTTGACCCACGTAAAGAACGTATTGCTGTTGCAGAAGCTCGTAAATTAAACATCCCTCTAGTAGGTATTGTTGATACAAACTGTGATCCAGATGAAATCGACTACGTAATCCCTGCTAATGATGATGCTATTCGCGCTGTTAAACTTTTAACTGCTAAAATGGCTGACGCTTTAATCGAGTCAAAACAAGGTGAAGAAGAAGCTCCAGCTGTAGAAGCTGCTGCTGAGTAATTCACGTTTACAAAAAGGTGATAAGTGGCTCAGAACCCTTATCACCTTTTTTAGAACCTATCACTAAAATTTGCACAACCAATTTGAGGAGGAAACACTAAATGGCAAACATTACTGCACAATTAGTAAAAGAATTACGCGAAAAAACTGGCGCTGGAATGATGGATTGTAAAAAAGCGTTAGTACAAACTGATGGCGATATAGATGCTGCAATCGATTTCCTACGTGAAAAAGGTCTTTCTTCAGCTGCTAAAAAAGCTGACCGCATCGCTGCAGAAGGTACAACTTTCATTTTAGAAAAAGGTAACGAAGCAATCATCCTTGAAGTAAACGCTGAAACTGACTTCGTTGCTAAAAACGAAAAATTCCAAGTATTAGTTGCTTCTTTAGCTGAGCAATTACTTGCTGCTAAACCTGCATCAGTTGAAGCTGCATTAGAGCTTTCAAATGCTGAAGGTGTGAAAATTGTTGACCAAATTTCAACTGCCGTTGCAACAATCGGTGAAAAAATCACTCTTCGTCGTTTCGAAGTAAAAGCAAAAACGGATGCAGATGCATTTGGTTCATACTTACACATGGGCGGTCGTATCGGTGTATTAGTTACTTTAGAAGGTTCTACTGATGCTTCAGCTGCAAAAGATGTTGCTATGCATATCGCAGCTATCAACCCTACTTACGTTTCTCGCGATGAGGTTTCTGCTGATGAAGTTGAACGTGAGCGTAAAGTATTAACTGAACAAGCTCTTAACGAAGGTAAACCAGAAAACATCGTAGCAAAAATGGTTGAAGGTCGTCTTGGTAAATACTTCGAAGATATTTGCTTACTTGACCAAACATTCGTTAAAAACTCAGATCAAAAAGTACGTGACTTCGTAGCTTCAACTGGCGGTTCTGTAAATGGATTCGTACGTTACGCTGTAGGTGAAGGTATCGAAAAACGTGAAGATAACTTTGCTGAAGAAGTAATGAGCCAAGTTAAAGGAAACTAATTTAGCTTTCGTTTGATTTTAATCAAATAATATCTAGATTTTCTAGACAAAAATGGGGAACACAACATAACGTGTTCCCTATTTTTCCGAAATGAGCGAAAAAAAGAGATATAATGGTCTCGTTACCAAAAGTTGTGGGGAACATTTGTTAAACGGTATGCTAAAGCGCCCAGCCGGAATGGAAATCAACCTCACTTATGGTGATGAGCCACATAATTTTCTATTTTGCCTTATTCATAACTAGAAATTATTGTTATATATACTATAATGGAAAAGGGAATAAGGATGTTTTAAATAAAGTCTGACGGAGGTTTACAATGAGTGTGCCACAATATAAACGAGTAGTTATAAAATTAAGTGGTGAAGCGTTAGCTGGGGAAGCGGGCTTCGGTTTATCACCAAAAATAATCAAGGCTGTTGCAGAAGAAGTTAAAGAAGTAGTAGATCTTGATGTAGAAGTTGCTGTTGTTGTAGGTGGCGGTAATATATGGCGTGGAAAAATCGGTAGCGAAATGGGAATGGATCGTGCGGCAGCTGATTATATGGGTATGCTAGCTACGGTTATGAACTCATTAGCGTTACAAGATGCACTAGAGAAATTAGGAATTGAAACACGAGTGCAATCTTCTATCGTTATGACACAAGTAGCAGAGCCATATATTCGCCGTAAAGCAGTTCGTCATCTAGAGAAAAAACGTGTAGTAATTTTTGCAGCAGGTACAGGTAACCCATTCTTCTCTACGGATACTACAGCTGCGTTACGTGCTGCTGAAATCGACGCAGATGCGATTTTAATGGCGAAAAATAATGTAGATGGTGTTTATTCTGCAGATCCGAAAGTAGATGCAACTGCCGTTAAATATGATACACTCACATACTTAGACGTTATTCAACAGGGCTTACAAGTAATGGATTCAACAGCTTCTACTTTATGTATGGATAACGATATTCCGTTAATTGTCTTCTCAATTACGGAACCAGGTAATATTAAACGTGCCGTACAAGGCGAGAAAATTGGAACAGTTGTTAGGAGGAATGCATAATGGCTAAACAAGTTTTAGAACAAGCTAAAGAAAAAATGAACAAAACAATTGCCGCTTTTTCACGTGAACTATCTTCAATCCGTGCAGGTCGTGCAAATGCTTCTCTATTAGATCGCATTACAGTTGATTACTATGGTGCACCAACACCGATTAATCAGCTTGGAGGTGTTTCGGTACCAGAAGCACGTTTATTAGTTATTACACCTTACGATAAAACAATTTTAGGTGAAATCGAAAAAGCGATTTTGAAATCAGATATTGGTATTACACCAACAAATGATGGTTCTGTCATTCGTTTAATGATTCCTGCTTTAACAGAAGAGAGTCGTAAAGAGCTTGTGAAGCAAGTGAAAAAAGAAGCAGAGGATGCAAAAATCGCTGTACGTAACGTTCGTCGTGATGCGAATGACGATCTAAAAAAACTTGAAAAAGCTGGCGAAATCACAGAAGATGATCTACGTGGCTACTGTGAAGATATTCAAAAATTAACGGATGAATTCATCGTTAAAGTAGATCAAGTGACGAAGGAAAAAGAAAAAGAAATTCTAGAAGTGTAAGCTATGCGCTTTGCATATCTATGATGGAACTTTTTGATGAGATGAAGGCGTCCTATACCTATAAAGGACGTCTTTTCTCTTTACTGTTAGAGTATCTTCATTCGGCGGGTGTCTAAACACTTACTGAGATTAAGAACTTTAATGGTTATCAGGATAATATCTTTCATCTATTTTTGCTTTCTTTTAAGATTAAGAAGAACTATTCTTTACGTGAACTGAAATACATTATTGAAAATGGAACAAAATAAGGCAACCTCCTTTTTAACCTTAAGTTAAGTAGGAGTAAAAACGCCTTTCTTTAATCACCAAAAGTTGGGATAACATTTTTGTAATGTTTAGCATGATATAAGTTGATTTGATTTCGTTCGACTGTATGTAGTCTTAATGATTATGAATTCAACATGATGGTGATCATTTTAAATTGTGTGTAGTTCTAAAATAAGGTAGTTCATACATAGTCAATTTAGAGGGAAAAAAAAGACAAATAGCGCTTTTGTTTGTTATGATAGGTTAGTATACGTCCGATTAGTTGTAGTGGGGGAGTTAGCATGTTTAAAAAGCTATTAGGTAAACAAATAAATATAGATTCACTATCATTGGAGGAACGTGTTGCCCTTGCTAAAAACGAGCCAATTCCTGCCCATGTAGCGATTATTATGGACGGAAATGGACGTTGGGCAAAGAAACGTGCCATGCCACGTGTTGCTGGGCACCATGAAGGTATGAAGACGGTACGAAAGGTGACGAGATTTGCGTCAGATCTAGGTATTAAAGTTTTAACGGTGTACGCGTTCTCTACAGAAAATTGGAAGCGACCAAAAACAGAGGTCGATTTCCTCATGCGTTTACCTGTAGAATTTTTAGGTTCCTTTTTACCTGAAATGATGGAACGCAATGTACGTGTTGAAATGATAGGAGATCCATCTTTATTACCTGCACATACGCAAAAAGCGTTGTTTGAGGCGATGGAGGAGACGAAGCATAATACAGGATTAATTCTAAATTTTGCTCTGAACTATGGAAGTCGTTCGGAAATGGTTAGCGCCATGAAAACAATGCTTCAAAAAGTGCAGGACGGTCAATTAACGATGCAAGACATAACAGAAGAATGCATGACAGCTCATTTAATGACGGCTCATCTGCCAGAGCCAGATTTATTAATTCGTACAAGCGGTGAAGTGCGATTAAGCAACTTTATGTTATGGCAGCTCGCCTATACAGAATTTTGGTTTACAGATACATTGTGGCCAGATTTTAGTGAGGAAAACTTACTGAAAGCGGTGGAAAACTACCAGAAACGTAATCGCCGTTACGGTGGGTTGAAGGGAGAAGAAACATCTTGAAACAACGAATTATTACGGCAATAATTGCAGCAGCACTATTTATTCCATTTGTTATTTATGGAAAAGTGCCATTTACAATACTTGTGCTTGCAATGGCTGTTGTCGGCTTTTATGAAATACTAAAAATGAAAGGTATTTCACTTTTTTCAGTACCTGGTTTTTTAGGGTTATTAACATTAATACTACTTGTTATACCAACGGACTGGTCAAGTAAGGTAGTAGATGCGATTGGCTATTCCTCTAATTTAATGGTTGTGTATGGTCTGACGATGCTATTGCTTATATACGTAGTCCTTGTGAAAAATAAAATTACATTCGATGAAGTTGCATTTATTTTATTAGGTGCGTTTTATGTCGGATTAGGGTTCCATTACTTAATCGAAACTCGAAGCTATGGTCTAGAGTTTGTCGTATATTGTTTACTTGTAGTTTGGACAACTGACTCAGGTGCATATTTTGTTGGAAGAAAACTAGGCAAAAATAAGTTATGGCCTGAAATTTCACCGAAGAAAACTGTGGAAGGCTTTGTAGGTGGTATTGTTATTGCTGTAATTTTTGCCGTTGGGATGCAGGCAATTTATCCATTTGCGAATGGTGGCTATGTCTCGCTTATTTTCATCACAATCTTGGCGTCAATTATTGGTCAAATGGGTGATTTAGTGGAATCGGCTATCAAGCGTCATTTTGGCGTAAAGGATTCAGGAAATATTTTACCTGGGCATGGCGGTATTTTAGACCGCTTCGATAGTCTACTATTCGTCGTGCCTTTACTACATTTTTTACACTTTTTTTGGTAACTAAAAACAACAGGTGCTCATCGGACGACTTTAAAAAGCGCCCAGTTAGAACCGATATCAACTCTACAATCTGATGATGAGCCATAATAATAGCATTTTCCTCTAAATAGAGTGGTAATAATCGTGCTATATCATTTGCTGAGATAGAAAAAGGGGACAATTTGTCGTGAAAAAAATTAGTTTACTTGGTGCAACTGGTTCAATCGGTTGGCAAACCTATGATATTTTAAAAGAACAACGCGATGCCTTTCATTTAGTAGCGTTTTCTTCAGGAAAAAATATCGAAAAAACGCGTGAAATGATTGAAACTTTAAAGCCAGAGCTTGTATCTGTTCAATTAGAAGAAGATGCAGTTATGCTCGCTAAAGAATATCCACAAGTACAATTTACGTTTGGTGCAAAAGGGCTTGTAGAGGTTGCTACACATCCTGATTCAACGGTGCTTGTAAACGCGGTTCTTGGAAGCGTTGGGCTAGAATCGACATTAGCAGCAATTCGCATGGGCAAAACAATTGCCATTGCCAATAAAGAAACACTGGTAACCGCTGGACATTTAGTGATGGCAGAAGCCAAGAAATACAATGCTGCCATTTTGCCGGTTGATAGTGAGCATTCAGCAATCTTCCAATCGATGAATGGTGAGAACCCCAAAAATATTGAACGTTTAATTATTACAGCTTCTGGTGGTAGCTTCCGTGATCAAACACGCGAGGAATTGAAACACGTAACGGTTGCAGATGCACTAAACCACCCGAACTGGTCGATGGGTGCGAAAATTACGATAGATTCTGCTACAATGATGAACAAAGGACTAGAAGTCATTGAAGCACATGTCTTATTTGATATGCCTTATGATAAAATTGATGTACTTTTGCATAGAGAAAGTATTATTCACTCCCTAGTTGAGTATCATGATACTAGTGTCATTGCGCAGCTAGGTACGCCGGACATGCGTGTACCTATTCAATATGCGTTAAGCTACCCAGGTCGTATGCCGTTGCATAACGGACAACGTCTTAACTTAGCACAAATTGGTCAGTTGCATTTTAAAGAAATGGATTTTGAACGTTATCCAGCATTGCGACTAGCATATGAGGCTGGACGCACAGGTGGTACAATTTTAACAGCTATGAATGCAGCGAATGAAGCGGCAGTTGCGGCATTTTTACAAGGAAAAATAACTTTCCTTGAAATTGACGAAACAATAGAACGTGTCATGCAAGCACATAACAACATATTAGTGCCAGATTTACAAACAATTTTGCATGTAGACAGTGAAACAAGAAAAACAGTGTTAAACATGGTAAAATAAGATTCATCACCAAAAGTAGTGGATGACTTTTGTTAAAACGTTTACTATGTAAATAAGTTGATTGGAGTGGAGTCTGGGCGACTCCTTGGGGATTAGCGATATAGAGGAACGAAGGCTAAAAGCATCACGTCCTGTGATAACGCCTTCGTGATCAACATCCTGCTGTTGCTGTCGCTGCGCTTTCGCACAAACAAAACCCTCTGCTGTTGCTGCGTTAACACTACGCTTTCGCGCAAAAAACATCTGTTGGCCCAAGCGGCTCATCGGACGCCCCCAGGAAGCTCTGCTCTGCGCGAAAGCGAAGCGTCAGCGGCAATGTTTTATCTGTGC